>JBKEBY010000036.1:0-72002 GCA_047973445.1 Pseudomonas sp.
ATCCAGATCTGCCGGAACGCTAGCCGGATCGTCTGGGTTGGTACCCAGTTGCTCTTCGTACTCATTAGAGATGCCATCGCCGTCGCGATCCGGATCGGCGTTATCGCCTATACCGTCGCCATCCAGGTCGCGGCTCTCGTTGGGGTCATCCGGGAAGGCGTCCTGGTCGTTGGCCACACCGACACCGTAGCGGTCGGCGACCAACGCATCGGGAATGCCGTCACCATCCAGATCTGCCGGCACGCTAGATGGGTCGTCCGGGTCAGTACCCAGTTGCTCTTCGTACTCGTTGGAGATGCCATCACCATCGCGATCCGGATCGGCGTTATCGCCTATACCGTCGCCATCCAGGTCGCGGCTCTCGTTGGGGTCATCCGGGAACGCATCCTGGTCGTTGGGCACACCGTCACCGTCGCGGTCGTCATCCAACGCATCGGGAATACCGTCGCCATCCAGATCGGACGGCACGCTGCTCGCGTCATCCGGATCGGTGCCGAGCTGGATTTCATACTCGTTGGAGATGCCATCGCCGTCGCGATCCGGGTCGGCGTTATCGCCGATGCCGTCGCCGTCCAGGTCGCGGCTCTCATTGGGGTCGTCCGGGAAGGCGTCCTGGTCGTTGGGCACACCGTCTCCATCACGGTCATCGTCCAGCGCATCGGGAATGCCGTCGCCATCCAGGTCGGCCGGCACGCTGCTCGCGTCATCCGGGTCGGTACCGAGCTGGATTTCGTATTCGTTGGAGATGCCATCGCCGTCACGATCCGGGTCGGCGTTGTCACCGATGCCGTCACCGTCTAGGTCGCGGCTCTCGTTGGGGTCATCCGGGAAGGCGTCCTGATCGTTGGGCACACCGTCGCCATCGCGATCGTCATCCAACGCGTCAGGAATGCCGTCACCATCCAAATCGGACGGCACGCTGGCAGGATCGTCAGGGTCAGTACCTAGCTGCTCTTCGTACTCGTTTGAGATGCCATCGCCATCGCGATCCGAATCAGCATTGTCGCCAATGCCGTCGCCATCCAGGTCGCGGCTCTCATTGGGGTCATCCGGGAAGGCATCCAGGTCATTGGGCACGCCGTCGCCATCGCGGTCGTCGTCCAGGGCGTCGGGAATGCCGTCGCCATCCAGATCGGACGGCACACTAGCAGGGTCGTCCGGGTCGGTACCCAACTGGATTTCGTATTCGTTGGAGATGCCATCGCCATCACGGTCCGGATCGGCGTTATCACCAATGCCGTCGCCGTCCAGGTCGCGGCTCTCGTTGGAATCATCCGGGAACGCATCCTGATCGTTGGGCACACCGTCGCCGTCGCGGTCGTCGTCCAACGCATCGGGAATACCGTCGCCATCCAGATCTGCCGGCACGCTAGATGGATCGTCCGGGTCAGTACCCAGTTGCTCTTCGTACTCGTTGGAGATGCCATCACCATCGCGATCCGGATCGGCGTTATCGCCTACCCCGTCGCCATCCAGGTCGCGGCTCTCGTTGGGATCATCCGGGAAAGCATCCTGATCGTTGGGCACGCCGTCGCCATCGCGGTCGTCGTCCAGCGCATCGGGAATCCCATCTCCATCCTGATCAGGCGGAACACTATTGGGGTCGTCCGGGTCGGTGCCCAGTTGCTCTTCGTACTCGTTGGAGATGCCGTCGCCATCGCGATCCGGGTCCTGGTTGTCACCGATACCATCACCATCCAGATCGCATAGCAGGCCGAAATCCACCTTGGCCAGGCCGAGTGGGTCATGGTGCGTACGCGCGAGGGTTTCCAAGGACACATTGCGCGCCACCGCTCCACCATAGAGAAGGGAGCCGTATTGTTGGATCAGGTTACCGCGGGCATAAACGAAGCCTGCCAGAGTCGCATTGGAGGCCAGGGTCACATTACCCTGAGCTAACACCAACATGCGCGAAGTATCACCCGGCTTTTCGTAACCAGTGGCGTTGATCCGCGCCTGCCACGGCAATTCAAAATTACCTAGAACGTGCAACCGTACTGTGCCGCCACCAGACGGCAGCAAACGAGCCTCGCTGCCCAAGGTTAGCTTTTCAACCCAGTAGTCACCCGGCGCCAGTTCCAACGTACCGCGGTACCCCACCTCGAGTTCCCGCAGACGGTAAACGCCTGATGAACCAAAACGCACGCTCGCCATCCCTCCAACACTCAGGCGTGCCCATTCCTTCCTGGTACCATCGAGCAGCGCATTGCCGGCGTATGGGATGTCCTGACGAAAACTGTCGGTAGTTTTCAGAAAGGTAGGCATCAGCGGTACGACCGCTGACGTTAACGCGGCTTGGCAATCCTGAGTACCGCAACTGCGGGTTGTGACAGAGAAACTGTTATCGACCCGCATAGCGGGAAGATATGCCGAGGGCGCATCGCGCAACTGAGCATTGAAGGCAAAACTGATACGGCCATCGTCACCATAAGTCTGCAAGCCGTTGGCGAAAGCGGCTACACAGAGATTCGGTTGCGTGGAGGCTGGTGGTATAGCCGGGACACTCTGGGCGTTACGAGGGTCGCTGCCCGCTACACGTTCACGTTCGTCATCGAAACCATCACCGTCGGTATCTTCGTCGAACAAGTCGAGAATGCCGTCGCCATCGAGGTCACCGCGCTCCTGACATTGTGCGTTCCAACCAAGCGTGCCGATAGCGGCCATGTTGGTTTCGACCCTGGCCAATGTTCCTATATCAGCAGTGCGTGCGCTCAACGCGCCATTCAGTCGAGCGGCAGAAGCGGCTCGGTAGTCCCCACTGACATAGGCGAGGGCATTGACGATGCTGGAGGACTCTTGTGAAAGGTTACCGCGAACGAACAGTTGCAGTGCTTCAGCACGCCCGACCCCATCGTCGCCCCCGTTGATCCTGGCCTGAAACGGCAGGGTGACGGAGTTTGCCACCATCACCTTCGCGGTACCGCCGGCGACCCGTAGCTGACTGTTCGATGCCATGTCCAGTTGGCCGATCCAGTAGCGACCGGGGGCGAGCGTCACCTTGGCGCCATAAGCCAGGCTCAAGCGCTGGATGTAATAAGCCTGATGGCGAGTGTTAAAGCTAAGTGTGGAGCCGGCATCCAACTCGATAGCGCGATAGCGATTGAGTTCGTTGCCACCGGCCTCGCCAACGCTCAGATAATTGACACGCAGGTCATGCTGAGCAGTCAAATTGGGGAATGCGAGGTTACCCAGGCTCGCAGCCGCCAGGCCACTTGCTTGGCAGTTCTGCGCACCGCAGCTAGGGGCACCCCAAGGATTCTGTACACGAACGGTATCAAGGAGCGTATTCGGGTTACCGAGCAACTGCCCGCCCCACTGGAAGGTGAGCGTGCCCGTCCCATGCGTTTGCAATCCGCCGCTAAATACCGCGCGGCATGTCTCGGCGGCCTGCGCGCTGCCGAGACATGCGCACAACACCGAAACCAGCGCCACCAGTAACTGGCGACACTTGCCCTCCCCCCGCGTTCCCATAGCTTTCCGTCCGCTTATATACAGGCTGCCCTGCCGCTTCCTTTAATCGCCAGCCATTCGGCTGTGCACTAGGTAACTTGCTCGTCTAACGCGAGCTGTACTGCACTTTCACTTCCTTTAAAGCCTGAGCGCTGAGGCTTTTCACCGCCTGTTTGAGTGCCTGCGGCGCGAGTTTCTCGCGTATGGCTCCGCTTACTTCAGCCAGTGGTTTAGCAGGCAAATGCTGCTCATCAGTAACTCGCACCAACAACAATTGGTCATCGACGAGCAACGGGGCGATACCTCCTACCGGGGTCGACTCGACCAAGCCGCGTAACGGCTGCTGAAGCATCTCGGGTTTGAGGCGGTTCTGCCGGTACTCGAGCGGTTTTCCAGTTTTGCGCCAGGCAATCACCAGCGTCTGCCAGTCGCGCTCCTGAACCGACGGCCCGCTGAGCAAAGTGATCAGATCGCTACGTTGAGGCTCTTCCAATACCTGGTTACTGGAGATCGTCTCGAAGCTCCTCTCCACGCCCCCACCAAATTCGTCCGGGTGGCGATTGTAGTAATCAGCCACCTGCTCAGTGGTGACCGGCTCGGGCGTAGCGTGCGCCTCCAGATAATGGCGAACCAGCAATTCCTCACGATAGGCTTGCGCCTTCAGATCAAGCTGAGCACGTTCGGATGGCGACAGTTCTCGCTCGGCCAGCAACGCCATGGCTCTGCTGCTCACGAGGCTCTCGAGAATCTTGCGCTCCACTTCCGCGCTTGCGAACAAGGGCGCGGAGTCGCCAAGCGTACGCTCGATGGTCAGTTCCAGCTGATCGCGCGTAATGATGCTGTCATCCACCGTGGCCAGCGCTGCGGAAGGTTCGACTGGTGCACTTACCAAAGCCTGCCGGCTGTCCCCCTCACAGCCTGTGAGCAGCAAACCGGCAAACACACCGCAGAGCCCATACTTAACCTTGCGCACGATCATCTTCGCTCTGGGCAGTCACCTTAGCGGCACTGTCACTCTTCTCGATCTTCGCCGCCTGCCTGAGTCGTTCCAGCTCGGCCTGCTTCGCTTCCTGACGGAGGCGATAACGAATATCACCGCTGACCGACTCGAACGGCTGCTTGATTACCTGCGGCCCCTCGATCACCTTGATCACATGGAAACCAAAAGGCGTCACGACCGGTTCTGAGAGCTCACCTGCCTTCATCGCAAACACCTTGTTGCTGAAGGTCGGGTCGATAGCGCCCTCCTGCAGCCATCCCAGGTCACCTGCCTGCTGGGCCGACAGTTGATCCTCGGAGTACTCCTTGGCCAGTAGGGCAAAGTCTTCCTGAGCGTTGGCCCGGGAATAGACTTCCTGAGCCTTGGTCAACAATGCCTGGCGCTCCGCTTCGCTCATCGCCTGGTGAGTGCGCAGCAGGATATGCGCCACATGAACTTTCTTCGCCTGGAACTGCTCGGGGTTGGTCGCATAGAAGTTACGCACAGCCTCGTCGGTTACCCGCTCGCGGAGAAACTCCTCGAAATAACGGCTGATCAGCATCTGCTTGCGGAACTCGGCGACCTCGGCTTCCACCTGCTCGATTGGCAGCAAGTTCTGCTCTTCGATTTGCCCGGCCAGCCCCTCGCGCTCCAGGTATTCGTCGAGCTCACGAGCGACCCATTCCGTATTCTGCACAGGCACACGCTTGAGTTTCAGGTAGGCGTCGAAACGCTCCTGAGAGATCGGCTTGCCATTGACTTCAGCAATCGGATCGCTGGAAGAATCGCAACCGACCAATAAAATGCTCAGCAGAGAGGCCGCCAAGGTGAGGCGCTGGTACTGCATCATTCAATCTCCACATTGTTAGTTTTACATTCCTTTATCGCGGCGTGCGATTTACAGGACATCCGCCAAAAACACCGTGACACATATCACAATTAATGCGGCGCTGCTGGCTCTGGCCAGACGGGCTCATTCTGAAAATCCTTGAACTTTACCGTGATGCCCGAAGCGTCCACCGGCATAGCCCCCAATCGAATAACCTCACCGGTGCGCATGTCGATAAAGCCCAGGTGGCGGCGACGCACACCATTCTCCCCGTCCTCGACAATCGCCAACAGTGCGTCGATCCAAGGCATGTCATCCATGGAAAGAATGCGTGGCTGTCCGGCAAAATCACTCGAAAAGTCGAGGGCAACCAATGGCTGCTGCTTCTCCCCCGAGATGCTGTAGTCGAAACGGATCAACTGGCAATCATTCAAGATTAGGGGTTCACCCTTCCATTTGGCCAAGCCAAAGCCGCATCCATCGCGAGCCGGCATCTGCAGCGCCGTCCAGCTACCCCAGCGACTAGTATTCACGTGGAGCGCCAAGCTCCGCTCCCCTGAATCGAGCGACATCGGGGTCTCGAGCTCAAGCTCCTGCTGGACGGTCTGATCCAGCAAATGCAAACTCATGAAATCCCGGCCGGCCAAGACATCGATCAGTTCACCATCTCGGAGATATACCTGATCCTCGCCCTGCTCAAGAGTGTCTGGATCGAATTCATACATTGCAGCGCTGTCATTTTCCGTTGCAGTGACTGCCATTCGCAAACGGTTATGAGCATCGAAATCCAACGCCCTGAAAGGTGCTTCGAACTCTCGAAGTTGCACAGGCTGGCCATCAAAACCGTTCAGTTTGACGAGTGTCGTAACCTCATTACCTTTCACGAAGTAGACGTCAAACTCTGGCATCGACATAGAGTCGTTCGGATCACTGCCCAAGCGCACCTCAATCTCGTCGTCAAAGCGATCACCGTCGGTATCCCTCAGGTCCTTGCGAGTACCAGCCAGCTCCTCGGCGCTGTCACACAACTGATCGAGATCGGTATCGGCACACAACGTGAAGTTGACGATGCGCGAACGATCCTCGGCGATGATACCGCGCAGAACGTCCTCGCCCAGTGTGTCCAGCACCTGCAGCGTACCGTTCGGGAGTGCACTGTGCTCGGCGGCCATGAAACTCATGACCACTCGGTGATCGTTGGCAGGCACCTCAAACTCATAACCGACGCCCCATGAGTAGTAAGGATCAACGTAGAAGTCACCACTCAGCGCCTGCCGCCCTGTTTCGTCCGCAAAAACGTGCATGAGACTGACGGAGTCGTTGGCGTCATATCCCACTGACTTTTGCTGCACCCAACGATCTTCCGTAGTTAATTGGCCATCGCCGCTGGAGGTGCTCTGTTCGTGCCCATAAGGCGCATGGGCTGGCTTGGAATAAAGCGTAGGCCGAGTCACCAGCGCTTTTTCAGTGATGTTGTAGAACTTGTCCAGAACCCTGACATAACTGCGCCCGTCGGCTGGCATATAGAGCTCTCGGCTCAACAACAGACCAGGCTCGAACTCCTGCAAGGGCGCTCGCCAGATACGCCCCCCCTCGCCCGCGGCAAAACCGGACTGCTCGGACGGCCCCTGTTCACTTGATCCCTGCAACTGCAGCATACGTTCCAACAGGTTCGAACCATCTGCACGGTATAGATCGAGGTTGCCATTAGGCTGCATACCCGTCGAGATGCCTGTGTCAACGCTCATATAAACCCAGTAGTCACCTGGCAATTGCTCCACATCGTCGCCAGCGGAAAGGGGGTCAGTCGAATCCACGAACAACTCGTCGCCGTCACCGCGACCCGAGCCATCCGTATCGAAGCGCACGGGAGAAGTGCCCAATACATTTATTTCGAAGGCATCAGGCAAGGCATCGCCGTCTGTATCGCGCTTGTAGGGATGGGTACCAGCTTGCTGCTCCTGGAGGTTGGTCAAACCGTCCCCATCTTCATCACCGCTCGCCGTAGCGCCATACAGGCCATATCTCGCTTCGAAAGCGTCCGACAACTGATTGCCATTGCTGTCGACCAGCAATGGATTGGTTCCGTAGTTGTTGACCTCCACGCCATCCGGCAAACCGTCCCCGTCCGTGTCGGTCTTGAGCGGGTCGGTACCAAGCGTCAATTCATAGGCATCATCGAGTCCGTCGCCGTCGGAGTCGCGAGCCATCGGGTCAGTCTTATGCGTCCTAACTTCGTCATAGTCAGTCAGCCCGTCACCGTCGCTGTCTGAATTATGCGGGTCAGAACCTGCCTGTTGTTCCTCCAGGTTACTCAGACCATCTTCATCCGAGTCGGCCGCAGCGATACCAGGCTCTGCGAACAAGGGATCGAACCCACTATAGAGCTCGAACCCATCCCACAACAGATCACCATCGGTATCTTCATTGTGTGGGTCAGTTCCAAGCAGAAGCTCATTGGCATCAGACAGACCATCACCATCACTGTCGGTACGACCCGGCAGGCGACCGATCTCGACTCTGTAGCTTCCGCCGTCCAATGGCACATAGGAAAGGATCAGGCCTTTGATGCCGGACGGGTTATAGAAGTACTGACCGATCCCCATGCCGTAGGGGATGACATAACCCTGCAGACGAGCGATGTCGACATCGAAACTCAGCGCCTCCCTGGCCGTCTGGAAACTATGCCGGTTCGAATACCAATATTCGTTCTCGACCCCATGGAAGCGTTGTTCGATACGGCCATCACGGTGAAGAATGACCTGGATGGTCGTACCGGTAGCGTTTGCCGGGCCATAGTTGGGCATCCATTTCATCCAGGTCAGAACGAGCCGATCATCCAGCTCATTGACATAGAAGCCGGAATCTTCATCACGCGGATACAGGGATCCATACGCGAAGGCCAGCAGCTCCATGTCACCCACTTTTACCTTGAACGAATAGGGGTCGACATATACCCGCGAAGCGGGGAAGTTGAAGCCACTCGGCAGGTTCCAGTAACAACAGTTCGGATTCAATTGCCCCAGACTGTCGACAGCAGGAGGCAGGATGTAACTGTCATCGACGCGAAGCTCGATATCGTCGAGCTGATTGACACCATAGTGTTCAAGGACGACGAATACCTGCTCTTCCAGCTCCACATCCAGAACCTGATGGTGGATATTCAGCGTCCACTCCGGATTCTGCCGGCGATCCAGTCCGTCGAACACGAAGCGGCCTTCGGCATCCGTGAGCTGGGCGTCCGCCATCGCTCTGGCCAGGACAGGGCCCTCGCCATCCGTTGGTTGTCGTAGCGAGACACTGACACCCGCGACCGCTCGTCCGAGCTGATTGACCACCCGCCCGGTGATGCTGCTCAGCGGCACCGGCTCGACATCCAGCGAGAGCGTTTCCACGCTGCTGTTGGCATTGCTGTCGGTGGCACGCACTTCAAGCAGCGTCGTCCCGACCTCTTCCGGCAACACGAGGTTGTGAGAGAAGGAGCCCGACGTGTCGCGAGTGGCCAGCAGCACGCCGTCCTGCCAGAGCTCCACGTGCCTCACGATACCGTCGTCCTGAACGTCGATATTCAGCTCCAGCGGCTCACCCGTATAGAAGGGGCCAACAGGCGGCTCGATCACGATGGTCGGCGGCGTCTGGTCAGGTGTCTTCGGCTCGCTGTCACGGCCGTCCGGAATGCCGTCGTTGTCGTAATCCGGATTCAGCGGATCGAGCCCCAGGGGAATTTCGTCCGCATCCGGCATGCCGTCGTTATCGGAGTCGACGAGCGTGCGCCAGTTGACCAGGTCTCGCAGCTCTTCGTTGGTCAGACCCTCTTCGGCGAAATTGGGATCGCTCAGTTCATCGAGAACACGCCTGGCCTCGGCACGACTGTAATCCTGCACGGCGAAATGCATGAGTATCTGGCGTCCGCCGGCGGGCACCGTCAGCTCGTAGGTCACGTCATAGCTGTATTGATTGCCCGAAACCGCGCTGGGCTGGGCTGGCGAGTCGAAGCCACCGAACAGGACACCGGCGGCCGGCCGGCCATCACTGTCGCCAGTATCATCGGTCAACAGGTAGCGGTCGTCGCCATCGAACTGTTGGTCGCCCGACGAGGTTGCGACGATGCTGCGATTACCGTTGTTATAGAAGTTGCCATTGATCCTGACGTGAGTCGTCACCGGCTGATCGCTCGGGTTCTCGAATATCTCCATGAAGCGCGCATAGTTGCGCTCGGCCGGCACGTACACCTTGCGCTGTACTCGCAGCCCGCTCATTTGCCGAGCCGGATAGGTCAATTCGCGCCCGTCGAGGCGCAGCCAGTAACGTGCCGACTCACTGTTGGTGAAGTAACTGCCCTGGACGATGAGGTACTGGGCACTGCTGAAGGCATAGTCGGTTCCATACTCGACGTTCCCGTAGTAGGTATAGAAATCCCAGCGGTACTGGTTATCGAGAACCTTGTTGTAGTTCCACTGATTGCCTTCATAGGTCAGCTCGCTCTGGGGAATCGGGTTCGTCGCGCGACGCCCCACACCCATGAGTATCAGGTCGCCGATATCGCCCAGATCGACACGGTCGTCCATCGACGTCAGTTGAATACGTTTCCTGGCCTGCATCGCCTGCGCACCGAACAGCGTATTGGCGGTCACGTCGAACTCTCGTTCGATGGTGAACAGCGAAACACTGAAGCGCCCTTGTGCATCGGTATCGACTGTCGTGCCCAGCACATCGACCTCTGCGCCGACCACTGGCTGATTCAACGCATCGACCACCCTGCCGCTCAAACGGATTTCAGGCGTGTCGTGGATAGTCACGGTGACCTGCGCCTCGGTGGCGTTGCCATTGCTGTCGGTGACCCGCAGGCTCAGCCGGCTCTCGGCAGCGTCGGGCAGCAACACGGTGAAGGTCTGCTGGCCACCCTGAGAGCGCGTTTCACGCAGCTCGCCATCCTGGAACAGTTCGACTCGACTGATCAGCCCGTTATCCGCAATGTTCGCCGTGATATCGAGGCTCTGCCCGGCATAACGGCGCTTCAGTTCGAGCGGAACGATCTCGACATGCGGTGCAATGGTGTCCGGCACCAGGGGTTCGGCATCATGCCCATCCGGAATGCCATCACCATCGCTATCGGGATTGTCGATATCCGTGCCCAGGCGAATTTCATCCGCGTCACTGAGACCGTCTTCGTCCCGGTCATAGAAGGCGAAGAAGTTCACGACCTTGCCGGCCACATCGGCATCGAGATTATCCAGGCCCACGTCTCTCAGACGACGCAGCTTGTCGGCCATGACCAGGGCCGACTCGGAGGAGCCCTCCAGCGTGGCGAAGTGCATGACCACACGCCGCCCACCCGCAGGAACGCTGACCTGATATTCGGTTTGCCACAGGCGGCCATTCTGACTGGCGAGACTGGTGCCCTGACGACGCTGGTCGTTGCCGGCGAATACGTGCAGCAACACCGGGCGCGTGGGCACGGACGTATCGCGCAGGGCAATGAAGTCGTCCGCGGTGGTCAGTTGCGCATCGCCACTGCTGGTAACGAGCGCAACCTGGCTGTCGTTCGACGCGCCATAGTAGGACTGCAACCGTACGGTCGCCACCTGCTCCTGCGCGCTCGGGTTGTCCAGAATTTCCAGGTAGCGCACATAGGCACCGCCGACACTGGGCACCAGAACCCGGCGGCTGACGACCAGATTGTCCATGCGCCGGGCTTCGTAGTGGTACTCGCGACCATTGGCGCTGCTGGTCGCATGGTTGTACCGGTAATTGTAGGTATTGCCGTTGACGTACAGCCGGAATGCCCGGTTGCTATTGATGGCGCTTCCCGTGCTCGCGTAGCCATCGCCGTTCTCGGCGAAGGTAAAGGAACGGTTGTTTTCATCGTTGACCACGCGGTAACCGCCGATATTCGGGCGATCGTCACTGGCCAGTCTGGGGTCGGTACCATCCACGAAACGTTCGTTGATATCACGACGACCGCCCGCATCGCTGTCCACCTTGAGTGGATCGCTCGCCGGTACGCCCTTCACTTCCCAACCGTCCAGCAACTCGTCGCCGTCGGTGTCGGCATTGCGCGGCAGAGTGCCGGCCAGGAATTCCTCCAGATTGGTCAGGCCATCGTTGTCGCTATCGTCCTGCGCATTGACGTTGAGCAGGTCGTGGTCGACCTCGAACTTGTCCGGCAGACCATCGTCGTCACTGTCCGTCTTCAGCGGATCGGTGCCATGGGAATAGATCTCGGCATAATCGTCGAGCCCATCGCCATCGCTGTCGGCGAGATCCGGCCGGGTGCCACGGTTGACCTCGTCAGCATCCAGCACGCGATCCAGGTCGGTGTCGCGGGTCAACGGATTGGACAGGTACAACAGCACCTCGTCGCCATCGCTCAGACCGTCGCCATCGGTGTCCACCACCCGCGGATGAGTACCGGCTTCCTGCTCTTGCAGGTTGTCGAGACCATCGCCGTCGGTATCGACCTGAGCCTGCCCGTCAGCGACCAGAGGATCGAAGCCATAGCGATGCTCGAAGCCGTCGTACAGACCATCGCCATCGCTGTCGACATCGAGGGGATCGAGGCCCATCGGAACCTCATCGGCATCGGCAAGCCCATCCAGGTCACTGTCGACCTGGGTTGGCCAGTTGGCGATGTCACGGTGTTCTTCGACGGTCAGGTACTGCTCTTCGAAGTTCGCCGCCGAGAGCATTTCCAGAACGCGCCTGGCCTCGGCCCGGTTCTGATGCTGCACGGCATACTGCACCAGCACCTTGCGGCTGCGCGGCGGCAGGACAACCGAGTATTTCACCTCGTAATAGCTGCCGCTGTAGGTCGCAGCGATCGGTTTCAGAGAGGCCTGCGAATCGCCAAACAGGATGCCTGCCGCCAATCGGCCACCCGTCTCGCTGTCATCGTCGGTCAACAGGTAGCCATCGGACTTGTCGAACACCAGATTGCCGGACGAGGTCGCCACGACGGGCCGCGAGTAGTAGAAGTATCCCGAAACGGTCACCGGTACCGTGACCGCCTGGTCGCCCGGGTTTTCGATCAGGCTCATGAAGCGTGCGTGGCTCTGCCCCGCAGGCACATGGACCTTGCGGCTGACCTGCACCGCCCCCATCTGCCTGACGGGGAAGGTCAGCTCACGGCCGGACAAGCGCACGAGATAATCGCTGGCGCTATAGGTCGAACCATTCACCTGCAGCCTCTGCGCGCCGCTGAAGGTGCTGCTGGTGCCGTAATCGACACCGCCGTTGCTATTGATGTCCCAGCGATAATTGTTCTGCAGAATCCGATTGAACGACTGCCCCTTCTCTTCGTAGGCCAGATGCCGCGCCTGAACAGGATCCACTGCACGACGCCCTCTGGTCGTCAGCACCAGGTCACCCACATCAAGCGAAGCGCCCCGCGGCATTTCGAATACCGGGCTCAGCGCGCTCATGGGCTGGGCGCCAAACAGTGCCGTGGCCTTGACCCTGGGGTCGAGCAGCAGGGTGGCGGTATTGGCCAGGAACCGGCCCTGGGCATCGGTCGTGGTCAACAGCGGCCCGTCGCTGCTGGAGACAGGCCCGCTATGGCCGAAGCCGATCTCGTCGACGAATGTCCAGTTGCCATTGGCCTTCAGCGCCACACGCACGTGACGGCTGTTCAGGTTGAGCCCACCGATCTCCAGGGAACGGCGGGGGCTCTGCGAGCTGCTGGAGTAGTTGTTGGCGCTGCTCACCGGAACGACGAGGTTGCCGGCAGACACCCAGTTACCCGCCACCTTGGTGAATACCTCGAGGGAAGGCAGCACACGATCCGTGATCGAGTTCTGGGTCGAGCCGACCTTGAGCGTGTCGATGAAGACGGTACGTCCGAAATCGAAGTCGATATTGATGGTCGGGGTATTGTTCCAGCCCAGCCATTCATAAGCCGTGCCCTGCCCCAGGTTGACGTTGTAACCCGCCACACCAGCCTGACCGTCGATCAGCTGGCCGCCCGTGACATCACGGTATGACGAGCTGGGTGCCTGGTCGATGACATAGCTCACGGGCGCGACGTTGCCATCACCGATCTCGTTGATGACCGTGATTGCGGCGCCTGCCACCGGATTGCCCGCACGATCCACGACCCGCCCCGTGATCTGGCCACCGGCATCCGCAACCAGGCTGAAGCGCTGTACGCCGGTGCGCCGTTCATTGCCGTTGGTATCGCGCGCGCTGGCTTCTATCAGCAACTCGCTGCCCTGATCGGGCACGACGATCGCGTGTTCGTACGGGGCCTCGGTACGCGCAGCAACTTGCGTCCCGTTGACATGGAAGGTCACTGCAACCACCCGACCGTTATCACTGGCATTGGCTCGCAGGCGAACCTGCTGCCCATGCACCAGGCTGGATCCGGCAGCCGGCGAGATCAGACTGACCTGAGGCAGCTCATGATCCTTCTCCAGAGGCTGGCTGTCTTCGCCATCGAGCAGGCCATCCTTGTCCATGTCCGGGTCGAGCGGATCGAGCCCGGCCTGCACTTCCGCACCATCGCTCAGGCCATCGCCGTCGGTATCCGCGACTTTCGGATTGGTCAGGGTATTGAGCAGCTCCTGCTTGTTGGTCAGGCCATCGTTGTCATAGTCCTGATTGGCATCGGCGGCGTAATTCGGGTTGAGGATGTCCGCATAGGGGCCCTTGGTCTCGATGAAATCAGACAGGCCATCGCCATCGCTGTCGGCCAGATCCGGGCGGGTTCCATAGACATGGATCTCTTCGTAGTCGCTGAGCCCGTCATCGTCGCTGTCGGCCTTGCGCGGGTTGGCATTACGGGCCACCTCGACGTCATCCAGAACACGATCCAGATCGGTGTCTTCGCTCAGCGGATCGCTGTTGTACAGATTGACTTCGTCACCATCGGACAAGCCGTCACCGTCACTGTCGGCCTGCAACGGATGGGTACCCAGTTCCTGCTCTTGCAGGTTGCTCAGGCCATCGCCGTCGCTGTCGAGGTGCTGCTCGCCCGCCACCAGCGGATCGAAGCCGTACTTGACCTCGAAACCATCGAGCAGCCCGTCGCCGTCACGGTCGGCCTGGAAGGCACTGGTGCCATGGGCGTACTCATGGATGTCCTTGAGACCGTCGTCATCGCTGTCCTTGAGCGTCAGCTCGCGCATCATCACCAGCACGTTGGGCTGCAAAATGGTGAACAGCGGATCGCTGACACCCGGCCGCCAACTGCGTGTAGGCATGTAGCCGAAGAACACATGTCCCTTGCCAAACGGGTAGCGCAGTGCGCTGACGCGCTTGTCGGCACGCTCCCCGCTGAAGGCCAACGGCACGACATCATCGGCCAGTTGCTCCAGCGGCAGGTAGCTATTGCTGTAGTAGGTTCGGGTACGGTGCGGCCACCAGGAACCCGCCGGGCCCTCGGACATATCGGAGTAACGCTGATTGGGAATGATCTGGCGATTGGCTCCCGAGACGACCGATGCCGATGTCGGCAGCCCCGGGAGATCGACCAGAGGCCCGGTACTGGCGTTGTATTCCTCGTTGAACACCAGCACGCCACCGTTCTCGACGAAGCTGAAAACCTTGGCCTTGTTGTTCGAATAGGATGTGCTGCTGTAGTTGTCCCGCGAACTGTCGACCAGCAGCATGTCCACTTGCGAAAGGTCGAAGGTGGCCAGGTTGGTAATCGCGACTGGCAGATAACCGGCGAGCTCGATGATCGTCTTTTGCGTGGCCTGGCCCGAACCATAGGTGACGTTGAAATAGCCCACCCGCACCTTCGGTGACTGCAAGGTGATGGTGCCCACATCGGTGGTTCCCCCCCAGACCGGCTCGAATTCCGCCGACATGCTGGTCACCGCTTCGTTGCCCAGCAGCCCGTTGGCGATGACCGCGACCCTGCCCGGTGCGACGGGCACACCCGTGATCACGAAGCTGCCGTCGCTCTGGGTCATGGCGACCAGGCCATGGGTATCGACCTGGACACCGGCGATCGGCTGACCATTGCCGTCGAGCACGCGGCCGATCACCGTGGTCAGCGGGTCTTCGACCAGGCTGAAGCTGTGCTCACCGCTACTGCCGTGGTTGTTATTGGTATCGGTGGCAACCAGCTCCAGGCGCAGGCTGTCCGCCTCGCTCGGCAGAGTCATGGCGTAGGTGAACGGCGCACTGCCCAGCAGTGCCACTTGCGTGCCATTGAGGCGTACCGCGACCCGGGTCACGCGCCCGTTGTCCTGCACGCTCGACGTGACCGTCAGACGCAGCCCCTTGATCAGCGGCTGCCCGGGAGCGGGATGGAGCAATTGCACGAGCGGTGCCTGGGTGTCCTTGACCAGTGGTTCGCTGTCTTCATCGTCGCGCAGGCCATCGCCATCGGTATCCGGATTCAGCGGATCGGTACCCAGCTGATCGACTTCCACACCGTCCTTGAGCGTATCGCCATCGGTATCCGGATTGTCGATCGCCGTGCCGAGCTGGAGCTCGCGGAGATTGCTCAGGCCATCGTTGTCCTTGTCGAGCTGTCCGTCGGACGCATCGCTCGGGTTGAGGCCCATCTGCAATTCCAGCTTGTCCGGTATGCCGTCGCCATCGGTATCGGCCTTCAGCGGCGAGGAAGCCGGAATATTGCCGACCTCGGCGCCATCGGACAGGCCATCACCGTCAGTGTCCGGGTTCAGCGGGTCGGTGCCGTGGGTGAGCACTTCGCTGCCGTCGGACAGGCCATCGCCATCGCTGTCGGCAACACGCAACTGGGTGCCCAGCTGCGCTTCCTGCAAGTTGCTCAGGCCATCACCGTCGAAGTCTTCGGCGCCGTCCTCGATACCATTGCCATCGGTATCGCGCCGTGTCGGATCGAGCCCCTGCGTTTCCAGTTCGAGCTTGTTGTTCAGACCATCGCCGTCGAAATCGCCCAATGGGTCGAAGACCTGGATCTGCAAGGCATTGCCGATCTGCACCGGCCTGGCCGGCGAGCCTGGCAGGACGCCGCCCAGATTCAGCGGCAGTAGCGTGCCATCGACGACCGGGCTGTCCGCCAGGCCGAAGAACGACGGCACGCTGATGCGACGTGCCGGGCTGTAGTACCAGTTGAAGCCCTGAGCCTGGCCACCCAGTTCGGCCTGGCCGTTGCTGACGTTTGGCCAGTAGAAGTCACTGGTACTGGCGATCAGCATCGGTACGTCGTAGGTCTGCCCGGCCAGCAGCTTCACCGGGCCGCTCACGTTGAACACGGCATGCGGCGCGCAGAAGCTCTCACCCTGCTCGCGCACCCCATCATTGCGCGCCACGCCGCGCAGCCCGGAGCCGCTGGTGTCGAAACGGTAGCAACGGCCCAGCGTCAGCGCCTGCTGCGGGGCGAAGATCAGGGTGCGGCCATCGGCGCTCAGGCTGGCGGTTCCGGCACGCAGCGTGTTGCCCTCGTAGAAACGGATCGCCTCACCGCTGGCCAGTTGCACCGGCTCGTCGTATTCGAAGTAGGCGCGCAGCTGCGTACCCTCGCGCGCCTCGATCACGCTGCGGACGATTTCCGGCGGTTGCAGGGTGAAGTTGATGCGCATACGGCTGCTCAGATCCAGCTGCGGCAGGCCCTCTACCGGGCCGGACAAACTGATGGTCGACTCCTCGTAGACCTCGTTGCTGACCGCCAGCCAGGCCTGGCCATTGACCAGATCGACACGGGCACCGCCGGCCTGGCCGTTGATGGCCGCCGAGCCGCTGGCGTCGACCTGCACACCGAGGTTGGCCGGCTGTCCGGCCAACTGGCTGGTCGTGTTGCCGAAACGATCCTGCAACATCAATTGCAGGCGCACATCCTGCTTGACGCCACGGTTGAGCACCTCGCCCTCGGCCTGAGCCACCCCCAGGTCGTTGAGCAGGCTGATCCGCGCGGGCTGCGCCGGCAGTACGGTCAGCGCGATCTGCGAGTGGCAGCAGTTATTGGCGCCATTGGCGTTGTAGGTGTAGTGGATGCTGTTGCCGACACTGCTGACCGGCATGTTGAACTGGCCGACTTGCTGTCCGGCCTGCAAGCGCAGTTGTGCCTGGCCGTCCTTGAGCGTCACGCGCACACGCTCGACCGTCTGGCCATTGAGCGTGGTACTGGCGATCTCGATACCCGGCGCCGGCTGAACATGGAAGTCGGCGGTCGGCATGGTCAGTTCGAGTAGCGTGCCCTGGTCATCGCTCACCGGGTTGGAGGCCTGATCACGGGCCTGCACGCTGAGCGTCATCGACTCACCCGCCGCGATCGGCGGCAGGTGACCGAGCAACAGATTGCGAGTCGGGCCGCTGGCGATCGACAGATTCTTCTCGGCGCGGGCGATCTGGCTGAACTGCGGCAGGTCGGCCCAGAGCTGGTATTCACCCACGCTGCGGTCGGTATTGAGGGTCAGACTGGAGTAGCCCTGGGCATCGCTGCTGACGGTCGCGATGTTCGACACGGCGCCGTTGCTCATGCGTTGCAGGCGCCATTGCACCGCCTGCTCGGGAACCGGACGGGAGGCAGCGTCCAGCACCTGTACGCGATAGATCGGGCTGTCCTGGACACGGGTCTGCTGCGGGTTGTCGGACGGGCGCAGGTCATGGAAGCGCAGCAGGTTGGGCGCCTGGTTGAGTGCCACGGCGACATCGCGGCTGACACGCTGCCCCATGCGGTCGATCATCTCGATCTGCAAGCGGTACTGGTCATCCGGCTGAGCAACGTCCGGCAGCCGCAGATCACGGCTGTAGCTGCCGTAGCTCACGGCATCGGCGCAGCGGAACTGGCCGGCGCTCTCCTGCGCACAGTTGAACAGCTCCTGACGTTCCGCACCCTTGACTTGCAGAACCCGCACCAGCAACCCGGCGGTGTCATCGAGCGCACTCAGGTTGGCCAATTGCAGTCGGATCAGGCCGCCGTAGACACCACGCGCCGGCAGGCTGACCTGCAAGGCCTGAGCATTGGGTGGGGTGTCGCGCAACACCTTCACGGCGTGAGGCTGAGCTTCGCTGGTCTGGCCACGGCTGTCGGTCACCTTGACCCGCAAGGGCAGGGTCAGACCGGCGGCCACCCGCTCGGTACGACGATCCTTGACCGTGAAACTCTGCGCGTTCAGGCGCTTGCCGTCGACGTCGTAGCGATCGGTGAAGCCATTCCAGATGACTTCCACGGCCTTCACTGCCACATCGTCCTCGGCCGTGAGGCGGATGACGAAGCTGCCCTGCTCGACCACTTCCGCTGGCGCGCTCAGGGTCTCGATGAGCGGATAGGCATCGTCGATCACGGTGATCCGCAACTCGCGGCTGGTGGCGTTGCCGGCACGATCCAGCACTTCCAGGCTGTAGACCTGCTCACCGAGGCTGGCAGCGTTGTCCTGGTAGCTCAACTGGGCCTGGCCGAACGCCACGGCCACCACCTGGCCATTGCGCAGCAGAGTCGCCTTGTCCAGCGCGCCCTCGTCGCTCATTTGCGCGTTCACCGTGAAGGGCGAACCACGCACCGCCGTCTTCGCCTCGGTGAAGACGGCAGGGCCTTCGTAGCTCAGGGTGGCACTGGGTGCCACGAGATCTTCATGACGGTAGAAGCGCGTCGGGCTGGATTCGGCCCGGTTGCCGAAGACGTCCACCGCACGGGCCTTGATGTAGTGGCCGGTATAGCTGCTGTCGAGAGACAGGTTGGCCTGATAGGGCGGGGCGTTGCGCAGAGCGATCCGCTGCCACGGGCCATCCTGGCTGGCGGCCACGAGAATCTCCACCTGGGCGATCGGCTGCTGGCTGTCGTCGATCTGTGCGACGACCGCCATCGGGCTCGGCAGCCAGGAGTGCTGCGGGGAGCTGAGTCTGACGCTGAAGGGGTTGGCCACGCCGTCACCGGCCTGCAGGTGCAGGTCGCGTGGCTGCGACTCGCGAACCACGCCATAGGCATCCTCGCTGCGCAGCGTGAGGCTGAAACTCTGGCCCTGCGGCAGGGAGGCGGGAAGGCGCAACGAGGTCGTGCGCTGCGCCTGCCTGAGTTCGCCGATGGCATGGCCGTTGATGGCGAAGGCGACACTACGCCGACCGTCCTCGCCCTGCATCAGCGACAGGGCGGAGGCCTGCGACAGCACGGTAGCGGACAACGGGGCGAACGGCGCCGCATCCGTGCTGCCGACACCGAACGGCAGCTCGAATACGCGCACGCCTCGCGTGCCCAGGCCCACCGCCAGGCGGTTGCCTTCGGCCGCCAGCGCGGTGCTGCGCTGCGGCAGAACCAGGGCGCTGCCGACAACCGGTTGCAGGCTGCCCGGATCCAGCGCAGACAGGCTGTGGGTCTGCTCCGCGCTCTGCTCGATCCACAGCAGGCCCAGCGCCCAGTAAAGTTGATTGACCGGCGCACCACCCAGCAGTTGCGTGCGCTGCTGAGTGTGCAGGTCGTAGCGCCAGGCACTGTCACCGATCAGGTAGAACAGCTGCTCGCCGTTGAACACCAACTGGCGCACCTCGCCACCCAGCCCGCCACTCAGCTCCTGAACGGCGCGCGTGGCTTCGCCGCGCAGATCGACCCGGAAGACCCGGCCGCTGTCGCTGAGCACGACCGCCTGATAACCGTGGGCGGCCACCTGGCGCAGGTTCTCCTGATTGCTGACCGACAGCGAGCGCTTGCTGCTCAGGTCGTTCAGGGCCAGCACGTCCAGCCCGCCACCGCTGATCACCGCCAGGTGCTCGGCCGCCACCGCCAGATCGGTAGCCGGTACGTTCTGCAACAGCGTCTGAGCGGCCAGGGTCGTGCGGTCGAGCGCCATCACCCGCTGCTGCTGATCCTGCAGCACGAACCAGTGCCGACCACTGGCGGCGACGCGGCTGGCGGCGCTCGTGAACGGCTGAACCGGATACAACGAGGACTGCCAGGCGCCACTGCCATCCTGTCTCAGCACCTGCGCACCGAAGTTGTCGGCCGCCAGGATCAGTTGCCCGTCACGCAGGGCCAGCCCTTCGACCACACCATAGGTCGGCTGCGCGGCCAGCTGGCTGTCGTACAAGGCCCGGTAACCGGTGGCGCCACGCTGCGGCAGCAGGCTCAGTCCCTGGGCGCCGCCCAGCCAGAGCCGGCCAGACGCCCACTGGGCCTTGGCCGGGGTGCCCACGGCAAACGGCCAGGTGGCGATGCGCTGGCGCGTGGCCAGGTCGATCAGTTGCAGCCGATCCCTGGCCAGCGACAACAGTTGGCCCGGCAGCACGATCAGGCGCTCGGCGTTGCCGGCGAGTTCAACGAAATCGCCTTGCAGATTGCCAGCCAGACGCCACAGACGATCCGTACTGTCCGCCAGGTAGATGCGCTCACCCTCGACGGCCAGGCCAAGCAAGCCATCACCCTCGAACCTGGCCTGGACATCACCGGCAGGGCTCAGCAGCAGCAGTTGCGAGCCGGTCAGCGCCAGGAAGCCATCGCGGTAGGCGTGCAACTGGCGAACTTCGGCGCCAAGGCTCTGCACCGAAGCGGCAGTGATCTGCCCGCCCTGCACGCTGAACCAATGCAGGTCACGACCGCTGGCAGCGAGGATACGCTCGCCCTGTACGGCCAGATGATTGAGCGGAGCCGCCACCGCCATCTGACCGGCCACGCGCAGGCCGTCCTGGGGATCCAGCAGGGTCAGGCCGAAGCCCTTGATGCTCAGCAGCAGATAGCGCTGCATGTAGTCCAGCGCCGCGATATCGCCTTGCAGGCGCAGCCTCGGCCCCTGGGCATCGAACAACTCGCTGCCACGGCTGAACCAGTACCCGCCAACGCTCGGCAGCATGACGTCGAAGGGCAGGCGCTCGGTGGCCTCCTGCAAACGCCAGGCCTCCCATATCGGCGCACTCCAGCGCTGTTCGTGGCGGTTGCCAAGATCGTCGCTCAGTACCGCGCGCACGCGCAGTTCCGTCAGGCCGGCGGGCAGCTTCAGGCTGACCTGATCGGTGCCGCTGGCCAATAGCTGATCGGCGCCATCCAGAGCCTCCAGGGTCATCCGATAGTGGCTACCCTCCACACCGCCAAGGCGCAGCTCCACCAGGCTCTCGGCATAGAGCTGGCTCGGCAGACCGCTGAGCACCACCTGCGGCATCTGCTGCACCGGTGCCACGCGCAAGTTCAGTTGCTGCTCGCTGTAACGGAAGTCTCCGGCGAAGTAAGCACGCGCGCGCAGCACCAGGCTCTCCTGCACGCTGACCTGGGGCAGCCTCAGGCTGAAACGGCCTTGCTGGCCGGCAGCGAAGACCCTGGCCAATGGCTGGCCATTGAAGCTGCGCAGTTCGACTTCGACCCAGGCCGGGGCTTCGCTGACCTGATAAGCGAGCGACAGTGCGCTGCCTTCGGCGAATATCTGGTTGTTGCCGGCCCCGCTCAGCGTCAGGGTGGCGCTCGGCTGGTTGGGTTTGCTGTACAGAGCCAGCTCACGCTGCCCGGCAGCGTCCTGCCACTGGTAACGCGCTTCGCCGCTGCCCGGCAGCTCGATCCACTGGAAGCGCCGGTAGAGGCTGCCGACAGCGCTAACCACGGCGCCGTCGTGTTGCAGACGCGCACCCTCTGCGCTGCTCTGCAGCGAGAAGTCGGCACTCAACGGCAAACGCGCACCCGCGCTGATGACCGCGCCATCGTCAGGCTCCAGTTGCGCGGCCGGCACGACAGCCGGCGGAACATCCAGGCGCAGGCTGCGCGCGTCGGCATGATCCTGTACCGAGAGATGAATCTCGCCCGCAGGATTCGCCAGCAGCCACGCACGGCCACTGGGGAAGTCGGTGCCCAGCCGGTCGTCCGGTTCTCCCTGATACCAGAGCGCCTGCGCCGCCAGACTACGTCCCTCGCCATCACGGAAGGCGATATCGGCCAGGCCGAGAGCCGCTTCGCTGTCAGCCGGCAAGCCACCCACCAGCAGCCCGGCGGGCAGACGCCGAACCGTGGCGCTCAGTGCCTCACGCACGGGCGTGGAGACGCCCAGCGCTTCGACCACCAGTGCCTGACCATCTGCATCGCGCTGCACGGAAGCCAGCTTGCCGGCAACGATGGCCAGGGTCTCGCGGGCGCCGTCCAGCGCACCCACTCGCTCGCCGTCGCGCCAGGCCTGCCAACTGTCGCCGTGGAGAGTCTCGTGCACGCGCAGCCAGGCCAGCTCGCCATCGAAGCGAGCCTCTGTCACGTGCCCCGCCACCGCCAGCGCGCCGAGGCTCTCCAGGCGCCAGCCCTGCTCGCCATAATGCAGAGCATGGCGCTCGACACCCTCGGCGCCCCAGCTCAGCAGTTGCGCGCCATTCAGGGCGAAGCCCGCCCGCCCGTCCATCTCGAACCGGGCGATCCGCTGCAGAGCCGGCAGTGCACCCTCGCCAAGTTGCAACAGCTCCAGCGCGGCGTCGCTGAGCACGGCCAGGCGCTGGCCATCCACCTGCACCTGACGGATATCGCCCTCGATGCTCTGTCCCACCAGCTCGGCGAAACCACTGGCGTCCACCGCATAGCCCGACAGCAACTGGCCATGGCGCACGAACAGCAACGAGCCGCTGCCACCGACCAGATCGCCGGCCATGCTGCGCTCCAGCGCCGGCTGCCAGGTTCCGTCCTGCCAGGCCCAGAAGCGCAGGAAGTCATCGCCATCGCGGCGCACCTGGGCGACCAGCCCGGTTCCCGTATGGAACAGCTGGAGCACACGACCGCTCTCACGGCTTTCCAGTTGCCCCTGCAAGGTAGTGAGCCGGTAACCGTCGTCGCCTCGGTTCTCGACCCAGGCGAAACCGTGCGGATTACCCGGCAATGCGGTCAGATTGCTGGCGCGATAACCTTTCTCGATGAGCTCGCGGCGGATCTCGGCTTGCAGGTAGGCCAGCTTGTCCAGGCTATGGGAGGCGACTTTCTCATGGCCGGAGCGGTCGCGCAGGACGGTCTCCAGGCGCAATGCACTGCCCTCGGCGGCGCTATCGAGCACCTGGCGGGTCGCAGAGAACGCCAAGGTAGTGGGGGTCTCCACATCGCTCGGGTCGAACAGTTCGATGCGCGACTGAGCGCTGAAATCAGCCATGTTCGCGGGCGCAGGCGCCTGCAACCAGAGTTGCGTACCCGCCAGGAGGGTCTGCGCCGGTTGCAGGTCGAGGAGCGCCTGCTCATCGATGCCGTCGTCGGCACGCAGGTTGAGAATGCGCTGGCTGCTGATGGTCTGATCCTGCCAGGCCGCTTGCAGACGCAGCACCAGGATGCCGTCGCTGGTCACCTGAGGTGCCGGTACCGACAACTCCTGGTAGTCGTCGTCGTTGGCCGCACGGCTGACGGGCACAGGCGCCGGGTTGCCCGGATGTTGCGGGTCGCCGGCGATATCCAGGTACAGCGTGGCCTGCTCCACCTGGCGCATGCGCAGGCGCAGCGCCAGAGGCTCGCCGGCATGCACGACCAGGCCATCCGTCGGGCTGAGGATGCTCAGCTCCGGAGCGCCCTGCCTGCTGTCGTAGGGAAGCACGCTGATGGCCGCCGGCTCACTGATCAGGCCGTTGAGATCAATCGCCCGGGCGATGATATGCAGCGGCTGGGTGGCATCGGCAGGCACCTGGATCTGCAAACGTGTCGGGTCGGCCAGACGCTGGCATGCCTGAGCGTCGGCGAACGGGTCGCTGGTGCGGCTGTCGACGCAGGCTTCGACACGGTCGATGCCGTAGCGGTCATGGCTGCGCAGCACCACGTCAACGGTTTCGCCGCGCGGCACGAATTCGCCATTCAGCGGCGTGACGATCGAGAGCTGCGGCGGTGTCTGGTCGGCCAGCAGATCGTAGTGACCCTGGAAGTACAGGTAGTTGCTGCCAACCTGACCGAGACCGACGCGCAATTCGGTGACCAACGGATGCGGAGCCTGTGGGCTGCCCGGCAGATCGCGCAGGCGTGGGTGGCTCTGCTCCACGCTGACCAGGCCGCTGGCGCGGTCGAAGGTGGCCGGTACATAGAGGCCATCGTGCAGACGGATATGGGTACCGCTGACCTGATCGAGGTCGCCCTCCAGCTCGAAACGCAAGCGGGCGGTGGTGCTTTCCTCCACCGGGCTCGGCAGGGTAGAGAATTGCCGCAGTTGCAGGCTGGGCGCACTGACCTGCGCATCGAAGCGGCGCTCGCTGGTGTTGGCACCATCACTGGCCCGCAGCAACAGGCTGAAGCCCTGATACTCACCTTGCAGATCCAGGCTGAAGCTCTGCTTGTCGATGGCGATCCAGTCGGTGTTGTAGGTCTTGCCACCGTCGCTGGACAGACGGTAGGAGAACTTCAACTGATCCGCTTCCCGCACATTGTCCACGGCGCTCACGGCGAAGCTGTAGCGGCTGCCCACTTTCAGTTGAGTCGCAGGTGTCAGCGCCTGGCCGCCCGGTTGCAGGGTCACCTGCAGTGAATCGCTGCGCGGTGCCAGGCGATCCTCGGCCATGTAGACGGCTCGATAGCTGCCATTGGTCAGCCCGTCGCCAATGGCGAGGTTGCCGGCGGCGTCACGGATGCCATCCACGCGCACCTCGTAGTGCGCGTTCGCCTCCAGTTGGGCACCGCTGCGCAAGCGCAGTTCAAGGCGGTTGCCGAGACTGACCGGCGCGAGGAAACGCTCACTGACGTCCTGTGTCGTTTGCAGCCGGGTCTCGTAGTCCTTGAAGACCTTGATCACGCTGAAACCGCCGGCCTGCAACGGCGAGCCAGACTCCAGGATCAGCGGATTGACGGCATCGAGCGTACGCACCACGCGCACTCTGGGCGCGGTGTCGTCAACCACGGTCAGCCACTGTGCGGGCGCACTGTCGATCCGCTCGCCACTGGCTTCGCGCACCAGGCTGACCTGGTAGCGCCAGCCAGCCTGGCCGGGTGGCGTGACGAAGCTCAGGCCATCGGACTGCAAGGTAAAGTCGACGCGGTTCAGGGCGTTGGGCTGGATACCCTGCTCGACCGGGAACCAGTGCAGACTGATGCCTTCCGAGAGCCCCTGCGCCTTGATCTGCACCGGTGTTCCGCCGCTGTCGCTGACGGTGGCGGGATCGGCCTTGGCAGACAACACGCTGTCTATCACCAGCGGCTCCGACACGGCCAGGGCCGTGGGCAGCAGTTCCCGCTGCTGGCCATGACGCGCCTGCACGCTGTAAAGGCCGGCCTGATCGAGCTGCAGGGTGAAACTCAGCTGATCCCCCTGATCGTTGACTCGCAGGTGCTGACGGGTCAGCACGCGCTCGCCGATCTGCAACTCATCGATCAGTTGCAGCTGACGGCCCACCAGTCTGTAGTCGCGCATCTGCCCGGCAAGACTGCGGTTCGGCTGCAACGCGTCCAGGCGAACCTGGGCTGCACCGAAGAAGTCGACGGCGTCCACCAGCCACGGCAGGTCGAACTTCACGTCCGCGCCCTGCAACCAGTGGATGGGCGGCGTATCCACGCTCACGCGGTACAGGCCGGCAGGCTCGAAGGCGGCCTGCTGCACGCTGGTGCGCAGCTCGCTGCCCTGAACCTGCGAGTGGGTGGCGAGGGCCGTACCCGCCAGATCGCTCAGGCGGGCAGTCGCCGCCTGCCAAGCATAGGCCGGGCCGCTCAGGTGCAGGCTGACGGGTTCGTCGGCGGCGGCCAGGCTGTCCGGTGTCACGCTCCAGACGTTGCTCATCGGCAGGTGAGCATTGAAGTAGCTACCGTTGCTGCGCCACTCCAGCAGATTGCCATGCATTTCCAACTGCTCGACGAGCGTACTCGCAGGCACTACGCCGACCAGGGTTCGCTCCAGTACATAGGGTGCGGACTGGTTCAGGTCGTAGACATGCAGCTCGGAGCCGACCCGCTGGGCCAGCAGTTCGCCCTGTACGGCGACCTGCGCAGTGGACAGACCGACCTCACCCAGCAGCGGCTCGCCACGGCCACGCAGCAGGGCGGCACGGTGCAGCAATTGCAGACTGCTGGCGCTCTGCAAGTAGACACGGCTGCCATCCAGCCACAGACGCTGCACCGCGCTCAGCGCATGCACATGGTTGCTCAGGCGCTGCTGCGGATCACGGGCGCTGCGCACTTCGAGGCGATCCTTGTACAGCAGGTAGATCGCGCGCCGATCCAGTTCGACATCGACCAGGTCCGCTGGTGTATCCAGTTCCAGCTCATGAAGTTCAGCGCCTTGCACCTGGCCATGGAAGAGACGATTACCGGCGCGGGCCAGCAACAGATCGCCCGCCAGTCTGACGCTCTCGTAGCCGATCCTGCGGCTGTTGGGTGGCGAGGCCAGCTTGCGCGGCGCATACAGATTGGCCAGATCGTAGAGATGAATCTGCGCGTTCTTGTCGAGAAGCGCGGCATACCCCTCGCCCAGGGCAATGTCGAGCAACTCGACGTCGCTCTCCCACTTGGCCAGCAACTGCGGCGTGCTGCCGTCACGCAAGCTGAACAGGCGCAGATCGGTTCTGTTGCCGGTGAGCAGGAGGTCGGCGTGACGACGGTACTGGGCGACACCGCTCAACCGGGACTCAGCCGGCAGGTCGATGCGCAGGCTGGTGTCCACGGCAACGTCGCTGGCGAAGCCCTGGTTGCTGAGCTCCACGCGCAGGGCGCCCAGCGTGTCATCCGGCGCCGTGAAACTGAGCAGATCGGCGCGTTCGAGGCGCACTTCCTGGAGCAGGCGACCGTTGACCCGCACCTGGGTCGCCTCGCCGAAGCCGCGACCTTGCAGGCCGACGGTCTGCCCGGCATTGAAGACGAAGCGCTTGGCGTTCTCTGACAGCACGCCAGACGTGCGGTTGTACTGGCCGGACTTGTCGATCAGCGGATCGGCGACATACGTCAGCGCCGCTGCCTCGAAGACCTCCTGCCCGCCCTGGAGCAAGCGCAGGCCGACCAGCAGGTTGCTGCTCGGCGAAGCGGCAAGCGCCGGTACGCGCAAGCGCAGCTCGTTCTCGTCGCGATAGAGGATGTCACTCGTCGGTACTCGCCGGCCGCCGATCTCCACGATCAGGTTCTCGCCGAAACCGCGACCGCGCAGGACAGCCTCGCCACCGCCGCGCCAGCTGGATTGACGCGGGCTCAGGCTATCCAGTTGCGGCTGCGCCTCGCTGTCGGCGATGAAGCGGAAACGGTAGTCGTGCCCCAGGCTGCGTTTCTGCTGGTCACGCAGCTCGCCGGACAGCACCACTTCGTACTGCTTGCCGGCGACCAGCGCGTTCGGCCGGATCACCAGACGACCGACGCCCACCTGGGCGATCTGCGCCGGTACCGCCACACCGTCGAGACGCAACTGGATCAGTTGGCTGCCCTGGTCACGCAGTTGCTGGTTGTCCAGCAAGCGGTTGAATTGCACTTCGATGGCGCTGTCGCGCGGCAGACGGCCTGCCGGGTGCGGCACTTGCGAGAGGATCGCCAGATTCTGGTAGACCAGCGTGTTCAGACTGCCGCCCAACTGGGTGGCAGAGGCCAGGTCGTCCAGCGGATTCTCCCTGGGCTCGCCGTTGACGAACACGAAGGAGCTGCCGGCATAGAGTGCCTGGCTGCCCAGTGACAGGCTGGTGACATTGCCCAGCACACTGAAGTAGTCGCGCAGGGCGATGCTCTCGTGTACCTGGCCGTTGAGCCATGGCGAGATGTCGAACAATTGCACGTCGCCCTGGCCGCCGGCCACATAGAGCGTCTGGCCGGCCAACTGCAACTGGCCGGCGAAGAGGTCACCACGACTGACGAGGTAGGCCAGCTTGAGGTCGGTGATCGGGCTGGCAGCGGTATCGCTGTCCAGAGCGAACAGTTGCACCGTGGCGCTGCTACCGCTGGAGACCAGCAGGCGCTCCGGCAATACCAGCAGGTCTTCGGGGCGGAAGTTGTTGCCAGCGGCGTCGCGCGCGTTCACCCGACGCTGGACACGGTACTCGCCACTGGCCAGTTCGATCTCGACCAGTTGCCGCTGCTCGGGCAGGGTCAGCCACAGGCTGGAACCTGCCAGGCGCAGGCGCCCCGGTACGCCGCCCAGCCTGGCGTTGTCCAGCAGACCGAGGTCGATCAGCTTGAGTTCGTTGGTCAGGCGATAGATGCGAATGCCTTGCTGGTAGGCGACATAGACGAGGCCGTCAGCGCTGGCCAGGGCGTTGACGTCCGACGGCAACTCCAGCTCGGTGATGCGTTCCGGTTCTGCCGGCAGTGTCAGGTCGAACTGGATCAGCTTGCGGGCACCCGCCACGAACAGCTGGTCATTCGCGATGGTCATGTCGACGAAGCCGCGTGGCGCCAGACTGGCTTCGTAGTGGTAGTACCTTTCGCTGTCCAGGAACTTCCTGGTCAGGATGACCGGATGCACCGGATCGCTGATATCGGCCACGATCAGGCGAGCGTCCCTGCTGGTGATCCGCGACACGCGACCCTGCTGGTCGAGCTTGTCGAAGCTGCCGCCGGTAATGGCATAGAGCAGTTGCGAGTCGGCATTGTCGAGACGGCTGATGGCGGCAATCGGAGCCGCGACTTCAGGCGGCAGATTGACCGAGCCGGTGGGAATTCCGGTGTAGAAATAATCCTGCGGCGCCTCGCTGATCTCGCCCTGGAACAGCAGGTTCTCGATGCTGACCTGAGCCTTGCCGAAACTACCCGCCGGCGCGCGCACTTCCAGACGGTTGCTGCTGATGACCTTGAGATCCCCGGCCAGAGCGCCCGCGAAACGAACCTTGGTGTGATGGTTGAAGCCACGGCCATACAGGGTCACCAGGTTGCCCCCCTGGGGCGGGCCGGTCTTCGGCTGCAGGTCGTCGATCTCGATCTGCGGCAAGATGGTGATCGCCCCCTGACGGATGTAGGCGAGGTTCTGGTCGAGGCGCTCGACCTTGACCGGCAGGGTGGCGCTGACATTGCCCAGTTGCAGGTCGGGCACCTGCACACGCAGTTCGCTGTCGCTCAGGCTGACGATCTGCTCCGGCGCCAAGCGGGTCTCGCCGAGCCACACGGCCAGTTGCTCGGCAGCCACACCGAAGCCCGAGCCGCGCAACAGCGCCAGTTCGCCGCCGGTCGCGTGGAAGTAGTGCAGGCCAGCCACGCCGTCGACCTCACGCTGTACCTGATCCACCTGCGGACGCATGCCCAGGCGCCGCTCCAACTGCAACACGAACGGCTGGCGCAGGGCATGCCCCTGCAAGTCGAGCAGCGCCTGTCCGATCTCGATGCGCAGACCGCCCTGGTAGTCACCCTTGAAACGCACCTCGATCAGCCCGCCGCGCAGCGTGTTGCTACCGGACAGCTCATAGAACGCCGCAGCCAATGGCTGGCCTTCGCCGTCGAGTATGCGCACGGCCTCCGCCAGGTGGGCGGCGTCGCTGTTGATCAGGTTGTTGAAGCTGACGCGAACCGGCTCGTTGACGCCGATCACCGCGCCGTTGCCTGGCGTGCTCGCAGCCACGGCGAGGTAGGGCTGGGTGTTGATCTCCACCCCCTTGCCGTTGCCCTGCATGATCTGACCGCCCATGCCGAACAGCTCGCCACTGTTCTTCTGCCAGTAGATGGTCTCGTAGTGTCCCTGGGCATCGGCCTCCAGCAACAGATAGCTGGCGCCCGTGGCGATGCTGATCAACCCCTGCTGCACTTGCAGGGACGGCAGGCTCAGGGCCTCGCTGATCGAAGCGGCCTCGACACGACCGCGATCGACGGCCTGCACGCGGTAATCCAGTTGCTCGCCAAAGCCCTTGAAGTGCGCCAGGTGCAATTGCTTGTCGCGCAGGAACAACACGTACAGTTCGCCGTTGAGCCACTGCACGTCCACCGGGGCACCCAGCAGGTCGGCGCGCAGGCTGCCGTCGAAGGCGATGTTGGGCAATGGCGCCGGGGCCCCCAGTTCGTTGCGGGCCAGCGGCAGGAAACGCACGTAACCGGTGCCCAGGTCATTGGACGCTGCGACGGCCAGAACGCGCCGCTCGGTTTCCACGGCAACGTCCAATGCCCGATGGTTCGGCAATGACAGGGTGGAAACCAGCAACGGCTGGCTGAGGTTGTTGATGTCGACCACGCTCACGCCACGGCGGTCATTGGCCAGGTAGACCACCTTGTCCAGGACTTCCAGGCCCAGCACCGGATCGTCCAGGCGCAACTGCGACAGGCGGATGGGCCGCTCCCACAGGCCGATGTCGTAGATTTCCAGACCGGCCTGCATCAGGAAGCGGTTGCTGGCGCTGGCCGGCTGACCGGCCTTGACGCCGATGAACAGCAGATCGTCCACCGCCTGAGCCGCGCCGACCTGCATCGGCGGATAGTTCGGCAGCACGACGCCCAAGCCCTTCGGCAGGGTGTAGGACAGCGAGCCGACCTTGATCTCGCGCGTGCTCGCCCCGCTGGGAATGCGCAGGAAGATGTCGTAGATGTCCGGATCGATGACCCCGGGCAGGGTGAAGGTGAAGGCCTTCTGCGTCCGCACGTCGTCCTGCAGGTCGATGGTGATGACGCCAGGCGCTTCGACCAACGGGCTGCGACCGGTATAGATCTCGGTGTCGCCGTGGCGGGCACGCAGCACCACACGGGTGCCCGGCATGAGGCTGGCATGACTGGCAGCGATGGCCACCGTCTGGCCGCCCTGCTTGCCTGCGGAATCCGGCGTCACGCTGAACCTGACCTGCTCCAGCGGCTGCTCGTCACCGACCAGCAACGCGCCGAGGTGGTCATCGCGCAGGCCGCCGTCGTCGAGGCGCAGGTGCCACTGCCCCGGACTGAGCGGCAGCAGGTCGAGGGCATGGGCGGCGATCTCCAGACGCTCGGCGCTGAGCCACTGGACTTCGACCGGGTACTGGTTGACGAAGGCCTTCACCGATGGCGAGAAGCCGGAACCCTGGATCACCACGGTGTCCTGCGCGCCACGATGGAAGCTGGCGTTCTGCAGATGGCTGATACGCGGCTGCGTGGCTCCGGCGGGCGCCATGCGGAAGTCGACCTGGAACGGAGCCCACAGTCCGCTGCCGCGCAGGTTGCGGGCCTCGTTCAGGCGCAGGCGCAGATGCGCGCCGGGCCTCGGTGCAAAACGCAGCGTGACACGGGTGGCCGATTGCCCGTCGCCATCCAGCGCTTCGACGACCGGCGCCGCCAGCGCCTGTTCATCGCCGTCGAGTTCGCTCAGGCGGATGGCGCCCTCGGCGCGCAGGGACTCCAGCGTCACCGGCTCGTTGAAGGTCAATTGCAGGGCCTGTTCCTCGGCGGGCAGCACACCGTCCTGACGCACGCTGGCGTCCATCACCAGCGCACCGGGAAGCTCGAGCAGGGTCAGCCCCTGCTTGCCGGAGCCGGCCACCAGGCGGTTGTTGAAAAGATCCAGCGCCTCGATGCGTTCCTCGTTGCCCGCCGACACCACCTTCGGCTGCATCGGCTCGCGGATATCCAGCACCACCACGCCGCTTTCCGCCGCAACGAACAGCAGGCTGCCCGCCAGGTGCAGTTTCACGCCACGGCCGGTCGATGATTGCAGCGGCTGCCCCAGCTCCACCCGCACGCGCTCCGCAGGCTGGTCGCGGTTGACGATCTCCAGGCCGCCGCCACCCAGCGCCACCAGCAGATAACGGCCGTAGACCAGCGCATCCCGAGGGTTGCCGGTAAAGGCGTAACTGCGGCGCTGGGCCGGGTCGAACAGGTTCAAGGCATTGATCGAGCCGGCATCGGCGTCGATGGCCTTGTCCAGCGACTCGCTCCAGCCCGGACACTGCGCCCAGGCGGCACTGCGGATGACACCACCGCCCATCAGCCAGCCGTCGTCGAGCCGCAATAGCGCACTGCCCGGCAGGTTGGCGGGCGCGTCCACCTGCAACGGGTCTTCGCCATCCTGATAGTTGAGCGCCCGCAGCCCCAGGGCGCCGGAGTCGCCCAGCTTGTAGGTACAGGTCTGGGCATCTGGCGGCTCGGCCTCCACCGAGGCGGCGGCGGCGAACAGACCGGCCCCCTGCTTGACCACACGGCTGATCGGTGTACCCAGGTTCTCTTCGTGAATGACCTGCAAACCGTTCTGCTCGTCCAGATTCAGACGGGCCACGCCACCCAGGCCACTGGCGACGTACAGGCGCTTGCGCCAGGTGCCCTCTTCCCATTCGCGGGTGGGAACGATCTGCAGGGAGTCGAAGCCAACCAGGAAGTCCTGAGCCTGCTGTACATCGAGAATGCGTTGTTCCTCGGCAGTGGGCTCCCAGCTTCCCGTGCTGAGGAAGGCACGCGCAATGCGCTCGTTGATCTTCATCGCCTGTATCTTCAGGTCGATCCGGCTCGAATCGCTGGGCAGCGCCGGCGAGCCACCCACCAACTGCGGTTGACTGGGGTTCTGCACGGAGAAGGCGGCAGCACGGTAGTTCTCCGGTATCCAGCCGCCGATGGGCAGGGCCATCCTGCCGTAGCCTTCCACCATGTAACCGCCGTTGCTCAACGCGACCCCGGTCTGCTGGTCGATCCACAGGTCGCTGGGGAAGATCAGGGCAGGATGCAGCGCGGAAAGTTTGCGCAGGCCGTAGCCAAAGCTCTTGTCGCCATTGAGGCGTGACTGGTTGCCGTAGCGGTCTTCGGCCAATACCTCGACCCTGCCCGGCGCGCCACGCGGCGAGGTCACGCGCATACGGTTGCTCGACAGCACCTCGATACGTCCGACCGGCATGCCGCCGAAGCGAACCTTGAGGCCATCCATCACGCTGTTGCCCGGCTCGAAACCATCGCCGTACAGCGTCACCGACGTGTCACCACTGACCGGCCCCCAGGACGGCGTCAACCGCTCCAGACGCACCGGCGCATCCACCAGCAGGGCGCCCTCCATTACGCTCTGCTGCACCACGCCGTCACGCATCGTCGCCAGGGTCAGGTTGTACTGACCGACGCGTGGCAGCGGCGGCACGCTGACCGTCAGCACGACTGGCGCAGTCTCGCTCTCGCGGACGGCGCTCTCGATCTGCACGGCCTGGTCGCCCACATAGAGGTGTACCAGAGCGAGATTCTCCGGCAGGCCACGGGCGCTGACGGTGACCACGCTGGCCTGGTCGCGGGCGACGCGACGCGGCACGACGGCTTCGAGAGACAGGGCATCGACCCGACCGCCGCGATAGGTCAGGCCGACGCGCTGATCCTGCGCCAGACGTTGCAGAATCATCGGCTCCTTGCCGGGCAGGGGCTTGACCGAGGCGAGTCCCGCCTTGACCAGCAGGGTCAGCCGATCACCTGCCTGCAAGCTGGAGGCACTGGCGCCATCGAGCAGCAGGCGCGCGTCATTGTTGCTGATCTGCACGCTCGTCGACAGGGTCTCGCCCTGCGGGCCGAGCAGGCTGAAGTGCTGGAGGTTGCCCGGATACTGGTCGATCGCCTTGCTGAAGCGAGCCGTCACTTGCAGGCTGCCGTCAGGCTGGCGGTCGAGGATGCCATTGCGCGGATCGACCATGTGCAGGCGCAGCACCACGTCAGGCATCACCTGCAAGACACTGCCCTTGGCGTCCACCCCGCCCCCCAGCGCCGAGTAGGCATCCGCTACCACGCTCTCGACACTGCCGCCGGCCGGTGCGTTCATGCTGCGCCCCGGCTGCGGGCGCAACGGGTCAGTGACGTCGATGGTCAGGATGCCCTTGCTGCCAAGGGCGACGTACAGCGTGTTGCCGTTGAAATCGAGATCGTAGACATAGCCGATGTCGTTGACCCGCGCGACGACGCGCGGCGCCGCCGGATCCTGCAGATCGACCACCGCAACGCCGCTGGCACCCGCCGCCACGTAGGCGAAGCGCCCCTGTAGAGCAACGCGGGTGCCTGGCAGGTCGAGCCTGGCCAACTGGCGCAGCCCCTGGGCCCTGTCCTGACGGAACACATAGAAACCACCACTGCCATTGGCCTCGACGGTGGTCAGGCGGTTGCTCCTGAAGTTGAACTCGCCACCGACCGCCACCAGGATGCCGGCATCGCCAGCGGCAGCGTTCTCGGTCGTGACGTCCAGCAGGGGCTGACGGGGCTCGGCGGCGAGGCTTTCCACCAGATAGGTCTTGTTCGGCAGGAAGGAATCGACGATACCGACGCCCTCTTCGCCCATGCCCAGCAATACCCTGGCATTGCGCACGCGCAGGCCCCGCACCTGCTTGCTCGGCAGTTCCAGCGAGTGCAGCAGGGTGCTGTTGGCCGGATTCAGCTGGTCGAAAGCCACGGTGAACAGACGCGCCTCGACGGGCGTGCCGCTGCCATCCAGGCGCACGCCCGTGATGTAGGCCCGGTCGCTGCCACGTTCGAAGAAGGGTTCCACACCCACCGCGAGGAAATCGCTCGGCAGGGAAACCCTGGAGATGATGCGGTCGTCACGCCTGTCATTGTTCTTGTCGATCAGCTCCAGCAGCGCATCGGGATTGGCCGCCTGATCACCGGCATTTATCCCGTAGACCAGCACCCCGGCACTGCCTTGGGCGGCGAACAGGAAACTGCCCGTCGGATCCAGGGCCAGATCGTAGACCCGCCCCTGATCACGGATCAGCGCCTGGGGCGGCTGCTGGTAGGTGAAGGCCTGGCGCAGCACGCCTTGCTGACCGTTGCCGGTGAGCCTGACCTGTACGTCGACGGTGCCGAGCGAGCCAGGCGGCGTGACCACCTCAAGGGTCTCCGCATCCAGCACCTTGTAGTCCGCCGCCTCGCTGTCGCCGAACAGCACCGACATGGCGCCGGGGTCGCTGCGGAAGCCTTGCCCCTTGATCTGCACACGACTGCCGCCGTTGAACGAACCCTGTGCCGGACTCAGGGCGCTCAGCAGCAGCGGCTCGACGAACTGCACGGCGCCGACCATCGACGCACGGCTGCCGTTTCCGGCAACGACCTGCAAGCTGGCCGGGCCCGGCAGGCTCGACGGTGCCTGGAGGCGGTAACGCACGCGCCCGTCGGCCAGGGTTTCCAGCGGCACGGCATTCGCCACCTGGCCCGACAGGCTGAACAGCGGCTGGCCGCTGCTGCCGGACAACACCACATCCAGATCCCCGCCACTGATTTCAAGGGTGTTGGGCGTGACCCTGTCGATGGCCACCTGCGCACCGCTCGCCAGACCGGTGCGGAAGCGAATGTCGTGCTCCATCAGACCACGGGTACGGCGGCTGGACAGGTCACCCTTGAGCAGGATGCGATAACCGCTGGCCGCGACCAGTGCCTGCTCCGGCAGCAGGCGCAGCACACGCTGGTCAGCGCTGCGCTGGATGGCAAAGGGCACCGGCTCCGGCGCCTGACCGCTGTCGGCGTCGCGTTGCAGGCTCAGGTACTCGCGCAGGTCTTCATCGCTGAAGCGATTCAATGGCCGGGTAAAACGCAACTCCAGCGCGCTGTCCAGCGGTACGCCCTCGCTGCGGTCACGCGGTACGCTGCCGACCAGTTCGAGGGTAAGCAGGTCGATCAGCGCCAGGCGCGATATCAGGCCCGTGGAACCTTTGGTGTGCAGGCTCAGCACCCCGACACCCTGATCGGTAACCCGCAACGAAGAACTGCTGCCGGACTTGGTCAGCAAGCCGGCGGGTGAACGCAGGCAGCGATGCGGCAACGCCAGCGCATCCAGCAGGCTGATGTTGTCCGGACGGCTGAAGTCGTAGAAGCCGAGGTAGCCTTCGGCCGTTTTCTCGCAGTCCTCGTCAATCACCGGGGCGACAGTCAGGTTGAGGCCGGTCGTGGCCATCGAGGCCATTCCACGGCTGCTGCCGGGCACGCTGAAACCGCCCGACTGGTAGGCGCCCACTTCACGCACATAGGCTGGACGGCTGGCGTCGTAGAGCCTGAGGTCGTCACCGCTGGCAAAACGGTAACCGTCGGCAGCGACTGCGCTGGAGAGGGCACGATGGGTCACCGCGCTGTCACCCAGTTGCGGCAGCGACGGCTTGCTCAGGTCGAACACCACGCGGCGCGAACCGTTGACCACATGCAGGCTGTCGCCGACCACCGCGATGTCCTGCACGTTACTCAGTGCCATGGACTGCCCGTTCACCGTCGCCTGGGTGATGCGGCGGATGACGCTCGGGCGCAGCGGGTCGGCGATACCGATCACGGCCACGCCTTCCTTGCGGCTGGCCGCCAGCGCCAGGCCCTGGTGCACCACGACCTTGTCCACCACCTCGTTGAAGGGCAGCGGCAGGCTGAAGCGAACGCCACGATCCTTGCCCGGCGGCTGTTCGGTCAGATCGTCCGGGTCACGGATCTCGCGGTCATAGACCAGCAGCAGCGAGCGCCCTTCGTACTCGGTATCGATGAAGGGGAAACTGTAGCCACGCGCAGCGACATAGAGCTGCTTGTCGGCCAGCGCCATGGCACTCGGTTGCAGATCCTGAGGCAGGTTGTAGTAACCCAGACCGTGGCGCGGAGCCGCCTGGTCTATCTGCGCCGGGTCATATTTGACCAGGCTGATCCAGCCCGGCGCATAGAAGTGCTGGAGCTCTTCCAGACTCGTCACGAGTTCGGGACGTGGCACTCCGTCGCCCAGTTCGCCGCGCCCCAGCACGTAGATCATGCGCAGGTCGCTGTCGACGGCCAGATCGACGATATTGCCCGGCGGCAGTTTCAGCGGATCCGGAACATAGTCGCTCAGTTGGCCACGTTCGAGCTTCAGCAGGCGCTCTTCGATGGTTTTGCGGGACATCGGCGGCTCGCTCTCGAGCCCTCGGTCCACCTGCAAGCGGCCATAGAACAAGGCATTGCGCTGCACATAGCGACGCCCCAGTTCGTCGGACAGTTCGATGTCGATGAAACCTCGATAGCCACCGCCTTCCTCGTCACGCATGTCCGGCACCACCCAGTGCATGCGCTCGCCACTGTACAGGCGCAATTCGGCGGAGCCGACCTTGAAGGTCTTGGCGCTTTGCGGCTCGCCGCTCTTGTAGGCGGTCAGGGTCATGCCGGCATGGAAGCCCTTGCCGACCAGATCGACACGGTCGTTGCTGCCGCTCTGGCTGACGCGCACCACCGCCGGCGTCAGGTGCGAGATCGACAGTTCATCGACGAACACGAAGCCGCCCAGCACCATGTCGTTCAGGCCGCTCTCGGTCTGCACCATGACGGTAGCCGGCCCCGGGTAGTTCGGCACGGTCTTCGCGTACAACGCTGTCAGGCCGCTTTCCGCGTCCACTTCACGGCGCTCGATCACCAGGGGTTCACCGCCGACCAGCAGGCGCGGCTGGTCACCGAAGTGGAAGCCACGGACGATGAGTTCGGTGCCGCCACGCACGTCGCCGACGTTGACGCAGGCACCGCGTTCACGGCTCTCGCGGGTACAGATGCTTTCGATGTCCGGGTACAGCGCATCGGCCGGAGCCGTGCTGAAGCTGAACAGGTAGTCGGCCGCCAGCGGCTGGCCGGTGACGGGTGTCAGACCCTGCTTCAGGCGCACATGGTAGCGCTGGCGCGGTTGCAGGCTCTGGCCTTCCTTGCGGGTCAGCTGGATGCGGCGCTTGGTGACGTCGCTGCCGCGCGCGGCAAAGGACAGTTCGAACTGCTCGGTGATGTCGCGGCCGATCTGCGCATCGCCTTCGAGCACGCGTACGTGATCGGCCAGTACCGTGCTGTCCGGCAACACCGCCGACAACTCGATCAGGATTGCCGGGAGCTGGGCACTGACGTCGTTCTCTCCGTAACCTGGCGTGTGCTGCAACACGGTCAGCGCGGGCAGGTCGATCCGCCCGATGCCGCCCTTGCCGGCGGCCACCTGAATGCCTCCGCGCGCCAGGGTGACACCGCGCACGGCGAAATTGTCGGCAGTGGCATCACGTTGCAGCATGACCGGCACGCTGGCATCCAGACCACTTTCCTCGACGCGGGCCAGATCGATGATCTGCACCAGGCTCTGCGCCGGCTTGTCTTCCTGGTCGGAGAGCAGTTGGGTGACGTAGGCCAGGTTGCCGGACAGATGCACGTCGTACAGACCGTCTGCCAGCAGATCGGGACGATGCGGTGCGACCTCGACGACCTGCACCAGACGCGGCTGATCCGGCTCGCTGATGTCGATCCGCGACAGGCGCGCGCTATCGCCGTTGCCGGCCATGTCGGTGACGAACAGCTGGCTGCCGACCAGGTGCAGACGGTTGGCGATGCCGAGGGTGTCCAGACGCGCGACGATGGGCATCGCCGGCGTGCTGAGGTCGGCGACCACCACCCCCTCTTCCGAGGCGGCGATGTAGGCGTAGTGGCCACGCACCTTGACGTCGCGAGTGAAGCCGTTGGGCTTGATGTAGCCAACGTGATAGGGCGCCGTCATGTTGCTCAGGTCGATCACCTGAACGCCGCCGTGACCGTTCGCCACCAGTGCCAGGTTGCCGCTGCGGGTCAAGCCATAGACATCCGGGTAGGGCATGTCGACCCGGCCCATCAGCAGGTAGGGCAGACCGAACTGGCCATCACCGTTCCTCTGCCCGAACAGCAGCAGTTCGCCAGCGTTGTTGTCCAGATAGAGCGCGCCGGTTCCCTCGCTCGGGCGATCGCCGCCGACCCAGTCCTTGCGGATCTCCTGCTCCATGCTGCTGATGAACGAACACTCCGGCGTCGCTTGCGAGCACTGCCCCGAGGCAACCCCGGACTTGCCGGCCAGGACGATGTTTTCGTCAGAGACCAGTTCACCGATGCTGCCGCTGAACATCTCGGCAGCGCCGTTGAGCAGCGGCGAATAGGCGAAGAAATCGCCGCGCTGGTTGCTCTGCGTTTCGTCCACCGCATCCATGATGAAGATACCGGTGCGTGCCGGCGGCTGCGCCTTGGTCGATTCGTTGTTGCCCAGCAGACCCAGCCCCTGCTCGATGCGCAGCGGATCGACGCTCGACCAGGCGGCCAGCATGGCGCCGCTGCGATCCAGAGAACGGTACTGATCCACGGCGGTGTAATGCACGGACTTGGCCGCCGCCTCGGCGCCCAGACTGGGCATGATGAAACGCCGCTCGCTGATCGGCCAGCCCACCTCGTGATAGGTATCGCGGGTGACGGTGTGGTTGGGCGTGACCACCTTGGTCAGCACACGCAGGCGCTCGTTGCGCAGGCCGGTGCGGCGCAGCACGTCACCCTGGCTGAAGTCGGCCCAATAGACGAAGTAGTGCTTGTCCGGCTGACTGACCGGGGTCTTGTCACCTGGCGCACGGGAATCGTCGCGGAACAGCGTCAGCGGGTACTCGTCGGCCACCCGCCACTCACCGCTCTCGCTCTGATACTGGCGCTGCCAGAGCATGTTGACGTCCTGGATCGCGCCGCCCATGTCCTCGATGGCGACCACCGCCCGCAGGCTCTCGCCCATGGTCAGCACATCCTTGTCGATCGGCGACAGCACCGAGAGACGTGGCACCACGGTATCTTCGAGGCGGCCGATGCGCACCGTCTGCGATGCACCGGCCTGCCCCAACTGGTCATAGGCGATGGCCTGCACGGTGAAGCCCTGTACGCCAGCCGGCGCTGGAATCAGGGCGCGATAGACGTGATCCTGCGCATAGCTGCCGCTCTGCTGGCCATAGCTCTGCTCGCTGCTGTACACCGGCAGGCCGTTGACATAGAAGGTGACACGATCGATGCCGTCCGGCCCCAGGTCGTCGAACGCCTCGACGAACACCTCGACATCCTCGCCGTCGATCACCACGCTGTTGTCGTTGTCCGGCTTGACGATACGCGCCTGCGGCGGCTGATCCGCCACGATGGTCAGGGCGTTCGGCAGATCCACCAGGGCTGAGTCGTAGCCATCCAGGTCGCGAGCCTGAGCACGGAAACGCAGCACCTGGCCGACGCGCTCGTTCGGCACCTTGAAGTGGAACTGGTAGGGCGCCGAGGAATCCACGCCGAGTGGCTGGTACTGCGGCTCGGCATCCGCCGGGCCGATGGCGTAGAACAGCGAGACGTTCTGCACACCGACTTCCGGATCGCTGGCCTGCACCTGGACGACGACACCACGCCCCTCGGTCAGCTCGGTGGTCGGCCCCATGGCGAAACCGCGGGCGTCGAGCAGACGGATTGCATTGACCTCCGGCGGCTGGTTGCGCCGCAGGGTGACGATGATGTTCTCGCGCGTCTCGTTGCCCGCGGCATCCCGCGCGACGATACGCAGTTGCATGGGCAGGGCGTCGGGCAGGTTGTCGCTGCGGCCCAGGTAGTCGGCGATTGCATTGAGCGGCAGGCTGCCGATGAACGGCGGGCTGATCAGCAGGCGATCGAGCACGCGCTCCTCGTCGGCATAGTTGCCATCGCCATTGCGATCGACGTAGAGCCCCAGCCCAACCGAGCCGACCCGCACGTTGTCGCTGACCTCCAGCTGGTAGGGCAGGGTGCGTTTCTCCGCCACGCTGGCGCCGTTGGCCACGGGCAGCCTGACCACCATTTCCGGGGCCTTGACGTCCTTGAAGACCTTGACCCGCACGGGGCGTGCGGTAGACACGCTGCGCGGCGTGCCCGAGGCACGCTGTTCGAGCACGCTGGCGGTCAGCAACAGATCGGTATCGGCCTGGCCGTAGGGAATCTCGATCAGGAATTCATAGGGGAAGACCATGTCCGTGAAGCTGCGATCGCCACCCTTGAGACCGGCGACGTTGAGCACCACACGATCCACCCCGACGTCGTCTACGGCATTGACCTGAACCAGCATCAGCTGGCCTTCGTCGATTTCGCTGTTGTCCTTGGGGGTGCCGATCACGACGCTGGGCGCCTGATCCGGCACGATCTCGACTTCCAGGGTCTCCTCGGCGCGGTGGGCATCCAGATCGCCATGGGCGACACCATAGGTATCCACCGCCTCCACGCTCAGGCGTACACGGTTCGCCTGCGGATTGGCCGGATCGAAGGCCGGCATCGGCACCGAGAAGTTGTAGGGTGCGGCGCGCAGGCGCATTTCATACGGCGGCTGGCCATTGCCGTAGGTCACGCTCAGGTTCAGGTATTCGATGCCGACATCGTCGAAGGCCTTGGCATTCACGTACAACGGATTGCCCTCGACCACCCGGGCCCCCGGCAACGGTTCGATCACATCCAGTACCGGGCGCTGGTCGACACGCACCGGATAGCTGACCTCGCGAACCACGCTGTTGGATGCATCGAACGCCTCGAGGCGAACCCAGACGTCCACGCGGGTGACTTCGTCGTGGGTCAGGGCGAATCCACCGAGAATCTGCTGCAAGCGGTCGACATGCAGCAGTTGACTGTATTCGGGGGTGTCGATGTTGAGCGTGGTGACCGGCTCGTAGTCATCGGAGGGGATGCCATTGATGTCACGTTGCAGGGTGAAGTCCTGCTTGACGTACGAACCGTCGCGCTTGAGCACCCCATAGGCACGCGAGATCAGCAGGCGGTTGACCTTGACGTTGTCATAGGCCTGAACCGTGAGGGTGAAGTCGCTGTCCTCGATGGCGCCGAAGCCAACCTGCGGGCGCTTGATCAGTGCCTCCGGCTTGATGGTATCCGCGGCTACGTTGAATTCGCGCACGAACAGCCCGACCGCACCGTCGGAGTCGGTGATCTGCGCCGTCAGCTTGAGCGTCTCGTCGTGACGGATCAGCCCCTGCGGCACTTCCAGCACGAAAGTCCGCTGCAAGGCATAGGGGCTGCCCTTGCGGCCAAAGTCGTCGGCGATCGATTCATCGTAGTTTGCCGCCAGGCTGTCGTGGATGCTGGCGAAAGCGGCATCCACCGCCTGGTCGCCACCCGCGGCGACCGGCTCCTTCTGATCCAGCACCCTGAGCGGCACGCCGTTGGCGAACACCTTGAGCTTGTCCGGAGACAGGAAGCGGTCGTCCGCCGCCACCAGCCCGACGCGGATGCGGAAGGTTCCGGCCGCGATGTCCTGATCCTCGGCCGGCGCCGTGATGCGTACTTCCGGAACCAGATTGACCAGCGGGTGAACCAGCAGGGTTCGCTGACTGACATGCCCGTAGGTGTCGGTCAGCTCGATCCGGTACTCGGTCGGCTCCGTCTGATCGAACAGAATCGCCGTCCTGTCCTCGGCCTGTAGCAGGGGAGCCGTCGGGCAAGGTGCAGGAAAGGTTCGCTCATGAACGACTGCCGCTACCGTACCGTCGCGCCTGAGGCGCAACACCCGGTAAGAGGCCAGCCCGGCATCGTCACGCAGGTGGGTGTCGAGCCTGAAGTGCTCGCGGGTACGCACCCAGAACTCGCCATAGTTCAGGCGCGAAGGTTCGGTGATGACCTTCTTGTACTCGCTGCCGACCAGGTAGGTATTGAAGGCCTTGATGGTCAGCTCGGGCTTCTCGTTGGCTTGCAACGGGTAGAGCAGGCTGTGCTCACTGCTGCGCCCGCTCCAGTCCTCGGCGATCAGGGTCAGTTCCAGCTCAGCGCTCGCCTGGGCTCTGGGCACCCGGTACGGCAGCACCCAGTTGCGCTGTCCGAAGTTCACGCCGAGTTCGTGCACCGTGCGGCTGCGGTTCTCCAGCAGGCGCAGGCTCTTCAGCGCGCGGCTATCGTCGTCGAACTCGACATTCAGATTGAACTGCTGCAAAGGCAGAGCGACCGTGCCCGCCACCGGCCCGAGGATCTTCACGCTGGGCGCTCGTTCGTCCAGCGCCAATACCTGCTGCAACAGCGGTTGCAGCGCCAGTTCGCCACGCTCGGCGGACAGCCGGTCGATCGCATGGCCGACCAGGCTCACGCTGGCGCTCTGAACCTCGGCGGGGATGGCCATCTGCACCAGTTGGGAGATTTCCAGCGCGCTGCGACGCCCGCTGTTGGCCACCTGGAGAAAGGCGGTCTCGCTGTCGCTCAGGCCATCCTGCACCAGCAGATTCAACTGGTAGCGACCGGGAACGCGCTTCTGCGTGGCGGTCTGCAAGTCGGCGCCCATGGACTCCGCCAGGCTGAACTGCAACTCGCGGATAAAGCCCGGCACACCACTGCGTGGCCGCAGCACCAGGCGCGTGGTGTGCTCCGTGATGAGCCCGCTCAATTCCAGCAGACCACCCGTGGCCTGCGCCTCGCGGGCCTCCGGGCGAACCTGGCAGAGGTTGCGCGAGTAGCTTTCCGCCAGCCAGGTCATGCTCTGGTTGCCAATCTTCAGCCGCTGCGGCTGGAGGGACTCCTGGCCGCCCCTTAGCGACAGACGATCACCACGCACGGCCAGATAGGGTTTGTCGTTCAACAGAATATCGCCCTGCCAGCCCTGAGCCTCGGGGTAGGCAAAGCCGATTTCCGCCACGTTGCGCTGCGCCACCTCATCACGGGGTGATGCACCGCGCAGCGCTCTGGGCGCCCCCAGGCCGCGCAGCGAACTGATCAGCAACAGGTGCTCCTGAGCAACGTTGGCAGCGCTGGAGCTGTAGTCGTCCTGTACCCGCAATACGCCACGCAGCGGCTGACCGCGCATCTGCTGCTCGCCCGGGGCACCATCCTGCCAACTCAGGCTCGGCGCCCGATCCTGGTGGATCAGCAAACGGCGGGTCTGCTGGCTGGCGTTGCCGAAGATATCCTGCGCCTTGATCACCAGGGTCAGGGCGATCGGCTCATCCTGCGGGCGATAGCGCTGGATATCGATGGCGATCGCCTGCTGCCCCGCCTGCGGGACGCTGAGTTGGGCGAGGCCCAGATCGGAGGCACTGCTCAACACCTCGTCACGCCCCTGCTCGTCCAGCAGGCGCACCTCGTAGGAGGCGACCTCGGTCTCGTCCTGCAAGCTGAATTGCAGGCTCGCCGGCTGACGCTCGAACAGCTTCTCGGCCGGCGCCTGGATGGTGATGCGCGGCCCGCTTTCGTCCGCCAGTACCTTGATGTTGATAGGCGTGGAGCGGGTCTCGTTGACGCCACGATCACGCGCGCGCAGAACCAGTTGCAGCGTCTGCCCCGCGTAACGGCGGCTGAGCGACACGGGCAGGCGCAGGCGCGCCTCGAAATCGGTGAAGAAGCGCTCGCCCGCGATGATCGAGCCCAGCGTACCGGGGTTGGGAATGCGGATGGTCTCGACGCGATCCTTGCGACTGAAGAGTTCCCAGGCCACGGCATGCTCTTCACCGGTCTGCGGATCGATCAGGAGCGCATCGACCGTCTCGATGAAGCGGTTGTCGCCAGCGGAGCCCTGCACCTCGAAACTCGTGCCAGGTTCCAGCGTGAAGTCGGTGACCGGCTTGTTCACCTGCAGGGTCGGCGCCTCGGTGTCGTCGATGATCTCCAGTTCGAACAGCGCCTCGGTGCTCTGGCCAGCACTGTCGAACGCCCGCGCGCCCATGACGATTTCGGGCTCGGCCTTGGTCGGCACACGCAGCGCCGCACTCACATAGCCGTCCTGGGACTTGTTCAGATCGCTCCCGCTGACCGTGCGCAATACCTGCGTCTGGTTGCCCCGACGCTGGAAGAATTCGACCCGTGCCAGTTGTCGGTCGTCCCGCGCCAGTACCTGCGCGGTGAAGGCCTCGCCCTCATACAGTCGAGCGCCCGGCGCCGGTGCGCGCACGCTGAGCTGGGGTGGCAGGTCGCGGGAGATGTCGAAGCGCCAGAGCGTGGGCTGCGCCTCGTTGCCATACTGATCCTGGCCACGCAGTTCGATCACCAGCTCATCGCCCTGCTCCGGCACCGTCAGTTGGAAGCCCCCTTCGAAGCTGGCGTTCCTGATATCGCTCTGGCTGTACAGCGTCTGTCCGCCACTGCGTGCCTGCAGGGATAGCAGGCGCGTGTCGTCGACCCCGCGAACCTTCACCTGAACCTGATTGCCGGCATAGAGCGGCGTGCCCTGGATCGGCGAGATCACGGCCAGGCGAGGCCCGAGCGTGTCCGCCATGACCTCCAGCGGCAGCTCCTTGACGTCCCCGCGCTGGCCCCCGTCGTCCACGGCGGCCACACGCAGGCGAAGCTTGCGCTCCTGGTTGCCCAGGTTCATGGGTTTGAGGTCGATCACCAGCTTGTTGACGGTCTCCGGTCCTGGCGTCAACCCGGCCTGCTGGTCGATGCGTCGCTCCCACAACGCAGTGGCGCCATTCTCCAGCCACAGACTGGCCTCCAGCGCATGCACGGCGCGGTCGTCACGCGCCACGACGTCCACTTCCAGGCTGTCCTGGCTGTACAGGCGGCTCTGCGCGGGGTGGAGCGCGCGCACTTCAGGCTTGCTGTCGTCTTCGATGCCGATCAGCACCTGCAACTCGGAATCATTGCCGGTGCCATCGGTCGCCACCGCACGGATCGGATAGCGGTCATAGCGAACGCCATCGAGATGCCTGAAGGCGGGCGCCGCCACGACTTTCAGGGTAGAGAAGGCCTTGAGCGCGCCGGGGATCGCCTGCACCAGCAGGTCGCCGTCCGCGCTGCTCAGACGGTCGGTGAGGTTTCCGGTGAGGACGTAGCCGAGGCCGTCCTGCTTTTTCACACCGTAGAGATCCAGGCGTTCGACACCCACGTTGTCATAGCCCGTGAACTTGAGCACGAAGGTGCTGTTCTCGATCACCGGCGCCAGGTCGTCCCCCGCATCGCTGATGCTGATGCTCGGAGAGGCCAGATTGAGAACCGGATCTTCCTCGTCCTTGCCCAGCGTCACGTTGACCACCGGGCTGCGCGTCAGTTGGCCGGCGCTGTCGATCGCCTCGGCGTGAACCGCCAGCGGCACCTCGTTCTCGATGCCGCTCGGAGCCTGATAGAGCGTGGCGAACGGCGCGCTCAGGTCACTGCCGACCAGCTTGCCGTTGACGAAGAAATCGACCCGGCGCATCCCCAGGTCGTCGCTGGCGTTCGCCCGCAGCTCGACCGGTTGCCCGGAGACCAGGTGGCTGCCCTCGACGGGGTAGCTCAGCGATACCGTGGGTGCCTGATCGCCCTTGACCGGCAACAGCAGGCGCTCGGAAAGATTGCTCTGCTGATGCAGATCGACAGCCTGTCCACGCAACTCCAGGGTTCGCCCCAGCCACTCGCTCTTGATCGGCAGCTGGAAGGTCTGCCGCATGCTGCGCATGCCGAACGAATTACCGTCGTATCCCTTCACCTGATGGCGGAAGGATTGCACCTCCTCGCCATTCACCAGAAGGTAGATATCCGTACCGCCGTCGAGGGTGTCATCGCTGACCTCGACGGTCACCGCAACCGTCTGCCCGACGGTCGCCAGGCTGCCGACCGCGGGCTGGGTGATGCGCGCGATCGGCTTCTGGTTCTCGATGACCCTCAGCAGTTTCGCAGGGGCATCGGACACGCCCCCATTGCGCGTCCGGACACGCGCGGAAAGTCCGATGCTGGTTTCCCGCACCGCAATGTCGGGCACCTGCAGATCGACCTGCCACAGCTCATACAGCTCTTTTTTCTGCGGGTCGTTCGCCAGCGGACGCTGGTCGAGAATGGGAAAGAGCGTTTCACCGACCTTGCGTCCGTCCAGGAAGAATTCGACCTGGCTGATGCCACTCTGATAGTCAGCTCCCGGCAAAAGACCCAGTTTGACGCTGATCGTTGCGCGAACCCGACTGTTCTCAACAACTCGCTGAGCGTCTATCGGCGTCTCGAACACATACTCAGGAACCTGAGGCTTGCTTTGCGCTACCACCCGTACGACGCGTTCAGGCGAGCTCTGGCTCTTGCCCGCATCATCGTAGGCAACCGCATGAACGCGCAGGCTGCGCCCTTCCATTTCCTGCTCGACGGGAAGACTGAGCGCATAAGGCGGAGCCGGCCGACGACCAACCAATGCGCCATCCAGCCAGAACTCGACGCTCTTGACCGCGACATCGTCGCTCGCGTCAGCGACAAGGTTGAGCACCGAACCGACTTCAATGCTTGCCGGAGGCTGCATATCCACCACAGGAGGCGCATCCAACGCTACAACCAGCAAGCCTGCGCTGATCTCAGGATAGCGCTGCAACCGCGCCTGCAACCTCATCGGACTTCGCTCAGGAATCTGGGCCCTGGCCAGCAAAGCCGATGCATCATTCAACTCCAGTACCGTCTCGCCGCCCGCGGGTAACTGCAACTCAACGGTCAGACTATCCGCCAGTGGAGCCTCGCTGCCGTCGTCGAACACGGCCAGCAAGGGCGGTAGCGCCTCGAAGTTGTTCAGGCGCGTCAGAACGAAAGGAACATCGCTCTGCTGCCCCTCGAAGCGCAGTGCTTGAAGACGGCGATTGAAGTCAACCTTCACCGGCAGGCTTATCTCACTCAGCCCTGGGTAACTCAGATAAACAAAAACCGCCTCACCGGCGGTTTCCTGCAATGGATAGACAATACCCTCAGCGCTGACCCAGACCTTATCGGGATGAGAGGAGCGATAACTGACACCATGGCCCGCGCCCGTCAGAGGGGTTGGCCCACGGAACTCGAAGTCTACTTCGGGAATCAGTCGGGCCGACTGCAGGGCATCGCTGAACAACAGGCTGCCGGGCTGCACGCTGAACCCCAGCGCCTTCTCATCGACACTATTGCCAGTGAAGCGAACGTCCGAATAGCTGCGTTGGTTGCCCGAGGCATCGACGGCAACGGCCTGCACCATGACCAGAGCGTTACGCGCCACCTCCTCGGCAGACAACGGGGGTTCGATACGCTGACGCAAGGTGAAGCTGCTTTGCCCGTCTACACGCGGGAACAACCGCTTTGCCTCGGACATGCGTAGGAACGCCTTGCTCTCGGCCTGGCTGACGACGCCACCGGCTGCTCGCAGATCGGAGGCCCGCAGGCCTGTCAGGGCAACGCTCAGGTAGCTCAGATCAACGTCATCGGAGGCCTCGAAACTGGCAACCAGATACTGCCCACCCTCCGCCATCTCGATTGCCAACTGGCTGAGCTGGATCTGCGGAGAAAGACGTTCCAGCTGGAAAGATTCTGTGTAGTCCTGCTTGCTGCCGTCAGCAAAACCAAGCTTTACCGATGGCTGCAGAATATCGGTTTCCATGCGGAATTCGAACGAGCAACCGTGAGCGGATTCAGGATCGCGAAGCGAGTCGATGGGCAGGAACCGTTGACCACTGGCAACCACCTGAACCTCGGCCAGGTCTCGGCAGTCGTCTAGCGCAAGGATGTAGTCGGCGGAGTTGCCAGCACTCCCCAGAGGGGAAGCGGAGCGAATATCAATGCGAGGGGATGCGTGCACGACCGCAGGCAGCGCCATAAGCGCGGCGAGCAGGCAGGACAGACCAACATGGCGGCATCCGTGCAGCATATTCGATCAAAAGTTCCATTTAATTTACGCATAAAGGCAGAGCTAGCTGATAGACTCGACCTCGAATGGCACAATGCTATACACATCAGGTTATGCATTTCAATAGCCTTCAGCATAACCAAATTGAATAAAATGACCTGATGATGCGACTTGGCTATCGCAAATTTGAACCAGTTCACGCTTAGCTATTCGCAGGGTAGCCGACAATATCGCCGCGCCATCACAAGGACGAGTCAATGGCCAAGCTCATGCAAACACCCTCCTTCCCTCCAGCTACTAGCCTGGCCAAGGCTGGCGCGCTGTTACTCTTGCTATTAATGCTGGCCTCTCTGGCCTGGAAGGGTATGTCCTTCTGGGATGGACTACGCCCCCAGGAAAGCGCCGATGTCACGCAACTCCCGACACCCACAATAAATCCGGATAAAAGCACGACTCCAAGTCGCCTCCCTGCGCTCTTCGGCTCACCCGATCAAGAGATTGCAATGAAAACAGTAGAACGTGTTCCGGAAAGCAATCTCAACTTGCAGGTCTCTGCCATTTTCTTCGGCACTGCTCCAGCGCAGAGCACGGCCGTACTGGAAGATGGCAGCCAAACACTCATCCTGAAGCCGGGCGAGGAAGTACGTCCTGGTATTTCCATTGCTCAGATAGAAAGCAATAGGGTCACATTGAAGCGTAACGGCAAGTTAGAGCAGTTGAGTTTCCGTGGCTTCGGAGAAGGTGAAGCCACCAATCTGGAGAATCTGCCAATTGCGTCCACGGAAGCGCAACCCCTGGGCCAGATAAGCCAACCCTTACCCGTTCAGGTCACGGACGCAGCTCCTCCACCTACCGCATACCAACAATTCATCCAGCGCAAAATCGCGCAGAACCAGTAGTTGAGAGCTAGACGTGTCGATCCGAGCCCTGCCGTGCCTGCTGCTGTCTTTGTATATGCTGTTGTTACCTCTCCATGCCTCGGCGCAAGAGCAGAAGGCTCCACCTGAGAGCGGCGAAATCAAGATCAACATGCAAGAAACAAACATCCGCTCGTTCATCGAGTGGATCGCTAAAGCCACCGACAAGAACTTCATTATCGATCCGCGCGTCACTGGAAAGGTGACGGTAATTTCCAATGGGGCAATGACGCCGGAGGAAGCCTATCGCGTCTTCCTGTCAGTTCTTCAAGTACACGGTTTTTCTGCGATTGAGTCCGATAGCGCAGTCAAGGTAATTCCCGACGCCAACGCGAAACAGAGCGGAGTACCGCTGGTCGGAGACGATCAACCGAACGATGATCAGCAAGTAGTTCGCGTGATTCGTACGCGGCACGTACCTGCAACCCAGCTAGTCAATATCTTGCGCCCCATGGTTCCTCAGGTTGGACACTTGGCCGCCTACCCTGACAGCAATGCCCTGATCATTTCAGATCGAGCGTCCAATATTAACCAGCTTCTTAAACTGATCACCGAAATCGATCAGGCCGGACAATTCGAGATTGACGTCATTCCACTGAAGTTCGCAAATGCCAAAGAGATATCGGCCATGCTTGGCACCTTGGCCCCGTCTGGGGGAGGCCAGGAGGGCGCAGCAAAGACGAGCATAACGGTAGACGAGCGAACCAATAGCATTTTGATCTCCGGCGACCCCAGCAAACGCCAACAATTGCGGGATGTTCTCTTGCACTTGGACAAACCCGGCAACCTGATACGCGACACACAAGTCATTTACCTGCATTACCTAAAAGCCTCTGAACTGGCCCCAATATTGCAAAACATTGCCACCAGCCATCAGAAGCAAGATAAGGACGTGGGCATCAATAGCGCCGAAATATCCATTCAGGCCAATGACACTACCAATGCGCTGATCATGAGCGCGCCTCCAGCCATCATGGATACGATCGCGGGCGTGATAAAACGCCTGGACATCAGGCGGGCGCAAGTTCTGGTAGAAGCCGTCATCGTTGAAGTTTCGGCCAATAAGGTTAACGACCTGGGCGTACAGTGGAAAACATCAGAGGGCGCAATCGATGGGGACGGTGTATTCGGTGGCTTCAAGTCCTCCATGAAGGGTAGCTCCATCGACAGTTTTCCTGGATCGCCGATCAAAATGGACGCTGGACTCAGTCTCGGTTTCTACAGAAGCGGCTCTTTGCGTACTCTGATCAGGATGTTGTCGACGGATGATTCGATGAACATCCTTTCCACGCCCAACCTGGTAACGCTGGACAACGAAGAAGGTAAGATCGTCGTCGGCCAGAACGTGCCGTTCGTGACAGGCAGTTCAACCAGCGCCTCAAACCCTTCCACCAACCCGTTCCAAACCATCGAGCGCCAAGACGTCGGCATCACTCTCAAAATCATGCCACAGATCAATGAGGGTGACTCTGTCACTCTTAACGTATATCAAGAAATATCCAGCGTCTCTAGCGACACCAGCGCTGCAGACATCGTGACCAATAAACGCTCCATCGAGACCCGTGTACTTATAAAAGATAATATGACGCTAGTTTTAGGCGGACTAATTTCGGACGAAATGCGAGACTCCGGAGATCGAGTTCCGTTTTTCTCTAAAGTACCTATAATCGGCAAGCTTTTTCGTAGTGACCGCAAAGAGGTCAGCAAGAAAAACCTAATGGTCTTTATCAAGCCAACCATTATCACGGACTTCGACCAAGCAGACCACCTCAGCGAAGGCAAATACAACTTCATTAGAGAACGACAACTTCGCTACACTAAGCAAGACACCCCTGGAGGGGTGCCAGTACTTCCCGAGAAAGTGAGCTCGCCGCAAAAAGAGCTTAAGATCGAGAACACCGTAAAGCTCGAATAGAACGCTTTAATAATTTCGCCCAACTTAAGGCTTGCGCATTGCGGAAGCACACCAACAGCGATCGGCACTATACCGCAATCCCAAACCTTAAAAATAAGAAGACCGATAAACTTTTATAAATCAAAACTCACCAGCTATTAGACCGGACATAGCACAAGCTATGTCCAGACCATTTCTTAGTTTAAGAATATATACAGCCTCTATGCTTGTCTAAGCGTGCAAGGTGCTCTCCAGCTTTTCAATCAGGAAGTCCAGCGGGCTGCGCCCTTCCAACCGTTTCTCGAAGACCTCATTACGGTGATAGGCGACCCAGGTATCGAGAGCCTGGCGGTTGTTCTTCTCGTAGCCGGAGCCAAGGATGCAGACCAGCTCATTGCCGTTGGGGCTCTCGAGGTAGTGGCTCATGGCAGAGGCCAAATGCTTCAAGTACTGGTGTTCACGAGCTTCCATCGCCGGATGCAGATGCGTGACGTTGCTGCGCTTGATCAGTTTCATTTAGGTACTCCTCAGGCCTTCAAGTTGGCTTGGATTAGGTTGTCGAAGGCGCTTCCGTCACGTCGGGTCAGGTTAGGTACGTAGCGCGAGTAGACACGGAACAGCATCTCGGTAGTTGTGTGGCCCATCTGCCGGGCGATCCATTCCGGGTTTTCGCCTGCAGCCAGCCAAAGGGTCGCAGCCGTATGGCGGGTCTGGTAAGGGCGTCGCCGGCGCAGCCCCAGATGACGCAGCAGCGGAAACCAAACCCTGTTGTTGATGTTGCGGTACGAAAAAGGCGTACCTTCCCGAGAACAGAAGACGAACTGACCACTCCCTGTCTTCTTCTGCTGATCGAGCAGGGCCTTGTACACCGGGCCAGACATTTCGATTTCGCGTTGCGAGCCGTCATTCTTCGTGTAGTCGAGCCGGCCACCGACCCAGGTTTCGCGGATAAGGATTTGCCGCCTCTGAAAGTCGACGAATTTCCACTGTAGGCCGTCGACTTCTCCCGTGCGCATCCCGGTGAAGAAGCGCACCGTGTAGTAGTTGCGAAAGTCCTCGCGCACGGCACCGAGAATCTGCAGCACTTCATCCAGGGTGAACGGCTCCACATCGGTCTTGGGAACCTTCAGCGATTTGATGTTGAGGTACGGTGAAGTAAACTCGAACCGGTCAGCAGCCTCACTAAGGATCATGCGCAATGGCGTCATGATGTGGTTGATTCGCGTCGCTGACAGAGCCTGCCCCTTCAGCCCGGGAACTTTGCCGAGTGCCGAGCGGAAGGACAGGACTTCTGCCTTGGTGATGGCGCTGACCTCTTGCCTGCCGAATGTTGGTAGCAGGTATTTATCGAGGGTCTGACGTACCGTCGTTGTGTGTGTGTCGCGCCACTCCACACGCTTTTCGTCGAACCAGCGTTCGGCGAAGTCCCTGAACGTTGGAGTCTTCAGTATCGCGCAACCAGCCTGCAGTCTTGCGAACTCCTGCACCCTGCTGCTTTGCGGAAAATAAGTGGCATAGTCGAAGCTTCCCAGCGTGATTTCTGCCTCAATGCGCTCAAGGATTTTCTCCAGTTTTTTTCGGTTGGCCGGCGTATCAGGCAGCGTGGTTTGCTCACGGCAGCGCTTGTCCAGATAAGTGAAGTCGAAGAACAACTTCTCGTTGTCGGCACGGGCACGAATCTTACCCATGGCAAATGCCTCCGCCGGCCATAGGTATCAAACTGGAGGTGCGAGAATGTTTCTGCATGTCCTTTTCGATGGCCTCCCAAATGAACAGGATCTTTCGACCACCAAACGGGCGGAAGTAATGGATGCCTTCGAGCAGTACCGAGTCCTTCAGGCGGTTACGGATGGTGCGCACGTCGTACTTCATACGCGTGGCCAGCTCCTCGGTGGTCAGATAGGTGTGAGACATAGCAATGCCCTCTCTGCTAAATTGAACGACAGCGGATTCTTATGAGCTCTTGAGGCCTCATAATGATCTCCTGCAGATCAATATAACGCTCATTTTGGGCTTTGCAAGCACAAAATGATCTCTAGAAGATCATTTTTTGGAGATTGAGATGGTCAAGTGCCATTTATCTCGCCTACTCGGTGAGCGGAAATTGAAGATAAGTGACGTGGTTAGGGACACGGGGATCAACCGCGGAACCCTCACGCGGCTCTATCACGAGACCGCGCAACGGGTGGAGCTCAAGGACCTGGAGACGATCTGCCAGTACCTGAATTGTGAGGTGGGTGAGTTGCTGGAACTGCAGGATGATCCGGAGGGCTGAATGCCCTCCGGATTTGGTCAGGCACGGAAATGCCAGTCGATGGAAGCCATCAGTATCAGGTAGCGTAGGGCCGCGCCGGAGTGATGGTTCTGCTTGGCTCCACCCTTCAGCTCGAGTTTCGCCCTGATGCCCAAATGTGGATTCGCTACATCGCTATTCTCTGGCGCGTGCTGACTGAACGGCCGACGCGTGTTTCCGAGTTGCTGACGCCAGTAAGACTTGGCAGCCTTGGGTTTGCTGATGTCGTACACGATCAGCTCGATAGATCGAGCGTGAATCCCTATGGCAGCCAGCAGCCACAAATAGTCCTGAGCATGCTCCTCGTCACAATTGCGCTGGAATCGCAGGGTGGTTTCCGTCGTCCAGCAGCGCTCAACAAAATCATCAATCACTCGCTGGGCGCGTTCGCTGTCTGGGCCTTCGAGCAGTTCGTATAGGCGCTGCGCATACTCGGCCACGGCCTGCCGTCCCCCATGCTTTGGTGGCGAGGGCAACAGCGATAGATACGACGAACCTTCTGCATGCAGAGCAGGTTGCAGCCTGTGTTTAGGGCTTGCGCTGCTTGCCCCCGGACGCTGCTGCATGTCGCGGATGTAGCGTGCCCTTTCCAACATTAGCGCACGCCCCTCAGCAGCAAACTCGACCCAGTCGAGGTTGATCTCTCGACCTGTCTGTTCGGCATATGAGGCATAGGCGAGCATCGACTCCATCGTTTGAATTCGCCCGATCGCCCAGTGATTCTCAATCTTCTTCGTTTGTATTTGCACGGCAGCTTGCCGAGCCCGCTTATTGGCTTTGAGCTGCTTGATCCGGCCAATTATCTTCAACTGGTGCTCGGCATCCGAGGTCCCTGCCATCGAGGGGAGGCTCACTCGAGCAATCGAGGCGACGTTATGTGCACTGAACTGCCAAGCTTTGGGGTTCCACTGCCAGGCTAGTGCCAGGATCTGTGGCAGGCAGTGAACATAGTGCAGCAATGTGGTCTTGGGGCTGCCATGACCAAGCAGGGCACTGACAATATGAACAATGCGCCGTGTGGGGCCGCCATTAAGTAATACCAGCTCACTACGCATCCTACCAAGATCCTTCAGCCACCGGCTGGTTTGCGGTAAATCACCGAAAATCAGACTTGGCGACGCATCAGTGATCAATCCCATCAGCTTGAGCATCAACCAGGTAGCGCATGAGTGGCGTAGATGGTGGTAATGAATCAGCTGCGATCCCGTTACCGCACGCATGCAAGCATGCAAAGCCGGCAGCAGCGTGCTTTCGCTTATCCATAGTGTTTTCAGCTCAGGGATACAGAACAGAAACTCCGAAAAATCCCCCTCGCTCTCCTCAACCTGACGTTGCTGATACCAGCTCATCAATAACGTAAGTTCGTCAGGCTCCAGCAGCATTCGAAGCGGCAGCCTCCTGACCGAGTTCTGGGTTTTCAGGCCACGCTGTGCGTGGGGGCGCACGAGCAGGTCAACGGGCAAATCAAGATCAACCAGTTCCGGCAGAGTTAGCTTGCGCATGTTTGGGTGACTTTGATGAATGCGCTCGCTGGAATCTGCTGGTAGCTGAGGCGGATGGATATCGCATAGCCGCAGCTTTAGAGCTTCGTTGCGTCGCAGACCAAGTCGGAATCCAAGAACTAGAAACAGTTTGGCAGCAGTCACTAGGCGCGGCGTTCGCAACTCCAGTCCACAGATGTCCAGGGCCCGCAAAATCGCCTGATATTGATCCTCGGAGAGGATACGTGCATCCACGCTTACAACGTCCTGACCGATACCCAGCACCGCATATGGACTAATGGGAGGATAGTGGTAGCGACGCTCTAGGAACGCATGGAATTCATAAATCCCCTTGGCCAAAACCCGACGCTTGCCATCCGTGGGCTGGGCCTCGAGTAGGCCTTCGTAGACGTTTTCCAATGCATCTGGCTCCAGCCTGAAAATCGTCAAACCATCCAGTTGCGTCAGAGCACCCCCAAGCAGCCGAACATAGCGGGCTACCGTTGATCGTCCTATAACGTGGCCATACAGCGAGCCCTTAGACAGCATGAAGCCTGCCCACTCCTTCACTAGGATTTCATGCTCCCCGGCATGCTGGTCTGACTGGATAGGTAGGTCGGCACGAATCTGCTGGCATAGCTCCATTAGCCAGCCAGGAGCGTCCTCCTTCTCCTGTACCTCAGTCGCACCTCCGGTGCTGCCTCCATACGAGTCAGTCGGGTCCTCCAGTCCGATTAGCCCAAACAGCTCGCCCCATGATGAGGGGCGCAGAGATTGGGAAGCAAACCTCTGCCGGCAGGCAAAATTCACCATTATCTGGGGCAGGCGTAACTGCATCTGTAGGCGCAGTAAATCCAGTAGCCCAGTCAAACTGCTTGGAAGATCGCTACCGGATACCCCAACTGACGTTAAAAACGCCCGGACGCATCGTATCTTGCCACCCTTACGCTGCAGCTGTTCCTTCATATCCAGAAGGTCATCCACGCACCGAAACATCAGAGCGAGCGTGGCCGGGTCCGGAAACCATTGTCGGTACTCCGCCTCCGCCTTGCCACGAATGGGTAACGGCAGCCTGATCTCAGGCACGCCCGCAAGCCAGTCGATCTGCTCCGGGGACACCGAAACGAGAGCATTCAGTTGCGCGACTTCCATCAGGCCACCGCCATACGAGGCACTCATCAAGAGTAGGCCGACTCGCTCTGCAGGAATCAGGGAGTCGAGCTCCCGTTTGAATCCATCCCGCATGGCCTGGAGCAACTGACGACTGAGACGTAATCGCTCAGCGGGATACAGATCCGGATTGATCGGGTTTGCTGGCCGTTCAACAGCAATAGCCAGACGCGCCAGCGGAAACCCCGGAAGTTGACTACGCACCCGCCGAGTAATGCTGCGCAGCATATTGCGCAGCGTGTGGTCAGTACCTAGCTGGGCCTCCAATTCGCGCACATGCTCAACCGTAACTTCTCGAATGGCACGTGTACCCAGTAACCACTGCCCCAGAGGCACTCCGCAATTCCCGGCGATCAGCCTCAGGCGCTCACGCATTTCTCTTTTCCAGTCCGGCTCATGAGGCGCTGCGGACCACAGATACTCAATCTGCTGGTCATTCAGGCATGACATATTCATCGCATCACACCCCACCGGCTCCCCTGTACGTACCAGCCCAGTGATTTCAACAGCTGCGTAATCCAACTGCTCATTTCTTCGGCATAGGCTGCGGGGCAAAACGAGGAATAGTGATCTTGCGGCTCTTCTCCGCGCAGCCAGTGGCCCATGAATGCGGCTAGCGCCTCTGCAGGGCAGCCACGCTCGAACAGTTCTGTGCGGATAAACTTCCGGTAGGCGTTAATGCGGTGCGGGATATAGCCAGCCACTTGCTCCATATGTAGGTACAGGGTGGCGGGCCTGATCTCTATGCGGCGGACTCCGCTCTCACTGTGCGAGAGGAGGAAGCCGCGGGACCATCGCTCGTCACCCTCCACGGAGGCAGAGAGAAGGGTTTTCGAGATCGCCGCGCAATGTGCGAAGTAGTGGGCCAATTGCCGTTGCAGCATTTCAGGCACGCAGACCAGCCGGCTCATGTGCCGATCGCCGCTGTCCTTATCAGCTATAGCGCCCATCCTCAGCAGCGGATCGAATTCGTCAACGAACCGCAGCGGGTTGCGGATAGCCCGGCAACCTGTGGATAGCATGAACATTTGCACAACCCACAGCGTGTACGCGTTATGCCAAGCAATTTGGCCATCTAGAGTAGAGGGCGGCCTCTTACGCAGTATGCTCGCCAAGGCGCTCACATTCGCTGAAATCGTCTCGGGCAACAGGCAGTGCGCCGCACCTACGCTACCGTCATGATCACTCTCATCCAGCTCTGGCAATTCGTACGCCAGCCCAGCACAGGCATAGACCTGTTGTAGAACCCGCCCTAGGGACGCACTGTAAATGCGTCGTAAATGGCTGACCCTAGGCTGCAGGTAATACTGCGGCGTTTGCGCAGATGGCACTCGAACGCCAGACAACATCCCAGCGATGGCTATGTCGCGAGTATCCGCGACAAGTCGGTGGAACAAATAATTCCTTACCTTTCCTAGGGTATACCTAGGGTCGCCTTTACCCAGAATCGAGAGAACCCTTCTGGCCTCTGTGACCAGCGCTTCGGTCTGATGTGTAAAAACACGATTGGATGCTCGAGGAAAATGTCGTAGTAGCGCTTCGATCAATGCAGAGCTGCCGGCCAGATCGGGCAGTAGCAGGCGAGTCTGTGAGGATCGGATTCCGGCTGAGGCCTGCCAACGCTCATCTCCTGCTAGCTCCGGACGTCGAACACCTACGCTGAACTGCCCGAGCGCCCCTCTCACCAAGGCCACTCCGTCGGAGCAGTCCATCTCCCGATCCACCACTATCAACTGAACGACATGGATTGGAGGTTGTCCGAGCCACAGACTGAGGTGCAGCATCAGGATGGCCTCCATCCGTAGCTGAGCCTGCACGCAGTCTTGGTTGCTATTCAGTTTTTGCCGACATGCTATGAATAGATCGCTGGCACCGAACAGCAGATCTCTCAACTCCGCAAGCGTGAATTGGGCATAAGTAAACGGCAACTGCTGCCGGCTCCGTACAATGTGATTCTCGATTCCCTGCTGGCTTAGCAGGTCAGCAACGAACGGTCGCTCAATACCGTCATCGTCCAGTAGCCAGATCTCAGCAGCAGAACCCAATTCATCTGGAGCCAGCCCATCGACATCCTCATCAATCGTTGGTGATTTGGTGAGAATCTGATAGTGGCCCGGCAACTGATCCGGATCATCTGGATCACCCAGGACAAACCCACGGTGGTCCTCAGCAATGAAATGCGTTAGCTCCGGAGTATCCGACTTTCCTCGTCTGCCGCGGCTGCCACCCCCGTTCGACCTCGTCTGCGGCACCTCTCCCTGGCTGTAACGGACCAATCGGGTAATTGAAGCGAATCGATCCGCATTTTCCGATCTGGAGTCGGGTGCTGAGAAACCTCGGCATGCCGTCACGAAACTGGCCGTGGTACCCCAAACCCTCAGTTCTGAGGGAATGATCAGATGGCGCGTTTCGCACAACCACCTCAGATCTAGGAACGCGGCATAGCGCTGGGCAGACAGTTGAAACTGACTAGATGTCTGCGTTGCCGCTATCAATTGAGCAATCAGGCGGTCGTAGTCTGGTGCATTCTCTGTGTCTCGTGGCGCATGCCACAGCGCGGCGTACGGGAACCCATACGTTTTTACACCCCTGCTCAACACAGGGTTTCGAGTAGGCGGGGGTGTCCCCAACCAGAAGCGGTTACCCAAACGCTCCGAGATTTGGGGCTGGCTGCTTAGCGAGACGATCCACTCGCATGCCTCTCGCCACACGAGCGAATCACAGTTTCCTATTCTGATAGGTGAACCAAGCTCGGATATGCGCAATGCGCGCATCAGCCCTGCCACCATACGTGGCAAGTCGATTAGATCTGGGTGTGCACAAATAACATCAAGAATTTCCCCGATGACCTGGCCAGATTGGCCCTGCTGTGTGGCTAGAGAAATTAGCGTTTTTCGGTTCATGTGGTTGCCGCTCTACAAAGGGTTCACCTTCATAGTGGGAGAGCCAAATCCCCTATATCGTGCATAGACGCGATCCGCGCATGCGCGGATTTTCGATGCCTACCTAGCCGAACCTAGTTGCTGCCAGCTGACTGGTTTTGCGATGAGACCTCGTGGCACACCTTCAGTAAGCACTGCTATTCCAGGTAGCGAGAGACCATGTTGCAGATGAAGTAGCGATAAGAAACCGGGCCACGCGAGCTTACGGGTTAGGGGTCATGGTGCCAACGCTACGCGCGTCCAGCTGGGTAGTTTGCAGCGCAGCAATGTAGTCAGCTCTACAAGGCTAAGCCCCCCTTTTATTGCATCGATGCATTCCTGAGTAGCACCACCTTTACCAAGATAATAAAGAGCACTGATGGCCATGCCGACCTTGGTTCCTGCGCACTGCATAGCCATCGGAGCAGCATGCACGAGCCTGATCTCGGCCTTCCCCATAAATAGCGATCGGCTGGGGCCGCTCGTGTAATAGATCGGAATGACTGGCATCTGTGTACTCAGCCCGAATCGCCTCACGGCATCAGCGCCGTGGATCTGTAGCTTCCAACGGTTCTGCCTGGCAATCAGATTCACCAAGTCCCAAGGCCCGGGACGATGAACCCGACCGGTGTACTGGCTGTATTTCGGTCGCATGTAGATGCCACGATACACACGCTCAAGCTCGCCACGGCGAACAAGTTGGGCGACTGCCTTGGAGATGGCCGAGCTCGAACCAAGCTCTGCAAGACACCTGATGCTGAAAAGCTTCCCCTTGCGCAGATGCTTCAGCCGCTGCGCGACGAGGTGAGACACCGGCAGTTCAAAATCTGGGAGGGACATCGCTAGCGAGTCGACTCCAGCGACGGGCAGAGCAGCGGCTGATGGAAGGCGATCACCCGCCGTCGGTATTCATCTTCAAGCGCTTCGTTTACCAGACATTCCTCAAGGCGCCCCAGCGAGAAAATCTGGTCGGCAGATGGATAGTGCCTGAGCAGGCTTTTCGCATAGCTGCGGATATCCTGCGATAGCCCCGAATGACGGGAGAGTTCACGCAGAAACTCCTCTGTCTTGACGATGGCGCGTGTTCTTTCGTATGGAAGAGTCAATCTCGTTATCTCCTGGTCATGAACTCAAAGTCCCGGATAGCTGGCTCACCATCGTCCACCACACAGCGCGTAGTTCAGCGCTGCGGCCATTGGGAGATCCCATACGGCCCAATCCTGATCAGCACCTGAGATCATGATCGCGCTTCGTCTCGGCCTCCTGCTGTTCCATCCACTTGGCCAGGCCCCACATCGTGGTTCCCAGCGCCAGCAGGAGCCAAAGAAACCATTGTGGTATTTGATATTGGGTGCTTAGCAAGAGGCCAGCACCACCGCAAAGCATCACCACGAAAAACCATCTCATCAGCGTGCGCTCCCGATTACTTTAGAGACACAGTAACTCAATGTTCCGCTGCGCTAACGCAGATGCCACAAATTTCGTCAGTTCCCACATTGAGAAATGAGGATGAATATTTATGGATTTCCGACGCAGCCGTCCTACTGCCGTAAAATCTGGCCGCTTGGGAATATGGCTGAATGACGCCTCCTTGCTCCGCTGCTCGCAGTGGAGGGGACGGCGATGAGCATCCACGATGCTCATCGCTTACTCCTGGTCACCAACGTCCAGGCTGCTTGAAGCATTAGCACAACCTCAAAAAATCTGAGGGACAAACGCCTAGAAAGCGCCCTGTCCAGTCCAAACTCGGGCAGGGGAGCCTCACGAGGAACTACGGATTGCCAGCCATCTGTCGAGCGTAATGGCGATCGCTGAGGTCTTTCTTAGGGTCAGCCTTGACCCAGCGCTCAGGCCTATCGCAGTTAGTGCAGGTCAATATCTGCTTACCAGGGCTGAGGTTGTATAGGCGGCTCTCAGAGCCAACTTTGACCTTCAATCCAACATCTGAGACCTCGAACCCTGGTACTTCCTGTCCTATGCGATCCATGGATTCAAATCGGAACGACCAGCGTTTAATCTGACTTTTGCGCCAGATAGTCATGATGATCAAGGGGTCTTGTTTCGTTGTTCTCTGATAAACCCAATCGCCTTCATATGGGCCTAGTTTGGTTGCTTCTTCGTCTCGCTTGGCCTGCTCATAAATTTGCTCCTGCATCTTGAGTAGCTCGGCATTCAATGCCTCTTCATCCTTAAGGGCTTGGTCTTTCAGCATCCGCTCTACGTCATAAGGCCCTTGAGGGTCATATTTCCAAACCGCCGCGTCATTGATGCCAAGCACCTTGCAGTTGAGGCAATCGATACTCTGCTCATCTACATTTCGCGTGAGGGCCAAGCGTTCGGAACTATTAACATCATCAAGGAGAAGTTTTTTATCTTTTACAGAAATCTTCATCTTAACCAGCGGCTTGATGCGACCGTCGCTCACATCCTCTCCAAATATTTCGGCCTCATCACCGTGAACGTTGAGAACCATTACCCGCTCGCCACCGGGTATCTTATAACGATACGCGCCTGTGAAATCCTCACTGCCGCAACCAGCAAGAATAGAGCCCGCAAGAGCTAATGAAATAAACCCAGAAAAGTTTCGCATAAAATCCTTTACGGCAAATCACATAATCAATGACGTACGACTAGACTGACGACTGTGGAAAAGCTAATCAGCCGCATTGTCCTGCCATTAATCGAATCTTAATGCTGTAGTCCATATGGCGTTCAGTTTCATGTAGATCCTTTGGCTTAAAGTCTCGTCGAGAAAAATTAACAATCTCCGAATCAGTGAACCCATACTCCTGCATTCTTTCCATCGTGCACGAACAGAGCGCAGGTGAGGACCCGCTAGCCTTGGAAGCAGCCTCGCATCTTTTAACAAGTTGCTGAACTCCAGTTTCGCCAGCGAAGGCTCCTGATTGCAAAAAAAATGCAAGTGTCACATAAGCAGCTATGCCAATAATCCTCATATACTTTTAACATCCTTCTATTTAACTGCTTATTTATCGGAAATTAATCGTTTGCACTGAATTACAGCCAATTACGAAGACGGCATGTAGGAAGACAGCCCTGCAATTCGCTGGGGTGACGTCATGCCATGAGGTCACGTTTTACCAAATTCACAATATACTGTGAAGACCAGAGATGACGCCGCCCAGATAGTCCTCCCTTTTGGGGAGTCATCTGTGGAAGTCGGATTGGCGTTCGGAAAGGTCCTGCGCAGACGGCGTGTCGAAGCAGGATTCACCCAGGAGCAATTGGCCCATGAGGCGGAATTGCAGCGTAACTACGTCAGCCTGATGGAACGGGGCATCAACCAGCCAACGATCACCACCCTGATCAAGCTAGCTAACCCCCTGGGCTGCACCGCAGCTGAGATCGTCGACGAGGTGGAAAGACTCGTTGCAGACCAACGCTGAAAACCGGCCGCCTAAAGCGATCAACGTTGGAAATGTCAGAGAAGGCATATCTGAAGGCTGTGGTTTAAGGGTAGGCGGTCTCAGGATTACAGGGCTATTGAGCCCACCGCCAGCCGCTCTATACAGGGATCTTTCGAGCCCACTGCGCGATAACGTGCTCAACTTGTTCCTTTGGCAGGTACTCCTGCTCAAGACGTCCTCGTTCTTGCACCAGCAGATACCGATAGAAGTCCGCTTCGTCAGCCAGCAAACCAGGTGGGGCCGAATCCAGAGCTTTGGTCGGCTCGACGACTGCGCTCACCTGTGAGTGCTGTTCAAACAGCTCTTGCTCCATCAATAGTGCTTCGACTGCTGGTTGATGGAGTCTCGCTCGCGCCAGCATCAGCAAGCCCCAGGTATCCATATCGCCCCAGTATGCGATCTGTTTCCCGGCCAGGTGCGCGGACGCTAGCCACTGCAAATCGAGTCCTGAGCCCAGCACAGCCAGGGTGTGCGGTAAGTTCTCAGGCAGCAAGTGAATGCATTGCTCATTTTCCACCACGAGCAATCGCGAACCGGGAAGTGGGGTTTCGGCCAGTTCCGCAGTGGTGAGTCTGAGCCGCTTGAAGGGCAACAGCTCAGGCTGAAGGGGAAAGACCAGAACCCAGTGGCTGGTTTCTTCAAAAGCGTCCAGAAACGTTGTCAGGCCTTGCTCGGACGCCGCGCCTCCGAAGCGCTCGTCGAGGAGCCAGGTCAGCAAACTGGCGTTACGCTCGAAAAACTTGGTGTCGACGCCGTGCTCGGCAAGCAGGCGCAGTGGACGGCCTCGGGCACAGCCTGGCGCCAAGCGGATGGCGAGTTGCGCCGTGGCGACGACTTCTTCAGGGGGCTTCGTCAACCATAAGCCCCGTTGTGCTACCAGCAGCGCATGAAAGGCACTGTCTACCTGCTCAACCAGATACTCGAGTTGAGCGTATTCCTGGCTGACCGCTGGATCATTGGTCGCGGCAATCCATTCGGAAGGGCTACGCAAGTGCCAGCGCATCGGTAAGGAAATGGGGGACAGCCCTGCTCGGTAGCTGACGGGCTCCCAGTCGACTGTACCCACGTTCACGCTCCGCCAGTTCTCCACATGCCGGAGTACCGCCTGGATGTTGTCAGTGAATAGACGTGCCGAAGGCTTGCCGATGTTGAGGCTTTGCGGCCAGCTAGCGGGATTGAGCAAGCGTTCCAAGCGTACGCTGGAGCGCTGCCATTGTCTGGCCAGGCTGCGACTGATGTCAGTGGGCGACTTCATGCATGGCCTTGATGCGCTGTTGATGATGCTCATCCAACGCTTCCCAGCTCAGGGAAACCAGACTGGATTCCACGCCGCGCCGATGAACGACGACTGCCGAACGCGTATGGTGGCGCAGCAGGCGCATTTCCTTGTTGGGCGTGATGAAGACAGCGTGCAGGCCGAACTCTCTCAACGCTGCAATGATCCGACCGGCAACCGCATGGGAGCTGCGCGAGAACGCCTCGTCGAGAACGATGGTGCCGAACAACGGCCGGCTGCTGCCGTCGGGACAAAGCGCATAGCTGAGTGATGCGGTCAGCACATAGGAGGCGATGATCTCCTTCTCACCACCACTACCGCCCTGAGAGCCTGTTCGGGTTTCGATGACACTCTTGCTTTCTCGATCGATCACTGAGACCGCGAACTCCAGGCGGAAGCGCGGATCCAGAAGCGCTTTGGCGCCCTGATTCCTGCTGTGCTCGCAGGCATCTTTGAGCAGTCCAACGAGCTCCTGTAATGCCTTGTAATGGCTCTCGCCTTCATCATCGATGAAACGCGCCGAGTTCAGTTGGCGCTGAGCCTGTTGCAAGGTGCGCAGGCTTGCATGGATGACCTTTGTCGCAACCAAGCGCAGATAGCGCCCGGGCTGAAAGTCAACACGCTGCATCGTACTGTTCAGGTCATCCAGACGCTCCTCGATCACCGAGACTTCATGGTCGATATAGCTAAGTAGCTGGGTGACGCCGTCATCCGAGGAACGATTGAGGTATTCCAGGAAGCGCTTGAGTTTCTCGGGCAGGGCTTCCTCGGTCAGCACGCGTAGACGCTCCAGATACTTGGGTACGTCCACCAGCTCTCGCCCAACTTCTGCAAGCGCCCCGGTGTCTACCTTCAGGGCGTCGGACATCCGTTTGGTAAGCTCGGATTTCTGATCGCCTAGTTTTTCGCCGAGTGTTTTGAGCTGCCCTTGCAGCTCATGCGTATGCTTGCGCTCCAGCTCGACAATATCGCCGAGGTCATCAGCACTCAGGGTCGGGAAGTGCGCTAGCGCCAACTCACGTTGCGTATCGCTCAGCCCCTTTTCGGCGCCGCGATAAGCCTTACGGGTAGCGGATGCGGCCTGCTCGAACTGAATTTTCAACTGACCGCACTGCTCGATAAGTTGTTGCCTCTGTCGATCCAGAGAGTCCAGCAATGCCTCAGCTTCATCCAGCTCAGCCTTGATAAGGGCGAGGTCAGAGTCGGGACGTGTCAGGGTGTCCAGCTGAGCACGCAGCGACTCCAGCTGACGCTCGGCGCCCGGCAGATCAATCTCCTCGAACTGCAGTTCTTCGACGCGCTGCAGCAGCGAAGCTTGATCCTCCAACTTGCGGACATTGCCCTGGGCAGCATCCAAGGCCAGCTTGGCAGGCGCGAGCTGTTCATTGACCTCGCGAATTTGTTCAGTCAGGAAGGCCAGACGGTCGAGGTTATCGAAGCCGGTCAGCCAGTCTTCATCGAGGCGCTTCTGGTCCTGCTTGTCGAAGAAGCGTTCTTTACCCGACATCAGCCCCTGAGCCGTCATGGCGTGCGGGGTATGACGCAATTGCTCCGTGCTCTCCACGCAATGTCGGTCGTTGTCCGCCAGTAGCGCCTTTACCGCTTCGCGGTACGGATGCTCCTTGAAGGTCAGCTTGCGGGTATAACCATCGTCGAAGAACACAGGGCGCGACGACGGTTCCTTGACCTCCAACAAGCGCACATGCAAGCGGTTGTGTCGTTGGTTCACCCAACGCAGTGCAGCCTCGGACGCACCCTGCGGCACCAGGATACGCAGGCGGTGGCTGCCGATTGCCCGCTCGATGGCCCCCCGCCAGGCCAGCTCCTCGGGCTTGACCTGCACCAGCTCGGCAACGAAAGGCAGGGCCGATTCATCGACGCCAAGCATCTGCGCCAGCTCCCCTCGAAAAGCATGAAAATGCCCAGGCAGGTTCGAGCCTGGCCGTCGTTCGACCTCGACACGCTCCTGCTGCAAGCTCTGCAGGCGGCCATCGAGTTCTTTCTGGACAATGCCTGTATCGAACGCCTTTTGCCGTGCCTCAGTAATTTGCTCGGCCAGTACTTCCAGGCGTGCCGTGATCTGCTGCTGATTTTCCTCGAGCGCAGCGGCTGATAACTCCTCCACGAGTCCTAGCCCTTTGGCCAAACGCTGGTACTGCTCGGCTTTCAGGCGCCGTTTATCAAACTCCCGAACCCAATCCGCGATGCGCGCGCGCAATAGATCTATCTCTGCACCGCCTACTCGCAGGTAGCGCTGACGATGCTGATCGACCACGCCCTTCTGGATATCAAACTGTCCCCTGCATTGCTCCTGATTCAGTTCGGCCTGTTTTTGCGCCTTCTCAAGCCTGTTGGTTTCAGCCAACCACAGGCGATAACCCTGTTCGGCGAACCAGACCGGGAGGATGCCTTCGAGCGCTTGTTTATCCTGCAACTGTTCTTGCAAGGCCCTATAACGTTCCCAGCCATCGGCGACAGGTTGCAACGAGCGCTGCTGCTTTCTAGCGGTTTCCAGTTCTCGGTGGATGTCAGTTAGATCATCGAAGCTGCTGGCGACCTCGGCAGCCCGCTCGAAGGCGGAGCGGTCATCCAGTACCAGCTCTCGAAAGATCTCATCAATACTGTTGAGCTGCTTCAGGCCGGCAGCGCGGTTGAGCAAGGTGAAAGCGTTTTCACCGACCTCGAAGTAATCCCTCAGCCTGGCCAAGAAAGCTTTCTTGCTGGGATAAGGCCAGATACCCGTCCCATCCTTCTCCATCTGACGCAGCGCCCGCATGCCACCTGCGTGATGCTGGCTGAGCCAATGCTCCAGCGTCTGCTCGGGGGACTCGCTTAAAAGCCAAAGTTTTTTCAGTTCGGACGCCGAGGAGCTTGTGCCCTCGAACCAGAGCACAGCACCCAGTCGAACCTGCGTACCATCACGCTCGAGCGTGGCGGCAATGGCGGTGACCGTCTTACCCTGGCGAGCGATATGAGATTGCTCCACACCCCCGTCCCCTGGGCCGGTTACTCCCCGCACATAGGACACCAGATCCCGGTCACTTTCATGTCCACCCGTGGAGGCCAGGTTGTAGCGCGGATTGGCGCACAGCAAGGTCATCAGTGCGTCCACCAGCGTCGTTTTACCGCTACCCGTTGGGCCGATCACGGCGGTGCCTGAGGGATCGATCTCGGCACGGTGATAGCCCTGAAAGCCGCCCCAGTTATAGAGTTCGATGCTGCTGAGAATGAAGGTCTCGCTGTCACGCCAGAGTAGTGCTTGCTTCACGCCTCATCCTCCTCAGCACCAGCAACCGGCGTAGCCGCGCCCTCCACCTGCTCGCGCAGCCAAGCCACGAGTGCCTGCAGGTTTTCTGGGTTGGCCAAGTGGGTAATGATGGGGCGGATGATGACTCGATCATGAGCATCCAGAGCCGACACCAGACCATGCCCCTTGAGCTGGTCCAGCAGTGTGATGATGCGATTGCGCTCCTTAGCCTCACTGCCCAGCTCGCCCAGGTAAACCTGCAATTGGGGAATCAGTTCATCAACCGCTACCAGTGCCTGACTGGCGCCCGTACCGCTTTCCTGTTCGTACGCAATGAAATGCTGTCGCAGAATGGCTATCAGCAGGGACTGCTCCAGATTCAGCCTTTGCCGACGCACAAGGGGGTGCGACCATTCATCCTGCTCGGCTACCTCGCCCTGGCGAACGGTAACAAACACCAGCCCCCGAACCTCGTCGACCCCCATGGCAAGGTCGAGGGGTTCCAGAATTCTGTCGACCGCCTCGATATTGGAAAGCGCTGAGCGATACAGGTTGGGCTTGTGACTTTCTTCCAGCAGCCCGTACTTGAGCATTTCCTGTACGGCCTCACGTACCCGTTGCGGCGTCCGGCGCTCATCGACCTGAACAGCGGCGCTCATAAGAGGCTGTTCATCATCCATGCCGTCATCCAACGCTATGGCCTCCACCGTCAGCTCCGTTTCGTCGGCGCCAGAGCCCCCTGCAATTCGATCGAAGATCCCTGCCATGCTCACAACTCCCAATCGATGTCCTTGAGTGCCTCGTGGTCGAGTCCGACATAAGGCAGATTGAAGCGCCAGCGTTGCTCATCCTCGTCAACTAGCTCCACGAGCTGACGCTCCTCTTTCAGCACCTCAATACCTGCCTCGCGTGCCATCGCCAACCAGAGCGCAAAGGTTTCTAGGTCGTGAGCAGGTGGAAGCAAAGACGCAAGCTCCCCGAGACTCACAGGACGCCCCTGCTCCGCCAGCACAGCCAGGGTGTCCTGAATCAGCGCTTCACGATCCAGCCCGTCGAAGGCATCCCAGAAGTCATCATCAATCTGCTCCAACCCCGCAGGCTTCAAACTCAGATCCAGCTCGCCCGTATCATCGTCATCCAGGGCCTTGAAGCGGAGACGCTCGATTGCCGGGATACCGGTAATGGCTACGCCAACTGGTGGTAAACATGCAGGCTTACGGCGTTCTGACTGGCGTTGCCAGTCGACGCTGAGCGCTAGATTGAAGAAATCATTGAGTAACTGTCCGACGCGATGATGCTCGGCGGCCAGCCCCGTCTTCATGAAGCCACGAACATCGCGCTCGCTTCGGGCGCGCGCTTGGAGCACAGCCTGCGACTCCCGAACCAGGCGTAACGCCAGCCAACGTAGCTCACGTTGCTGGGGACGATTCAGTGCCTTTGGAACCGCTGGGTGACGAAGGATGGTGCGCAAACGCTCACGCATGGTTTCCAGCTCAGCGGACTGCCTCAGTTGCTGCTGGAAGCTTTCGAAGACACGCCCCTCGGGAGTGTTGAGTAGAGCATCTTGCCCGTCCAACAACCGATCGACGATTTCTCCACGGTGAGACTGCTCACTGATGATGGAGTGTCGAAGAGCGCGATCCGCCTCGCGCCAAGAGTCTTCAACTCGTCGAAAGTCCGCGCGTAGGCTGGTGGCCAGGTTATATACCTCGCGTATGCCCTCTATCGCCTGCGCTTCATCCAGCACGACGACGTGGCCAGCTTCTACCTGCGCTAGCTCGTGCTCCAAATCCTGGATTCGGCGGCGCAGGCTGGCAATACGGCCAGTTGGGCTGGGGTTCAGACCCGTTTCCAGGTTTTCGATCTCGCGCTGAACCACCGAAAGGCGAGATGCTGTGGAAGTCATGATCCGACTATCCAGCGAATCTACGAACTGGATGGCTGACTCCAGCGCGTCGGTTGCATAGATACGGCCCTCTCGCTCTACGACGAGGCGCCGCTTGATCCATTCACGAAGTTCACGACCTGCTTGGAGATGCGTTGCATCTGGGTCGATTTCGTAAAGCTCCTGGCTGGCATAAGCAGCCAGCATTTCGGACAGCGCTTGCAGCGCATCCTCCATGGGGATCCCATCATGCGCCCGCTCGAATAGCGTGCGCAGGCAGCCCAATACGAGCGGAGCACGCCGCGAGGCGAGCAAAAGCCACGCTGGGTGCTGGCTGCGGGCGGATACATAGCGTTCTGAACGCTGTTGCGCGCTTTCTTCCATGACGGCCACATTGACAAAGGTTGTCTGAGAGCGAGCTTACCAAGCTAACCCGCTGCCTCATGATACGTATTTGTCGTGGCGGGTGGGCTCCGTTTAATGGTCCGCAGGGGCGGTGTCATTTGAATAGAGTGAGTGAAAGGCCAGGCCAGTCGAGGTTTAACGATTTATTCCGGGGGCGCATGCTAGATATTGGCGATTCGGTGGAGGGTTCTGTCGTCACGAGGGTGTATTTGGCTAGTTCGGCGAAGAGATCCCTGTGAGCGTATGTGGCAGCTCAGTGGTTTTTGCGGGACTGACATTGGCATGCAGCGGCAATCCAGTGCAGCCACGGTGTCTATAGAGCACAGTCTCGATGTCCTGTCTGTGGAATAGCTGGATGTGGCATGGAAATATTTGTATTTCCCAGCGGTATTCCGTCGTTTCCTACTCAAAAAGAGCGGCGTCAGTTTAAAGGCCCAAGTGAGCTTTCACTGCCTTGGTTGCTGTGCCGTAGGCTGGGGCGTTGTAAATCAGAGGGACAGGAAGGGCCTGTTGTTCTGGCGGGTACTCGTCCTGGTACTACAGCTACGTGAAGAGCTGTCACGCAATCTAAAGGCACTCACCTGAAAGACACTGCTGGCTCAGCCAGCGCAAAGCGGCTCAGACCTTAACGAGGCGCGTATCCAGGCCGAAGCGCTCTTGGCTGATCATTCGATACCTGCCCTCGGCCAGCTCGCGACTGACAAGCAAGTTCCAAGAGTGACGAGTGACGGCGGATGGGATCAGTACGAAAGGATGCTCGGCCAGCAGGGCGTCTGCAAACTTCTGCTGGTTAGGTGAAGCGGATGCACTCGTCAGCCAGACAGGATTGGGAACATCTTCAGGCTGTACGACCTTGATAAGGCTTTGATCGAGCACTTCGAAGCATGTGAGCACATGCGCAACCGTATCCAACGCATCGAAGCCGACATGCACCGCCACCTCCAGGATGGCGGTTGAGGGATCTGCCGATGCGTATACAACGTTTCGCCCCGGAGCGTTCCAGCGGCCACCCAGCTTGTGGGCACCAATGCCACTGTCCCAGGTGTCCTTGTAGAGCTCACGGTCGATGCGCCATGCGTACCATGAGCCAGACCAGGGAAGTGGGTTCACTGATAGACCCCGTACTCGATGCGCTCCAGATAGTCCTCGACTGCCTGAAAACCCACTGGGTTGTCGATAACGTCCAGCGGCACGTCACCGTCCAGATACTTGCAAGGGCGCCCTAGCCATTCTTCGGCCAGCTTTTGAGTGCCGAATACATTGATCGCGTGCTCCAGCACCTTCGCGTACTGAAATGCCACGGCGCTTTGTTGGGAGTTGAGGTGTGCTGGTTGCTTGCTGCCCTGGCGCTGAATCGTTCTGATGGACTTGCCTACAATGCGACTCATGATCTTCTTCGTCGAATACAGATCAGAAATCGCAAGCATGTCTTGCACGTCTTTCAGGTCGAAGCCTTTGACCGTAAGCCTGTAGACCATGACCGGACTGAGCTGGTCAGAGTCACTTTGGAAAAGGTATTCCGTTGGCCTACGGGCGGCGGGTGCTGCCTTGCGAGTGCGAGTGCGAGTGTCGGCGGAAACCATAGAGCATTCCTCCAGATGCGACATATGGCACTATTGTAGCGTCATTTGGCGCACCATGCAGCGGGTAAGTGCCTGGCATCTGGTATCGCTCTGCTCGTGGTCTGAATCGATTGTGCGCATTCCTGACGCACCCATTCCGGGTGCTCGCGCAGTTGAGCTGCTTGGGCGAGTTTTCGCCCGCCGGCAGCAGTGGCTGGATCGGCGCGTTCGTTACCACTCTCTGAGCCTATCCTCTTTGCTATGCTGCCGGCCTGCGCCGCAGGACTTAGTTGGCAGCGGCCTGCCGCCGCCTCCCCTTGCGGACACCTCATCCAACCGGCTTCTGGAGTCGCGATGAAACATCATGTGGTGATCGAGAACTGGGAAGGCGATGGCGCTATTCGCCTGCCCGACGACGTTCTGCAGGAAATGGGAGTCGATGTTGGAAGCACGCTCTACCTGCTTGAGGAATATGTAGGCACCACCCGTTGCCTGGTGCTCAGTAAGACTCCGCGCATTCCCGATCGCGTTGATGAACTGGTTGGCCATTGGGAGTCGTTTGGCAAAATCTCTGCCGAGATAGACGCCAAGGAAGAGTGAGCTAACTGCCGCACTAATCCCGAGGCATTTTGCACGGCCTTGGCACCTTCGAGGGTAAAGTCTTTCCACCAGAAAAGCATCGCTAACTTAAGGCTGCGCACTCCTGAGTTGTCTATATGGAACAGCAGCAGCCGATGGCAACAGAACAAGCGGCAGGTGCTACTGATCGTGCTAATACCCACTGCGACCTATGACCATGCTGGGCTAAGTCGCTGCACGTAGGCCGCCAGCCGCTTGTCGAAACTCAGGTTCTGTGAGAAGGCGGCAGGACGGGCTAGGTGTCAAAATCGCTGGGGCCAATTTCGTTTTTTGTGCCCTAGATAACCACCCCTAGATACCGCTAAGAGCTATAAACTGCAGGCAGCGAGATAAGGCCAAAGCCTTGCAGGACGGTATTTAATGGCATTTTTGAGCGCTTGCCGCCAACCAAAATTCCTGTACCGTATTGGCCTCCGAAGGGTTCGAATCCCGCCGGATGCGCCAGATATGAAAAGGCCCCAGGTGAAAACCTGGGGCCTTTTTGTTTGGCTATGTCTGAGCTAACTGTTGCAACAGGCTAAGCTGATCATGACGTCTCCACATACGGGAGGTGAATCATGAGAGCGAGTCATTTCAACAGCTGGATTGCCCGGCTCTCCCAGCTCAGCCCGGGGCAGCGTGAGCAATTGGCGAGATGCCTTTCGGTATCAGGACCTCTTGCGCAGGATATGATCCCCACGCCCAATAGCTGCCCGCATTGCCAGTTCAGCGAGTTGCGTCCGTGGGGTGCCAGCGG
>JBKEBY010000054.1:0-71277 GCA_047973445.1 Pseudomonas sp.
GATGCGTCTGGGGCTGAGCGAGGAGCGTGCCTGCAAATCAGCCTTCAATGGTCGGGGCCCATGGTGGAACTCGGGAGCGTCGCATGTGAATCAGGCGTTGCCGAAGAAACTGTGGGATCGCCTTGGACTGGTCTCGATACTGGATACGATCAACCGGCTTAACTGCATCGCCTGAACCGCCGTATACGGAACCGTACGTACGGTGGTGTGAGAGGACGGCGGGGGGGGTAATCCCGCCTCCTACTCGATCCTGCAATATTCCTCAGCCGCGGTGACGCAGCGCTGCACAATAGTCCTTTTCAGGCTGCTTCGGCGTGAACCAGACGAAATCGGCCTGACCAGCCTCGACGTGCTCGCCCACCTCAGCAAGGATCAGTACTTTCGTCTGTTCCCGGTCACTGCCACCGTTCAGATGCAGCGGTACACCGACATCTCGCCGCACATGGAAGACACCGGCCAGCAGCATCGCCGGCGTCGGCGCGGCCTGGAGACGCTCCGCCATACGCCGATCACGCTGCTGCTGGACCGCCAGCATGGCGGGTAACTGAGCCTCCGGAAGCATGTCGCAATGCGAGCGACGAATCTGTTCGAACAATGCCTGCTGCACCTCGACCGCCGCTGGTGGACCGGTAACCTCCGGACGCTGACGGTAGATCGCGGATATCTCTTCACGATCCAGATTCGCCTGCAGCAACGGATAAGGCTGCGCCAACGCGTACCTCACCAACGGCCCATAGAGCGACCAATCCCAGCCCTTCTGCCACCCCAGCTCCGCCGGCAGATCCTCGGGCCACCCCCCCTGGGCAATAGATGCCTGTACGGCCTCCACTCGTGGCTGCTGTACGGGGTCGAGCATTTCCAACGACAGACTGCCCTGCTTGCGCTGCTGAGCCAGGGCCTGCAGCAACCAAAGCTGCACTGCATGGTGATCAGGGTTATCGTGGCGCTCGCCGACCAGAACCCGCTCCGCCGCAGCCAGCTCTGCCAGCAACTGCTTAGGCGTCAACTGCTGGCCGTCACTCAAGTCGAGGATACGATTGAGATCGGCATGTTCGAGCCCCTCGGGGCCCTGCCAGGACGGCAGTGGCGGCAACGAATGACAGGCGGCCAACAGAGACACCACGACCATCAACAGAATACGCACTGGATTCATCTCACTTGCCTCGGCGGTATGAGCGACGCAGCATAGAAGGCCGCGAATGCTCACCGCCAGCCCTCATCGCATCCAAACAGCCGAACGACCGCTAATGACCATGCAACCGAATGCAAAAGACATCACGCCTCTGTGCGCTTCGAGCGCGCTTGCCGAAGGCCAGAGCCGCGGCTTTCAGGCCGGCGACCTCAAACTTGTGGCTGTCCGCAAGGACGACCGGGTGCATGTCTACGAGAATCGCTGTCCGCACCGCGGCGTGCCGCTGGACTGGCTGCCCGACCAGTTCCTCGATACCAGCGGTAGCCTGATCCAATGCGCCACCCACGGCGCATTGTTTCTGATCGACACCGGCGAGTGCGTCACCGGTCCGTGCGCAGGCCAGGCCTTGCGAGCAATGCCGAGCCACGAAGCCGATGGTTTCATCTGGTTGCACCATGACAAGACCAGCGATCACTGACGACCTTCGGTTCACCGCACGTCAGCAGCGCTCAGGAGTGCGACGCTGCGCCCAAGCGACAAGGCGTCGCGTTGGGTATCATGCGGCGATTGTTATTCGAGAGATGACCATGCGCCGTTTGCTGAGTCTGCTGATTCTGCTGTTCGCCCTTCCCGCTGCTGCCGGCCTGTTCGACAGCCGACCCAGCGCCTCCCTGGGGGGAATCAACAACAGCGCCGACTTTCTACCGGTGCGTGAAGCCTTCCGCCTGAGCCTGGTGGAAAGCACTCCGGAACAGATCACGCTGCGTTTTGTGGCGACCGAAGGCTATTACCTCTACCAACACCGCTTCCAGTTCAAGACTGGCGATGCCGAGGTGACACTCGGCGAAGCCAGGATGCCCGCAGGCCAGCAGAAGACCGACGATTACTTCGGCGAGGTCGAGGTTTACTACGGCGTACTGGATATCGAACTGCCAGTCCAGAACCCGAAAAACCGGCCATTCACCCTACAGGTCGGCTACCAGGGCTGCGCAGACAAGGGCCTCTGCTACCCTCCCGAAACAGAATCCTTCAGCATCACGGGCGACGGTGCCGCCCCTGACAATCTCGCGACCACGGACAACAACGATCGCAGCCTGTCCTGGCGCGGGGTGGCGCTATTCTTCCTCGCGGGCCTGGGCCTGACCTTCACCCCCTGCGTATTGCCGATGCTGCCGATACTGTCCGGAGTGGTATTGCGCGGCCAGACCGGCGGTATGCGCAGCTTCCTGCTGTCGCTTGCCTATGTACTGCCGATGGCCACCGGCTTCGCCGTGCTGGGTGCGCTGATGGGCATTTTCGGCGCCGAACTAAACCTGCAGGCACGCCTGCAATCGCCCTGGGTGCTGGTGCCCTTCGCGCTATTCTTTGTGATCTTCGCGCTGGCGATGTTCGGCCTGTTCGAGCTACGCCTCCCGCAGGTGCTGAGCACCCGCCTCGACCGCCTGGCCGGTAATGCCAAAGGCGGCTCCTTCCTTGGTGCAGCGGTACTGGGCGCCGTTTCCAGCCTGCTGGTATCTCCCTGCGTCTCGGCGCCGCTGGCCGGCGCGCTGCTTTATATCAGTGCCAGTGGCGATGCCCTGGGCGGCGGATTGAAACTCTTCGCGCTGGGTCTGGGCATGGGCACACCGCTGGTGCTGTTCGCCACGGGCGGCAGTGCCCTGCTTCCCCGCAGCGGCCCCTGGATGGTGACGGTTCGCAACACCTTCGGCGTGCTGCTGCTGGCCGTGGCCGTCTGGATGCTCGAACGTGTACTTCCAGGCCCGGCAGCGCTGGCGCTGTGGGGCCTGCTCGCCGCAGGGGCGGCGCTGTTTCTCGGCACACTGGAATTCAGCAGCAAGACGCCGCGGCAAAAGCTGGCGCAACTGCTGGGCCTGGTACTGCTGGTATACGCGCTGGCAGCCTGGGTTGGCGCACTGCAGGGCGGATCCGACCCGTTGCGTCCGCTGCCACGCGCCACGCTCAGCACCACTGGCGGCAACGTCGAGATGGAGCGCTGGCAGACCATCTCCACTCCCGCCGAACTAGAGACACAACTGGCTGCCGCAGCAGCTGCCAACCAACCGCTGTTGCTCGACTGGTATGCCGACTGGTGCATCAGCTGCAAAGTCATTGAGCGTGAAGTCTTCGAAAATCCACAGATCGCACCGCGCCTTGCCAACTACCGTCTGATCCGCTTCGACATCACCGACAGCAACCGCGAACAACGCGCCCTGCTCGATCGCTACAAGTTGTTCGGCCCGCCGGCAGTGTTGTTCTTCGATCGCAGCGGCAAGGAGCTTGCCCAGGTGCGCGTGGTCGGCGAAATCGACGCAAAACTGTTCAGCACGCATCTGGACCGTGCCGAGCCACTGCTCTAGGGTCTGCTGCCGCAAACTCCAGACATAATGACGGCATTTACGCCGATCGAGACATGACTGGACAGTCATGCCAGGCTTCGTGCATAGTTTTTCCTTTCGCCGAGGCAGGCGATTCGCGAACGCAAAGTCCATAAAACAACAAGGAACATACATGGCGACCTTTCTGGTCCTTCATGGCCCGAATCTGAATCTGCTCGGCACCCGCGAACCTGGCGTCTACGGGGCAGTGACGCTGGCGCAGATCAACCAGGATCTCGAGCAGCACGCCCGCAACGCCGGCCATCATCTGCTGCATCTGCAATCCAACGCCGAGTACGAACTGATCGAACGCATCCATGCCGCGCGTAGCGAAGGTGTGGACTTCATCCTGTTCAATCCGGCGGCATTCACCCATACCAGCGTCGCGTTACGTGACGCGTTGCTGGCAGTGAGCATCCCATTCATCGAAGTGCACCTGTCAAACGTGCACAAACGTGAACCTTTCCGCCATCACTCCTACTTTTCGGATGTTGCGGTAGGCGTGATCTGCGGCCTTGGCGCCAGCGGTTATCGGCTGGCATTGGAGGCTGCCCTGGAACATCTCGCTGCTTCCTGACGGGCCTGTGCACAAGCATGCCGGGTCTCGATAACGCGAGCAGCAATACCCTTCGAACTTACTTGGGAGTCAACGCTTCATGGATATTCGCAAAGTCAAGAAACTGATCGAGTTGCTGGAAGAGTCGGGGATCGACGAACTGGAGATTCACGAGGGCGAAGAGTCGGTGCGCATCAGTCGCCACAGCAAGCAAGTGGCCATGCAACAGCCAGTCTATGCCCAGGCCCCGGCAGCCGCACCAGCACCAGCGCCAGCGCCAGCGCCAGTGGCTGCCGCTCCGGTAGCAGATGCCGCTCCGGCCGCACCGAAGCTGAACGGCACCGTAGTCTGTTCACCAATGGTCGGCACCTTCTACCGTGCTTCCTCGCCGGAGTCCAAGCCGTTCGTCGACGTCGGTCAGAGCGTCAAGAAGGGTGACATCCTCTGCATCGTCGAAGCCATGAAGATGATGAACCACATCGAGGCCGAAACCAGCGGCACCATCGAATCCATTCTGGTGGAGAATGGTCAGCCGGTCGAATACGACCAGCCGCTGTTCACCATCGTTTGAACCGCGGAGAGCCAGCGATGTTGGAAAAAGTACTGATCGCAAACCGCGGTGAAATCGCCCTGCGGATCTTGCGAGCCTGCAAGGAGCTGGGCATCAAGACCGTCGCGGTGCATTCCACCGCCGACCGCGAATTGATGCACCTGGCTCTGGCGGACGAATCCGTCTGCATCGGCCCGGCCCTTGCCACCAATTCCTACCTGCACATTCCGGCGATCATCGCCGCGGCAGAGGTTACCGGTGCCACCGCCATTCACCCCGGCTACGGCTTTCTCGCCGAGAACGCCGATTTTGCCGAACAGGTCGAAAAATCGGGCTTCGCCTTCGTCGGCCCCAAAGCCGACACCATTCGCCTGATGGGCGACAAGGTGTCCGCCAAGGATGCCATGATCAAGTCCGGCGTACCCGTGGTTCCTGGCTCCGACGGCCCGCTGCCGGAGAACGAGCAGGAAGCCCTGCGTATCGCCCGTGAAGTGGGTTATCCGGTGATCATCAAGGCCGCTGGCGGCGGCGGTGGTCGCGGCATGCGCGTGGTGCATAAGGAAGAAGACCTGATCAAGTCGGCCAAGCTGACGCGCACCGAGGCCGGAGCCGCCTTCGGCAACCCAATGGTCTACCTGGAGAAGTTCCTCGGCAATCCACGTCACGTGGAGGTCCAGGTACTCTCTGACGGTCAGGGCAACGCCATCCACCTCTACGACCGCGACTGCTCACTGCAGCGTCGTCACCAGAAGGTTCTGGAAGAAGCGCCCGCGCCCTACATCGACGAGAAGGCCCGCGCCGAAGTGCTGCAGCGCTGCGTCGATGCCTGCATCGAGATCGGCTATCGGGGTGCCGGCACCTTCGAGTTCCTCTACGAAGACGGTCGCTTCTACTTCATCGAGATGAACACCCGGGTACAGGTCGAACATCCGGTCACCGAGATGGTCACCGGCGTGGACATCGTCAAGGAGATGCTCAGCATCGCCGCGGGCAACAAACTGTCGATCAAGCAGGAAGACGTGGTCATCCGCGGCCATTCGCTGGAATGCCGGATCAACGCCGAAGACCCGGAGAAGTTCCTCCCGAGCCCCGGCAAGGTCAAGCACTTCCACGCGCCTGGCGGCAATGGCGTTCGCGTCGATTCGCACTTGTACAGCGGCTATTCGGTTCCGCCGAACTATGATTCGCTGATCGGCAAGCTGATCACCTACGGGGCCACCCGCGAAGAAGCCATGGCACGCATGCGCAATGCCCTGGACGAAATCGTGGTCGACGGCATCAAGACCAACATCCCGCTGCACCGGGCGCTGGTTCGTGACGAAGGCTTCTGCAAGGGCGGCGTGAACATCCATTACCTGGAAAAGAAACTGGGTATGGACAAGCACTAAGCACCGCCAGCCGAGAAAAACGCTGAAGGCTGGAAGGTCGGACGAAAAAGCGGATAATCCCGCCACCTTTCGTTTGGCCTTCCAGCCTTCAGTCGTTTCTAGACGAGAATTTTTATGCCCTGGCTACAACTTCGCCTCGCCATCGCCCCGGAACAGGCCTCCACCCTTGAAGATGCCCTCCTGGGTGTCGGTGCCGTATCGGTGACTTTCATGGATGCCGAGGATCAGCCCATCTTCGAGCCGGACTTGGGCACCACACCCTTGTGGTCCAAGACCCACCTGCTCGCCCTGTTCGAAGCCGACATCGATGAAAGCAACCTGCTCACCCATCTGCAGTTGCTGACCAGCGGCGAGCTACCCGACTACCAGCTTGAGCGCATCGAGGATCAGGACTGGGAACGCAGCTGGATGGACAATTTCCAGCCCATGCGATTTGGCCGCCGCCTGTGGATCGTTCCCAGTTGGCATGCCGCACCCGAGCCGGATGCGGTGAACCTGCTGCTCGATCCCGGCCTGGCGTTCGGCACCGGCACCCATCCGACGACCGCCCTGTGCCTGGAGTGGCTGGACGAACAGGATCTGCGCGGTCAGCAGGTGATCGATTTCGGCTGCGGCTCGGGCATTCTCGCCATCGCGGCATTGCTGCTCGGCGCCGAGCTGGCCATCGGCACCGATATCGACCCCCAGGCGCTCGAGGCGTCGCGTGACAACGCCGGGCGCAACGGCATCGAGCCGGCGCGCTTCCCGCTCTATCTGCCCGAGCAGCTACCCGTTGCCCAGACCGAGGTGGTGGTAGCGAACATCCTGGCCGGCCCACTGGTTGCGCTGGCACCGCAAATCACCGCGCTGGTCAAGCCAGGCGGCCGACTTGCGCTGTCCGGCGTACTCGCCGAGCAGGCCGATGAGGTCCGAGCCGCCTACTGCGACACCTTCGACCTCGAGCCTACCGCGGAAAAGGATGGCTGGGTTCGCATCAGCGGGATACGTCACACCTGATTTTCGGAGCCCGCCAAGGCATGAAGCGATCCCCGATCGCCTTCCAGCCTCTGCCGCTGTCACCCAGGCATGCGCTAGACTAGCGGGCATTCTCCGCCGGACCTGCGCATGACCAGCTTCATCACCCAATGCCCCCACTGCCGAACCAGCTTCCGCTTGAGCCGCGCCCAGCTCGGCGCGGCACGCGGGGTCGTGCGCTGTGGCGCCTGCCTGGAGGTATTCAATGCCTCACAACATCTCCAGCAGGAAGATGGCAAGCAGTTCGTCGTAACGCCGCCCCCCGTGGCGGCAGCCGAACCGGCTCCAGCTTCGGTTGCATCGCACTCGGCGAAGCCGGTGACGGAAGAGGAAACGCTCTGGATTCATGACGACCTTGATCTCGACAACCTGGACCTTGACGAGGAACTGGCCAAGCTTGAACGCGAGGAACGCGAGCTGTCCCGCCAGTTGCAGGAACTGGAGCACCCGCCTCAAGCCCACACCGACGAAACCTGGGCAGAACATCTGTTGTGCACCGAGGGCCAGACGGACGAAAGCGATGACACGCCCGATGCTTGCGCCCCTCCGCAAGTGCCTGAAGCACTGAACCTCGCCCCGGCCTCACCTGAAAAGTCGGTCCCACCAAGCCACCTCACGACATCCCGGGCATTCACCGATGCCCTGGAACAGCAGCCACAACGCATCGAACCGGCAATCAGCGACGTCGACCTACCCGCCCCTGGCGAGCCGGAAGGCCTCGAGACGGTCGTCCCGAAGCACCCCGAACGAAGCGAGACGCCCCACACAGCCGACGCTGTGGCCGAGCCTTTGTTCGACCTGGAAGACGAGCCGCTGCAGCTGGACTGGCAGGCACGACACAAGCCCTGGGGGCGCTGGCTGGGCTGGGGAGTCTTGAACCTGATCGCACTACTGGCACTGGCCAGCCAGTACGTCGCTTACAACTACGACGAACTGGTACGGCAGGACCGCTATCGCCCATGGTTCGAGCAGCTATGCCCCTCCATCGGCTGCACACTGCCACCCAAGGTGGATATCGAGCAGATCAAGAGCAGCAACCTGGTGGTGCGCAGCCACCCCGACTTCAACTCGGCGCTGGTCGTCGACGCGATCATCTACAACCGTGCCTCGTTCGCCCAGCCCTTCCCATTGCTGGAAGTACGCTTCGCCGACATCAACGGTCAGCCTCTGGCGAGCCGCGTGTTCAAGCCCGGCGAATACCTGTCCGGCGAGCTGGCCGGACGAACGGAAATGCCGCCGCAAGTACCCATCCATATCGCGCTGGATATTCTTGATCCCGGCACCCGGGCCGTGAACTACAGCCTGAGTTTCCGCTCGCCCGAGTGACTCAGACGCTCTGGCTCGGGGCTCCAAGGCCCCTCCTAACGCTTGGCTATAAGCCTGCGACTGTTCAGATTTTGTTCAAAACAGCCTTTATCCCGTCATGCAGAGCGGGTATCATGCACACCCTTTTTTGCTGTCCCGATCGTCCTAACAAGCAGGCTCCAAGCAGGGAATCTCATGTCCGCGGTGCGCATCGGCCCCTATACCCTTCCGAATCGATTGATCCTCGCGCCCATGGCCGGCGTGACGGATCAGCCGTTCCGTCAGCTGTGTCGCCGCATGGGCGCCGGACTGGTGGTTTCGGAGATGGTGACCTGCGACGTGCGCCTGTGGAACAGCCGCAAGTCACGCCTGCGCCTGCAGCATGACGGTGAACCCGAGCCCCGTTCGGTACAGATCGCTGGCGGCGACCCCGAGATGCTGGCCGAAGCGGCCGTTCGCAACGTCGAACTGGGCGCGCAGATCATCGACATCAACATGGGCTGTCCGACCAAGAAAGTCTGCAACAAGGCCGCCGGCTCCGCCCTGATGAAAGACGAGCAGCTGGTCGCACAGATCCTCGAAGCCGTGGTCGGAGCCGTTGATGTGCCCGTCACGCTGAAGATTCGCACTGGCTGGGACGCGGACAACAGAAACGGCCTGACGGTGGCGAAGATCGCCGAGCAGTCGGGCATCGCCGCATTGGCGGTGCATGGCCGAACGAGAGCCGACCTCTATACCGGCGCGGCCGAGTACGACACCATCGCCACCATCAAGCAATCCGTTTCCATTCCCGTGTTCGCCAATGGCGATATCGACTCACCACTCAAGGCCCATCAGGTATTGCAGGCAACCGGTGCCGATGCGCTGCTGATCGGTCGGGCAGCCCAGGGAAGACCCTGGATCTTTCGCGAAATCAATCATTTTCTCGCGACCGGGCAACAGGCCCCGGCGCCTGAAGCGGCGGAGATCGAAAGCACTATGCTCGATCACCTGGCCGCACTGCATGCCTTCTATGGCGACGTGATGGGCGTGCGCATCGCGCGCAAGCATGTGGGCTGGTACTTGGCGGCCATTCCGGGAGCAGAGGAGTTCCGCCGAGGGTTCAATCGTTTGCAAGACAGGGATGCGCAAAGCGCCAGTGTTCGGAGGTTCTTCAGCGAACACCGATCGCGCCCTGACTCAGGGGATGGAAAGGGGGTGGCGGCATGACGCTGTTGAACGAAACACTGGCAACTGGAACATCATCCGTGAGCGACAACGTAAATCTCAAGCAGCATCTCAACACGCCAAGCGAAGCAGGCCAGACCTTGCGCGGCAGTGTGGAGAAAGCGCTTCACAACTATTTCGCGCACCTCGAAGGCGCAGACGTAACCGACGTATACAACCTGGTGCTTTCCGAAGTGGAAGCACCGCTGCTGGAAACCGTGATGAATTACGTCAAGGGCAACCAGACCCGTGCCTCGGAACTGCTGGGGCTCAATCGCGGTACGCTGCGTAAGAAGCTCAAGCAATACGACCTGCTCTGAAGGAGCTGAAAGCCTGAAGCTGAGCGCTCGGAACCGCACGCCCGACGGGTCTTTCACTTCAAGCTTAGAGCTTATGGCTTCCTACTCGTCAGTTTTTCTTCTTCCCACTCGAATGGCTCCGAAATGACCGACCAAACTCTCCGCCTTCCCGTGCGCCGTGCGCTGATCAGCGTCTCCGACAAGACCGGCGTCGTCGAATTCGCCCGTGAACTCGTCCAGCTCGGTGTCGAGATCCTCTCCACCGGCGGCACCTTCAAGCTGCTGAGCGAGAACGCCATCGCCGCCGTGGAAGTCGCCGACTACACCGGTTTTCCGGAAATGATGGACGGCCGCGTGAAGACCCTGCACCCCAAGATTCACGGCGGCATTCTCGGCCGTCGTGATCTGGACGGCGCGGTGATGAGCGAACATGGCATCGCCCCGATCGATCTGGTCGCGGTCAACCTCTATCCCTTCGCTGCCACCGTGGCCAAGCCCGGTTGCACCCTGCCTGACGCGATCGAGAACATCGACATTGGCGGCCCAACCATGGTTCGCAGCGCGGCGAAGAACCACAAGGATGTCGCCATCGTGGTCAATGCCGGTGATTACGCCAGCGTGATCGAGTCGCTGAAGGACGGCGGCCTGACCTACGCCCAGCGTTTCGATCTGGCCCTCAAGGCCTTCGAGCACACCGCGGCCTACGACGGCATGATCGCCAACTACCTGGGCGGCATCGACCAGAGCACCGAGCAGCTCGGCACCGAGAACCGCAGCCTCTTTCCACGCACCTACAGCATGCAGTTCATCAAGGCGCAGGACATGCGCTACGGCGAGAACCCTCACCAGCAGGCGGCTTTCTATGTCGAGAAGCCGGACGAGGCTTGCGTCGCCACGGCCAAGCAGCTGCAGGGTAAGGAACTGTCGTTCAACAACGTCGCCGACACCGACGCCGCGCTGGAATGCGTGAAGAGCTTCACCAAGCCGGCCTGCGTCATCGTCAAGCACGCCAACCCTTGCGGCGTGGCCGTGGTGCCGGAAGACGAAGGCGGCATCCGACAGGCCTATGAGCTGGCCTATGCCACCGACAGCGAATCCGCGTTCGGCGGCATCATCGCCTTCAACCGTGAACTCGATGGTGAAACCGCTCGCGCCATCGTCGAGCGTCAGTTCGTCGAAGTGATCATTGCCCCGAGCATCTCTGCCGAAGCCCGTGAAATCGTCGCCAGCAAAGCCAATGTGCGCCTCCTCGAATGCGGCCAGTGGCCGACCGAACGCGCCGCCGGCTGGGACTACAAGCGCGTCAATGGCGGCCTGCTGATCCAAAGCCGCGACATCGGCATGATCACCGCTGACGATCTCAAAGTGGTGACCAAGCGCGCGCCCACCGAGCAGGAAATTCACGACCTGGTGTTCGCCTGGAAGGTGGCCAAGTTCGTCAAGTCCAATGCCATCGTCTACGCCAAGAACCGCCAGACCGTGGGCGTTGGTGCCGGTCAGATGAGCCGCGTCAACTCCGCGCGCATCGCCGCGATCAAGGCCGAACACGCCGGCCTGCCGGTTCCCGGCGCGGTCATGGCCTCGGATGCCTTCTTCCCCTTCCGCGACGGTATCGACAACGCCGCCAAGGCCGGCATCACCGCAGTAATCCAGCCGGGCGGCTCGATGCGCGACCAGGAAGTGATCGACGCCGCCGACGAAGCGGGCATCGCCATGGTGTTTACCGGCATGCGCCACTTCCGCCATTAAGTGGCATGGCCGCGCTGTAGCGGGCGTCTGCAGCGTTGCGGACACCTCCGCCAATGCTCATTGCCATCAGGCAACTGCGCTTGTCGAAGGCACCCGCGCCTTGCATCCAACCACTCCATCGCGACCCGAGAGCATGTAGAAACCGCGATTCGTAAAACCGAACGCCAGACATCGTAGGGTGGATAACGCTTCGCTTATCCACCACGCGGGCCACCGGCCCGCCACCAGGGGGGAAGAGTAATGAACGTACTGATCATCGGCAGCGGCGGTCGCGAGCACGCACTGGCCTGGAAAGTCGCACAGGACCCGCGTGTCGCGAAGGTGTTCGTCGCGCCGGGCAATGCCGGTACCGCACGCGAGGCCAAGTGCGAGAACATCGCCATCGACGTGCTGGCCATCGAGCAGCTCGCGGACTTCGCCGCGCAGAATGTGCAGTTGACCATCGTCGGCCCGGAAGCGCCGCTGGTGAAGGGCGTGGTCGACCTGTTCCGCTCGCGCAAGCTGGATATCTTCGGCCCGACCGCCGCGGCCGCCCAGCTGGAAGGTTCCAAGGCGTTCACCAAGGACTTCCTGGCCCGCCATGCCATTCCCACCGCCGATTATCAGAACTTCACCGAAGTGGAGCCGGCGCTGGCCTACCTGCGTGAGAAGGGTGCGCCGATCGTTATCAAGGCCGACGGGCTGGCCGCCGGCAAGGGTGTGATCGTCGCCATGACCCTGGCCGAAGCCGAAGAGGCCGTGCGCGACATGCTCTCCGGCAATGCCTTCGGCGATGCCGGTGCCCGTGTCGTGATCGAAGAATTCCTGGACGGCGAGGAGGCCAGCTTCATCGTCATGGTGGACGGCGAGAACGTGCTGCCGATGGCTACCAGCCAGGATCACAAGCGCGTCGGCGATGGCGACAGCGGCCCCAACACCGGCGGCATGGGCGCCTACTCGCCGGCCCCGGTGGTTACTGCCGAAGTGCACCAGCGCGTGATGGATGAGGTCATCTACCCGACCGTGCGTGGCATGGCGACCGAAGGCAACGTCTACACCGGCTTCCTCTATGCCGGACTGATGATCGACAAGTCGGGCGCGCCCAAGGTCATCGAGTTCAACTGCCGCTTCGGCGATCCGGAAACCCAGCCGATCATGATGCGCCTGGAGTCCTCGCTGGTGCTGCTGGTCGAGGCCGCGCTGGCGAAGGCCCTGGGCAAGGTCGAGGCGACCTGGGATCCGCGCCCGACCGTGGGCGTGGTACTAGCCGCCGGCGGCTACCCGGGCGACTACACTAAGGGCGACGTGATCGACGGCCTGGACCAGGCAGCGCAGCTCGACGGCAAGGTCTTCCACGCCGGCACCGCGCTGAATGCCGCAGGCCAGGTGGTCACCGCCGGCGGCCGTGTGCTCTGCGCTACCGCCATCGGCGCCAGCGTTTCCGATGCCCAGCAGCAGGCCTACCGCCTGGCAGAGAAAATCCGCTGGGACGGCTGCTTCTACCGCAAGGACATCGGTTACCGCGCCATCGCCCGCGAGCGAGGGGAAGACTGAAGCCAGCACAAGCTGTGGCGGTAGTGCCGCCATAAACCCCGCAGGAGGGTATTCACCAAACACTGGCCACCGTAACCCCTCTCCCGCAAGGGGAGAGGGGTTCATCTGCTCAATCGATGAATTGAATAGCACTCCTCACCAGCAAGCCTCTCTCAGGCTCAGTGCCAATCACGCAGATCCCTGTCCTTGGTTTCCGGCATCAGGAACTGGCCGATAACGAAGCTCATCACCGCCACGATGATCGGGTACCACAGCCGTGGTAGATATTCCCGATGGCGACCACCATGGCAAAGGCGCTGGTCGGCTGGAAGCCCCGTGGGGTTGACGCCCAAGAGGAACCGCGGCGCGATGATCATGGACAACGATCCGTATAGATAGAAGTCGTACCATTCGAAAACGGTACAGCACCTAGGGTCTTTTCCCGTTTCGTACGCGTCCGCGCCGGAGCCTAGAGAAGAGGCGAAGATATCCTTGCGCTCCTCCGTCGTCATCGCCGCCCGGCATCTGCTGTTGCTACGCTAATGGCTACCTTCGAGACATCCGCCAAGGAACCCCAATCGCCCTGCAACCGGAGATCTTTATTGTTCTTTCGAGAAGAGGCTAAACACGGCCAGAAGCGTCGTCAGTGAACATGGGTATTATTTCTGCTGAATCTCCGTCGTACGTGGCTTTGTATCGACATGAAGAGCCAAACGGCAGGTCGTTACATCTTCTGAAGCAATCGAATAGGCCTCTGCAAGCCAGGCTATTTTTTGCCGCATCGGGAGGCATTGCCAGGGCTTATCCGCTCTGCCCGCACACAGATCTCCTACCGATAAGCGGCCAGTTCTTTTAATGTTCCGACGTCTTCAGTCTCGCAAAGAACTCACCGCAACGGCTCGATATCGGAGTCTCGACGGCGAACATGGCCAAAGCCGGACAAAGCAGTGCCCGGAATGCGTGCGGCGACAAGTTTTATCGCTGTTGTACGCATTCCAGCCAGGATTGGCCAGGGCTATAATCCGCCGTCATAACGATGAAAGGTTTTCAACAGTGCGCCGGCTTCGGATCGCCATCGCGATGACCTTCAGTCTGTTGCTGATAGCACTTGGCGCGTCGCCGGCATGGACAGCCGAGGCGCAACCCAGTGATCAAGCGGACTCTCTCGCAGCACAACCCATAACGCCCAACTGGCGGATGCTGATCGACCAGTCAGGTCGTCTCACGCTCGAAGAAGTGCTGACACAACGTGCGCTGTTTCAGCGACTCGAGAAGCGCTCCTATACCGCCCCCGCCAGTAACAGTGCCGTCTGGCTGCAGGTAAGCCTGCCGGCTTATGCACAGCCCAACTGGCTGTGGGTGTTCGCCCCTCGCGTCCAGTACCTGGACTACTATCAACTGCGCGACGGCAAGCTGGAACGAAATGTCGAAACTGGCGAGCTGCGACCGCTGGAGTCGAGGCCATTGCCGGCGCGCGCCTACCTTTTTTCCCTCCCCAATGACGGTCAGCCCCGCGAAGCCTATATCCGCCTGCAATCCTCCCACCCGATCATGGCCTGGTTCGAAACCATCGATGAAACTGGCCTGGTTCAGCAGTCGAAACCGGCCTACCTGTTCGGCGCGCTGTTCGGTGCGCTGGCGTTGCTGATGGTCTACAACCTGCTGCGCTTTGCCTATACCTTCAGCTACAACCACGTCTGGCTGGCGCTGCTGCACGGAGCCTTGCTGGCCTGCGTGGTAGCGAACCTCGGCCTACTGGCGGTCTGGTCGCCCCAGCTCATCTATAGCCAGCCGTTAATCGCGGATCTCGCTGCGCTGGTCGCCTGCCTCTCGCTGCTCGCCTTGACCCTGGGCTTCTTCCGCCATCACGCGAAAACCTGGGTCACCTGGCTGCTGGGAACGCAATTCAACCTGGTGGCCGCGCTGGCGGCAATAATCCTGCTGACGCATCAGCTGTGGTACAGCTGGTTGATCTACCTGTTGGTGCTGCTGGCCTCGATCAGCGTGACAGCAGTAGCGCTATATCACTGGCGCCGCGGTTACCAGCCGGCGCGCCTGCTGGTCGCGGGCATGCTGCTGTTCGATTCGGGATTCCTGTTCATCTTCCCGATCCTGCTGGGCTTCAACCAGCTCGACCCCGACTGGCTGACTGGAGTGATCTTCAGCATAGCCACCTGCTCAGGGCTGATCCTCAGTTTTGCCCTGCTCGAACGGCAGCGCAGAATCCAGGCGGATAACCGCAACCTGTACACCGCTGCAGCGGTCAACAGCGCCGAGCTGAGAACCAAGGCGGATTTCCTCGCCAAGATCAGCCATGAGATCCGCACGCCGATGAACGGCGTACTGGGTATGAGCGAGCTGCTGCTGGGCACGTCGCTTTCCGCCAAACAACGCGATTATGTCCAGACCATCCATAGCTCCGGCAACGAACTGCTCAACCTGATCAACGAGATTCTCGACCTCTCGAAACTGGAGTCGGGGCAGATCGAACTCGATGACGTGCAGTTTGATCTCAATGCCCTGATCGAAGACTGCCTGGGCATCTTCCGCGCCAAGGCCGAGCAGCAGAAGGTTGAGCTGATCAGCTTCATCCAGCCCCACATGCCCCAGGTAATCGCCGGAGACCCCACCCGTCTGCGTCAGGCACTGCTCAACCTACTGGACAACGCCTTCAAGCAGACCGAAGAAGGCGAAGTGCTGTTGATCGCAGCCATGGATGAAGACGAGCAGGAACCACAGCTGCGTATCACCGTTCAGGACAGCGGCCGGCCGCTCGAGGACCGGGAGCGTAGCGACCTGCTCAACGCCGAGCTGGACAGTCGCGACTTCCTCTCCGCCACCCGCCACAGTGGGCGCCTCGGTCTCATCATCGCCCGTCAGCTGGCGCACATGATGGGTGGCAATTTCGGCATCGAAACTGGCGACGCGCAAGGCAACACCTTGTGGATGAGCCTGCCATTGAGCAGCTCGGCACCGGCGCAGACCAGCCCCGACCTGGACGTCACACTGCGGGACGCCCGCCTGCTGGTGGTGGATGACAACGATACCTGCCGCAAGGTGATCAGCCAGCAGTGCAGCAGCTGGGGCATGGAGGTCAGCGCCGTAGCCTCCGGCAAGGAAGCCCTCGCACTGCTGCGAACCAAGGCGCACCTCAACGAAGTATTCGATGCGGTCCTGCTGGACCAGGACATGCCAGGCATGACCGGCATGCAGTTGGCCAGCAAGATCAAGGAAGACTACAACCTGGACCAGGACATACTGCTGATCATGCTCACCGGGATGAGTAGCGCGCCGAGCCGGATCATCGCGCGCAACGCCGGCATCAGACGTATTCTCGCCAAGCCTGTCGCCGGTTACACGCTGAAAACAACACTGGCCGACGAACTCTCCCGCCACCGAGCCAGTGCTCCCATCCGCTCCACCACTCCGCCAGGCTGCATGCCGAATGACTTCCGCGTCCTGGTGGCCGAGGACAACAGCATTTCCACCAAGGTCATCCGCGGCATGCTGCGCAAGCTCGACCTGCAACCAGACACCGCAGGCAACGGCGAGGAAGCACTGGAAGCCATTAAGGCCCGTCCCTACGACCTGGTCCTCATGGATTGCGAGATGCCGGTGCTCGACGGCTTCGAGGCCACACGGCAGCTACGCAAGTGGGAAGCCGACGCTGGCCGCCCCCGCACGCCGGTGGTCGCGCTGACTGCACACATCTTCAGCGAACACCGCGAGCGTGCCCGGGAAGTCGGCATGGACGGACACATGGCCAAGCCGGTGGAAATGTCGCAGTTGCGCGAGGTGATCGCACACTGGGTCGCCGTCAAGAGCGCCGCCGACGATCATTGAGCCTCCCGCCGCACACCGTCGATCAGCAGTTGGCTTTCCGGTTGTGCCGGCATACGCGAGGGATCGAGCTGCACTGCTCAGCCTGCGAAGCATTGAACAAAAAACCTTTGTTGCTGCCGATGTAACAGACCCTGGCGATTTCCAACGGCACGGGTCGCCGGCATCGAATAGCCAGCCAACCGCCTCCAGGAGTCGCCCATGATGAAAAGGAGCGATGTGGTCTGGACAGCCATCGGCATCACCGCCGTCCTGTTGTCCGGTTATCTGCTCTATCACGAGATTCGCAACCTTTCCTTCGAGGACCTGACCGATAGCCTCGCAGCCATCGACAACCGCGGCTGGCTATTCGCCATACTGGCAACCCTGGGCGCCTATTCGGCGCTGGCCTGGTATGACCGTATCGCGATAGCGCACCTGGGCAAGAGCATCTCCTGGTGGTTCATCACACTGTGCTCATTCACCACCTATGCCTTGGCCCACAACATCGGCGCATCGGTATTCTCCGGTGCGCTGGTGCGCTACCGGGCCTATCGCAGCAAGGGCCTGAGCCCCCAGGAAATCGGCATTCTGATCGTATTCTGTTCCTTGACCTTCGTGCTGGGTACGTTGCTGGCGGCCGGTATCGTGCTGATACTGCGACCGGAACTGCTCGAACGACTGGTAGACGGCGGGCCCGGACTGGCACGTCTGATCGGAACCGCACTGCTGGTCACCATAGGCCTGTATGTCATCGGCGCCTGGCGACAGTTGCGGCCCTGGCAGTTGGGGAAATGGCGAATCGAGTATCCACGCCTGCCTATCGTCAAGCGTCAGCTGATAGCCGCTCCGCTGGAGCTGGCATGCGCAGCGGCTATCATCTACTTTGCCCTGCCAGCCGAAGGCAATCCCGGCTACCTGGTGATACTCGGCATTTTCCTCGCGTCCTTTTCCTTGGCGTTGCTGTCCCATGCGCCAGGCGGCCTCGGTGTGCTCGAGCTGACCTTCCTGGCCGCGCTCCCCGAACTGTCGACGGCCGATGTGCTGGCGGCGCTGATCGTGTTCCGCGTGCTCTATCTGCTGCTGCCCTTCACCCTGGCAATCATTGTGGTGCTGACCTTCGAAGCCATCCAATGGTCGCGCAGGCATCATCAATCCCGAAACCAGTGATAACCTGTGCATCCATCCACAGCCGCACCGCGCTATGGCGAAGCCGACGCGGACAGGCGATGATGGCGCTCTTTTTCAGGCAATCCAAGCAAAGATATGACCGATAACCGCTCCAGCGCTCCTCCGCAACACAAGCCCCGCCCGCTGATGGATCTTGCCATCAGCATCCTGATTCCCTCGCTGATTCTTATGAAACTCAGCGGCGAACAACGCCTCGGCCCCGATGGCGCTCTGTTGCTGGCGCTGGCGTTTCCGTTGGGCTGGGGTCTGCTGGAGCTGGTCAAGTACCGTAAATTCAACTGGATCGCCCTCCTCGGCCTCATCAGCGTGCTGCTGACCGGCGGTATCGGATTGCTGCAGCTGGACTCCGGCTGGCTGGCGATCAAGGAAGCTGCCATCCCGGGCATCATCGGAATCACAGTGCTGGCCTCGACACGCACACGCTACCCGCTGATCCGCACCCTGCTCTACAACCCCAAGGTACTGAACGTCGCCATGATCCAGCAGCAACTGGAGCGCAACGACCAGGTCGCACATTTCGAGACGCGCCTGCTTCGCGCCACCTACTGGCTCAGCGGCACCTTTTTCTTTTCCTCGTTCATGAATTTCGTGCTGGCCAAATGGCTGGTCAAAAGCCCGGCCGGAAGCGAAGCGTTCAACGCCGAACTGGGGCGCATGACGCTGATGAGCTACCCGATGATCGCCATCCCCAGCATGCTGATGATGATGGCCATCTTCTATTTTCTCTGGCGCACCATCCACGGCCTGACAGGTCTGCGCCTGGAGGATATCGTCGCTACCTCAACCCAGAGCGAACCGCCGCAGCAATGATGGCGGCTTCGCTCAGGCGGCCATCAGCAGCATCCACAGCGGCAAACTGATCGCGGCAAGGACGGTGGACAGGAAAACCGTCGAGCTCACCGCCCGGGTGTCCTCGGGTTGCTTCACGAAAGCCAGCACATTCACGCCAGTCGGACAGGCCGCCAGCAGTACCAGTACGCTTCGCGCCGCTTGATCGAGTCCCGGTAGCCAGGCACTGAACCACCATACCAGCAGCGGAAAAAGCCCCAGCTTGATCAGCGTCAGCACCAGCGAGCCGGCGCTCGGTCGCAGGCGGTAGCGCGACAGACTGCTGCCCAGCACGATCAGCGCGCAGGGCAACGCCGCCTGTGCCAGCCAGTCCACGATACGCCATATCGATCCCGGCAGGCTCAGCCCCGAAACGTTCAGCAAGGCGCCAAGCAACAACCCGATGATCAGCGGGTTGGCCAGATTCTTCAGCAGCACGACAGGACGCACCCGCTCCCCCGAACCGAAGGCGGTATAGAAGCTCTGCAGGGAAAACAGAATGAGGCTGTGGAACACCAGAATGGCGAACACGTAGACGAGACTCTCCGTACCCAGCAAGGTGGTCACCAGCGGAATTCCGACCAACACGTTGTTCGAATAGGCCGCCGTGAGCCCCAGGGGTGCGGCGCGACCGAGCCTGTGGTGGACCAGCAGGCTCACTACGGCGAAGATGGCCAGTACAGGGCCGAAGTAGGCCAGCAACAGCATCGGTGACATACCGACACTCAGATCGGCGCGGGCGATTCCCGCGAACAGAATCGCCGGCATGAAGAGCTTGAAGGTAATGCTGGCCAGCCCCGCAGCCGCCTCCTCGGCCAGCCATCGACGCCAATCCAGCAGATAACCGAGCATGATCAGACCGAAGATCGGCACAATCGCCTGAAGCACTACCATGCAGCAGCTCCCCACAACCAAGGCGGAGGCAGATACATCCGCGCAAAGGGGCGCAAGAATACACCGTTATCGCAGAATCCCGCCAAGCCCAGCGGACCGGTGATGCGAACACCACGCTCGTGGACAATGAACTTCGATCAAGTCAGTTGGTTCGCACTGCGAGGGACGGCCAAAGCGGCAAGCACCGAGGCCAGGTCGCGATGCCAATCCGGCGCCGCAAACCCGAACGTCTCCTCGAAGCGTCTACAGTCAAGTACCGACCACGCAGGGCGGCGCGCCGGTGTGGGGTACTGGGCGCTGCAGATGGGCGTCACCTGTGGTCGCCGGGGCAGCAATCCGCCGGCTTCGGCCTGCCGAAATATCTCGACCGCGAAGTCGTACCAGGAACAGGCTGGCTGGCCACCGAAGTGATACAAGCCCCAGGCGATCTCCTCCCGACGGGCATGTCTGGCGGCTAGCGCCAGCAGCACCTCGGCGATACTTCCTGCATAAGTCGGGCACCCGATCTGATCGCTGACCACCGACAAGGCATCGCGCTGGCGCGCCAGGCGAAGCATGGTTTTGACGAAGTTGTGCCCATGTGCACCAAATACCCAGCTGGTACGCAGAATCAGATGCTGCTCGAGACGGGATCGAACGGCTTCTTCGCCGGCCTGCTTGCTGGCACCGTAGACACCTGTCGGGGATACGCTGTCGGTTTCCCGGTAGGGCGCATTAGCCGTACCGGAAAAAACATAGTCCGTGGAGATATGCAGCAGTGGAATGCCGGCTTCCCTGGCCGCCTCGGCAAGGTAGCCGACACCTTCGCGATTGACCGCATAGGCCTGCTCGGCATGTGTTTCGGCATTGTCGACGTGGGTATAGGCCGCGGCATTGATGATCAAACCGGGCTGCAGTTGCCGAACGACCCGGGCAACCTCCTCGCCCTGGCTGATGTCCAGCATGGTCCGGCTCATGCCAAGCGCCTCGAGGCCAAAGCCAGCCGCACGCTTCACCACTTCGTGACCTACCTGGCCATTCGCCCCGCAAACAAGAATCCGCATTTACTCTGCCTCGTCGTGCGCTCGCCCCGATGGCGAACAATGCGCGTTTAGCATCCCGGCCCGATATCCCTGCGACGCGCCAAGAATACCGAACTAGCGCGGTTCGTGCCTCGTTCAGGCCAATTAAATGACCTTTTGTTCCCGCCAACCGGAGTTGAGCAATAACCGGTTACATGAAGCAAATCGCCACCCTTCGAGGCATTACGTCCGGATGAATTTCCGTTGTCTTGCACCCTGCAAACACTCACGCCCCTCGAAGGCCGTGAAACTCACACGCCTCCTTGCGGCCCAATCTCTTACCAACCCGCTCAGAGGTCATCCGAATGCTCAGGCACGCCTCCATTGCCATCGACCTGGCAGCCACTCCTCCAGCCCCCGGAATCCGCTGAGCGACAACCTCAATCCGCCGTGGGAGCACATATATGCCACGTGGAGACAAATCCAAGTACACCGCCAAGCAGCGGCGCAAGGCCGAACACATCAAGGAGAGCTACGAAGAACGTGGCGTCTCCGAAAAGGAGGCCGAAGCCCGCGCCTGGGCCACGGTCAACAAGCAATCCGGTGACGGCGGCTGATGCAGAAGGCCCGCGAGTGGGACATCCGCGAACGCTCCAAGATGCGCAAGGGCGAACTCCTGTGCGCGCTCAGCCAACTACACTGGAAAGCCCTCACGATGCAAGAACCTGACTCGCCAGACGATCGCAAAGCGCCCTTCCCGGGCGGCAATCCGAAGCGCAAGGACCCTGGCGAGTCAGTACCCATCGAAGAGCCGGAGCAACCGGCCAATCCTGAAGAAGACGGACGCGCCTGACTGCCTATCACGGCGTGCCAGTAGCGATAACGAGGAACCCCTGATGAGTTACGTTCAGTTGAGTGACAAACAAACCCTGCGCGAGCGCGCGCGCCAGCACGTCGAGAATGGCGCGGTAACCGAGAGCTATTCGGCTGACCGCGAAACCGTGATTCAGTTGCTCAACGATGCGCTGGCCACAGAGCTCGTGTGCTACCTGCGCTACAAGCGCCACTACTACATGGCCACCGGTCTAAAATCCAGCCTGGCAGCCGACGAATTTCTCGAACATGCCAATCAGGAGCAAGAGCATGCCGATCGGCTGGCCGAACGCATCGTTCAGCTGGGAGGCGAGCCTGATTACAACCCCGATAGCCTTACCGAGCGTTCGCATGCGCAGTACGCCGAGGGCAACGGCCTGCGCGACATGTTCTTCGAGAACCTGGTGGCCGAACGCATCGCCATCGACAGTTACCGCGAGATTATCCAGTACCTGGGCGACAAGGATCCCACCACCCGCCGCATCTTCGAAGACATCCTCGCCCAGGAAGAGGAACATGCCGATGACCTGGCGAGCCTGATGGACGGGATGAACTAGCCGAGCGGGAAGGCAATGAGCCATTTCCCATGTACTCATTTGCGCAACAGTTTCTGCAGTTGAAAAAAGGCCACCCGAAGGTGGCCTGAAAACTAGGAAAGAGAGTGTTGCTTAATGTGCAGCAGCGGGCCGCATATAGGAGATCGGGGCCGCCTGCGCGTCGTCGAAAGTGACCATTTCCCACGCATCCTTCTGAGCCATCAGGGCGCGTAGCAGACGGTTGTTCAACGCATGTCCGGACTTGAAACCGCGGAATTCTCCGATCAGGCTGGTGCCCAGCAGATACAGGTCGCCAATCGCATCGAGGATCTTGTGTTTGACGAACTCGTCTTCATAACGCAAGCCATCTTCGTTGAGCACATGATCTTCATCGACCACGATCGCGTTCTCCACACTGCCGCCAAGCGCCAGATTGTGCGAGCGGAGAAACTCTATGTCGCGCATGAACCCGAAGGTCCGCGCACGGCTGACTTCCTTGACGAAGGAAGTGCTGGAGAAATCCACGCTGGCCGTCTGGGTGCGTCCGCGGAAGACCGGATGGTCGAAATCGATCTCGAAACTCACCTTGAAGCCGTCGAACGGAAGGAAGGTAGCCCGCTTGTCCCCATCTTCCACCGTGACCTCACGGATGATGCGGATGAACTTCTTGTGGGCGTCCTGCTCCTCCAGCCCCGCTGACTGAATCAGGAAAACGAAAGGACCCGCGCTACCATCCATGATCGGCACTTCCGAGGCGGAAAGCTCGACGTAGGCATTGTCGATGCCCAGCCCGGCCATCGCCGACAGCAGATGTTCGACCGTGTCGACCTTGACATCACCGCTGACCAGCGTCGTCGACATGGTGGTTTCGCCAACATTTTCGGCCCGCGCTGCAATGTACACAGGCGGGTCGAGGTCCTTGCGGCAGAACACGATTCCCGTATCCACAGGCGCCGGTTTCAGGGTCAGGTAGACCTTTTCCCCCGAGTGCAAACCGACGCCGGTGGCGCGAATGATGTTCTTGAGTGTGCGTTGTCTGATCATGGCCTGATTTCGCTAGTGCGCTGTTGCGAACGGTTTCCAACAAAGGCGGCGATCATAGCAGAAGCCCTCTTTGCTGAACACCAATCACACCAATACTCCTGATGCATATCTTCAATCGGCCTGGCGACGCAGGAACGCTGGGATGTCGAGATAGTCCAGATCCTCCTGAGGGTTCATCTTCGCCGCCGTCGCGGCAGCATGGGCCTGGTTGCGCATTACCGTCGGGCGCTCCAGGTCACGGTAGTTCACCGCTGCCTGCTCCTGACGAGGCGTGGCGGGTGCGGCCACGGCTGCGGTCTGGATGGTGTTGTCGACTACCTTGACCGGCTTGTCGTTGCGCGAACCGAGGCCGGTCGCGACCACGGTGACGTGCAGCTCATCGAGCATGTCCGGATCGATCACGGCGCCGACCTTGACGGTGGCTTCATCGGAAGCGAAAGCCTCAATGATCTCGCCCACGGCCGCGTACTCACCGAGAGACAGATCCAGACCAGCGGTAATGTTGACCAGGATGCCACGAGCCCCTTGCAGATTGACGTCTTCCAGCAACGGGTTGCGGATGGCCGCTTCGGTGGCTTCGCGAGCACGGTTCGGCCCCGTGGAGCAACCGGTACCCATCATCGCCATGCCCATCTCGCCCATGACAGTCTTGACGTCGGCGAAGTCGACGTTCATCAACCCCGGACGCTGCATGATGTCGGAAATCCCGCGCACGGCGCCGGTCAGTACGTCATCGGCCTTGGCAAAGGCGGACAGCAGGCTGGCATCCTTGCCCAGAATGGTCAGCAGCTTCTCGTTGGGGATAGTGATCAGCGAGTCGACACATTCGGACAGCGCACGGATGCCTTCGTCGGCAACCTGCATGCGACGACGACCTTCGAATGGGAACGGACGGGTTACCACGGCAACGGTGAGGATGCCCATTTCCTTGGCCACCGAGGCAATGATCGGTGCCGCACCGGTACCGGTACCACCGCCCATGCCGGTGGTGATGAACACCATATCGGCGCCCTGCAGCACTTCGGCGATGCGCTCGCGATCTTCCATGGCCGCCTGACGGCCGATGTCCGGGTTGGTCCCGGCGCCCAGGCCCTTGGTGATGGCCGAGCCGAGTTGCAGCACAGTGCGCGCTTCGATCTTCTTCAGCGCCTGTGCATCGGTGTTGGCACAGATGAATTCCACGCCTTCGACGTTGTTGCGCACCATGTGATTGACCGCGTTGCCGCCGCCACCACCAACGCCGATGACCTTGATGACTGCACTTTGCGGGGTATGATCTACGAGTTCGAACATGTCCCTCTCTCCTTCCAGCTTTCTAGTTGTGGTACCGCACTGCTCAGAAATTGCCCTGAATCCAGCTCTTCAGCCGGTCCAGGACAGATGGTTTGGTTTCATCGGCGAAATGGCCGAGACCGGACATGGAAGTGCCGTCGGCCTGCTTCTGCAGTCCGTACAGCAACAGGCCCACGCCCGTTGAATAGATGGGGTTGCGTACGACGTCGGTCAGTCCCTTGAACCGGTGCGGCACGCCCAGGCGTACCGGCATATGAAAGATTTCCTCGGCCAGCTCGACGGCTCCTTCCATCTTCGCTGTACCACCTGTGAGGACGATTCCTGCCGGAACCAGATCCTCGTAGCCACTGCGACGCAGCTCGGCCTGAATCAGGGTGAAAAGCTCGTCATAACGCGGCTCCACCACTTCGGCCAATGCCTGGCGGGAGAGTTCCCGCGGCGGACGATCTCCGACGCTCGGAACCTTGATGGTTTCGCCCGCGCCCGCCAGTTTGGCCAGCGCACAAGCATAGCGAATCTTGATCTCCTCGGCATACTGGGTCGGCGTGCGCAGCGCCATGGCGATGTCGTTGGTGACCTGATCACCGGCGATCGGGATCACCGCGGTGTGGCGAATCGCGCCTTCGGTGAAGATGCAGATATCAGTGGTGCCGCCACCGATATCCACCAGGCAGACGCCCAGCTCCTTCTCATCTTCGGTAAGCACCGCATGCGCGGAAGCCAGTTGCTCGAGGATGATGTCGTCGACTTCCAGACCGCAGCGGCGCACGCATTTCTCGATGTTCTGCGCGGCATTTACCGCGCAGGTGACCACATGCACCTTGGCCTCCAGGCGCACGCCGGACATACCCAGAGGTTCGCGAACGCCTTCCTGGTTATCGATCACATAGTCCTGCGGCAGTGTGTGCAACACACGCTGATCCGCCGGAATCGCCACGGCCTGGGCGGCATCCAGCACGCGATCCAGGTCGGCGTTGCTCACTTCACGGTCGCGAATGGCGACGATGCCGTGGGAGTTCAGGCTGCGGATGTGGTTGCCGGCCAGGCCGACGAATGCCGAGTGGATACGGCAGCCCGCCATCAGTTGGGCTTCCTCGACGGCACGCTGGATCGACTGCACGGTGGATTCGATATTGACCACCACGCCTTTCTTCAGCCCACGCGACGGATGCGTGCCGATCCCGACGATTTCCAGGTCGCCATCGGGCGTCACTTCGCCCACCAGGGTGACCACCTTGGAGGTACCTATATCGAGTCCGACGATCATCTTGCCGCTTTGCACGCTTGACATGTTCATCCTTTCCTCAATTCTTCGCGGCGACGATCATGTCCGTCGCCGCCGGATTCGGTTCGTGCCACGCAACGGCCAGACCGTTGGCGTAGCGCAGATCGATCCGCGCAATGTTCTCGCTCTCCTGCTCCAGCGCTTGCTGGTAGATGGCAGTGAAGCGCCGCATTTTTTCGATTACCTGATCGCGCCCCAGCAGCAGCTCGATGCCCTGGCTGGTAGTCAGGAACCAGCTGCCGCGGGCGCGCAGTTCCAACCGCGCGATGGAGAAGCCCAAGGGCCGCAACATCTGGCTGAGCAACTGGTATTGCTGCATGACCCGCAACTGGGCCCGCTTCGGACCGTACAACTGTGGCAAGTGTTCATATTCGGCCAGGTCATTCGGCGCAAAGGCCTGGCCGCTGTTGTTCAGAAGCGCCTCGTCGCCCCAGCGGGCGATAGGCAACTGTTCGTCAAGACGCACCATGACCTGATCCGGCCAGATCCGCCGCGCCTCCACATGGGCGATCCACGGCATCTGTTCAAGGTCGTGACGCAGCGCTTCCAGATCAACCTCGAAGAAGCTCGCTTCGACGAACGGCGCCATACGCGCCTGTACGGCCTGCTGGCTCACGTAACTCAACTCGCCCTGCACGCTGACCTTGGCGATCGGCCGGTCGGCATAGGGCAACAGCCGCTGCCCCAGCTCATAGAGCCCGACCACCAGCCCCACCAGCAGCAGCGGCCAGAGAAACCGCTTCAAACCGTTCCAGCTGGGACGCGGCAAGCGTGCCCGGAGCGGCTCGCGCTGCACCAGGCGACTCGCACCCCGCGCCCCCGGCTTGCGCGTGGCGCGGCCGGTAACGGGTTGCGAATGGCGCAGTGTGGCGATCATCGGCTAGCTCCTCGCCGCCAGGCTGTCATCGAGAATCGCCAGCACCAGTTGCTGGAAATCCAATCCGGCCGCTTTGGCCGCCATCGGCACCAGGCTGTGGTCGGTCATGCCCGGCACGGTATTGACCTCGAGCAGCCAGAAGGCGCCGGCGGCATCCTGCATCACGTCGACACGCGCCCAGCCCTGGATGCCCACGGCCTCGCAGGCGCGCGCAGAAAGCACCTGGAGTTCGGCTTCCTTCTCGCTATCCAGCCCACAGGGAATCCGATACTGGGTATCGTCAGCCAAATACTTGGCGTCGTAGTCGTAGAAGGTGTGGGGCGTGCCCAGCCCGATCGGCGGCAACACCTGCCCGCGCAAGGTGGCGACGGTGAACTCAGGGCCCTGAATCCATTGTTCCACCAGCACCTGCGCGTCATAGGCACTCGCGTCACGCCAGGCGGCGATCAGCTCGCCCAGCCCGCTCACCTTGGCCATGCCGATGCTGGAGCCTTCATGCGCCGGCTTGACGATCAGCGGGAACCCCAGCGTCCTCGCAGCCGCTTCGCAATCTCCCTCGCTGGCCAGTACGGCATGGCGCGGCGTAGGCAGCCCCAGGCTCTGCCAGACCTGCTTGGTGCGCAGCTTGTCCATGGCCAACGCCGAAGCGAGGACGCCGCTGCCGGTGTAGGGAATGTCGGCACACTCAAGCAGACCTTGCATGCTGCCATCTTCGCCGCCACGACCATGCAGGACGATGAAGGCGTGATCGATGCGCTCCGTGCTCAGGCGCTGCAGGAAATCGTCACCGACATCGATCCCGAATGCATCGACGCCCGCCGCTTGCAATGCGCCCAGCACCGCTGCGCCGGATTTGAGGGACACCTCTCGTTCGGCGCTCTTGCCACCGAACAGCACCGCCACACGGCCGAAGTCCCGTGGATCACGGGTGGATTGCAGCGCATTCATTGCTTGTTCTCCCCGGCCGTCTCGTCGCCGGCAAAAAGCGGACTCTTGAGCAGTTGCGGCGCCAGGCCACCGATGTCGCCTGCACCCTGGCAAAGCAGGATGTCACCGGCGCGCAACAGCGGCTTGACCAGCGGCGCCAAGTCGACACCGCGCTCGATATAGATCGGGTCCAGCTGGCCACGCTGGCGAATGCTGTGACACAGCTGACGGCTGTCGGCGCCGGGAATCGGCTCTTCGCCGGCCGGATAGACCTCCATCAACAGCAGCACATTGGCCTCGGCGAGCACCTGCACGAAATCGTCATAGAGGTCGCGGGTACGGCTGAAGCGATGGGGCTGATAGACCATCACCAGTCGGCGCTCCGGCCAGCCGTCGCGCACCGCTTGGATCACGGCCGCGACTTCACGTGGATGATGACCGTAGTCGTCCACCAACATCACGTTGCCGCCTTCGACCGGCAGCTCACCATAGACCTGGAAGCGCCGCCCCACGCCGCCGAATTCCGACAGGCCCTGAACGATGGCAGCATCGTCGATACCTTCATCGGTGGCGATGGCAATGGTTGCCAGCGCATTGAGCACGTTGTGCTTGCCCGGCATCCGCACCGAGACATCAAGCGGCGCGAAGCCCGCTCGCAACACGGTGAAGTAGGTGCGCATGCCTTCCTGACGGATGTTGATGGCACGCACGTCGGCATCCTCGCTGACGCCATAGGTGGTAATCGGACGACCGATCTGCGGAAGGATCTCGCGCACCACAGGGTCATCGACGCAGAGCACTGCCAGGCCATAGAACGGCAGGTTGTGCAGGAACTCGACGAAAGTCTTCTTCAGCTTGCCGAAGTCGCCGCCGTAGGTACTCATGTGGTCGGCGTCGATATTGGTCACCACCGCGACCATCGGCTGCAGGTGCAGGAAGCTGGCATCGCTTTCGTCCGCCTCGGCGATCAGGTAACGGCTACTACCAAGCTGCGCATTGGTGCCGGCAGCAGTCAGGCGCCCACCGATGACGAATGTCGGGTCCAGACCACCGGCTGCGAACACCGAAGCCAGCAGGCTGGTGGTGGTGGTCTTGCCGTGGGTGCCGGCCACGGCGACACCGTGGCGATAACGCATCAGTTCGGCGAGCATCTCGGCGCGCGGCACCACCGGAATACGCTGTTCCAGGGCCAGCGCCACTTCCGGGTTGGCCGAGTTGATCGCGCTGGACACCACCAGCACATCGGCACCCGCAACGTTGCCGGCCTGGTGACCGATGAATATCTGCGCACCAAACTTCTGCAGGCGCTCGGTGCTGGCCGATTCCTTGAGATCGGAGCCGGACACCTCGTAGCCGAGATTGAGCAGCACTTCGGCGATACCGCACATGCCGACGCCACCGATGCCAACAAAATGGATGCGACGAATACGCCGCATGCGGCGCACTTCGGCCTTCACGGCTGCGGGAGACTTAGCCATGCGCCACCTCCAGGCAGATATCAACGACTGTACGGGTGGCATCGGGTCGGGACAGCCGACGCGCAGTAGCCCCCATGGCCTTGAGTTTTTCCGGTTGCATCAGGACCTCGGTCAGCTGCGCGGCCAGCGCGGCAGCATCTGTTGTGGCTTGCGGCAGAAGAAGGGCAGCACCTTCCTTCGCCAGATATTCGGCGTTGTGGGTCTGGTGGTCGTCGATAGCATGGGGCAGCGGCACCAGAAAGGATGGAAGCCCGGCCGCGGCAAGCTCGCAGACGGTCAATGCGCCGGCCCGGCAGATCACCAGGTCGGCCCAGGCATAAGCACTGGCCATGTCCTTGATGAACGGCGCGACTTGCGCGGCAACTCCTGCAGCCTCGTAGCGCTCGCGGGTGACATCGGCGTGCTGCTTGCCGGCCTGGTGGAACACCTCGGGGCGCAGTTCGCTCGACACCTGCGCCAGTGCATCGGGCAGCAGTTTGTTCAGTGGCTCGGCGCCCAGGCTGCCACCCAGCACCAGCAGGCGCGGGCGACGGTCGGCCAGGGAGTCGCGCGGGGTCTCCAGGAACAGCTCGGTACGTACCGGATTGCCGGTGGTGCGCCGCTTGTCACTGGCAGCGAAGGTTCCTGGAAAGGCCTCGCAGACCCGCGCAGCAAATGGCGCCAGACTGCGATTGGCGGTGCCGGCGACGGCGTTCTGCTCATGAATCACCAAAGGCACGCCGGCCAACTTGGCGGCCAGCCCACCCGGACCGGTCACATAGCCGCCCAGGCCCAGCACGCACACCGGCTGCAACTGGCGCATGACACGACGTGCCTGCCAGAGCGAACGCAGCAACTGCCAGGGCGCCTTCAGCAACGAGGTCACGCTCTTGCCGCGCAGGCCACTGACATCGATCAAATGCAGCGGCAGACCGGCTGCCGGTACCACTTCGTTCTCGATGCCACGCGGGGTTCCCAGCCAGTGGACCTTGTAGCCACGGCTCTGGAATTCATGGGCGCAGGCCAGGGCCGGGAACACGTGTCCGCCGGTACCACCCGCCATGATCAGCACGTTAGCGGCCACGGGCGCCCTCCTTGACCAAAGGGGCCTCGGCAAAATCGTCTTCGTTGAACTCGACATCCTCGCTGCCCAGCACCGTGCGGCTCTCCCACTCGATGCGCAGCAGCAGGGCCATGCTGGCGCACGTGACCACCAGCGAACTGCCGCCATAACTGAGGAATGGCAGCGTCAGCCCCTTGGTCGGCAGCAGCCCGACGTTCACCCCGACATTGATCAGGAACTGGCCAAGCCAGAGAAACGCGATGCCCCAGGCCACATAGGCCGCGAAGAACTGCCGCGCGCGCTCGGCCGCCAGACCTATATACAGCGCACGAATACCGACAAAAGCGAACAGGGCGATGGTCAGCAGCGCCCCCACCATACCCAGCTCTTCGGCAAGCACGGAAAACACAAAGTCGGTATGGGCTTCGGGCAGGTAGAACTGCTTCTGCACGCTGTTGCCCAGCCCCACACCGAACCATTCACCACGACCGAAGGCGATCAGCGCCTGAGTCAGCTGGTAGCCGGCACCGTACTGGTCGGCCCAGGGATCAGTGAAGGTGATCAGACGCTGCAAACGGTACTCCTGAGTCTGTACCAGGATCACCACCGCACCTACAGCCGCCACCACCAGCAGCGAGAAGCGGATCATGCCCACACCACCGAGGAACAACATCGCCACAGCAGCGCCCATCATCACCACGGTGGCACCGAAGTCCGGCTCCAGCAGCAACAGGAAGGCCATCGGTAGCAGCACCAGGAAAGGTTTGGCAAAGCCCCAGAAGCTTTCACGCACTTCCTCCTGGCGGCGCACCAGATAACCAGCCAGATAAATCACGACGAACACCTTGGCCAGTTCGGAAGGCTGGATATTGAAAGCACCGAAGCCGATCCAGCGCATCGAGCCGTTCACTTCGCGACCGACACCGGGAATCAGCACCAGAATCAGCAGGACGAACGCCGCCAGCAACGCCACCCAGTCCAGCCGCTGCCAGGTCGACAGCGGGACCAGCAAGACGGCCGCTGCAGCACCTATCCCGAGCAACAGGTAAATGAGGTGACGCATCATGTGATACATCGCATTGCCGGAGTTCACCGCCGCGACCTCCGAAGAAGCCGAGGTGATCATCACCAGCCCCAGCCCCAGCAACGCCAGGCAACCGGCAAGCATGGGAAAGTCGAGGTCCACGCCACGGCGACCGAACAACGGTGAAGGAGCACTGCGCAGGAAGGCGAGCATCATCTCAGCGCCTCCACCGCGGCGGCGAACAGACGACCGCGCTCTTCGAAGTTCTTGAACATGTCCAGACTCGCACAGGCCGGCGACAACAGCACGGCATCGCCTGGCAACGCGCATTCCGCGGCCCGCTGTACCGCTTCCTCGAGACCTTGGACTTGTTTCAAGGTAACGGCGCCTTGCAGCGCGCAAGCCAGCCGCCCGGCATCGCGGCCGAGCAGGATCACTTCACGGCAATGGCGCCCGATCGGCTCGCGCAACGCGGAAAAATCCGCGCCTTTGCCGTCACCGCCGGCGATCAGCACCAGCTTGCCGTCGATATCCGCCCCGAGCCCACCGATCGCTGCCAGCGCAGCGCCGACATTGGTAGCCTTGGAATCGTCGTAGTAATTCACGCCCGCACGTTCACCCACCCACTGGCAGCGATGGGGCAGACCGGTAAAGGCCCGTAATGTCTGCAGCATCGCCGCGAACGGCAGGCCAACGGCATGGCCGAGCGCCAGCGCCGCGAGTGCGTTGGACTGATTGTGCGCACCGCGTACCTTCAATTCGCGTGCGGGCATCAGGGCTTCGAACTGGAAAGCCAGGTGCTTCTCGCCGTTCTCCTCGATCAGTCCGAAGCCATTGAAGTCCGGTTTGCCGAGGCCGAACGACCAGACCGGTACCTCTTCGCCGACCAGCGGCCGGCTGAGACGATCGTCACGGTTGACCACCACCTGGCGCGCGCCACGGAAGATCCGGTGCTTGGCCTGGTGATAGGCCGGCAGGCCGGCGTAGCGGTCCATGTGGTCTTCGCTGACGTTCAGGCAGGTCGCGACTTCGGCGTTCAGCTGCTCGGTGGTTTCCAGCTGGAAGCTGGACAGTTCGAGCACATAGAGTTCGATGTCGTCGTTCAGCAGATCCAGCGCCGGCGTGCCCAGGTTGCCGCCCACCGCCACCTTGCGACCGGCCGCCTGGGCCATTTCGCCGACCAGAGTGGTCACGGTGCTTTTCGCATTGGAGCCGGTGATGGCGATTATCGGCGCCCGGGCCTCGCGCGCGAACAGCTCGATATCGCCGGACAGTTTGACGCCGCGCGCGGCCGCAGCCTGTAATGCCGGTGTGCTCACCGCCAGCCCCGGGCTGACCAGCAGCTCGCTGGCGCGACAGAGAAAGTCGACGTCCAGTTCGCCGCAACGCACCTCGACTTCGGGGTACTGCGCCTGAAGAGTGGCCAGTTCCGGCGGATTCGCGCGCGTATCGACAACGGCGAACGGCTGCCCACGGCGCGCCAGGTGGCGTACCACGGACATGCCGCTCTTGCCGAGGCCGACAACGATGCGGAACTGGTCGGAAGCGATCAGCACTCTCTATTACCTCAACTTCAACGTGGCAAGGCCGATCAGCACCAGAATCACGGTGATGATCCAGAAACGGACGATCACCCGTGGTTCGGGCCAACCCTTAAGCTCGAAATGGTGATGAATGGGCGCCATGCGGAACACTCGCTTGCCGGTCAACTTGAACGAGGCGACCTGGATCATCACCGACAGGGTTTCCATCACGAACACACCGCCCATGATGAACAGCACCACTTCCTGGCGAACGATCACCGCGATGGTCCCCAGCGCCGCACCCAGCGCCAGCGCACCGACGTCGCCCATGAAGACCTGCGCCGGATAGGTGTTGAACCAGAGAAAGCCCAGGCCGGCACCGATCAGCGCGCCGCAGAACACGATCAGCTCACCTGCACCCGGCACGTAGGGAATCAGCAGATACTCGGCAAAATTCATGTTGCCCGACAGGTAGCAGAAGATACCCAGGCCACCACCGACCATCACCGTCGGCATGATCGCCAGACCGTCGAGTCCGTCGGTGAGGTTGACTGCGTTGCTCGAGCCGACGATGACGAAATAGGTCAGCACCACGAAACCGATGCCCAGCGGAATCTCGATGTTCTTCAGCAACGGCAGGATCAGGGTGGTCTCCACCGGCGTCTGCGCAGTCATATAAAGGAAGAGCGCCGCACCGAGCCCGAACACCGACTGCCAGAAATACTTCCAGCGACTCGGCAGGCCACGCGAATTCTTCTCGATCACCTTGCGGTAGTCGTCGACCCAGCCGATCGCACCGAACAGCAGCGTGACAGCCAGCACCACCCATACGTAGCGATTGGACAGATCAGCCCACAGCAGCGTACTGATGGCAATGGCGCTGAGAATTAGCGCGCCGCCCATAGTCGGCGTACCGGATTTGGACAGGTGCGACTGCGGACCATCGGTACGCACCGCCTGGCCGATCTGGCGCAGTTGCAGGGTGCGGATCAGCCACGGCCCCATCCACAGCGACAGAATCAGTGCGGTGAGTACGCCGAGAATTCCACGCAGGGTCAGGTACTGGAAGACCGCGAAGCCCTTGTGGAACTGTTGCAAGTACTCGGCGAGTAGCAGCAGCATCAATGTTTCTCCATGCTAGGCGCGGTCAATGCCGCGACGACGTTATCCATTGCCGCGCTGCGCGACCCTTTGATCAGGACGGTGGTGAGGTTGCCCTGCTCACGCCCCAGTGCCGCGATCAGGCCCTGCTGATCGGCGAAATGCTGGCCGCCGGCGCCAAAGGCGTTCACGGCATGCGTCATCAGCGGCCCTACCGCATAAAGCGCATCGACCTTGTCGGCTGCGTACTCGCCCACCTCGCGGTGGCCTTGCTCCGCCCACTCACCCAGTTCGCCCATGTCACCGAGCACCAGCACCGTGCGCCCGGCAAAGCCGGTCAGCACATCGACGGCGGCGCACATAGAAGCCGGGTTGGCGTTGTAGGTGTCGTCTATCAGGCGCATGCCGTTGGCCAAAATCTGGGCAACACCGCGCCCCTTCACTGGCTGCAGTGCCTGTAGGCCGGCGACGATATGCTCATGGGCGACCCCCAGGGCATGTGCCGCTGCCGCCGCCGCCAGCGCATTGGCTACGCTGTGGCGGCCGAGCAGGTTGAGTTGGACGCGCGCGCTTCCCGATGGCCCGGTCAGCACAAAATTCGGGCACCCGCGGGTGTCGTAGCCGATCGTTCCCGGAGAGAAGTCGGCCAGGGGGCTGTTCATGGCGAAACTCAGCACACGACGCCCGGCAATGCGCTGCTCCCAGACCGGATAGGCACTGTCGTCGCGATTGAGCACTGCCACACCATCGACGGCCAGGCCATCGAGAATCTCACCCTTGGCCTCGACGATCTTCTCCACACCGCCGAACTCGCCGACATGAGCCGTCCCAGCATTGGTGATCAGACTGACATGCGGTTGCACCAGGCTCACGGTGTAGGCGATCTCGCCACAACGCGACGCACCCAGCTCGATCACCGCGCTGCGGTGCTGCGCACCCAGCTCCAGCAGGGTGAGCGGCACGCCCAGTTCGTTGTTCAGATTGCCGCGCGTAGCCAGGACCGCATCGCCGCCATGGGCGGCACGCAGGATGCTGGCCAGCATTTCCTTGACGCTGGTCTTGCCGCTCGAACCGGTAATAGCGGCGACGGGGCCGGTAAACCCGGCGCGGTTCAAGCCACCCAGCCGGCCCAGCGCCAGACGCGTGTCACGCACCACCAGCTGCGGCAATGCGGCACCTTCGACGTGCCGCTCCACCAGAGCGGCAACCGCGCCCCGGGCAGCAACTTCCTCCAGATAGGCGTGGCCGTCGAAGCGCGGCCCGGCCAGTGCCACGAACAGTTGCCCCGGCTGGATGGCACGGCTGTCCGTACTCACCGAAGTAAAGCAGGCATCGGCACCGATCAGTTGTCCCGACAGGGGATCGCTCAGTTCGCTCAGTCGCATGGCGTCAAGCATCGGTGGCCTCCCAGTCGTCCAGCGCGCTGGCAGCTTGATGAAGATCGGAGAAGGGCTGGCGCTCACCCTTGATCTCCTGGTAGTCCTCGTGCCCCTTGCCCGCCAGCAGCAGCACGTCATCTAGGCGACTGCCGGCAATGCAGGCGGCGATGGCCTGGCCACGACCGGGGATGAAACGCACCCGCTCCGGCACCGTGAAGCCGCTCCGAATCTCGTCGCGTATCTGCGAGGGATCTTCGTTGCGCGGATTGTCGTCGGTAACCACCACCTCATCGGCCAGTCGCTCGGCCACGGCGGCCATCAGCGGCCGCTTGCCGCGATCCCGGTCGCCACCACAGCCGAACAGGCACAGCAGCTTGCCGCGGGTATGCGGCCGCAGGGCTTCGAGGACCTTTTCCAGCGCATCAGGGGTATGCGCGTAGTCGACCACTACCAATGGACGCTCCCCGCCACCCAGGCGCTGCATGCGACCGACCGGCCCCTGCAACTCGGGAAGCACCGCCAAGATCTCGTCCAGCGGGTAATTCATGCCCAGCAGCGCGCCGATTGCGGCCAGCACGTTGCTCACGTTGAAACGCCCCAGCAAAGGGCTGCGCCATGAACGCTCGCCCTGGGGCGTGATCAGCCGTGCACGAATGCCTTCGTCGTCCAGATGCGCTTCCGGGCAGTACAGATAGGCCGAAGCATCCTTCAGGCTATAGGTGATCAGTCGCGACTCGGCTTCGACCGCCGCCAGGGTGCGACCGAATGCGTCGTCCAGATTGATGACCCTGCAGCTCAGTCCCGGCATGGCGAACAGGCTGGCCTTGACCGCGCCATAGGCCTCCATGGAGCCGTGGTAATCGAGATGGTCGCGCGACAGGTTGGTGAACACCGCCACATCGAACGCCAACGCAGCCACACGCCCTTGCGCCAAACCGTGGGACGACACTTCCATCGCCACGGCGCGAGCGCCCTCCTTGCGCAGGCTGGCAAGATTGGCCTGCACGCCGATCGCATCGGGTGTGGTATGGCGCCCCAGAACCAACTCACCATGGAAACCGGTGCCCAGCGTACCGATGATGCCGCAGCGCTCACCGAGCCGATCAAGCGCCTGAGCGATCAGGTAGCTGACGCTGGTCTTGCCGTTGGTGCCGGTCACACCGGCCAGATGCAGGCTGCGACTCGGCTCGCCGTAGAAGCGCCCGGCGATCGCCGAGAGCTGGCCGGCAAGCTGGCGCACCGGCACCAGCACGGCACTCACAGCACCGATATCGGTGGCCCCTTCGGCCTCGTACGCCACCGCCGCGGCACCACGGGCAATCGCATCAGCGATATGCACGCGGCCATCCTGCTGTAATCCAGGCACTGCCAGAAACAGATCACCCGGGCGCACCATACGACTGTCCAGGGTCAGCTCGCGAATCAGCACCGAACTATCGGCTTGCGGTAACAGTTGATTCAACGGCATCGGCATCAGATGCGCCCTCCCTTGCCCGCTGCGGCTTCGGCGGTTTGCAGCGATGCCGGAGGCGGCAGGTTGTCCGGCGCGACGTTCAGCAGGCGCAATGCGCGAGCCGCGACCTTGCCGAATACCGGCGCCGCAACCAGCCCGCCGTAGTAGCCGCCCTCGCTCGGCTCGTCGACGACTACCACCACCGCGATACGCGGATTGGAAAGCGGCGCGACGCCGGCAAAGAACGAGCGGTAGGCATTCTTGGTGTAGCCACCGGTACCGGATACCTTCTTCGCGGTACCGCTCTTGCCGCCGACGTGATAGCCCGGCACTCGGGCACGCGAACCGCCGCCGCCGTCTTCCTCGACCACCGCACGCAGCATCTGCAACACGGTGGCTGATATGTCCTTGTCGATGATCTGCACGCCCTCGGGGCGCTGATCCAGGCGCAGCAACGACAGCGGCACGTTACGTCCTTCGTTGCCAAGCACCGAATAGGCATGTGCCAATTGCACCGCCGTGACCGACAGGCCGTAGCCGTAGGCGAGGGACGCCGTCTCGGCATCTCTCCACTTACGATGGTTGGGCAGATTGCCCACGCGCTCACCCGGAAAGCCAAGGCCTGTGCTCTGACCGAAGCCGGCCTGCTGCATCGCCGCGTAAACCGGCTCGCCCCCGATATCCAGGGCAATCTTGCTGATCCCCACGTTGCTGGACTTCATCAGGATTTGAGTGAGATTCAGCTGGCCACCACGCGACACATCGCGAATGGTGTAGCGGCCAATGCGCATCCAGCCCGGCAGAGTATTGATCACCGACTCGGGATGATATTTACCCGTACCCAGGGCGGCGGCAATGCTGAACGGCTTGACCGTGGAACCCGGTTCGAACACATCAATCAGGGCACGATTGCGCATCGCCGCCGGCTGCAGGTTGCGGCGATTGTTGGGGTTGTAGGTCGGCTGGTTGGCCATGGCGAGGACTTCACCGGTCTCCACATCGACCATCACCAGGCTGGCACTCTTGGCCCCATATTGCTGGACGACGTCGCGCAGCTCACTATGGGCCAGGTACTGCAGGCGCAGGTCGATAGAAAGCGCCAACGCCTTGCCGGCCTTGGCGTTCTTGACCACCTGGACGTCCTTGATCAGCCGGCCACGGCGGTCCTTGAGTACCTGCCGCTTGCCCGGCACGCCCGCCAGCCATTCCTCGTAAGCCAGCTCCATTCCTTCACGGCCGCGATCGTCGATATCGGTGAAACCGACCACATGGGCAGCCACTTCGCCGGCCGGATAGAAGCGGCGAAACTCTTCCTGCTCGTAGACACCCGGAATCTTCAGGTCGAGCACTCGCTGCCCCTGTTGCGGCGTCAGTCCCCGCACCAGATAAATGAACTCGCGCTCGGCTTGTTCCTGCAGGCGCTTGCTCAGGGTCGCGCTGTCCTGGCCCAGCGCCTCGGCCAGCTCTGGCCAGCGGGCCCGTGCGGCCTGCAGCTCGCGAGGGTTGCCCCATAGCGTGGTCACCGGCGTGCTCACCGCCAAGGGCTCACCATGCCGATCAGTGATCAGGCCGCGATGTGCCGGAATGGGAATATGCCGCACGCTGCGCGCGTCGCCCTGGCCCTTGAGGAATTCCTGATCGAGCACCTGCAGGTCGACGATGCGCCAGGCGATGGCACCCACCATCAGCGCTAGTAGTGCCAGCACGATGCGGAAACGCCACGGATACAGCGCGCCCTGCAGTCTCATGGCGCCACCAGCCTGACGTCCGCTGCCGCCGGGACGTGCATCTTCAACTGCTCGCTGGCCAGCGTTTCGATCCGACTGTGCGCAGTCCAGGTACTCTGCTCGAGAATCAGGCGCCCCCACTCCGCTTGCGCACGATCCCGCACGCTGAGCTCGGCATACAGCTCGTTGAGCAGCTGACGGTTCCAGTGCGCGCTGTAAGCGACGGCAATCGCCGAAAACAGCACGGCAAGGAACAGCACCAGCATCGTCAGGCTGCCGCTGGGCATGGCGCGGCGCAGCGTGCTCATCGCAGCTTCTCCGCAACACGCATGACCGCGCTGCGCGAACGCGGATTGGCCTTGAGCTCTTCGGCCGAGGCATATTGCGGTTTGCCGAGCAGCTTGAGGCGCGGCACGAAAGCCTTGGGGATGATCGGCAGATCGCGTGGCAAGGTATCCGCTTCACCCTTGGCATGGCGGCGCATGAACTGCTTGACGATGCGGTCTTCCAGCGAATGGAAACTGATCACCACCAGCCGTCCACCCACTTCCAACGCCTCCAGCGCGGCCTCAAGGCCAGTTTCGAGATCGCCAAGTTCGTTGTTGATGAAGATGCGCAGCCCCTGGAAGGCGCGAGTCGCCGGGTTCTTGCCTTTCTCCCAGGCGGGATTGGCCGCCGTCAGCACCTGTGCCAGATCGGCGGTGCGCTCGAAAGGCTTGTCGTTGCGTCGCTGCACCACCGCCCGGGCCATCCGCTTGGCGAAACGCTCTTCGCCGTATTCCTTGAATACGCGCGCAATCTCCTCCTCGGCGGCTGTCGCGACCCACTGCGCCGCGCTGATGCCCCGATCAGGATTCATTCGCATGTCCAGGGGGCCATCGTTGAGGAAGCTGAAGCCACGCTCAGGATCGTCCAACTGCGGCGATGACACGCCCAGATCCAGCAGGATGCCGCTCAGCGTCCCGCTCCAGCCACGTTGCGCAACCTCTTCGCCAAGCTCGGCGAAGCTTCTCTGCACAACGACAAAGCGGCCATCCTCGGCCGCCAATGCTTGCCCCGTAGCGATTGCCTGCGGGTCCTTGTCGAATCCCAGCAGGCACCCCTCCGGCCCAAGCTGCCGCAACAGCAGGCGGCTGTGCCCACCGCGCCCAAAGGTGCCGTCCAGGTAACGACCGTCCGGCCGCACGGCCAAGGCCGCGACGGCTTCGTCGAGCAAGACGGTGATATGGCGCAAGCTGCTGATCGGATTCAAAGGATTAGGTCACGCAGTTCGTCCGGCAGGCCGCCGGGTTGTTTGATGGCCGCCAGGTCCGCATCGGCTTGTGCGTTCCAGTCGTCCTCGTTCCACAGGATGAATTTGTTCAGTTGCCCCACCAGCATGGCCCGCTTGTCCAGGCCTGCGTATTCACGCAAACGCGGCGGCACCAGCACGCGACCGCTGCCATCCATTTCCAGATCCACAGCGTTACCAATCAGCAAACGCTGCAGACGGCGCGTCTCCTCGCGCAACGACGGCAGCTCGCGCAACTTGGCTTCAATCTGTTCCCACTCGGACAGGGGGTAAATACAGAGGCAGCGGTCGACGGCATCGATGGTGATGATCAACTGCCCATCGCAGCGCGAAATCAGCTCGTCACGATACCGGCTGGGCATGGCAAGCCGGCCTTTGGCGTCGAGACTGATGGCGTTTGCTCCGCGAAACACGGCTGCACTTCCTCTGAATTAGCTATCCAAGCCCATTTTTTTCCACTTCCCACCACTTTTTACCACTTGTGCGCACTATAGAAATGCATCAGCCCCACCGTCAAGGCGAGCCTGACGGGAAGAGCTTCTATATGTGGCGAATTTATCGATCAGAAGAGGGCTGAAAGCAGGCACAGGAAGAGAAGAAAAAGAGGAAAGCTTTATCGCGCGCGCAGATACCCTACAAAGTTAAAGTACTTTGTAAGCACAAATATCTTTTTGGACTTAGAGCGAAGAGAAACGAGAGGAAAAGTCGGAGAGTCGATCTGTAAGCCGGGTTCTGTCGAGGACAGCCATTCCTCTACGACAGCCATCACTGACTGCCTCTAGCAACCTACCCGGATCCAGCGCGGGCCACGCCAATGGATCCCTATTTGGTCTTGCTCCAAGTGGGGTTTACCTAGCCACGGACTGTTGCCAGCCGTGCGGTGCGCTCTTACCGCACCTTTTCACCCTTACCGGCGCCGAAGCGCTTAGGCGGTTGTTTTCTGTGGCACTTTCCGTAGGCTCACGCCCCCCAGGCGTTACCTGGCACTTCGCCCTATGGAGCCCGGACTTTCCTCCCTCCCACTCTGAAACAGAGCGGAACAGCGACTGTCCGATCGACTCTCCGGGCGCAAGAGTATCGTTGCCGGTAAGCGACCGCAACCTGATATCACGCGAGGGCGACAGGAGCATCCACGGCATAAACCGTGACACTCAAGGCTCAATCGTTTTTCTTCGTTTCCAGCGCGATCTGGTAAAGCAGGTTCTTGCGCACGCCGGTGATTTCCGCCGCCAGCGCAGCAGCACGCTTGACCGGCAGCTCACCCAGCAGCAACTCAAGTACTCTCCGCGCTTGGCCATCCACTGCCTCATCACCCTGCGGCACCTGCCAGCCACCCACCACCAGCACACACTCGCCCCGCTGCTGGTTGCCGTCAGCCTCGACCCAGGCACGCAACTGCGTCAGCGGCAGTCCTTTAAGGGTTTCAAAGGTCTTGGTCAACTCTCTCCCCAGCACCGCCGGGCGCTCGGAGCCGAAAACGGTTTCGAGATCCATCAGACACTCAAGGATGCGGTGAGGCGCCTCATAGAAGATCAGCGTTCGCGGTTCTTCCTTGAGCTGCTCGAGACGCGCACGCCGCCCTGCTGCCTTCGCCGGCAGAAACCCCTCGAAAACGAAACGATCCGAGGGCAACCCCGCTGCTGACAGTGCAGCAATCAAAGCACAGGCACCAGGCAGCGGTACCACTCGAACCCCCGCCGCACGCGCCTGCCGGACCAAGTGGTAGCCAGGATCGGAAATCAGCGGTGTGCCAGCATCGGAGATCAGCGCCACATCCTCGCCCGCCTGCAAGCGACTGAGGAAGCGGCTACCCTGATCACGCTCGTTGTGCTCATGGCAGGCCGCCAGGGGCGTGGTGATTCCGAAATGCTGCAGCAGGCGCGCCGAATGCCGGGTATCTTCCGCGGCGATCAGGTTCACCTCCGCCAACACCCTCAGCGCCCGTGCACTGATGTCTTCCAGGTTGCCGATGGGCGTGGCAACTACAAAGAGTGTGCCGGTGACGGAATTCACGACATCTTGCACAGTCACATCGGCTACCTCGAACACGGAAAGTGCGCATTGTAGCCCGTTTGGCCGCCGCAACATCGCCGCTCCGGTATCGCTTGGGTACAATCGACCCTCGCTCGCGTTTTCAGGAATGACCTCATGCCGGCTCGTTTACGCCCGATCATCCTCATCTGCCTTGCCGCCCTACTGGCAGCTTGCGCCAGTTCGCCGACCTCCACCCTTGGCGAACTACCACGCACGCCCCAGGCGACAACGCAACAGTTGCTGGAGCAGGCCGCCAGCAGCGATCCGCAGAAAGCTGCGCTGTTACGCCTCTCGGCAGCCGACCAGAGCTTCCAGCAAGGCGACCTGGCCAAGTCTCGGGAAATTCTCGCCCTGGTACCGCTCGAGCAATTGCCACCGGCGCAGCAGATCTTCGCCAGCACCTTGCGGGCCGAGCTGGCTCTCGCCGCGAACGACCCTCAACAGGCTCTGCAAGCGCTACAGCACACCGCCTTTGAGCGGCTTGGCGAATTGCCCGTCGAGCAGCAGGCACGTAGCCAGCTCGTAAGAGCCAAGGCATTGGAAGCCAGCGATCAACCCCTCGCCGCCGCCCGCGAGCGTATCTTCATCGCTCCACTGCTGAGCGGCGAAGAGGCACGGACCAACCACGAAACCATCTGGCGACTGGTCTCCGGACTGCCAGCAACCGCCTCCCAGGACTCGACCGATCCTGATCTCTCCGGCTGGCTGGCATTGGCTCGCTCGGTGAAACAGGCCAGCACCCTTGGCCAGCAACAACGGGCCATCGATAACTGGGTCCAGCAGAACCCGCAGCACCCTGCCGCACAGCAGCTACCAGAACCGCTGGTCATGCTCCGTGAGCTGGCAGACCGCCCACTGACTCATATCGCCTTGCTGCTGCCGATGGACGGCCCGCTGGCCGGTGTGGCACGCGCACTGCGCGACGGCTTCCTGGCTGCTCATCTGCAAGCAACCCCCGAGGGCTCCGAGCTGCAGATCGAACTGTACGACAGCACGCGCATCGGCTCGCTCGACACCTTCTACCAGCAGGCACAGGCCGCCGGTGTGCAACTGGTAGTCGGCCCCCTGGAGAAGAACCTGGTGCGCCAGCTCAGCGAGAAGGACGAACTGCCCATCACCACCCTTGCACTGAACTACAGCGACGCAGGCCAGACCACACCTCCCCAGCTGTTCCAGTTCGGCCTGGCCGCCGAGGACGAAGCACGCGAGGTTGCACGCCGCGCCTGGGCCGACGGTCATCGCCGCGCCATCGCCCTGACGCCTCGCGGCGAATGGGGCACGCGCGTACTCGACGCCTTCCGGCGTAGCTGGGAAGAAGCCGGCGGCACACTGGTGGCCGCGCAGGCGCTGGCGGAGCCGGTGGAGATGGCCAACCAGATCGCCAACATCCTGCAGATTCGCAATGGCGAAAGCCGCAGCCAGAGCAGCGGCGGATCGGCAACCCAGCCTACTCGTCGCCAGGACGTGGATTTCCTGTTCCTTGCCGCCACGCCGCAGCAGGCCCAGCAGGTCAAACCCACATTGATCTTCCAGTACGCAGGCGACCTGCCGGTTTATGCCACCTCTCACCTGCATGCTGCCAACGAGAATCGCAGCCAGTACCTGGACCTGGAAGGCATTCGCTTTGCCGAAACACCCTGGTTGCTCGACCCTCAGCTACCACTACGCCAGCAGGTGGAGCGCCAGTGGCCTCAGGCCGGCGGTAGCCTTGGCCGTCTCTATGCGATGGGCGCCGATGCGTACCTGCTGGCCCCGCGCCTGAACCAACTGCTGGCGCTGCCCGACACCCAGCTCGAAGGTATGTCCGGCGTGCTTACCCTCAATCCGACACAGCGCATCGAACGACAGCTACCTTGGGCCGAGTTCCAGGACGGCGAGGTCCGTAGCCTCACGGAATATCCCGTTGAGTAAAGACAGCCGGGACAGCGGCCGGACTGCCGAGGAGTTCGCCGAAGGCTATCTGCAGCGTCAAGGCCTGCGCCTGCTCCAACGTAACTGGACATGTCGCTGCGGAGAGCTCGATCTGGTCATGCTCGATGGCGATACAGTAGTATTCGTCGAGGTTCGTTACCGCCGCTACCACGCCTGGGGCGGCGCCCTGGAAAGCGTCGACCTGCGCAAACGGCAGAAGCTGATCAAGGCCGCCCAGCTGTTTCTTCAGCAGGAAAGCCGCTTGGCGAAGCATCCATGCCGCTTCGATGTCATAGCCATTGGCCAGACCGGAAAAGAGCAGGAGCTGAACTGGATCCGCAACGCTTTCGACAGCTGACAGGCAATCGCGCCCAACGTCGTTTTGCCCGCATCAACCTAACCGTTCGCTTCCGGCACGCCCCGCGAGGCCTGCCCGTCACCTTGAAGGTCAGATACCGATGGACATGCAAACCCGTATTCGCCAGCTTTTCCAGGCCAGCATCGAAACCAAGCAGCAGGCGATGGAAACGCTCGCTCCCAGCATCGAGCAGGCCGGACAGGCCATGGTCAACGCCCTGCTCAGCGAAGGGAAAATCCTGACCTGCGGTAACGGCGGCTCCGCCGGCGATGCGCAGCATTTCTCATCCGAGCTGCTCAACCGCTTTGAACGCGAGCGCCCCAGCCTGCCCGCCATCGCACTGACCACCGACAGCTCCACACTGACCTCGATTGCCAACGACTACAGCTACAACGAGGTCTTCTCCAAGCAGATTCGCGCTCTGGGCCAGTCCGGCGACGTGCTGCTGGCGATCTCCACCAGCGGCAATTCCGCGAATGTCATCCAGGCGATCCAGGCCGCGCATGACAGAGAGATGCTGGTGGTGGCGCTGACAGGTCGCGATGGCGGCGGCATGGCTTCGCTGCTGCTGCCCGAAGACGTCGAGATTCGAGTACCTGCCAAGGTTACGGCTCGCATCCAGGAAGTCCACCTGCTGGCCATTCACTGCCTGTGCGACCTGATCGACAATCAACTGTTCGGGAGTGAAGAATGATGCCGGCCCGCTTTTCCATCGCTGCGCTGGCTTTGTGCCTGGCAACCACGGGCTGCAGCTCGGTTTTGACTGCAGCCCGGGACGAGCCCATTAACGACAACCGCGGCACCCGCACTATCGGCAGCAAGATTGACGATTCGCTGATCGAAACCAAGGCCGCCGTGAACATCGCCAAGGCCCACTCGGACCTGGACAAGGCATCGCATATCGTAGTGGCCAGCTACAACGGTGTTGTGCTGCTGGCAGGCCAGACGCCGCGAGAAGAGCTCAAACAGCTCGCTGAGCAGAGCGCAAGCGCGGTGCAACGAGTCAAGCGGGTACATAACGAGCTGCAGGTGCTGCAGCCCTCTTCCGCCCTGGCCCGCAGCAACGACTCCTGGCTGACCACCAAGATCAAGACGCAGATGCTGACGGACCAGAGCGTCCCCGGCTCGCGAATCAAGGTCATCACCGAGAACGGGATCGTCTATCTGCTGGGTCTGGTTACACGCCAGGAAGGAAACCGGGCGACCAGCCTGGTTCAGGGCGTATCGGGCGTCCAGCGCATCGTTAAACTGTTCGAATACATCGACTGACATAGGCAGCTGGAGCGGCGCGACAGACTCATGCCTTGTCGCTCCTCCAGCGTCCACCACGCCACGCTACTTGACGACTTTGAGGCTTGGACGGCCGGTCGGGCGATTGCCTTCCGGGACAGGACTATCTCCGCCGGGTGTGTCCTCGGGCGGTGTCGGCTCGCTCTCGAATACCATTCCCTGGCCATTCTCACGCGCATAAATCGCCATCACCGCCGCACAAGGCACATGCAGATTGTGCGGCGCACCACCGAAGCGCCCATCAAAACTGACGGCATCGTTACCCAACTGCAGGTTACGCACCGCGCTAGGCGCCACGTTGAGCACGATCTGGCCATCGCTGACAAAACCCGACGGTACCTGCACACCGGGATATTCGGCATTTACCAGCATGTGCGGTGTGCATTCGCTGTCGACGATCCACTCATACAGCGCGCGAATCAAATAAGGGCGACTTGACGTCATGAGGGCCTCTCTTGGCGCATATCACGCTCAACGTCGGAAAGACTGGCCTGAAAGGCCGCACGCGCGAAATTGCGCTCCATGTAATCGAGCATCGGCTTGGCCGCACCCGGCAACTCAACCCCGAGTCTGGGCAAACGCCAGAGGATAGGCAACAGGCAGCAGTCGACCAGACTGATTTCTTCGCTCATGAAATAGGGCATCTCGGCGAATATCGGCGACACCCCGGTAAGACTCTCCCGCAGTTCCTTGCGCAACTGCAGCCGGGCCGGGTCGCTGGTGCGATTGTCGACGATACCATCGACCAGGGCGCACCAGTCACGCTGAACGCGGTGCATCAGCAGACGCATATTGGCACGCGCCACCGGATAGACCGGCAATAACGGCGGGTGCGGATAACGCTCTTCGAGATACTCGGTAATCACGTTGGGCTCGTAGAGCGCCAGGTCGCGATCCACCAGGGTAGGTACACTGGAGTAGGGATTCACCTCAGCCAGCCTGACGGGGCAGCGACCGGGCTCCACGTCGATGATATCGACACTGACGCCTTTCTCGGCGAGTACGAAACGCACGCGATGGGAATAGTGGTCGGCGGGATCGGAATAACAGGCCAGCCTGTTGGTTGCGGCCATGGCCCCTCCTCACTTGAATTATCGAATAGCAGAAAAAAGCGCGCGCCCATACGGGCGCGCGCGATGTACCACAAAGTAGCGATCTGTCAGTGCACGTCTTTCCAGTATTCGCGCTTGAGCAAATAGGCAAATACGAAGAAGACCGCAAGGAACAGCAGCACGTAGGTGCCAATACGCTGGCTTTCCAGCTTCACCGGGTTCGCGGAGTAGGCCAGGAAGGTCACAAGATTCTTGATCTTCTCGTCATACTCAGCCTCGCTCAGCGTACCGGTACCCGGCTCGATGATTTTCTGATCACAAGCTTCCTGAGTGATCGGCGTGCCGGTCAACGGATCGAACTGCTTGCGACCATTCTCGACCACTTGAACCTGGGCGCATCCAACGACGCGGTTACCTTGCAGCGGCGCAAGCACATGCGGCATGCCCACGTTCGGGAACACTTCGTTGTTGACGCCATAGGGACGCGCCGGGTCGACATAGAAACTACGCATATAGGAGTACAGCCAGTCGTTGCCGCGCACACGCGCCACAAGAGTCAGATCCGGCGGAGCTGCGCCGAACCAGCCCTTAGCATCCTGGGGCTCCATACCGATACGCATGTGGTCGCCAATCTTGGCATCGCTGAAGACGATATTATCCATCATCACTTCAGGCGGAATACCCAGGTCGGTAGCCACACGTTCGTAACGCTGGAACTTGGCACTATGGCAGCCCATGCAGTAGTTGGCGAACGTCTTCAGGCCATCCTGCATGGCGGCCTTGTCGGTCAGATCGATATCAACCTTGTCGAGCTCTACTGCCGGGCCCGCCGCGAAGGAGAAGGCCGGCAGAATTGCAAGAATCAATGCAGCAAATTGCTTTTTCATCAGCCATCCACCCTTTGCGGAACCACTTTGGTCTTCTCGAGCTTGGTGTAGAACGGCATCAGGATGAAGTAGCCGAAATAGATAGCGGTACAGATCCGCGATACCAGTGTGCGTTCAGGTGTCGGAGACAGCACGCCAAGCACGCCGAGAATGATGAAAGAGATGCAGAACAGTATCAGCGCGATCTTGCTCATCCAGCCCTTGTAGCGCATGGACTTGACCGGGCTGCGGTCCAGCCACGGCAGAACAAACAGCACCGCGATGGCTGCACCCATGGCAATCACACCCAGCAGCTTGTCCGGAACGGCGCGCAGGATCGCGTAGTAAGGCGTGAAGTACCAGACGGGAGCAATGTGCTCCGGCGTCTTCAGCGCGTTGGCTTCTTCGAAGTTCGGCTTCTCAAGGAAATAGCCACCCATTTCAGGGAAGAAGAACACCACGGCGCAGAACACGAACAGGAACACCACCACACCGACGATATCTTTCACCGTGTAGTAAGGGTGGAAGGGGATACCGTCCAGCGGCACACCAGCTTCATCCTTGTTCTTCTTGATATCCACACCCAGCGGGTTGTTCGAGCCGACTTCATGCAGCGCCAGGATATGCAGCACTACCAGACCGAGAATCACGATCGGCAGAGCAATCACGTGCAAAGCGAAGAAGCGGTTCAGGGTGATACCGGAGATCAGGTAATCACCGCGGATCCACTGGGTCAGGTCACCACCGATCACCGGAATGGCACCGAACAGCGAGATGATCACCTGCGCACCCCAGTAGGACATCTGGCCCCAGGGCAGCAGATAGCCCATGAAAGCTTCGGCCATCAGCGCGAGATAGATCATCATGCCGAAGATCCACACCAGCTCGCGAGGCTTCTGATAGGAGCCGTAGAGAATGCCGCGGAACATGTGCAGATACACCACCACGAAGAACGCCGAGGCACCGGTGGAGTGTAGATAACGCAGGATCCAGCCGTACTCCACGTCGCGCATGATGTACTCGACGGACGCGAAGGCGCCTTCGGCCGAAGGCTCGAAGCTCATCGTCAACCAGATACCGGTCAGGATCTGGTTGACCAGCACCAGCAGTGCCAACGAACCGAAGAAGTAGAGAACGTTGAAGTTCTTGGGCGCGTAATACTTGGACAGATGGTCTTCCCACATCTTGGTGGCGGGGAAGCGGGCATCGACCCATTCCATGAACTTGCTCATCATGCGCTCTCCTGATCCACACCGATGATGATCACATCATCCGTCTCGTACGAGTGCGGGGGTACTGGCAGGTTCAAGGGAGCCGGCTGCCCCTTGTAGACACGGCCAGCCATGTCGTATTTCGAGCCATGGCAGGGGCAGAAGTATCCACCCAGCCAGTCAGCCCCCAAATCAGCAGCGGCCACTTCTGGGCGATAGGAAGGTGCACAGCCCAGATGCGTGCAGAGACCGACCACGACCAGCAGCTCGGGCTTGATCGAACGAACCTTGGGATCGACATAAGTCGGCTGTTCCGATGCTTCGGACTGCGGATCAGCCACTGCGCCCTGGAGCTTGTCCAGGCTAGCCAGCGTCTCCTCGGTACGACGCACGACAAACACCGGCTGCCCGCGCCACTCGGCGACCATCTGTTGCCCCGGTTCAATCTTGCTGATATTTACTTTCACCGGTGCACCGGCCGCCTTGGCCTTGGCACTTGGGAACCACGATCCCACGAACGGGACCGCGGCACCCACCGCTCCTGCAGCACCCACCACCGAAGTGGCAGCCACAAGGAAGCGACGCCGGCCAGCATTCACGCCGTCATTGCTCATTCAGTCGTCTCCCATCAGTTTCTTATGACCCACCAGAAGCAGGCCTGTACTACGTAAAATTGGGCCGCGAAAAATTCGCCAAATGGTAAAGAAAACCCCCTTTAAAGACAAGGCAATAAGCCGATACAAACCCGCCCAGAGCCACGGAATGCGGGCTTCAGGCGGCGCGACAAGCTGTCGCAGGAATAAACGCAGCACATAAAAAAACGCCCAGTCTCTTTGCAGAGCTGGGCGAATTTTTGCAAAGCGGAAATAACGCTTCGAGTACTGCGGACGCTTACGCGCCTTGCGCAGACCAACCTTCTTACGCTCGACCTCACGGGCATCGCGAGTAACGAAACCGGCCTTGCGCAGTGCAGGACGCAGCGTCTCGTCGTATTCCATCAGCGCACGAGTGATGCCGTGACGGATTGCGCCAGCCTGACCGCTCACACCACCACCAAGAACGGTGACGTAGACGTCAAACTTCTCACCGGTTTCAGTCAGCTCGAGCGGCTGACGAACAACCATCCGAGCAGTCTCACGACCGAAGAAGTTATCCAGCTCGCGGTTGTTGATGGAGATCTTGCCAGTGCCCGGACGCAGGAAAACGCGCGCGGTTGCAGTCTTGCGACGGCCAGTGCCGTAATTTTGAGTCGCCGACATAATGAACTATTCCGTTAAATCTTCAGTTCTTGGGGCTGCTGAGCGGCATGCGGGTGAACAGCACCCTTGTACACCTTCAGCTTACGATACATGTCGCGACCCAGCGGATTCTTCGGCAGCATGCCTTTTACCGCGGTCTCGATCACACGCTCGGGCGCCTTGGCGATCAACTTTTCAAAGCTGATCGACTTGATGCCACCCGGGAAACCGGAGTGGGAGTAATAAATTTTGTCGGTGGTCTTGGCACCGGTAACGCGCACTTGCTCTGCATTGATCACGACGATGTAGTCGCCGGTATCAACGTGAGGAGTGTATTCAGCTTTGTGCTTGCCACGCAGGCGGCTAGCGATTTCGGTTGCCAGACGACCCAGGGTCTGGCCGGCAGCGTCGACGACAAACCAGTCGCGCTTGACGGTTTCCGGTTTAGCAGTAAAAGTCTTCATTCGATATAGCCTCAGGGGCCGCCCTGAAAATAAGACGGCGAATCTTACTGAATGGTGCTCGCCCTGGCAAGCCGGGGCAGCCGGAAACAGACGCTATCGGGGGCTCGGGTCAGCGCGTCCGCCACGGCAGTGGTTTGGTAGGCTAGGCATCCCCTACCGATGTTGTTGCGTCGACAGGCTAGGCATCCCTGGCGACAGGCTGCGGAATTATCCCGATTGAGAGAAAAATAGCAAGCGACTTCGGGCTGCGAAGCGGCGTAATGCCGCCGCATGGCTGTATATTCCTCGGCCCCGTGAACCATATCGGCGGTTTACAGTCGAGCGACTACGCACAAATCGCGTCAACAGCCTCAGCCCGGCCCCGCCATCACCTCATCGGCACAAGGATCTTCCATGGAACAGCGTCAACTCGGCCGTACCGACCTGCGCGTCAGCGCGCTCTGTCTTGGCACCATGACCTGGGGCGAACAGAACGATGAAACCCAAGCCTTCGCCCAGCTCGATCGGGCCAGGGCCGCGGGCGTGAACTTCATCGACACCGCCGAAATGTATCCAGTGCCGCCCCGTCCGGAAACCTACGCGACTACCGAACGCTACATCGGCAATTATTTCAAGGCCCGCGGTGGCCGCACAGACTGGATCATCGCCAGTAAGATCGCCGGCCCCGGAAACGGGATCACTCATATTCGCGACGGCCAGCTGAAAATGAACCGCAAGCACATCACCGCTGCCCTGGATGCCAGCTTGCAGCGACTGCAGACGGACTGGATTGACCTTTACCAACTGCATTGGCCCGAGCGAAACACCAACTTTTTCGGCCAGCTGGGCTACCGCCATCGGGATGAGGAATTCACCCCTCTCGAGGAAACCCTGGAGGCGCTCGACGAACAGGTCAAGGCCGGCAAGATTCGCCACATCGGTCTTTCCAACGAAACGCCCTGGGGCGCCATGAAGCTCCTACAGCTGGCGAAATCTCGCGGCTGGCCTCGCGCGGTCTCTATCCAGAACCCTTACAACCTGCTGAACCGAAGCTTCGAGGTAGGCTTGGCCGAAATCGCCATGCGTGAACAGTGCGGATTGCTTGCCTATTCACCACTAGCGTTCGGCATGCTGAGCGGCAAATACGAAGGGGGCGCACGCCCTGCCAACGGAAGGATCACGCTATTCAACCGGTTTACCCGCTACAGCAACCCGCAGGCGCGGACAGCATGCTCGCGCTACGTTGCACTGGCACGCGAGCATGGTCTCGACCCGGCCCAGATGGCCCTGGCCTATGTGACGCGACAACCCTTCGTAACCAGTAACATCATCGGCGCAACCAACCTCGAACAACTGGACAACAACCTCGCGAGCCTGCAGGTACAGTTGTCCGAAGACGTGCTGGAGGCCATAGAAGCCATTCATGTCGAACAACCCAACCCTGCGCCCTGATAGCGCCTTCGGATGAACAATACGCATCATCACAAGGCCCGGACCAGTCGCAACATGATTACGACCTGGCCACCGATGAAGATGAAAAAGGAGCAGCAGTGATTTCTGTCGAACTACTGGCCCCGTCCAGCATTTACACGGGCTGGTTCATTTATGGCCTCGCGCTGATCTGGGCGACCCTGCGCGCCCCATGGGTCGAGCTCTTCAGCGATAGCCGTCGCCAGCACATCCTGTTCGCCACCATTCTGGCCATATTCATTCTATGGCTGGTACGGCGCGACTTCGAGTCAGGCCTGTCCTTTCACTTCATCGGTCTGACCGCCGTAACGCTGCTGCTGGACTGGCCTCTGGCGATTCTCGCCGCCTTCCTGGCACAGCTGGGGCTGACCGTGACCGGGCACCAGCACCTGCTGGCGTTAGGTATGAATGGCGTGCTGCTGGTATTGATTCCCGTTGCGATAACGGAAGCCTGCGCACAACTGGTCGAACGCAAGCAGCCACGCAACCTGTTCGTATTCATCTTCTTTTCCGGCTTCTTCCCAGCCGCGCTCGCCACCCTACTCTGTGTACTGGCCTCACTGGCCGTGCTGTTGATCGACGGTCGCTACCCGATGCCACCCTGGCTGGACGACTTCGCGGGTTATATATGGCTGATTATGTTTCCCGAAGCCTTCATAAACGGAACCGCCATCAGCGCATTGGTGGTCTATAAACCGGAGTGGCTGGAAACCTTCAACCGCAGCCGTTATCTGCAGGCGCCGTGGAAGGATGAGGAGCGGTGAGAAAGCAAATCGCTTACGGCTTTATAAACGGCCTGCACCTTTTTAATGAGTTGTGATGCTTTCACAAACCATTGCATCTATTTCCCCACCCTCAATCGGAACAAAGCACTTCACTTCCTGTTCTCCAGTCCCCTCGAGAGGTGTGAAGCTCAAGGTGAGATGTGCCCCCTGCTAGAGAAAGAGACATCCTCGAAGTGAGCATCAGCAAAATCAGTTTCAAATGATTTCCCGCCAAAGCTGCAAACTCTCTTAGTTGAGCTGACCTCCCAACCATTTCTAGGATTGAGAACCTGGAAAATCGCGCAAGGCTCTCCATATATACGTATGTACCTTGCGACCACATCATTCAGTCTCGCAGACTTGGCTTCGGATATTTTTGAGTAATCAACTTCCTCTCCCGCCGCCATCACCCCTGCGGCCAAAAATAGAGAAAAGAACTGTAATATCACTACCTTCTTCACCTACATCTACCTCAAATAGTCAGCTCGCTTATTGAAACGATCATCGGAAACGCCTGGTCAAACTGACTTATCGGAAATCACCGCTCGCAGGCCCTCAATATCGCTATCAACGATATGCTGCTGCACTTTTTTCTTGAGCTTTGCGTATAACCCCCTCGGTAAAGCAGATCAACAGCCACATCTTTAATCCTGCTATCTGTAGCATCCCAACCCAGCCTCCCATACGCCTCAACGTTTGAGTCGGAGTCAGATATACGTACAACCTCTCTTTTCATAAACTCGCAAATCAAAACAAACAAATCATATTGTTGCTTCCTGGTTATCACTAATCCGGCTGTACACCAAGGCTCATGTAGTTCAGGTAACCGTCCTTGAATTGCTTTTCGGTTATCGGCTTTCTGGACCTATCCCTTCCAGCCCTGCTAGATATGCTTAAACTTCCAGCATTGGAATCAAAATCATATCTAGCCAAATGCGTTTCACTGGGCATTATCTTCTTAACTTGATAAACGCAGCAACCATCCTTCGAAACGGAAATTATGACATTTTCACTATGAATCACCCTAGGGGAAACCAGCGCCCTTAATTCAGCTGACGACTCCACATACTGCCCAACCTCCACATCATAATCAAAATAAATAAAAGAGCTATTTCCTCCTGCCTCAAGCTCAAGAATCCGCAAATCAGGGTAGCCGTCGAAAGTAAAATCCTCGAAAATTATTAGCACTGACGACTCCATTGTTGAAAACCTTATATTTTGCCTTTTGCCACCAGCAAAACTTATGGCCAAATTTTTATCCGCACCGCCTTGCACTACCACTTTTATCTCGCCGATTAAATCTTTATACGACCTGCTTAGGGCTTTGGCTTGAACCTTATACCTTTTCCGCCCCAGAACCCATTCCCCACTGATGACTCCACCCTTGTTCTCCAGATCGATATACGCATCACCATTCATAGTTTCTTCTATGAGTAGCAAGCTTGTCCCAGACGCATTTCCATGCAAAGCAATGGGCGCCTTGTATTTTTCGTAAAAATAATTACCAGCAACTTTATCATCCTGATAACTTAGCGTAAGGAACACATTACTATTGGCAATAGTCCCGCTGTAGGCAACAATCTCTTCTATCCCTAGAACCTCTGCCGAACAATTGAGCGAAATAGCAAAAAACAAAGAAAAGACAATTTTTCTCATAACGTTATTCCAAGAGCGCTTTTGGCCCGGCGCAGCATTAGCGACCGATGGCGCATGTTATTTGGTTCTCTAGGGCGATCAAGAAAAAAAGGATTCTCCTGAACCTGCCACCCATTCACATATACTGAGACCCAAAACAAGTCATCCGCATCAGCTACGGCGTTCAGTTTTGGTTTAAGCCTAGCCCAGTAAAAACCTGAGGCTAACGCAGCCAATTCTGGATTTTCAGCTAATTGCTCAGCGTTCCCTGTTGAAGATGTAATATCTAACGCGGCATATTCCGGCAAGGTTTTCAGATACGTTTCGCACGCGGAATAATTAGCGCGTCCAGTAATCTGAAGGAACCCTCTCCCCTTAAACCTGGGGCCGTCTCCTAACTGACTATTCCCTAAGCTTGATCTGCCCTCATATTGCGCTCCAGAACTTAGCTCTTCTGAAAATTTTAGCTCTCCTGTTTCATGCCCAACCTGAGCCAAGAAATGAGCGATTCTGAGTGGAGTATTTATCTCGAATGTACTTAGTGCACGATTAATCGGTATGAGGTATTTCTCTATGATTTCCTCTGAGGCGGACGCCATTATTGCTGCGAGCGCTTCTCTTGAGACGAGGAGATGTGTGCGGTCTCGTAGTTTTTCGATCAACCCTACAGGGTGAATATACCAACCCCGCCCATCCTCACTAACCCCATGGCTGCCCGCTAAGCTTTCCCACCAGCTCAGCTTCTCAATTCGCTTCTTTTCCTCTTCCCAAACAGCGTTCTTTTGACCGAGCCCATCTGCCAGAAGCAGGTCAAGCTCATCCCATTTCGCCTTGTTCCAAAACCACTCACTTTCATAACGGGTAATCAGCTGTGCCAGTACCTGTGCCTGCCAAGGCTTCTTCAAGGCTGTGCGCATTTCGTTGCCTGTCAACACGCTATCCTTGTCGTTATCGACGATTTCGTAGAGCCTAGCGAGCGACATGATGGGACCGCCATCGGCCTTGCTGATCTGGGCGCGGTAGTTGTGCTGCTCATCTGTATCCAGCAAGCCTTTGGCATTAAGGGTATAAGCCAGCTTTTCCTGGGGAGTACCGGTGTCTTCGATCCACTGAAAATCCAGCCATTCCCAAGGGCTATGTCGGGTAGTGATCAGGTCTTGCTCAGCGAGCCAGCCGTCGATGGGATTGCCATTTTCGTCAGCGAACAATCCATCCAGTCGCCACCAGTAGGTTGTGCTAGGCGTGGAGCTGCCTTCCACGGGTGTTTTGACCTGGATCTTGTTCGCTGCCGGCAAGCCATCCAGAAGGGCCTGGGGGATTATCAGGTCGACGCCGATCTGGCTGCCGCTGTCGCTCAGCTTGGGTGGGTTGTCCGCATTGATATCGTCGCGGTGGACAATCAGTTTGCTAGCGCCTTTATGGACTTTAAGCAATGTTTTCTGACTGTCCGGCAATCTGCTGGCCCAGGCTCGGCTCCTGCCGATGAAGCCGGGCACGTCGTCACAACTGAAGACCTCAAGGTGAATCAGAGATTGAGCTGCACTGTTGTGGTTCTGGTAAATCCCAGGGTGGCCGATCAGCTCACCGGCCTTGATGGGAATCCCTTGCTCAAGCATAACCACTTGATCCGTGGCCTCAGGTTCCTTTTGCGCCTTGAGATATTCGAAGGCGAGATAACCCGGAAGCTCCCCATCTTCCCCTGCGACAAGTGCAGGATTCGTCGTGTCACTCGACACCGCTACCAGCTTGTAGTATTCGCCATTCCGGATACCGATCCTGACCTGGGTGCCTTTGGCCAGCCTGGTCACTTCCGCCCCGCTTCGACTGGGTTGGCTGCGGACGATCAAATCATCGCCTTGCGTGTCGACGACATAGGTATCGCCTCCCCAGAATACGGGCCGAGGCAGATGCGGCTTGGCTCGGCAACCCGCCCAATCCTGCAAATGCATATAGAGGCTGTAAAGCGTCAGCACAGGCGGCGATTGCTCACGGGAAGAAGCCCCTGCTGCATTGACCAGTAGCGGCGGACACAGGCTGTGTTTGACCAGTACGAATCCCGTCGAGAATGCGGCTCGATTGATGCGAGAAACCTCATCGATAAACTCACTAAGCGGATAGCTCTCATCGATACGGTAAGCAATCACCTCGCCATCGGCGATACAGCGTACGCTCGATTGATCGAAAGCGCCGGCGGTGCCCTGGTCGAAATGTACTCCACCGTGCCATAGGCCATTCTCGCCGGTCGGATAGTAGCCACCCTTGGCCTTCGCCATATGGGTCAGGTATTGCAGTGGGTCGACTTCCGTCCCCTTGCCGGAAAACGGATAAGCCCAGTTGATTGGTTTGTCTTCGACCATTGTGATACGTCCTGATCCTCTGCCTGCAAGCGGCAGTTCGCGCTTGTTCCTGCTTAATCGGAGAAGTTGAGTATCCGTTTACGCTTCGCCAGCGTACTGGCCGACTCACTCGGTTGTGCCTGCTCCAGCACTTCCCCCGTCCTGTCGCTATCGGCGATGCTCGGCAGCCGCGGCGACTTGATGCCGATACCCGAGCCCCTGCCCGGTGCTCCGCCAGCGTTGATCCTGGCCAGCGGGCCGCTGATGGCGACTCCACCCGGATCAAGCTTGACGAAGCTACCGCCGGCCTTGAGGGTCAGTTCGATACCGGCCTCGATGACCATTTTCTGTCCAGACTTGAGGTGCATCTCGCGACCGGCCCTGGTCAGTTGTGCGCGGCCCAACTGGACATGCTGATCAATGGCTACTGTCAGATGCTCCTGTGGTTTGACTTCCACCTTGCGCTCGCCGGTGACGGTCAGGTGCTCCTCTGCACGAAACTCGCTGTAGCTGTTGGCCTCGACGGTGTCATGACGCTCGTGACCGACGCGGATCTTCTGGTCGTGCTGGATGTTCTGGTCCCAGTCTCGCTGGGCGTGAAGGTAAATCTGCTCGGCGCCCTTCCTGTCCTCGATGCGCAGCTCGTTGTCGCCTTCGCCGCCGGGGCTGCTGAGGGTCTTGAAGATGCTGCGGGTCTTGTTCGCCGGCAGTTCGTAGGGCGGAACATGTTCGGCGTGATACAGGCAGCCGGTGACCAGAGGCTGGTCGGGATCTCCTTCGAGAAAGGTGACCAGTACTTCCATACCGACGCGCGGAATAGCGATACCGCCATAACGATCGCCGGCCCAGTTGCTCGATACACGCAGCCAGCAACTGCTCTTGTCGTCCAACAGGCCTTCGCGATCCCAATAAAATTGGACTTTCACACGGCCATACGCATCGCAGTGGATCTCCTCCCCGGCAGGGCCTGTGACGATCGCGGTCTGACTACCGAGCACCTTGGGTTTCGGATACTCGAATGGCGGGCGATAAGGTACATCCCAGGGAGTGGCAGTGAAGTGGTTGCGGTAGCCCTGCTGGAAATCAGTGTCGCTGCTCCCCTCAGCCCAGCCCTCTCCTCCAAGACGAGAAAGGGTTTGAATGTGCGGGCCTGAAGAAAGAGTGAGCGACTCTTCCAGTACCTGTGGCTGCTTGCCTTCATGGATGACTTCGTTGAGCAGCCAGAGCTCGTTCCACTCCCGGCGGGGATGTTCGGAGACTTCCATGAGGTGGCCAGCAACCAGGCGGGGCTGGTCACTGCGGCCATCGGCGAGTCGATAGTCGCTGCGGTGACGTTCGAGATTACGCTGAGAAAGGTACTTGCCGCGGGTACGGTCGGTGAAGCGGCCAGGATAGTCGTAGTCCTCCAGGTCGGGCTGCGCAGCCTGGGGACTCTGTTCGCCCTGACTGCTGGCCTCCATCAGCAGGCGGGGTTTCTCGAAATCGTGGTCGCGACGCGTCACGCGGGTGGTGCGGGTCTCCGCGCGCACGCCGAAACTCTTGATCACCGGCTCGTCCGCAACCAGGCCACTACCCTGAACATAAGCGGTTGGCCGACCGAGGCGCGGGAAGCTGGTCTGGTCGTCACCGAAGACCAGCACATGCCCCTCGGCGCTGTGCTCGAAGTGGTAATGGATGCCCTCTTCCGCGCATAGACGCTGGATGAAGTGCAGATCGGTTTCGTCGTACTGCACACAGTATTCGCGTTCAGGATACTGAGTCGGCCCCAGTTGAAAGCGATAACCATCGGCCTGGAGGCCATTCGCCTCAAGCACCTGGGCGACGATCTGCGGCACGCTGAGATGCTGGTAGATCTGTTGGTTGGTTCGATGGGCGAGATAAGCCAGCCGCGGCACCAGCACCAATTGGTAGCGGGTCAGACGTTTGCCGGATTGCCTCTGTGCAACACCATGAAGCTGACCGTGAATGCCTGCACCATCGGTTGTAAAGGCGAGAAACGCCGATTGATGCAGAAGACCTTGCAGATCGATATCGTGGCGCTCGCTGACGACCTCCAGCTCGAAGCGATAAGGCTGGCTGATCGCCTCGCGACCGCGGAACTGGAGCACCTTGAAGTCGTGCTCGACGCCCTCGATGCTCAGGTTGAAATGGCTTTCATTGGCCGAATCAAACATGGTGACCTTCCTTGTCATGCACGGCGGCCGAACCAGCGGCCGAAACGGGGAGATGCGGTGTGGGAGCGGAACGCAGCCAGCAACGGCTCAAGGCTGTCACTGCGCTTGGCAACATCGAACGCCAAGCCCCTCTCGAGAATTTTCCAGACGGGGGCCGGCATACCGGTCGGCGCCGTCAACGTCAGGCTCATGCCCTGCGCCTGCTTGGCGCTCAATCGCCGATAGGGATGCTGGCCGTGGCACAACTCGTAGATCACGCACGCGACCGCATAGATATCGGTAGCCACACTCAGCACGCCACCATCGATCAGTTCCGGCGCGGCATAACGTGGCGTCCAGGCGCAGAAGCGGCTTCGCGCCAGTATCGGCACGCTCGCCTCCTCATCCCCGACGATCCGTCCCAGGCCGAAATCGAACAGACGGATACTCCCATCGTCGACCATCAGGTTGCCGGGCTTGATGTCGCCATGCAGCACACCCTGCGTGTGGGCATAGGCCAGCGCCTCCAGCAGTGCCAGAGAGATTTCTCGCGCCTCGACCCAGGGCAACCCTTGCGGATAGCGCAACAGCAGATGGTCCAGCGTGCAGCCTCTGAGCTGCTCCATAACGATGAAGGCGCGCTCGCTGTCCGAATCGAGTTCGAAACTATGGCAACGCACGATGTGCCGATGATGCAGGCGGACCGTCATGGCGAATTCACCATGCAGCAGCACATTGCCGTCAGCGTACTCGGCGAACTCGTCGCTCAGGGCTTTCAGCGCCACGAAGGGAGCGGGGTCCCCCAACTGCTCGCGGAGCAGATCGCGCCCTCGATAGACCGCGCCCATGCCGCCGACGCCCAGCAGGCGCTCGATCCTGTAGCGTCCACACAGCACATCGGGCAGCGCCTTGAGCGGTTGGCGCGCTTGCGTTGGGCTCGACACTGAAGCCGATTCGGCAAAGGCGAAATAGGTATGATCCGAGGCCAGCACTTGCTCGCTCATATCAGTTCCTCACCGACGAATCACTATCGCGCTGAGGTTGTCCCGCGCGGCGCCCTGCAGCGCCTGGTCGAACAGCCGCCGCAGGGCCAGCGGCGCCGAGCCGAGGTTCAGCGCCGCGCCCAACTGATCAGGTGACAGGCTCTGGTAGAGACCGTCGCTGCAGAGCAGCAAGGCGTCACCGGGCAGAACGTCGAGCTCGACGATATCCAGTTGCAGCGCTTCGCAGGCTCCCACTGCGCGAGTCAAGGCGCGCGCGCGGGGGTGGCGGGCCGCCTCCTCGGCGCTCATTTGCTGCTCCTCGATCAGCAACTGGGCCAGCGAATGATCCCGGCTGAGTTGATACAGGCGTCTGCTGCGCCAGAGGTAACAGCGACTGTCGCCGGCCCAGATGCAGGCAGCGCGATCATCCTCGGCCAGAAACACCACGACGGTGCTTCCCATCAGGCTGTCGGCCTGGTCGCAAGCCAGGGTCAGATCCTGACCGAGCCTGCGGTTGAGCTCATGCAGGCAACTGCGTACCTGGGCCACACGCTGCTCCAGCCCCTCCTCGTGAGGCAGCTCGGCCAGTGCTTCAACGATCAGCCGGCTGGCCAATGCGCCATTCTGGTGGCCACCCATGCCATCAGCGACCACCCACAGCCCCCGCTCGGGCAGATCGAGGAAGGCGTCCTCGTTGCGCGCCCGAACCTTGCCGGTGTCGGTGCGTGCGGCACTGCGCCAGACGCTCACGACCTCGCTCATGCCGGCGCCTTCACAGCGTCCTCGGCAGTTTGAAGCCGCGCAGCAGGTCGATATCGAAGGGGTTCGGCGAACGCTGGCTGTGCAGCAGGTAGTTGGCGCGCAGCCCACCGAGGTTGGCCTTGAGCATCAGCACATCGCGACCGCTGTGGTAATCCACCTCCATCAGATCGAGCAGGCGGAACAGCGACCAGGGGCCGGTGTTCTTCTCGATGCCGACACGCCGGCCACCCAGTTCCTCGACCACCAGGCTGGTACGTCCTTCGTCGCCCTCGGCTGGCCAGCGGAATGCAGTCTGCACGATCGGTCCGTGACGGTATTCCATCTGCTGCTTGCCGAAACGAAAGTCCGCCCGGCCAAGGCTGGAATCCAGTGAGTACGGTTCCAGCTTGAACAGGATCAGCGGCTCGTTGGGATTTTCCGTGAAAAAGCTTCGCCGAATGGTCTGCGCCCTGCCCATCTGCGCCAGGAACTCCTCTGACAGCGGCAGGCCACGGCCATCGACACGACGCAGACGGTACTGGCCCGCACTGCCGATGACGAAAGGCTTCAGGTAACGATCGAAAAAGCTGTCGGCGGTGCCCTGCGCCTTGAAGAACTCGCGGAAGTCGGCAAGCGCAACGTCGCTTTCACTGTGCGCATTGAATGGATAACGCTGGCGCAGCGAGTCACCGTAAGCGGCATATAGCTCGCTGCGATAACGCTGGTTGAGGTAGTGGTAGGCATCGCTGAGTACCAGCATCCAACTGTCTTCGGCGAGCAGGCCGAGCCACTTTCCAACCGGCTGCGGCAGGCGTCCGGCACTGCTGCGCACCTGATTGATCGCATCAGGCTGGCCAGCCATACGGGCCCTAGCCATCTCGAACGCAGCCTGTTCCGGCGCACTGGCGTGCGCCAGGCTGGTCAGTTGTCGATGCAGCGCGTCCAGCGCCTGAAGCGCGCCAGCCAGTTCGAGGCCGGCGCCGCCCGCTTCATCGAGCAAGCGATGCAAAGGCTCGAAGCGTCGCTCCAGGGCCTTGCGTGCAGTATCAGGCAGATTCCTGAGCAACGCGGTCTGCGCCTGTTCCGCGGCGACGGCAGCCAGCTTGCCGGCCTTGCCCAGCTTGCCACCGGCGGTCTGGGCTGCTTCGGCTACCTCTCCAGTCTGATCGGCCGCTTCAGCAAGCCCGCTGAAGCGGGTGTTCTCGCGTATTTCCATCAGCAACTGCAGTAACGGCGAGTTGGCAGCCGTCAGAGCGGCCAGTTGCAGCGCGCCTTCAGCAGCCGTATTGGCCGGCTGCAGATTGAGCTGCGCCAGTGCCTCGCTCCAATAGTTGGCGTAGTCGCGGAAGTAGAGCTGCTCCATCTCCACCATCAACCGGCTCAGGTCCTTGGCACTGAGGCTCTCGCCCTCACCCAGTACCCAGTTGTCACGCAGGATCTCCCGCACCAGGTCCGCGCCCTGGGCGACGAACATCCGTTGATAGCCGCGCTGGGTATAGAAGCCTGGAACCGGATAATCACTGCCGATGAACTGCGACGCCTGCGGGCCGAGGCGCTGGCTCAGACGGTAATCCGGCATGCTGCGCGCCTGCTCGCGAAGCATGCGGTAGACGACGTTGGCCAGCGACTCACTGCGCAGTTGAGTACGCGCCTGCGCGACCAGTTGCTCGTTCAGCGGATAGGCCGCGAACGACTCCTCCAGCAGACGCGCGAAATGGCTGTTCAAACCATTCTGGGCGACGCCGTTACCGGCATAACGCAGCGACCAGTCCGCGGCGACCCAATCCTTGAGATAGCCGGCGTCGCGGCGTTGCTCCAGTTGCAGCATCAGGTAGGCACGCAAGCTGCCGAGCAGACGCTCACGATCATCCAGGTTGGCCCGTATCTGCGCCTCCAGCTGGCGTCCGACACGTGGCAACAACAGCATTTCCAGTTCACGGCGGTAGGCCTGGTGCAGTGTCGGATCGACCTGCTCGCCCTGGTACAGGCCACCACGCCGCAGCCAGGAAACCTCGTCCCTGGGCGGAAAGACCTGGGTGGCGGCATAGCTGCTGTCGAGCGCCTTGAGGGTCTGCAGCGCATCGTCCTGCGGGTCGATGGCCTGGCGCTGCTGGCCGAGCGTCTGGGCAATCTCGCGCAGCTGTTCGAGCCGATCATGATTACCGGAGAAATTCAGCGCCCAGCCCAGGCCGAATACCGCCATGCAAGCGAAAGCCACGGCGTACAGCGAACGCTGACGCCAGTCGATACGCCGTACTTCGCGCTGGTCGAGCCCGGCCAGTTCGGCCTCGGGAAATATCACGCGACTCAGCAACTGGTTGATGAACCGAGCGCGGCCACTACGAAAGGTAGGCAGAGCGCTGCCAGCCAGACCGATGTTGCGACCGATACCGGCAGTCAGCGGGTCGGGTTTCTCCTGCAGTTGCGGTGCGCTGGTCAGATAGAAGCCGCGTAGCCGGCTGGCGCGCTGGTAGCGATTACCAGCGAAGGCCAGCTCGATGAACAGACCAAGGCGTTCGCCTATCTGTCCCAGTTGATGAGGAAAGTCGAGGATTCGCCCACGGCGCTGGGTATCGCGCTCCTGGTGCATGCGCAGAATGACCTGGCTGTTGAGGCGACGCAGCAGCTCCTCGAACTCCTGGCGCACGACCTGGGCCTCGCCCCCCTTCTGTTGCTGGCGGAAACTGACACCGAGCACCTGGTCACTTTCTTCGCGAGACAGCTGGTCGAAGAACTCTTCGAAGCCGAGGATACGGTCAGCCTTGCTCAAGACCAGATACACCGGTACGTCGACGGCCAGACGCTGATGGATTTCGTGCAGTCGCTGTCGCGTCAGACGAGCCAGTTTTTCCAGTTCAAGTTCGTTGTCGCCCAGCAACAACTCCACCGGGATGTTCACCAGCACGCCATTGAGCGGACGGGCGCGCCGCTTGCGTAGCAGGCCCAGCAATGTGTCCCAGGCGCTGCGGTCAATTTGCTCATCAGGTTGGGTCAGGTAGCGACCGGCCGTGTCGATCAGCACGGCGTGATCGGCGAAATACCAGTCCGCATAGCGAGTGCCGGACACGTCCTTGGTCAGGCGCTGGTTCTCGCCACGGTTCAGCGGAAAATCCAGCCCGGAGAAATCCAGCAGGCTGGTCTTGCCACTGCCCTGAGGACCGAGCAGCAGATACCAAGGCAGCTCATTGCGCCATTTTTCGCTGCGACCGCGATACAGGCTGGAGCTGCGCAACGTACGCAACGCCTGTTTGAAACGGTAGCGCAGCTCCTGCTGTTCTTCACCGATCGCCCCATCGCGCCGCAGTTTTTCCTGGACGTCCTGGTCGTCTTCTTCCTTTTTCCTGCGAACCGTGGCGCGCCAGCTGGCGAATACCATGGCCAGCCCCCAGATCAGGAACAGCCCACTGATGGTCAACAGGCGGCTGGTGGTCGATTCCCAGAACTTGTAATCGTCCACTGCAAGCAGCGGGCCGGCAAACCAGACCAGCAGCGCGACGATCAGCACCAGACACAGGCTCCAGACCCAGGTCTTGCGAAAAAAGGCGCCGAGCTTGGCAAAGAAAACCTTCATTTCAATTCATCCCTGACGAAAGCTGTGAATCCACCGAGTCGGCATCCAGCGACTGGTATGGCTGCAGAACGGTCGAGCGCTGCTCACTGAGTACCCAGGCGAAACCGCTGTACATCACCCCGAGACAGACCAGGGTGAACAGCCCCACCATCCACCACGGTACGATGCGAACCAGGCGTCGCCGCGTATCTTTCAGCCCCTCCCAATGCGGCGACAGCTCGCGGGGAACATCGCCACGCATCTGGCGAATCTGCCGGTACAGGCTGTCACGTACAGCCTCCAGTTCGAGCATGCCGCGCGGCAGTACGCGGTACTTGCCTTCAAAGCCGAGCGACAGGCACAAATACAGCAACTCCAGCATCGACAAGTGCTTGACCGGATTACGCGACAGGCGCTCAAGCAACTGGAAGAACTTCTCCCCGCCAAAGGTCTCGTTGTGGAAACTGCTCAGCAGGCTCATCTGCGACCATTCGCTCTCGTTACCCCAGGGCGTGGTCACCACCGCCTCGTCGAGCACCGTGCAGAGCACATAGCGGGTCGCCATCACCTGACTGTTTTCACAGCCATCATGCAACGCACGGTGCTCGAACAGCTTGATCGCGCCAGTCAGCCTTTTGTGAAGCGCCTGGAAATCCTCGCCTTCGGGGCTGTGCTTTAGGCGCACCACTTCCGAAAGCAGCGACGAGGCCGCAGCCACCAGAGGGTTGAGACTGATGTTGAAGACTTCTGCCGGGCGCAGGCGAGCGGCGTAGATCATCCGCTCCTCCAACTGTTCGAATTTCGGTGGCACGGCAAAATCCGTCAGTGGGCTCTGCGAGGCCTCTTCGCCGCCGCGGTTGACGATTACCGTCTTGTCGTCCTGCCCGTAGTCCATTTCTCTGATCATGTCGTCAATCCCTGACTGCCCAGAATTTCAATTCGAGCCCGGTGAAGTCGCCGGACACATGGAAGGCGAAGCCGCCGGAACGCTCCAGCTGGGCCTGATCCTCGGGGCTGAGTTCCAACGCGAAGTAGGTCTTGCCCGCATGGAAGGGGATCTGCCGCGGTGCCACCGGCAGTGGCTTGATCCTGATGCCCGGCAGATGCAGGTTGACCAGTTGGCGAATGCGCTCCACCGGCCCCACCTTCAGGTGAGCGGGCAGACGCGTACGCAGCTCTTCCGAATCGCACTGGGCGCTCGCCGCGAGCACGAAGGATGCCGAGCCGAGTAGCTTGTGGTCATGCAGCGGCGAGACCTGAATCCCGTACTGGCGCTGCTGCAGCAGCAACTCGATGGCATGCTGCTCAAGCACCATCGACAGCACCTGACGAATCGCGTCCATCAGCTTGCGGAAACTCGCGCCCTGATCACTGTGCTGGTAGCGGCTCTCCAGCCGCGGTCGCTTGCTCTCGCTGGAAAAGGTGGCCAGCTCGCCGAGCAGGCCCAGCAACTCGCGATAGAGCTGCTCGGGATGAACCTGGTCGACACCGAGGTAGTGGCGCAGCACCGGTTCGTGGCGATTGATCAACTGCAGCATCATGAAATCGCCGACCTCCGCACCACCCACCTTGCCGCTCGTCCTGATGCGCTCGGCAAGGGTGTCGCCACGATGCGCAAGCATGCTGATCACTTCTTTCAGGCAGGAAAGCAAATAGCTCGAGGCCTGGAAGTTGACGTAGGTAGGAATGAAGCCCGGATCCAGGCTGATCACCCCATCCGGCGTGGTGTCCATGATTTCGCAGAGCTTGAGCTTGACGTAGGCCTGGTCGTTCTCCTGCTCGCCGAGCAGCAAGCGAAAGTCCATGCGCCCGGTGCTTACCTGACTACTGCCACTGTCTCCCGCGTTGGAATCGGCCACTTCGGTATCGAAGGCGGTATAGCGCGCCAGCACGTCCTTCTGTTCGGGGCGGCGCGTCTCGATGTGGTTGCCGGTCACCAGCGGCAGCGCAAGATATACCGACGTGCTGCCCGTATTCGGCGGAATGTCCAGCCCCAACGGCTCGCGCTTGTCGCCCAGATCGAACAGGCTGCCATCGGGGAGAATGCCGCTGGCCTGGCTGACGACCAGCTTGCCCATGTTCAGGAACTGGCGATCGATCTCCTGAGCGAAGAAGCCCCAGGCGTAATTGTTCAGCTTCTGCGTGCGGATCTTCAGTTGGTAATCGAAGTAGCGATCATTCTGCTGGAAATGCTGGGGGCGCAGCAGCATGCCTTCCTGCCAGACGACTTTGTGCAGACTCATGCTCATTCCCCTTGCTCGGCAAGCGGATCGAACGGCTGAATACCTTGCTCGTCCAGCCTCAACCAGGCATGGGTGCGCTCACGCGGCTCCAGGGTCAGCACGTAGCGCCAGTTCACTTCGGGCAGGTCGCGATAGGCGGCCAGCACGCCGACATAGCGGCTGCCCTCCTGCACCGTCAGTTTCAGCTCACGGCTTTCGCCGGGCCGCAACTCGATTTCTTCGAGCGCGACCAGATCCGGCGCCAGCGCTTCCTTGGGTCGCTGGTAAAGGGAGAAGAAATCGGCGTTCTCGAAGGCGACCGGATGTTTGAGCTCAAGCAGACGCAGGACGATCGGCGAAGGTCGACCGTTGAGGTCCGGGTTAAGTCGGTCACTGCCTTGCAGCGCAAGGTCCAGCTTGGTCAGGTCAGAAAAGGGGGACAGAGCCGAACAGCCGCTCAGAATGAGCAGCATCGCCAGCATGGCGAGAGGGACACAGCGAGGCATGGGTGGATCATCCTTGAACGGTGGAATCGAGTGTGGCGATCAGGCGTACTTGCTCTTCATACGCCTTGGCAAAATCCCGGGCGAACAGACGATCACTCCAATCGTCGTCCTGTCCGAGTGCCTGATGCAGCTTGCGGTAAGCCCGCCAGCGGCTCGCCGCGGTGGCGAACAACGGTTTGTGACCATCTCGCTCATAGCGCAGCACCAATTGTTCCGGCGAGAACTGCTCGAACATCGCCTTGACGGCGGCACGGCTGGCTGCGAGCAGCGCCACCTGATGGGCCTGGATATCGCGAAACGCACGACTGACGGCCTGTTCGGCGGGCAACTGACCGGGCTTGCCGCCACGCAGCAGTGCATTCAGGGCCTCGGTGCTGTCGACGCTATGCTTGAGCGGATTGTTGCCCGCGCTCTGCACAGTGGTCAGCGCCAACCGCAGCTCGTTCTTCAGTTCACTCCGGGTACGCAGACTCTGCTGCAGGCTTGAAACGCTCTGCCTGAGCAAGCGCGCCGCATCGATGGCCAGTGCTTCGCGGGCGGCCTCATCCATGCCGTCCAGATCGATGCCCAGCGCCTCGCCGAAACGCTCCCAGAAGGCCAGCGGCAGCTGTTCCGGCACGGCTGCAGGGGCAGGCTCTGGCACGACCCGCGGCTCGACCAACTCGGGCAGCGAAAGGCTTTCCATATCGATGCGGGCATAGTCGCGCTGTGGGGTCTGCTGGCGCGGCGAGCCCAGGGCGAGATCGAGATCGTCGGTTTGCGCGTAGACGCGCTCCTGCTGATCCATGGCGATCAACGGGTCGAGATCCAGGAAGGCATCGTCAGGAATGACGTTCCCGGCGGGTTGTGAACGTCCGACATCCGCCTCGAACATGGACGGAGCCTGAATCAACCGCGCCCGAATCTCGTAATCGCCAAGGCAGTACACACTTCCATGCTCGATGCGTTGTGGCTGGCCTTTGGTCAGGCTGGCGCCGCTGTCCTTGAGCTGGATGCCGTTGCTGCTGGTATCGGTCAGGAAGAAGGCGCCATCACGATAGCTGACCGCCGCGTGACGACCGGATAGTACACGCTTGCGATCGGGCATCACCCAGTCGCACCCTTCCGCACGACCGATGACCCCACCGGACTGCCTGAATATCTTGCTGGACTGCAGGCCTGGCGCGAACTGCTGCGCGCCGACCACGTCGAAAACCAATTCCATGGCTGCTTCGCTCCCTGCGATCAGTTATTGCGATTCACTGCATGCGGATCGCCGAGCGGACGATACTCGTCATCGCTGAATTTGTAGTTACCGGAGCAGCCGGAGAGAGAGAAGATGGCGCCAAGAAAAACGGGGACGCAATAGCGTTTGAACACGCAGGTTTCCTCCTTGAAAGCGTGGGCCGGACAGTGCTTCCGTCACTGTGAAGCGGGCCGGCATATTGAACTTCAATACCCACGGCTATCGCGGTGATGCGTGTCACGAAGAGGGAAACCAGGGTCTGTTGCCATTTCGTTCGCGGTCGCGGCGAAACGGCAACAGACCCTAGAGCTGCGGTACGAATCCTTTCGCAAACCGCGAAGCAGGCCTCAATGCCTGCGCGACAGATCCTCGGAAAAGAGCTCATCCTCCAGTTCATTTCCCGGAATGGCATGCTCCTCTGCGGCCCATGCTCCCAGATCGATCAACTTGCAGCGTTCCGAGCAAAACGGACGCTGCGGGCTCTGCGGCCCCCATTCGACCGGAGCGCCGCAAGTCGGACATTTGACAACGGTTGCACTCATGGCTGACCTCCTCGTAGCGTCAGGTAAAAATCATGCAGGCGCCGAACTTCAGCCGCGAGCCACGCCCGGTCGCGATCATTCACCAGCACATCGTCCGCGTGCCGCAACCGTTCCTCACGGCTGGCCTGGGCTTTCAGAATGGCGCGAATCTGTGCCTCCGATGCCTGATCGCGGCGCATGGCGCGCTCCAACTGTAGCGACTCGGGCACATCGATCACCAGCACCCGATCGGCCTGGCGATATTGACCCGCCTCGATCAACAGCGGCGATACCAGAATGGCGTACGGCGACTGCGCACGCGACAGATGCTCGGCAATTTCCTGGCGAATCAGCGGATGCAGCAATTGCTCCAGCCATTTGCGCTCGCCGGCATTCTCGAATACCCACGCCCGCAGCACCGCACGATCCAGCTCGCCTGCCGGCGTCAGCACACCATCGCCAAAGTGCTCGATGATCCGCGCCAAGGCGGGCTTTCCGGGCTCCACCACCCAGCGCGCCGCATGGTCGGCGTCGACCCAATGCACACCGAGCAGGCCGAACTGCTCGACGACCGCGCTCTTGCCACTGCCGACGCCACCGGTCAGCCCGAGAATCCAAGGTTTCATCACTTAACCATCGCCGCAAAACGACGCGCAGTAGTAACGCTTTGAAGCGATCGACGCAAGGCAGGCAAAGCCAGAGTCGAGAAACGGCCGACGGCTGAACAGTCCTTCCGACTGCACCGTACCAGCGATGTACCGGCCAGGTAATCGCGAGCAAGCTCGCTCCTACAGCCGCACCACCGCTGCCCGCCGTAGGAGCCAGCTTGCTGGCGATCCGGGATCACACCCAACATCCGGTACAGCGCACAAGTACAGTGCCGTCAATCGCGAGCAAGCTCGCTCCTACAGCCACACCGCATCCCATAAGGGATAATCACCAATCCGACGCACCAGGCCTGCCCGCAGTGGATTAGCCACGATGTATCTGGCCAAGCCCTTCAGATCTTCATCGCATCGCAGTGCGTGATCGTGAAAACCTTTTTGCCACAACCTTTTGCCGTTTCGGCCCGCCGCATCGTTAATGGCAATGGCGCTGCGTGATTTCAAGCGCTGCATAAGCGGCGCAAGCGGCTGAGGGCCAAGTTCGATTAACCAGTGCAAATGATCCGGCATAACGACCCAGGCCAACGAATCAACCTGAGCTTGTTCGTGAAGCATGCGCATCTCGCGGATTACCAGCCGTCCCAGTTGCCAGTTTATGAAAACCGGATCGCGGTTATGGGTGACGGTGGTCAGTAAGTAGATACGCCCAGGCTCGGAGAAACGGCCGCGGCGTAACGCCCACCCATGATGGTCGAAGAGACTGGTGCGCATTCCACCTCCCTGTGGAAATCGATACACCCGCATGGATCGCGAGCAAGCTCGCTCCTACAATCCCCCCACCTGTCGCCGTAGGAGCCAGCTTGCTGGCGATCCGGGATCACACACAACATCCGGTCCAGTGCACAAGCTCGGTGCGGTCAATCGCGAGCAAGCTCGCCCCTACAGTCTGGCGAACTGCAGGTAGCTGGCAGTGATCTGGTCACCCCAAAGCAATGCGACCCAGCCAGCGATCGCCAGATAGGGGCCGAAGGGAATGGGCGTGCTGCTCTCGGCCTTTTGCATGCGCAGCATGATGGTGCCCAGCACCGCGCCGACCACCGAAGACAGCAGGATAGTCAGCGGCAACACCTGCCAGCCGCCCCAGGCGCCCAGCATGGCCAACAATTTGAAATCGCCGTAGCCCATCCCCTCCTTGCCGGTCACCAGCTTGAACAGCCAGTACACCGACCACAGGGCGAGGTAACCCACAACTGCGCCCCACAACGCATCTTCGAGCGAAGCGAACAGCCCGAAGCTGTTAACGATCAAGCCCAGCCAGAGCAGCGGCAGCACCAGCGAATCCGGCAGCAACTGATGATCGACATCGATCATGCTCATCGCCAGCAAGCCCCAGGTCAGCAGCAACATCGCACCAGCCTGCCAGGAAAAACCGAAATGCCAGGCGACGTAACCCGAGAGCAATCCACACGCCAGCTCGACCAGCGGGTAGCGCTTGCTGATCGGCGCCTTGCATGCCGAGCACTTGCCACGCAGCGCCAGCCAGCTGATCAGCGGAACATTTTCCCAGGCGCGAATCTGGTGGTCGCAATGCGGGCAACGCGAATGCGGCAGGAACAGATTGAAGGCTGCGCCGGCAGGCTCGGCAGGTAACTCGAGAAACTCCCGCGCCTGCGATTGCCAGTCGCGCTGCATCATCATCGGCAGGCGATGGATGACCACATTGAGGAAGCTGCCGACCAGCAGGCCAAGCACTAGCGCGCACAAAACAAAGGCCAGCGGATTGCTGGCCAAAAATTCGACAAAAGACATATTTAAACGACAGCACCCAACTGGAAGATTGGCAGGTACATCGCGATGATCAGACCACCTACCAGCACACCGAGAACCGCCATGATCATTGGCTCCATCAATGCGGTGAGCCCATCGACCATATTGTCCACTTCATCCTCGTAGAAAGTCGCCACCTTGGCCAGCATCTCGTCCAGCGAACCGGACTCCTCGCCAATCGCGGTCATCTGCACCGCCATGGACGGGAAGGTCCCGGTGGTTCGCATGGAGAAGTTGAGCTGCATACCACTGGAGACATCGCTCTTGACCTTGTTGGTCGCGGTGCGGAACACCACGTTACCCGTGGCGCCAGCAACCGAATCCAATGCATCGACCAGTGGCACACCGGCCGCAAAGGTAGTCGACAAGGTACGGGAGAAACGCGCTACCGACGACTTGTACAGAATGTCACCCACCACCGGCACCTTCATCATCAGCCTCTCGAACCAGTTACGGAACGTCTCGGATCGAGAGTGCGCCTGCTTGAAAGCATAAGAGGCGCCGACAAGCCCAGCCAGCACCATGTACCCCCAGGCCTGCAAGGCCTCCGACAGCCCGATCACCATCATGGTGAACGCCGGTAGCACCGCACCGAAGTTGGCAAAAACCTCCTGGAACTGCGGCACCACCTTGATCAGCAGAATGGCGGAAACGATAACGGCCA
>JBKEBY010000065.1:0-76488 GCA_047973445.1 Pseudomonas sp.
GCCGCTGGCACCCCACGGACGCAACTCGCTGAACTGGCAATGCGGGCAGCTATTGGGCGTGGGGATCATATCCTGCGCAAGAGGTCCTGATACCGAAAGGCATCTCGCCAATTGCTCACGCTGCCCCGGGCTGAGCTGGGAGAGCCGGGCAATCCAGCTGTTGAAATGACTCGCTCTCATGATTCACCTCCCGTATGTGGAGACGTCATGATCAGCTTAGCCTGTTGCAACAGTTAGCTCAGACATAGCCTTTTCATTTGGGGCAGTGTCCCCGAAGTGTCCCTTTCTTGTCCCGCTAGCGGATCGCTTGACCAATACAGCGCTGGAAGATATTGGTCATCGCCTGATAGTCACAGGTTACCGCGTCGATATTTGCTTGGATCCACTCGCCCTCATCGACCTGCCACCAGCTGATCTCGTAGCCGGCGTTCACAATGATGTGATCAAACAGGATCCGCTGCGCGCGTCCGTTTCCTTCCCGAAAAGGGTGGACCATATTCAAGTCGCCATAGAGTTCAGCGACGGCGGAAACCAACTGTTGCCGTGACATCCCTTCATACCAGTTGGCCGCCGCCAATTGTCTGAAGAGCTTCGTAGCCTCCGGTTCGATTCGGGTGACGTTGCAGAAGTGTGTACCGCCCTTCGATATGTCCACGGTACGCAGCTCTCCCGCCCAATCGTAAATATCATCGAAGAGGGTGCGATGGATCCGCCGCAGATAGGGGAGATCGTAAGGAGGAAGGGCGAAGTCGATGCTGGCCGCAGCGATTTCAGAGAGGGTGCGCTCAGCATCGTGAAGCGCTTGGTCATCGGTTAGGTCGAGGCGGTTGCGTAGAACCGTGGTGCCTGGATAGCAGAGAGGATCCTGACCTACACCGTACTTATCGAGCATCAGGCCTGCCGAGCGCGCAAGGCTCTCAGGGCAGCTTCGCGAGTTGGGAGTTTGCGTTTAGCGTCAGCTGGTGTGGTATCGAAGCCTTCCAGGCGCAGGCTGGCAGCATAGTTCGATTGGCGGACCTTCGCGTAGTAGGCCTTCTTCTCTTCCAAGGTCAGATCGGGCATAGCAAAAACCTCGTTCGCGGTGTGCGGGTCATTATAGCGGAATAGCGGATGCTAATTCGCAGCGTCTTGCCGGTCCTTCTGGCTGAGTAACGCCAATGGCGAATGACTGAGCACCGTCGCGAAGTGATCCGGCGCTAGGTGCGAGTACCGCATCGTCATCTTGATATCGCCGTGGCCCAGGATTCGTTGCAGCGTGAGGATGTTGCCGCCCTGCATCATGTAGTGGCTGGCAAAGGTGTGCCGCAGAATGTGGGTCAGCTGGCCGGGTGTGTGCAAACCGGTGCGCTCATAGGCTTTGCGGAACGCCGATCGGCAGGAGCTGAACAGCCGGCCCGATCCAGGGTATCCACGCTCGAGCAAAAGCTTCACCAGATCATCCGGCACAGGGATGGTCCGCACACGGCCATTCTTTGTCCTGGCGAAGCGAACTTGCCCGTTCAGCAGCTGGTTACGGGTGATCGACTCCGCTTCATCCCATCGAGCACCAGTAGCCAGACAGAGCTTGGCGACGGGCAGGGTGTGGCTATTGGTCGACGCGGCGCATTCATCCAGCACCAACCGGCATTCGTCCAGGGTGAGGTAGGTCAGCTCGGTTTCATCGACACGCAGTTGCCGCAGCTTGGCGACCGGATTGGCTTCATGCCAGACACCGAGGCGGATCAGCTCGTTGAACACGGCTTTCAGGTAGCGGTGTTCATGGTTCACCGTTGCCGGTGTGCAGCTCTTGAGGCGTTCGGCCCGGTAGCGGCTGAAATCCAGAGCGGTGAAGCTGGAGGCAATTGGGTTGCCCAAGGCTTCGACTATCGCCAGAGTGCGCCCGAAGCGCTTCTGGTCCTTGAGCGTGGCGCCATGCAATTCGTACCAGACCTGCACCAGATCGGCGAGGCGTTCGCCCGGGTCGCGGCCACGATGGCTATATTCCCGGCGCAGATCGGCAACCCAGCGTTCGGCCTCGCTCTTGGTGCGGAAGCCACGCTTGCGCTTGCGGATGCCGGCTGCCTTATCCAGCCAGAAATCCACGTCCCAGCCGGTTGGTCCCTTGGTGATCAAACAGCACGACCCCAGCGAACATGGCGCTCCTCGAGCAATGCCTTGATGTGCTTGTACAGGTCACGCTCGGTCATTTCCTTGGCGGCGTAGTGATCGCGGATCACAGACCAGCAGTCCCATTGCTGCAGCGTCTCAAACGCCTTTTTTGCGCCCACCCGCTCCCTTGCCAGCAGGCTTACGAAGTTTCCCAGGAAGAGCTCGACGTTCTTGCCCGAGAAGCCTCGGCTCGTCTTGTAGTACCGCTTGTATTCCGTCTCATCGACCAGGGAATCAACCGGCAGATCGACCCGCACGTCATCGCGCATCAGCGTCCAGATCGGCTCATAGTAGCCAGGGCGCGCAATGAGCTTGAACTGGCGCAACCCGTAACGCCAGAGACCGTCCAGATGGGCCGAGAAGGCCGCAAACGAGTCGGTATCAATGGCCTCGCCGGTCTTCGCGCTGATCGAGCCGCTGGCGAACTGCTGAATGATCGAGTGGTGATAACGCAGCTCGACCCGCCACACGTCCTGGGCTGGGTCGTAATTGTCCGGGTCCGCCGCATCGAACGAGTCCCTACGCCGCCACACGCTTTCCCAGAAATCGAGCTTGTCCGTGGCGCGGGCCTGTTCGGTCTTGTTGTAGATACACAGCTGGACGCCACCGGCCGAGCCGAACATGGATGTTTCGCCGCGCCCGTAGACGCTCGATTTCGTTGCCCACTCAACCTGATTGATGCCGGTGATATCCCGGTGCGTTCTGGCTCGGCAATGCAGACGGGCGACCAGATCCACCGGCGGCTTCCAGCCTTGCAGGTCCAGGGCGAGGTGAACGGCACACTGGTTGCGCTCCCGGTTGGTCATCACCGCAGCGGCGTAGTAGTCCATCCGCTCTTGCAGCCGTTCCGGCGACAGCGCGTCGATGGCGTGGGGTGACACCTCGATCTTCAGGTGCGGCCCGATGTGCTCCAGCTTGGCGTTGAAGTTCTTGATCAGCAGGATGAACCCGAGATCGGCGTTCTGCAGCTTGTACTGGTAGCCCGAGTCCCGACCCACACGGCCCGAATGCCAGATTTCCCCGGCAAACTCGACCATCGCGCCCGGCTTCTCGAACAGCGCCATGATCTCGGGGCGGATCAGCCCACGGTACAGTTGGCGGACCGTGTCGACGCCGCAGCGCAGCAGGCGAACGCCCGAGAGGTCCTTGAAGCCGGTATAGCCAATGTCCAGAAACAGCCGGCCGTTGCTGCTTTCCTCGCCGGTGGTTCGATCAACGCGGATGAAATCTTTAACTTGCATCGGTTTTACCTTTATTGAGCTTTTGCCACTGAACCCACAACTGGTTATCTGACGTGTTACAGGGGCGTCAGGCGCCCAGCCTGCTCCCGTGCACGCGCGCTGCCTCGTGCCTCGGCAAACCGCGAGAGCGGGAGCAGGCATGCTTCTGATTGGCTATCTCTGGTAACCGGATCAGTGAAAACGACGGTCGGGTCATCCTGGCAGGGTTGCTCTTGGATGAAGGTCATCAGGTAGGGATGGTCGGGCGGCGGCGTGCCGGCAAGGGCAACGCAGAGCACGAGGCTGGCCAGCCCGAGAAGCAGGTGCGGAAGGCAGAGATAGGCGCGGCGCGCGAAGACGAATAACACCAAGGGCGCCGCCCTTGTCATCCCGCTCTTGCCGCCGAGGGCTCCGGAGCGTGGGGTGGAAAAGCTACCCCACACTCCCAGCGATAGGCTGTTCATGGTCGTGCAGGGTCAAGGGTGCGCTGCGCCCGTGCTTCCGTTCGCCGGAACGGTGGAGCTGTTCCGACGAGCCGGGAGCGCGGCCCTTGACCTTGCGGAGTTGGGCAAGGCGATACGGCCCAGTACGTTGCCGGAACCGTGCCGGTCGCGGTGCCGCATCGCCCTGATGGTGCGAATGTCCGAAAAGAACACTTCGTTGGGATGGCGTTCCTGCCCGTTGAGGTCAAAGGTCAGGAAATACGCTTGGTCGTAAACACCTTCCATCGGCACCACCATGCCGACGACGTGCAGGCACTGCCAGAAGGATTCCGGCTCATCATCCCAGTGCAGCTCAACGAGAACGGTCTGGCCGATGTAGTCTTGGGCGGTGGAAGCATCCACGACGACATGCTGGCTAGTCATGGCTGTAATCCCCCGCGGCGAAGCTCTCCTTGCCGCTGAGCAGATCGGCCCGCAGCTTGCCCACGTTCACCATGCGGAAGTCCGAGAACGTGACGCTGGGGAGCGTGCCGTTCTCCACCCACTCAATGACTTCATCCACCGGAATGCCGCTGGCCGAGGCGAACGTGACGATGCTGCTCAGGTTGCTGATGGCCGAGCCAAGGGGCACAACGCTGGCCTGTTGTTGATCTGCGTTCGGCTTACTCATCGGTGTAGTCTCCCTGGGCGAAGATGGTTTTGCCCTTTGCCAGCTCGGCGCGGAGCTGTGCGAGGTTGACGAGGCGGGGGCGGCCCATCTTGATGCTCGGCACCGTGCCGCTCTGCATCCAGGCAATCACGGTGTCGACGGAAACACCGTTCATGGCAGCAAAGGTTTCCTTGCTGCAGCTAAGGGCGTTACGGCAGTCGAGGTAGATCACTCGCTTGCCGTCCAGATCGAAGCTCACGTCGAAAGGTGGTTGTTCCAGATGCTGTGTACTCATCGCCTATCCCTGCCTCTGAAATGCTCATAAACTGTGGTTAACGGGTGTTTTGGCAGACAAATATGTTGTCTGTCGAGGCGACTATACAGACAACTATTTTGGCAGACAAACTGTTTGTCCGCTGAGCATTAGAACTTTTCGGAATGAGAGAAGAGCGCATCAGGGCGTTGGTGAAATACCTCAGCCCAGCAGTCGTTGCTAAAAAGACAGGTCTTGACCGGCGACGCTGGGGGACTGTTGCGCACAACCTAAAGGTGAAGGTGCGCATCGAGGACATGGACGCATTGCTAGATGCGTACCCTGAATACGAGCTCTGGATCTGGAAGGGGGACGTAGATCCCGCGAAGGGTCAGATCAGCCCGGCCTACGCCGAAGCGGATCTAAAGTTGGCAGAACAAAACGCGGGCAGCAAATAACAGCCGAAGCGGCCCGACGATGGTTTGCTAACGACATGAAATAACCATACAAAGATCAAAAATGGCGCGCTTTAAAGCGCGCCATTAATAAAAGTCTAAGGTCAGTCGCCCATAAAGACATTACCTTTGCCCGCAGCCGCAATTCTAACTAAGTCTGTCGTGGTGCGACTCGACATTCCAGAGAGTTGAATTCTTGCTCCACTTTGTGAAGCTGCTGCGGCTATCCGTACAAGATCGGTAGTGGTTCGTGCAGAAGCATCAAGCTTAAAACCACCCCCTGCTGCAGCGATTCGAATAAGATCAGTGGTTGTTCGGGCGCTGAAAGACATAAAGCCTCCGGATTGCTTTGATGTTGGTTAGCATCGTATTACTCGAGTCTCCATCATTAGTCTGTGTCCTTTAGGAGTTAGCCTCCAAAAGAGGGCCATGCCACCCTGTGTCGTCTTGAGGTAATTTGTTTCAATTAGGCCGTATGCAGTTAGTTGTAGCGTGATTGTCTTGAACTCTTGATCGTCTATATAAATAGATTGCCCGCTTGAGCTTTTGGTGGCAAGCGTCTTTAGGTTTGTGGAAATCCTACTTTTAACAGAAGCATCATTAGGATGCTCAGTAAGATAAGGGGCGATCAAAGAAAATATCTCTCTCCAGCTTATCGTATGTTCAAAGCGGTGGGTGACTGGCTGACGGCCGGGCGTTTGCGTCTTAAATGTTCCGTGCACGGTAAACTGCGAATCAATGTCAGCAATGCCCTCTATTGTCGGGCTCTGTTGGGCTATTGCTGTGCTTAGAGATTCCTGTAGCTTTGCGTTTTCTTTTCTTAGCTCATTGATTTCTGAAAGAATATCTTCGCTTGCTAAATTCTTGGCGCGGACCCATCCGACTGCTGGATATGTCTTTATTGTTTTAGTCAGACTCAGTGCTACGAGGCCGGGCAGCTCATTGATGTTGCTCCAGAATTTCACAAGCCTTCCAGTCATGACTTTATCTTTAAACTGTAGAAGTCTCTCGCGGAGATCAGGATTTTGCTCTGACTTTCCAAATGGAATGTTCTCCGGCGATCCATGGATAAGAGCTACGACCTTAAGACCAATTTTTACAGCATAGTCAAATTCTTTTTCTGTGTAACTTATGCCTTCGCTTGTTGTGGAGCCATATCTACCTCCGATTATAAGAAGATAGTAATCACAGTCATCAATGATCTTCTTTATAAACTCCCATTGTTCTTCATCGGAAGCCGGGAAAAGCTCCATGCCAGCAGGGATGCAATCCATTTCCATTAAGGCTTGTAAAACGTGCTGTCTTTCATCTTTTAAGTCGGCATATGTGGAGCTGACAAAAACTTGATATCTTTTTTCCATTAGATAGTTATTCCAGCGAAGAAGAAAAAGCGAAAAGGGGAAAGGTTTATTTCTAGTTGGAGGCGTGTTGCGGGTAGATGCTCTGGAAATCTGCAACGCTAAATCCATTCAGTCGCTTGTTTCCTACCAATATGACGGGCACGCCATTGCCGGCAATCGCATCATAGGCTCTGCGGGCGTTCTGGTTTTTCTCGATATCGTATTCAACGAAGCTGATGCCGTTGCGCTGGAAGTACTGGCGGGCCTGCTTGCAGTAGCCGCACCAGGCTGCTGAGTACATGATGACGCGCTTTGATGTCGCGCCCTGGGCTGGCGTGAAGGATTCGTAGCTGATGCTTTCGTAGGAGTTGACCTTGAGCGAGAGCTGCTCGGCTTGATCCTTGTCCTTTGGCTTGTCGCCGAAATGGACGCGCCCGTTCTCATCCGTCCACTTGTAGATTTCCGCAGAGCAGATCAGCGGCAGGATGGCGATCAGGGCAAGGAGGAGGCGGGTCATACGGGCAGCTTCCATGCAGGGGAGGGCGTGCTGGCTGGCCCAAGAGCGCCATTGTTCAGGCGGAAGGGAGCCCTTGCAGCCTCAAAACACGATGCAACGGATACTAGCCAATGGCCCTCATGTACGGAAGCCCGTTTTTCAAAGGCATCCAGCTGGAGGCTGCTTACAAGCGGCTGACGGCGCTGCCATAGACCTTACTGCGCTCTCGCTTGCCTACGGCGATCACGGTAACAACCAAGCGGCTATCGATTACTTCATAGACCAAGCGGTAGCCGATGGAGCGGAGCTTGATCTTGTAGCAGTTGGGCATGTCCCGAAGCTTGTCAGCCTCGACTCGGGGATTCTCGAGGCGTTCTTTCAGCTTCTTGGCGAACTGCAGTTGGATGGTGTTGCCCAGCTTGCCCCACTCCTTGAGCGCTTGAGTGTTGAACTCCAGGGCGTACTTAGTCGGCTCCGCCGGCTTGCGCGATGAGGTCATCGATATCTACTCGTACAGTAGGTTCACCAGCGCGGGCGCGTACGATTTCAGCCAACCGCAGATCGTCAATCAGCTCCAGCATGGCTTCATAGCGTGCGGGCGGCACGGCATAGAAGGCTGGTTCGTTTCGATTGAGGATCACGACCGTTTCGCCGCCACCTTCGCGGATGGTGCCCATTGGGTCCTTTTTTAGTTCTGTCACCGACGCCGCAACGTCAGCCAGTACCGTGTAAGTCATCGCCATATCCACCTGTTCTCTGCTATCCGCGCTTCTAGGGTGCCTGAGCTCATATCTATGGGCCGAACCGTCACGCTTCGTTGAGCGAATGTGGGTTCTCTACTGTGGGCCGAGCTATCTTGATTAAGGTCTTCGTAAGGTCATTTGTGCGAACGGGGTAAGCGCGCATAGCGTAGCACTCTGAAAAGCACTCTGTAAGATGTTTTTTGATGTGCTTTGCGATCCCTATGCGTGCCATGATGGGTGTCCCAAAGCAGGCCGAAATCTACAGAGAGCGGAGCAGGGCGACGGCGAAGGCAAGCTGAAGGCCCTGTTTTTACTGGCTTCCAGCTTCAGCGATGACAGGTGCCGATCTTTCGTAATGCGAAGGTCGGGGGTTCGACTCCTCTCACCGGCACCAATGAGATCAAAGGGTTAGCGAAAGCTAGCCCTTTTCATTTGGAGTTGTGTCCCCGACGAGCCCTTCCCGGCAAGTCAGTTCGCGCAGGTTGCAGCACCCTCATTGCGCCGCCAGGACCGCATCGTTCGTCTTCTGCGTCTGGGCAGTATCCCCCGAGGTGGTTTGCTGATGGAGTGCGATCATGTGCTCTAGGTTGTTGCGCACGCGATTTTTCATCGCTTCGATCACGGTCTGCAGTTCGGCTTTCTGAGTATCGCCGAACGAGGTGATCAGGGCTGTCGCGGTCTGGCTGATCTCGGCGACCTCGGCGAAGTCGCATGACTGCTTCGGTACCCAGGTTTCGAGAAAACTCGACAGTTTCACTACTCGCTTCGGGAGCAGGGCGATCTGCGGTACGGCATAGGCCAGCGCCGTGATGGCACCGTGCAGACTGGTGCCGCAATAGAGCCTGCTGGTGGCGATGCAGCGGATGGTGTCCTCGATGTGCCCGCTGTCGACACGGTAGGCGCGCTCGCCGAGCAGGCTCTGCAGCTTGTCCAGCGGATCGTCGTCGGAGTGGCTGGGCGACTTGCCGATGGTCAGCAGGGCGATTTTATGGCCGGTCGTCATGCTGAGCTCGGTGAGCTGCTGGGCGATTGCCTCAATGCGACGCCTGGCGTGGTGATCGGAGATATGGAAAACGATGTGCCCCGGCTCGCTGGTGACGCTGTCCTGCGGGTACATGTCGGAAATCAGGATGGCGCTGTCTGGCACCAGGTTGTGCTTGATACCGAGCCTGTTAAGTTCGGCGGAGGTTTCCATGTCGCGCACCGAAATATAGCTGCAATCCCTGAGGTTACGCGTGATCGCCGCGTTGATCAGCGGATTCTTCCGGCTGATTTCGTTGCCGCCAACGCTGTTGTACATCACCTGCAGGCCGGGGAAGTCACGCTCGCCTGGAACCAGCGGCAGGTCCGAGGGAATGGAGGTCAGGGCACGGCTGAGTCGGATGAATAGCTTCTGTCCGAGCAGGTAGGGGCTGACCTTGATCGGGTAGTAGAGCGCCTGGGGGGCCAGGTGGCCGATGATGCTCTCCCACTGGGCGGTCAGACACTCGCCGCCGGCGACGATCAGCAGGGTCAGGGGCTGTGTGCGAGTTGCTTCCAGCGCCTTTTTCAACGGCACGGTTGGCAGCGCACCGTAGCGGGAAAGGTTGGATTTCTTGGTTGCGGCGATCTGTACCCTGAAGCGTTTGTTGGCTTCCAGGTAGTGCTTGAGGATGATCGCGAAGAGTAGATCGCCATAGTTGTGCCGGTCGTAGGTTCCGTAGACGATGACGCTGGTCCGGTCAGTCATGGCTTTGCACTCCCTTGATGTTTTTGAACTGGATGTACAGCAGGAAATTTTTCAGAAACAGCGCAACGGCTGTGGCGAAGCAGGCGCCGGTGACGCCGTAGCGAGGAATCAGCAACAGGTTGAGCGCCACGTTGATCTCGCAGGCCGTGATGTTGTAGTTCAGGTACTGCCGATGGTGACCGGTCATGGTCATGAAGGTGCCCAGCGTTGCGCCTGCACCACTGCCTTTGGTGAGAATCAGGCAGGCGTATCGGAACAGCTCGGCTTTCATTAGTGACTCGCTGGCATCCGTTGCAATGGCCGACTTCATCAATGCTCCTGTTACCCTGGTGTCTGTTGCCGTTTCGTCGCAGCCGCGAACGAAATGGCAACAGACCCTGAAACTAAAGCGGCGTAAGCCATCCCTGGTACGTTGATAGAGTGTTCGCGGAACGAACAGAATGAATTACTGCGAATCGACGGCGGTGCGCAGCGCTCCTGTTCGGTTACCGAGCGGCCTATTGCTGCCGGACGGCGAGGCCTCGTGACAGCATCCAGAGCGCTGAAGCTTCTGAAAGTTCCATGTGCAGGTGGGGCGTGCGTGATCAATAGTCGGCCCGCTGCACCATCGCCAAGGCCCCTGACGGGGCGAACTCTGGGCGGGTGCAACCGTCCATTTCCATAAGACCAGTCGAGAACTGGCGGATAGTTTTCAGGCGTTAACTAAGGTTGGGTGAGGGGAGAGGTATGGCAATCCTGGATACGCGAGGCATAGGCGGCATCACGTTGCTCAAGCGCACATTCAAGGAGTTCAGCAAGGACGACATGTCCACCTATGCGTCGGCGCTGGCGTACCGGGCGCTGTTCTCGCTGTTTCCCTTCCTGCTGTTTCTGATGGCATTGCTGGGCTTTCTGCAACTGCCTGAGTTCTTCGCCTGGCTGCGTGAGCAGGCCACCCTGGTGCTGCCGCCCGTGGCGCTGGAGCAGGTCAACCCGGTCATCGATCAGTTGCAGCAGAAAAAGAGCGGGCTGATGTCGGTGGGTATCATGGTGGCGCTGTGGACGGCCTCGGTGGGCGTGCGGGCGCTGATGAACGCGATGAACCGAGCCTACGGCGTCGAAGAGGGAAGGCCGACCTGGAAGCTGATGCTGTTGTCGCTGCTCTATACGGTCGGCATTGCCGTCACGCTGCTGACAGTCGCCGGGCTGATGGTGCTGGGGCCGCAGATCATGGAGTGGCTGGCCGCCCAGGTCGGGCTGCAGGAAATAGTGGTGGTGCTCTGGTCATGGCTGCGCTGGCCGGCGGCTATTTTCCTGATGATGTTGATGGTCGCGCTGCTCTATTACGTCACGCCTGATGTGGAGCAGGAATTTCGTTTCATCACGCCCGGTTCGGTGCTGGCGGTGGTCGTGTGGATCGCCGCGTCGGCAGGTTTCGGCCTGTATGTGCAGAATTTCGCCAATTACGACGCTACCTACGGCGGAATCGGCGCCATCATCGTGCTGCTGCTGTACTTCTACATATCCTCCGCAGTGCTGCTGCTCGGTGCGGAGCTCAATGCGGTGATCGAACACGCTTCGGTCGAGGGCAAGAAGCCTGGCGACAAAGAGATCACGAACGAAGCGAAGTGATCCACGCAGCAACGCGACTCGCGGCAGAGCGGGAACAGACCCTACGGCAAAAGGTCCATTGATTTCATTGCAGCATCTTTTCAGGCAGCAGTGATTACGCGTCGTCGAGCGGATGGTCGATGTGGATCGGTTGCCTGTCAGCGAGAGGCTCTGCATCGAAACCGACGGAGACGCTGCGTTGCACATCGCCGACATGACCATGTTCTACGCTCCCGCCAGTGGTGGCGTGCGTACCTATCTCGAAGCCAAACATCGTCGCCTGCAACTCTATTCGGGGGTGCGCCACAGTATTCTGGTTCCAGGTCGCGATTACAGTCACAACGCCGACGTTTATGAAGTCCCGGCGCCAGTACTGCCCTTCGGCAAGGGCTATCGCTTTCCGGTACGCCGTGCGCCGTGGCGCAACTTGTTGCGCTCGCTGCGTCCTGACCTGATCGAAGTCGGTGACCCCTACATGACCGCCTGGGCCGCGCTGGACGCGGGACGGCGGCTGGACGTGCCGGTGATCGGCTTCTATCACTCGGATCTTCCGCTGCTGGTCGGCAACCGCCTCGGACACTGGCTGGGCGCTAACCTGAATGGCTATGTCGCACGGCTTTACGGCAGTTTCGATCGTGTGCTCGCTCCCAGCCAGGCGATGGCCAGCAAGTTGATCGCGCTGGGCGTGCGCAACGTCTATGTTCAGCCGCTGGGGGTCGATCTGGAGACCTTCCAGCCCAGCCGTCGTGATCCGGCCCTGAGAGAGGAGCTCGGCCTGGCGGACGATACGCGGCTGCTGGTCTTTGCCGGGCGCGGTTCACGGGAGAAGAATCTGGGTGTTCTGCTGGAGACCATCCGCCAGCTGGGTAAGGACTATCACCTACTGCTGGTCGGTTCGGGCATGCCCCGACAGGTGCCCTCGAACGTGACCGTTATCAACCGCTTCTGTCCGGCTATCGAAGTCGCGCGACTGATGGCTAGCAGCGATGCGTTGCTGCATGCCGGCAACCAGGAAACCTTCGGACTGGTGGTGCTGGAAGCCATGGCCAGCGGGATTCCGGTGGTGGCGGCGTGGGCCGGTGCACTGCCCGAGCTGGTGCCCTTCCACAGCGGTCGCCTGTGCCGGCCGCTGGATGCCGTGGCTATGGCTCAGGCGGTGCGGGAACTGTTCGATTGCGATCACCGTTTGCTCGGCCGCCAGGCACGTTGCCATGTCGAGGCGCATCATGCCTGGGATGCGGTGGTAGCCGGCTTGCTGACGCACTATCACGCCGTGCTGGGTACTGCCAGCCTGAAGGTCGCCGTGCATGGCTGATCGGTCGCTGATGCTGGTGCTGCATGATGTGGCGCCGGAAGCTTGGGCGGATTACCGATCCTTCGTCGCAGCCGTCGATGCGCTGGGGCCTGTTCCCCTGACCTGGCTGGTGGTGCCGGATTTCCACCGCCGCAACCGGCTCGACGAGCATCCGCAGTTCTGCAGCATGCTTGAGCAGCGTCTGGCGCGGGGCGACGAGCTTGTGCTGCATGGCTTCCATCATCTGGACGAGGCGCCGATGCCGCGAGGGCCGCATGAGTGGTTCATGCGTCGCGTGCTGACCCATGAAGGGGAGTTCTATGCCCTGAGCGAAACCGATGCCGCCCTGCGTCTGGAGCTGGGCATGGCGATGTTCCGCCAATTCGGTTGGCCGCTGCATGGTTTCGTGGCGCCGGGCTGGCTGCTGGGCGCCGGGGCACGACGCGCGCTGGCGGAGACGGGGCTGCTTTATACGAGTGATGTCAGGCAACTGCGGCTGCTTCCGGACTTCACCGGTATCGAAGCGCCGTCGCTGGTCTGGAGCGCTCGTAGTGCCTGGCGCCGTGGCCTTTCCCGGCAGGTCAGCGAGCGGCTGCTCGCGCGAAACCGGCAGGCAGCAGTGCTGCGGCTCGGTATTCATCCGGTGGATATGCGCCACGAATACTCACGGCGCTACTGGCTGGATACTCTGGGCCGCCTGCTGGCGGCCGGACGCACACCGATGACCAAGATCGACTGGCTAAGGAGCCATGTATTGCGATTGGGCACAGTGGCATGAGCCGTCATTGGTGGATCCTGGCGGTAGCCCTGGCCGGGGCCGTGCTGATTCCGCTGTTGCTGGGCGGCAGTGGACTTTTCGGTCGTTTGCGCAGTTTTCCGCTCGACCTCCTGGCTCTGATGCTCGGCATGATCGTGCTGGGCTGGTGTCTCAACGCGCAGCGTCTGCGTCTGTTGGTCGGTCGCCGGACGCTGGCCCGGAAGCGTGCGATAGCCATCGTCATGGCAACGGAGTTCGCCATCTGCGCCACGCCCGGCGGTGCCGGCGGGCCGTTGACGCTGATGGCATTGCTGACGCGCCACGGCGTGCCGCCTTCGAAGGGCACCGCTACTTATGCGGTAGAGCAGTTGAGCGACCTGTTGTTCTTCATCTGCGCATTGGTCGGCGTGCTCATCTTCGCGCTGACGCATGCGATGAATGCCTACATCGCCAGCCTGCTGGGTATCACCACGGCGCTACTGATGGGAGTGGTGGTACTGCTGGCATTGCTCGGGCGTTTCCATCGCCAGGTGTTCCTGCTCAATGGCTGGCTGGTCGGTCGTCTCGGGGTGAAGCAGCGGCGCAAGCGCCGTTGGGCGCGCAAGATGATCCGCTTCCGGAATGCACTGCTCGACTGCTTTCGCTTGCCGCGTTACGTGCTGCTCGGCGTATTCGTCCTGACCACGCTGCACTGGCTGCTGCGCTACAGCGTGTTGTATCTGACCTTGCGCGGGCTCGGCAGCGAGCTTGCCTGGGCCTGGACCTTCATCGTCCAGATGCTCGCACTGACGGCCGGCCAGTTCAGCCTGCTTCCGGGCGGTGCTGGCAGCGCCGATCTGGCGTCTGCAGCCTTGCTGACGCCGCTGGTGGGTAAATCCACCACCGCGGCGGCCATCCTGATCTGGCGCTTCGTGACCTACTACTTCTACTTGATCGCCGGTGCGCCGGTGTTCGTTCATTTGGCTGGCCGAACGTTGTTCAGGCTGCTGCGCACGCGTCAGAACTGAGGTTTACCATTCCTCGGGAAAACGCAACCGGAGCTGTTCAGCCCTGTCACAGAATGGTGACTATGACAGACAGAGGAGAGCCGCCATGAGCAGCACTGGAGACAAGATGAAGGGCAAAGCCAACGAGGGTATCGGCAAGGTCAAGCAGGGTATTGGCGAGGCTACCGATAACCCGCGCCTGAAAGGCGAAGGCCGGAACCAGGAGTTGAAGGGCGAAGCGCAGCAGGCCAAGGGCAGCGTGAAAGACGCCGTGAAAAAGGGCGTCGACAGAGCTTGATCGACCTGCGGAAACAAAAATGCCCGTCTCTCGGAGACGGGCATTTCTCGTTCAGCGGCGTGGCGCGCTAAATCAACGCTCGAGGTACTGCAGCTTGTCCTTCACGCCGTCCCACTCTTCGGCGTCCGGCAGCGAGTCTTTCTTCTCGGTGATGTTCGGCCAGACTTCGGCCAGATCGGCGTTCAGCTCGATGTATTCCTGCTGGTCTTCGGGTACTTCGTCTTCGGAGAAGATCGCCTGGGCCGGGCATTCCGGCTCGCACAGGGCGCAGTCGATGCACTCGTCCGGGTGGATGACCAGGAAGTTCGGACCTTCATAGAAACAGTCCACCGGACAGACTTCTACGCAGTCGGTGTATTTGCACTTGATGCAGTTGTCGGTGACGACGAAGGTCATTTCTATTATCTCCTCAGGCGTTTCAGGTGGCGTGGCATTGACGCTCCCCGGTTCGGCAGGCTTGGGCGGCACCAGGCAAATGCCGCTCATGTCCAAAAATGCGCGCGATTCTAGCAGCTTTTACTAGGGTCTGTTGCCGTTTCATCGCGTCCGCGCCGGAGCCTGTTTTTGCGCAAGGCGGCGTTTATCGTCGCTTATTTGGAACGACTAAACTTCGCTCCTCATGTCTTGCCTCGCGCAAAAACAGGCCCGGCCCTTCGGGTTGCGCGGCATTTGTCGCAGCAACGCGGATTGCGCTGAAACGGCAACAGAACCTAGCGATCAGACCTGCGTTTTCAGGCTGTATAGCAGTTCCAGAGCCTGACGCGGTGTCAGGTCATCGGGTTGGACCTTGCCCAGCGCCTCGATAACGGGGTGCGGCAGGCTGGCAAACAGGTCGTTCTGCAATGGTGGTGTGGGTTGGCCGGGTTCCATTTTCGGCATTTCATGGGGCAGGCTGGTGGTTTCCAGGCGCGACAGATGGTCGCGGGCACGCTGGATCACCTCGCCTGGCACGCCGGCCAGTTGTGCCACCGCGAGGCCGTAGCTCTGGCTGGCCGGGCCGGGCAGCACATGGTGCAGGAAGACGATGCGCTCGTTGTGCTCGGTGGCCGACAGATGCACGTTGGCCACCACCGGCTCGCTTTCCGGCAGCACGGTCAGCTCGAAGTAGTGTGTGGCGAACAGGGTGAAGGCGCGCAGCTTGGCCAGGTGCTCGGCGGCGGCCCAGGCCAGCGACAGGCCATCGAAGGTGCTGGTGCCACGCCCTACCTCGTCCATCAGCACCAGGCTGCGGTCGCTGGCGTTGTGGAGGATATTGGCTGTTTCGCTCATCTCCACCATGAAGGTCGAGCGACCACCGGCGAGGTCATCGCTCGAACCGATGCGGGTGAAGATGCGGTCCACCAGGGACAGCTCGCAGGCCACCGCCGGGACGAAGCTGCCGATCTGTGCCAGCAGCACGATCAAGGCAGTCTGGCGCATATAGGTGGATTTACCGCCCATGTTCGGCCCGGTGATCACCAACATGCGGGTGTCATCGTCGAGGTTCAGGTCGTTGGCGACGAAGGGTGTGGTCAGCACCTGCTCGACCACCGGATGACGGCCCTGCTCGATGCGCAGGCAGGGCTGCTCGACGAAGCGCGGATGGTTCAGGTCGAGGGTCAGTGCGCGTTCGGCAAGGTTGCTCAGCACGTCCAGCTCGGCCAGCGCGGCGGCGGATTCCTGCAGCGGCGCCAGATGGTCGATCAGCATTTCCAGCAATTCTTCGTAGAGCTGCTTTTCACGAGCCAGGGCGCGGCTCTTGGCCGACAGCGCCTTGTCCTCGAACTCCTTGAGTTCGGGCGTGATGAAGCGCTCGGCGCCCTTGAGCGTCTGCCGGCGGATGTAGTCTGCCGGCGCGGATTCGGCCTGTTTGCTCGGCAGTTCGATGAAGTAGCCGTGCACGCGGTTGTAGCCGACCTTGAGATTGGCCAGTCCGGTACGCGCTTTTTCGCGGGTCTCCAGGTCCATCAGGTACTGACCGGCGTTTTCGGAGAGCGATTGCAGTTCGTCCAGCTCGGAGTCGTAGCCGGTCTTGAGCACGCCACCATCGCGGATCACTGCTGGCGGGTTGTCGATGATGGCCTTGGCCAGCAGGTCGGCCAGTTCGGGATAGGTACGGATGCTCGCGGCCAGTTCGATCAGGTGCGGTGCGACCAACTCCTGCATGCCCGCCTGTAGCTGCGGCAGGGCGGCCAGGGCGTCGCGCAACCTTGCCAAGTCGCGCGGGCGGGCGTTGCGCAGGCCGATGCGGGCGAGGATGCGTTCCAGGTCGCCGATGTCTTTCAGTTGTGGCTGGATCTGCTCGAAACGGTAGTGTTCCAGCAGGCAGGTGATCGAGTCCTGGCGCGCCTCCAGCGCTTGGCGGTCGCGCAATGGACGGTTCAGCCAGCGGCTCAGCAGGCGCGAACCCATGGCGGTCTGGCAGCGGTCGACCACCGATTGCAGGGTGTTGTCGCGACCGCCACCAAGGTTGATGTCCAGCTCCAGGTTACGCCGGGTTGCGCCGTCCAGTACCACGCTGTCGTCGAGGCGTTCATGGCGCAGGCTGCGCAGATGGTGCAGGGCGGTGCGCTGGGTTTCCTTGGCGTAGGTCAGCAGGCAGCCGGCGGCGCCGATGGCCAGGGTCAGCTTTTCGCAACCGAAGCCTTTCAGATCCTGAGTCGAGAACTGTTGGCAGAGGCCCTTGAAGGCACTGTCGCGGTCGAAATCCCAGGGTGCACGGCGACGCACGCCACGGCGTTTTTCCAATGGCAGGCCGGCGGGCCAGTCATCGGGGATCATCAGCTCAGCGGGGTTCAGGCGCTCGACTTCGGCCAGCAGGGTTTCCCAACCGCCGAACTCCTGCACGCTGAAGCGGCCACTGGTGATGTCCAGCACCGAGAGTCCGAAGAGTCTTTCATCGCCGACCACTGCGGCCAGCAGGTTGTCGCGATGCTCGTCGAGCAACGCTTCGTCGCTCACCGTGCCAGGGGTGATGATGCGCACCACCTGACGCTCCACTGGGCCCTTGCTGGTGGCCGGATCGCCGATCTGCTCACAGATCACCACAGATTCGCCGAGCTTCACCAGACGGCTTAGATAGCCTTCGGCCGAATGGAAAGGAATCCCGGCCATGGGAATGGCATTGCCGCCCGACTGGCCGCGCGCGGTGAGGGTGATGTCCAGCAGCTTGGCAGCCTTCTTGGCGTCCTCGTAGAACAGCTCGTAGAAGTCGCCCATGCGGTAGAACATCAGCTGATCCGGATGCTCGCGCTTGAGCTTCCAGTATTGCTGCATCATCGGGGTGTGCTTGGAAAGATCGGAAATTTCGTTTTTCATCAATGCCTTAGAGCGGTTTTGCGAAAATAGTAGGGCAAGTTTTGGGCATGTCACGCTGCTTTTTGCATGCCTGCCCAGATGTGTTGCAGCTCACTTGGGGACTCGTCGTCCATCCATTTGGCGTACACCTGGACCAGCATCGTGAAGTCTTTGTGCCCCATCTGCTTGGCGATGAACGCAAGGTTACCACGCGCTACCAGGCACCAGCAGGCGTAGGTGTGGCGGGGCTGGTAGGGGCGATGCGGGCGGATCTTGGCGCGGCGCTGGATGTTGGCCCGCGTCGAGTTCCAGGGTGTCGTGATGAGCCACGGATTGACCTTCTTCCTGCGTGCCTGAACGGCCGGCGAGATCAGCGGTGTGACTGTTTCTCGTAGTGATTCGTGGCGGGTGAGTTGCACGGTGATGGTCTGCGGCTCGATGCCGTGCTCGGTAGCCAGCAGTTCCTTACACGCGTCCAGCGCTGGCGGAAATAACAGTACGATGCGTTTCTTGCCGGTCTTCGGCAGCTTGAACGTGCCCCTGCTGGTGATGGCTCGGCTCACATGGATCTGGCCTTTGACCAGGTTGATGTCTTCCCTGGCTAATGCGCCGAGCTCACCAGGGCGCAATCCGGTGTAAACGGCCAGGGTCACCGCAGCTCGATCCATTGGGTGCAAGCAACCTTTGGTTAGGAAGGCGTCCAGCTCGGCTTTGGTCAGCGGGTCTGGTTCGCGATCGGTCATCTCAACGCGCGTGCAGGCATTGGCCAGGCCAGGACGGCAATAGCCGTTGGCCTCGCACCATCCAAGAAATCCTGCGAGCGTGGCGAGGTAATGATTCACCGTCGAGGTGGCGCGCATCTCGATCAGACTTACACGCAGCTTCTGAATGTTCTCGGGCAGCAGGACGCTGCCGAGGCGGCCTCGGCTAAGCATGTCAGTGCGATGTCGAGCGCGATTCCGTATCGGCTATCGGTTTCCTCGGTGATGTCGACCGCCTTAAGAGGCTTATCCCTAGGCAACAGTGCATGCAGCCGCTCGTCGCGGGTGTTGCTGTAGTTCAGTTGCTCGGCAGAAACCTGGGTGTGGGAGTACCGCCATACCCGTACGTGAAGCGCTAGCTCCATCAGTAGAAGTACAAATAGCAATCATTCATATTGACCGGCGGTCAGTCGATGAATATGATTTGCACCCTCAACTACTCCTGCTCACTTCCGAGGGTCGCAATGAACCGCCTCGTCCACCTCGCTTCAAACACCTCACGACCCGAAAGCGAAAAGCCTTTCGTGGTTTACCGCTGCAGTGCTATCGCTACAGCTCTCATGATTTTTAGCGCGACCTGCGCTCATGCGAGTGACGAACAGCCTAACGCCCAACAAAAGAGTCTGCGACCAGCGGAATCAGGGGAGGTCGCCACGCTTCCTGCCGTTACTGTCACAGGGGAGAGTCTTGCAAACGAGCGCGACGGGGCGACGCGAGGTTACGTAGCTGAGAAGTCGAGAATTGGCACTAAAACCAATACCTCTATCCTGGAAACACCACAATCAGTCTCGGTGGTCACTCGTCAACAGATGGATCTGCAGCGGCCCATAAATACCAGTTCTGCGTTGCGTTATACCGCAGGTGCCACAAGCGAGAAGTTTGGCGGCTTCGGGGATTACATCGACCTGACTCGAATCCGCGGTGTCGATGCTGACTACTACTTGGACGGGCTACGGATCATCAGCAATCCAGGCAGTTGGCTACCACAAATCGATCCATATTTGCTAGAGCGTATCGAAGTGCTACGTGGACCTTCGGCATCAATATATGGGCAAGGCACCGGTGGAGGCGTCGTCAATCAAGTCAGTCGCAAACCTCAGGATATGGCGTCGCGGGAAGTTTTTATTCAATACGGCAGTTTTGGACGCAAGCAGATAGGCTTCGATGCTACCGGACCGGTAAACGAAGATCACACCCTGCTGTATCGTTTTACTGCGAGTGGACTGGACAGCCATGGCCAGGTTGAAGATGTGCGCCATAAGCGACTTTACTTAGCACCATCATTGACCTGGCGTCCCAATGAAGTCACATCATGGACCATCATGGCGACTCATTCTCGCGAACCGAACCTTCCAAATTACAACAGCCTGCCTGCAGCCGTACTCGGATTGGGTAACAGTCCTTACCCCCAAATTAATCGACGAAGAAATTTCACCGACATGAACTTCGAAGACTCTTCACGAAATCAAAATTCCGTGAGTTCTTTGTTTGAGCATGATTTTGGTAACGGCTGGAGCTTCACTAGCAATGCACGCTACATGTATATCGACTCCAGCATCCAACGAGGTATTGTTTACGGGTATCAGGATGTGAATGGTTTGCCAATGCTCAAAGGCACGTATGAGCAAACACCTGCAAAAGTAAATACTTTTTCGATGGATAACCATCTGCGCGGTGATTTCGATTTCGGGAATACGGAGCACACCCTCTTAGCGGGAGTTGACTATTCAACGGGGTCTGTCAAGAACGATCTGTACAGCTTTGGCCCCATTCTGTTCGACCCATACGGTCCAAACTATCGGCCCAACGTCACACCGGATTTCACCGCAAGCCGTGCCGCCCCATGGCGCGTCAGGCAAGAGTTCACGCGGGTGGGCGTCTATCTTCAGGATCAGATCGCATACGACCGTTGGCGCCTGACGCTCAGTGCGCGGCACGACTGGTCAAAGACCGATGACGAAACGAACAGCTATTCGGCCACGTCCCGCAAGACCAAGCAAGACGACAAGAAGTGGAGCGGTCGAGCGGGGTTGAGCTATCAATTCGATATGGGTATCGCACCTTATGTCAGCTACTCCACATCGTTCGACCCACTCTTAGGGACAGACTATAAGGGAGATACGTTCGTTCCCGTGGAGTCCAAGCAAACCGAATTAGGTATCAAATACCACCCGGAAAATTCCAAGACGCTGATAAGTGCGGCGTTATTCCAGCTCACCCAAACTAATGTCAAGACGAGCGATGCCAATCACCTTGGTTTTAGCAACCAGGCCGGGGAGGTTCGCACCCGTGGGCTGGACCTCCAGGCAACCGCCGAAATAGCCAAGAATCTCAATATGATCGCGAGCTACACATACCTCGACAACACGTTGACCAAAGACAGTCGCTACGAGGGGAAAAGTCTGGTTCAGACGCCCAAAGACAGCGCATCCGTCTGGCTGGACTACTTGGTTGGTAGCGGTTCCCTCGCAGGGTTGCAAATAGGAGGCGGGGTTCGCTACTTGGGCGAAACTTACGGCGACCCTACCAATCAGTTCAAAGTGCCGTCTGCTACGCTTGTGGATCTGGCACTGAACTACGACCTCGGCCGCATTTCTTCCGAATTCAAAGGCTCAACGTTTGCTCTCAATGTGAGCAATCTCGCGAACAAACAGTACGTGGCGAGTTGTACTTCACGAATGTATTGTTTCATTGGACAGGACCGCACGGTAACCGCAACCCTGAATTACCGGTGGTGAGTTCCGTGTTCTCTAGGCGCTTCTCACGGCGAGCGCTACTGACCAGTGTATTGGCCGGTGGGGCGCTTCTCGCCACCTCCGGCACGCGGGCGTCGTCCCGCACACCACTTATCCTCAAAGACATTGCTGGTCGGACAGTACGCGTCGATACGCCTGTCAAACGCATTCTTCTTGGTGACGGGCCGCTTGCCTACGTAGTGGCACTTCTGCGACCCGAGAATCCATTCAGTGGTGTCGTGGGATGGGGCAACAACTTCCGCGCGGCTGACCTCGATGGCTATCGAGCCTATTTACGGCGGTTTCCTGAGATCGCCAGCATTCCATCGTTCCCCAGCACTACGCTCGACTCAATCGGTAGCGAGTTTGCAATTTCTCTGGAGCCCGATGTCGTGGTAATGAATTTAAGTTCGAAGGCCGCTGCCGAGTCTTCCGGTCTAATGGCACGGCTGACGCAGATAAATATTCCAGTGTTGTTCGTTGATTTTCGCACCAGGATGTTCGACAACGCTGCGCTCAGTGTTCAGATATTGGGTGAGTTACTGGGTCGTCCCGACCGGGCTACGGCATTCCTTCGTTTCCGGCGGGAACAGATCGAACGCGTGACCATTCCTTTGAAGGGCATTCGATTCAAGCCGAGCGTCATGATTGAGCGTGCCGCTGGGCTGTACGACGATTGCTGTCTGACCTATGGCAACGGTAATTTTGGTGAGTTGGTTGCGGCCGCAGGTGGGGACAACCTCGGCACTCGTTTTTTGCACGGTACGTTCGGCACTCTGCACCCGGAACAGGTCATCGCCTCGAACCCTGATGTTGTTCTGGTTACGGGAGCTAATTGGTCCCTTTACTCACCCGCTGGGGATTGGGTCAACCTCGGGCCAGGTGCGGATCCGGTGGAGGGGCAGGCGCGTTTGCATCGACTGATGCGTCGGCCAGCCTACCGCGCACTGTCTGCGGTCAAGGCTGGACGGGTGCATGCGATATGGCACCCGTTCTATGACAACCCTTATTACTTTCTCGCGTTGCAAAAAATTGCCAAGTGGTTGCATCCCGAGTTGTTCGCTTCGCTTGATCCGGAGGCCACCTTTCAAGAGCTGCACGCACGTTTCCTTCCCGTTCCATACCAACCCGGCTATTGGCTCAGTCTGGACGGGGCATCTCTATGACGAAACAAGTCATCATCACTTCTGCCGCTTCGCCGGTCGATGGTCGGCAACTCTACAGTCGTCTGACTCGACGGCGACAAAGCATACTCTTCGGCATCGCTGTTTTGACCATCGCGTGTTTCATGGTCGACCTTTCTCTAGGCCAAGCGCACTACAGCCCACTCCAGGTGTTATCTGCGTTGTGGGACCCACATGTTTCACCGTCCATCCGTGTGATCCTCTGGGATATCCGGCTACCGGTTGCTCTGACAGCGCTGGTCGTTGGGGCCAGTCTTTCCGTGGCGGGCGTCGAGATGCAGACAGTACTGGGAAATCCCCTGGCCAGTCCGTTCACATTGGGGCTATCGGCTGCAGCCAGCTTCGGGGCGGCGCTCGGTTTGATTCTTGGCGTCAGCGTGCTGCCGCCATCGGCCGTGGCCTTTGCGATCCCCGCAAATGCCTTCCTTGTCTCCATGGCCGCCGCGTTTTTCATCCATCGCCTGAGCCAGAAACGCGGCATCACCACTGAAATGATCGTGCTCCTGGGGACGACATTGGTCTTCACGTTCACCGCCTTGCTTGAGGCGCTGCAGTATGTCGCCCCGGACCAGGCGCTCTCGGCTGTAGTGTTCTGGACGATGGGCAGCCTGTCGAGGGCCAGTTGGTTGAAGCTGGGCATCATGAGTGTTGTCTTGGTGGCCGTGATATTTGCGTTCTCTCGCCAAGCCTGGGCCCTGACGGCTCTGCGTCTTGGCGAGGCTCGTGCAACAAGTCTCGGCATCCCAGTGGCACGCCTGCGACTGCGCGCGATCCTGCTTGGAAGTCTATTGGCTTCGGTATGCGTTTCCTTCGTTGGCACCATTGGTTTTGTAGGGCTGGTCGGGCCTCACATCGCAAGGATGCTCGTGGGTGAGGATCAGCGCTTCTTGCTGCCGGCTTCCGCCCTCTGTGGAGCCTTGATGCTGTCTGCAGCGTCGGTGCTCAGCAAGTCGCTGATAGCGGGACAAACGCTCCCCATTGGCATCGTGACTTCACTTGTCGGGGTTCCCTTGTTCTTCACGTTGATTCTGCGCACGAGGCAACGATGAAGAAGCTGCTGAATGTGTCCGGGGTCTCGGCGTCCTTCGGTAGCCGCACGGTACTTCGTGGTGTGAGTTTTGGCCCGTTGGAAGAAGGCAGTATCACGGCGTTGCTCGGCTCCAACGCCGCTGGAAAATCGACACTGCTGCGCCGCATCGCGGGTGAGTTGCGCGGCGTGGGTATGATCGAGGTAGTCGGACAGCCTATTGAGAGCTGGCCCGAGCAGCATCCGAATCGGCCTGCCCACGTTCCCCAAGACATTTCAATGGGCTCGTCACTACGCGTGTTCGAGGCTGTACTTCTGGCAAGCAAGCAAGGGGGGACCTGGTCGGTTGATGCCGACGAATTGGATGCGGTGACACGAATGCTCCAAACATTGGCGATCAACCATCTCGCTGATCGTGAGTTGGCCGCGCTCAGCGGAGGACAACGTCAGCTGGTCTCGATTGCTCAAGCACTGATCCGCCAACCCCGTGTTCTACTGCTCGACGAGCCCACGAGTGCTCTGGATCTTCAGAACCAGTTTGAAGTCCTTGATCTTTTGCGGCAACTGACACGAGAGCATGCAATGTGCGTGGTGATGGCGATTCACGACATCAACCATGCGTTGCAATTTGCCGACCATGTTGTCGTTATGCATGAAGGGCGGGTGGATACAAGTGGCCCTCCGGTTGATGTTTTGACGCCTGGTCTGCTGAAACGCGTCTATGGCGTGCAGGCACGCCTGGAACGCTGCTCACGAGGGCTCCCGTTCTTGATCGTGGAGCGATCCACCAGAAAACCACTCAGGAAAACTATTGAACGCAATGACCCAACAACATAGGCGACTCATACTGCTGGCCATGCCCAGCATCCACGCTGGCGCATGGCGTTACCCTGGCGCTGAGCCAGGCTTCCAATCCAGCTTCACGCACATGAAGTGGTTTGCGCAAATGCTGGAGCGCGGAAGATTCGACGGGCTTTTTCTTCCAGATTCGCTGGCAATGCGAGCAGCACCACTCGGGGTGCTTGCGCGCGGATACAGCGCCGTAACACTCGATCCCCTGACATTGCTGCCCGCGTTGGCGGCGGTGACTCGGCACATCGGCCTCATTGCCACAGCCAGCACCACTTATAACGAACCGTACATGCTGGCCCGGCGACTGGCATCTCTCGACCTCATCAGCGGCGGCCGGGCCGGCTGGAATCTGGTCACATCGAGCAATCCGAACGAAGCCGGAAATTTTGGCGCCGCACAACACATGGATCATGGAGACCGATATCGTCGGGCCCGCGAGTTCTCTGATGTGATGAATGGACTGTGGGAAAGTTGGGATGAGGACGCCTTCTGCCAAGACGCGGTGAGCGGGGTCTATTTCGATCAGGCCAAGATGCACGTCCTGGATCATCGGGGGCCACATTTTGAAGTTCGAGGGCCGCTGAACATTGCGCGCCCCCTTCAAGGCAGGCCGGTTGTCGTGCAGGCTGGCGCTTCCGAGGCGGGGCGCCAGATCGCCGCAGAAACCTCTGAAGTGATCTTCACCTACCAAACGGACTTGGTTTCGGCACAGCAGTTTTATTCCGATATGCAGTCGAGGGCCGCTGCAGCGAAGCGCTCGAATGGTTTGAAGATCATTCCAGCGGTATTCGTTGTCCTGGGCAACAGTGTCGCAGACGCACATGAAAAGCGGGCACGGCTGGATGAACTGGTTGACGACGAGAGCAGTCTGGCGACGTTATCCATCGCACTCGGACACGACATCTCCCAGTACGATAAGGCAGGGCCACTCCCGGTGACTCCCGAGAGCAATGCAAGCAAAAGCGGGCGTGACCGCGTGGTTCAACTCGCACAACGAGAAGGCCTGAGTATCCTTGCGCTGGCAAGACGTATTTGTGGCTATCAAGGCTTGGAAATGATCGGAACTGCGACCATGGTCGCGGACCACATGCAGTTGTGGCTAGAAAGCGGCGCAGCAGATGGCTTTAATGTCATGTTCTCCCACTTGCCCGGGGGAGCAACGGAGTTCGTTGAACAGGTAGTTCCCGAATTGCAGAGACGCGGGCTACTCAGACATAACTACGAGGGCGCGACGTTCCGGGAAAACCTTGGGTTGGAGAAACCCCAGCCTGGCTACTCACGCACTGAGTGAGATCACATTAAGTAGTAGGCTTTTGAGGAAGCGTCAGCATCCGTAAGCAGGCGTCGGAAACTCGCCGCGCAAAGGGCGTGCAGTCTTTCGTTTTTGCGGCGATGACGTCATCTGTAGCTCCATGAACACCGGAATAAATTAACAGTGCCACGATTCGCGGTTCTTCCGGTTCCCAGAGACCAGCCAACCTCCCTCCCTCGATAATTTCCAACAACTGATCCAAGATGGCATTCTTGGCTTGGTTGGAACGATCGTGATGGTGGTGGTTGGTGTAGACAATATCGTGCGTGCGGTAGGTCTTGACGTAAGTCTCGATATTGGCATGAATCCACACCCGAAGCCGCCCAGTCCAGTCGTCTGAGTCACAGCCCTCCATCGCTTCTTCTAAACTGGCAAGAAATTGCTCGGTGTATCGCTTGCCCAGTGCTTCGAGCATGTCGTTCTTGGAAGAGAAGTAGTGATAGAAGGTGCCCTTGGCAACCTGCGCTGCTTCAACGATTTCGCTGACTGTCGTCGCGTCCACGCCTTTCGCGAGGAACAGCTTTTCCGCTGCGGCCATCAACTCGTCTAGTCGAACTTCTGCAGGCTTCGTCCGAGGACGAACAGGTACTTTCGCGGGCACTTCCATTCTGGAAGATCGCACTTTCATAGTGTCATTCCTAGATTTTGGAAAATTTATCCAGTTTAGCGGACTGTATGTCCAGAAGGTAGTGGAGCCAAGCGCATTTATTGACCGGCGGTCAGTCAGTAAATATAGTCGGCGCATGGATTTCGATAACCCTTCCCTCCAACGCACTGTTATGCAGCTTGGTCGTCGCCGCGCTGCACTGGCAGCCGCGTACCTGGGCACATTCCTCGCCACTCTCGATATCAGCATCGTGAATGTGGCGTTACCCACCATCCAAGCGGGGCTGCGCACAGACATCGCAGGCCTTCAATGGGTGGTCAACGCTTATGCGATTTGCCTGTCAGCCTTCATGCTTTCGGCCGGCCCATTGGCAGACCGACATGGACACAAGCGAGGGTGGCTAGGCGGGGTGATCCTCTTTACCGTGGGATCAGCGCTATGCGGCTTTGCTCCCTCTTTATCGGTGTTGCTTGCGGGAAGAGCCGTTCAAGGGGTGGCTGCGGCATTCTTGATCTCCGGTGCCATGCCGATCCTCATTCATCTCTTTTCCGATTCCAAGCAACGTGCCCAGGTCATTGGTGGCTGGAGTGCATTCAGCGCATTAGCGCTGCTGCTAGGGCCGCTGCTGGGTGGTTTGCTGTTGCACCGTCTGGGCTGGCAGAGCATTTTCCTCATCAATCTGCCCTTGGGCCTTGTTGCCGTTGGATTGGGACTGTGGGGAATTCCGGAACGAAAATATCCTGACCACGCGGCGCAGGACCCGGCAGGCCAAGTCTTGAGCATTATTTCCCTTGGCGCCCTGGCCTACGGAATGATCGAAGCCGGCGACCATGGCTTCTTGTCCACGATACCGATGGTTGCCCTGCTGTTGGCGCTGGTGGGTTTCACCTTGTTCGTAGCCGTGGAAAAGCGCGTGCGCCGACCGCTGCTGCCGATCGCGCTGTTTCGTTATCGACCATTCGTCGTAGCGAATTTCGCGTCGTTTATCTTGGGCTTCTCGTACTACAGCAGCCTGTTCTTCTTTTCGATCTTTCTTCAACAAATCCAGGGGTGGTCGCCTGCCGAGGCCGGCTTGCGCATGATGCCGCAGTTCGTGACCACGGGCTGCATATCCCTGTTGTTCGGCCGGTTGAGCGTGGTGGTCCCAACTCGATGGCTAATGGTCGCAGGTTACGGCCTGACCGCGTTTTCCATGTTGGGGATGGCCTTCTGCACTGCGGAGACCTCCTACGGCATCGTGGCGTTGCTCTTCGGATTGTTGGGGGCGGGCGCCGGCTTGGCCGTGTCCGCGACGGGCATTGTCGTGATGAGTATGGCTCCCCCTGAGTTGTCCGGATCGGTCTCCGCAACCATGAATGCTCTGCGCCAAGCAGGAATGACCATGGGCATTGCGCTGCTCGGAACACTCATGAGCAACCAAGCGATCCGTGTACTCGCTCACGCTGTCAGCGATCACGGCATTGCCGATACAGCAGAGATCGCACGTCAAGCCGTCGCGCACCATCGTTTCCCCGATACGTTGCCTGCGCTTCCCCGGCTTTATACCTCTGCCATGGAAAGCGGCTTCCATGTCGCGATGCTTTGTGCGGGCTTGAGCTGCATCGTCGCGTTTGTTCTCCTTTCAGATCTTTATGCAACGTCCGATCACGCCTTTAAAAAGACAGGGAAGTGAACCGCCCCAGGTATCGCGGAGGCTGTTTCGTTTGGGTCAGGCGGCAGCTTAGGTTGCTGCCTGACTCTGTTCGTATAGTGTCTCAAACTCCGCTGATGGCCTATTTTCGGTCGGCTCCAGAAGGCGCTGGTGATTGAACCAGGTGCACGGCTGTGCATCTTTCCCGACTGGGGTAGCCTGTGCCTCTTTCAATGTCGTCGAGGAGTTGCGATGAAGCCGATCGAAGCACTGGCTGCCGACCTGGGCCGTGCGCTGCAGCTTGCTGGTGCGCACGTCACCACCGCAGAGTCCTGTACCGGTGGCGGCATCGCCGAAGCCATCACGCGTATCGCCGGTAGCTCAGCCTGGTTCGAGGTGGGCTTCGTGACCTATTCCAACGAGCAGAAGACACGTCAGTTGGGCGTGCCGACGCCGTTGTTCGAGCAGGTCGGCGCGGTGAGCCGGGAGGTGGTCGAGGCCATGGCGCGTGGCGCGCAACGAGGCAGCGGCGCACGCTTTGCCGTCGCGGTCAGCGGTGTCGCCGGGCCGGGCGGCGGCTCACCGGAGAAGCCGGTCGGCACCGTGTGGCTGGCCTGGGCGGCGGCCGATCGGATGTTCGCCCGGCGCTTCCAGTTCGCTGGCGACCGTCAGGCAGTGCGTGAGCAAAGCGTGGAGGTGGCGCTCGTCGGCCTGATCAGCCTGGTCAATGGAGAAAATCCCCCTTAGGGCTAGGCGATCAAATTTGCCTATGCTCTAATACTGTCTACTTATACAGTTGTTGCGGCCTCTGGCCCTCTTGATCAAGTGAGGATTGTAATGGACGAGAACAAGAAGCGCGCCCTGGCCGCTGCCCTGGGCCAGATCGAAAAGCAGTTCGGCAAAGGCGCGGTCATGCGCATGGGCGATCATGATCGCCAGGCGATCCCTTCCATTTCCACCGGTTCCCTGGGGCTGGATATCGCCCTCGGCATAGGCGGTCTGCCGAAAGGCCGGATCGTCGAAATCTATGGCCCGGAATCTTCGGGTAAAACCACACTGACCCTCTCGGTCATCGCCGCCGCCCAGAGAATGGGTTCCACTTGCGCTTTCGTCGATGCCGAGCATGCGCTGGACCCCGACTACGCCGGCAAACTGGGCGTCAACGTCGACGACCTGCTGGTTTCACAGCCCGACACGGGTGAGCAGGCGCTGGAGATCACCGACATGCTGGTGCGCTCAAATGCGGTGGACGTGATCATCGTCGACTCTGTGGCGGCGCTGGTGCCCAAGGCGGAAATCGAAGGCGAGATGGGCGATGCCCACGTCGGTCTGCAGGCCCGCCTGATGTCCCAGGCGCTGCGCAAGATCACCGGCAACATCAAGAATGCCAACTGCCTGGTGATCTTCATCAACCAGATCCGCATGAAGATCGGCGTGATGTTCGGCAGCCCGGAAACCACCACCGGTGGTAACGCGCTGAAGTTCTACGCTTCGGTCCGCCTGGACATCCGCCGTACCGGCGCGGTGAAGGAAGGCGACGAGGTGGTGGGTAGCGAAACCCGCGTCAAGGTTGTCAAGAACAAGGTGGCCCCGCCGTTCCGCCAGGTCGAATTCCAGATCCTCTACGGCAAGGGTATCTACCGCAACGGCGAGATCATCGATCTCGGCGTGCAGCAGGGCCTGGTGGAGAAGTCCGGAGCCTGGTACGCCTACAAGGGCAGCAAGATCGGCCAGGGCAAGGCCAATGCGGCCAAATACCTGGAAGAGAACCCCGAGATCGGCCAGGAGATCGAACAGCAGATTCGCGCCAAGCTGCTGGTGACTTCGGCCAATACCAAGGCCAACCCGGTAGCCGAAGACCTGGCGGACGCCGACATCTGATCCCATGGTCGCCGTGCTGGATAACCCCACTGCCGTACGTCGGGCCGCAATGGACTTGCTGGCCCGGCGCGAGCATGGGCGCATCGAGTTGTCCCGCAAACTGCGCCAGCGCGGTGCGCCGGCCGAATTGATCGAGCCGGCGCTGGACCGACTCGCCGAGGAGGGGTTGCTCAGCGAGGCCCGGTATCTGGAAAGTTTCGTCAGGATGCGCGCCAATGCCGGTTATGGCCCGCTACGTATTCGTGAAGAGCTGACCCAGCGAGGCCTGTCTCGTGGCGACGTCGAGCAGGCCTTGCGAGACAGTGGCTTCGACTGGAGCGAGCAACTGCGTGCCGTCTGGCAGCGCAAGTTTTCCGGTACGTTGCCCAGCGAGCCTCGGGAGCGGGCCAAGCAGGGTCGTTTCCTCAGTTATCGCGGATATCCGCTGGATATGATCGGACGGCTTTTGGGCGGGCGGGACTAAGCTCTTCGACGCAGGAGGTCGCTGTTCGGTTGGCGGAGCCTCTTCAGGTCAATGTTCGCCAGTTCGTTTTTCTATCTCTTCGATTGACTGCTATGTCGAATCAGCGGTTCAGGTCCGGCTACCCCATCCAACTCGATGGGTACGATCAGCGGCTCTGTGCTTCGGTCGGAATATCGAAGGCGATGCTCCAGTTGTGCAGCGGGTAGGGCTTGCCGACCAGTTCGGGGACATTCTCCAGCGCCTGCATGCCCTTGTCGGGAAGGTATTCGTAGTGGGCATCGGCCAGCATCGGATCGCTGTCGCGCAGCTGCCCGGCACCGCCTGATTGGTGGCTGGCGTAGCGAATGCGTAGCTGGCCGGCCGGCTCGCGTACCGCACGCAGGCGGACGATGGTATCCGCGACGATTTCCACGTCGCTCAGCGGCACTTCGCCTTTTTCATCGAGCAACACGAAGCCCTTTTGCTTCACCGCCCGAGCCACATGCCCCAGGTAGGGACGATCGAAGGTCAGCGGTGGGTGCGGCACATGATAGTCGATTAGCACCTCCTTACCCTCGACCGTTGCCCGGCGTGGCGCCAGTGGCTGCCAATGGCGACGCTCCACCGCTACCTGGTGATAGACCTTGCCGAGCATCTGCCCGAACCAGCGATAGCCGTTCGCTGACAGGTGCGTACCCTTGTCCACGTAGGGGTACACCGGCCCGACCAGGAACCAGTTCGGCTCTTCCTGGGCCAACTCCCATTGCGCCATGCCGACCGCGAGCGTGCCGTCCTTGACCGAGGATTTGGCGTCGGTCTGGTAGCTGAGAAAAGCCGGCATCTGCTTCTGGCCGGCGATGCCCGTTGCGATGTCGGCGTAAAGGTCGTCGCGTAGCTGGCGCAGCAAGGCCTTGTAGCGCCGTTTGTCGTTGATGCCGCCGTTGGTGTGGGAATAGTCGAACTCGCCCTGGAGCCAGAAGAGGGCGGCGATGCTGTAGCTGGCGCCTTCGGCATCCGTCAGCGCCTTGGCCTGGTCGACCGCCTGCAGTACGCGCCGGTATTCATCGGTCCCGCCGGTCTTCGACAACTGCGCGATCGAGCGCCCGGAGGTGGAGGCATTGCTGGCGAGGAACAGGTGCTTGGGGTCCGAATCGACACCAAGCTTTTCCAGATAGAGGTATCGGGCCATGTTCAGTGCGCCGACCTCGACGGATTCGCCTTCTTCCTGAGCCTGCTTTTCCAGTTCGGCGATCTGCGCTTCGTCGAGGATGACCTTGGCGTCGGCCTTGCGCTGGACCACCGCCTTGAGCGGGCGAAATGCCACGTCGCCAACAGTGCGGAAGCTGGGGCCGCTGTAGGTGGCCGAGCGCACGGCATTGCCCAGCATCAGGTTGTCGTAGCCCGAGGTTGTTGACAGTGCGGGCCAGCCTTCGGCAGCCGAGGCCAGGGACTGACCGTAGGTGATGAAATGGTTGTAGCGAGAGGTGGGCGGCTGCGACAGCGGGTTCGGGCGGTTGATGATCTCTGCCGTCAGCCGCTTGTTTTCCGCATCGCGTGCGGCGAGTTTCTGATCCGCCGCGGCATGAGCAAGGGCGGGCAGCAGGCTGGCGACCAGCACAGCGGCTCGCAATGCTGTTCGATCAGCTTGTCGGTGGAGGTTGACCACAACGGAATCCTTATCTTGGGAGTGCGGATGCAGCAACGCAGGAACGCGCTTTCGACGATGAGCGCAGCGGTAAGTTCGTATGCGACGGGCGAATGCAGGTATGTCTTTGTGAGTAAAATGCGCGCCCGTATTTGTGATGAAGCCTGATGAACCCGGACGCCATCGAGACTCTGCGCCAGTACCTGATCACTGCCTTGAGTGCCCTGCCCGAAGAAAGTCGCCGCCTGTTCCATGGCCGAGGTCGATGCTGGGCAGGATTGGAGCATGTGACCGTCGACTGGTTGCAGGGCGTGCTGCTGGTTTCGCTGTTTCGCGACCCGGGGCCAGCCGAACGGCAGGCGCTGACGGGGATGCTCACGGATCTTGGGCACTCAGCCCAATGGCCGCCCGGTGCGAGCCTGCTGCTCCAGCATCGCTATCTGCCGGACAGTGACACCGAGGCGCTGTTGGGCGAGGTGCCCGAGGAGTGGCTGATCAGCGAGAACGGCCTGCGCTACAAGCTGGATTTGGGTCGCAAGCAGAACAACGGTCTGTTTCTGGACATGCGCTACGGTCGTCGCTGGGTGCAGGAGCAGGCGCGAGGCAAGCGCGTGCTCAACCTGTTCGCCTATACCTGCGGCTTCTCGGTGGCGGCCATTGCAGGCGGTGCCGAACGGGTGGTGAATCTCGACATGGCCCGAGCAGCCTTGAGCCGGGGGCGAGACAACCACCGCCTGAACGAGCATGATCTGAGTCGAGTCGAGTTTCTTGGCCATGAACTGTTCAAGTCATGGGGCAAGGTGCGCAAGTCAGGCCCCTATGACCTGATCATCATCGATCCGCCATCCTTTCAGAAAGGCAGCTTCGCGTTGAGTCGGGATTACCAGAAGATCCTTCGCCGGCTACCGGAACTGCTTGCCGGCGGCGGCAGGGTACTGGCCTGCGTCAACGACCCGGATGTCGGACCTGACTTTCTGATCGAGGGCATGGCACGTGAGGCGCCGGCGCTGAAATTCAGTGAGCGCCTGGAAAACCCGCCGGAGTTTCCCGACATCCACCCCGACAGCAGCCTCAAGGCGCTGGTGTTTTCGCTGGAATAGTCGAAGGTCCAGGGCTGCCCAGCGAGCTGGACAGCCCTGGCGATCAGTAATGCGCCTTGACGATGAAATTCACCACGTTGTTGTCGGTGTTGAAGGCGCTGCTGTCCTCGATGCCGTACTTGTTGCTCCAGTAGTCGTACTCGATGCCGACGTAGAGCTTGGCCGGCGTGTAATCCAGGGCCTTGCCCAGGTCGTACTTCACCTGCGGGTTGAAGTGGAAGTTCTTCTTCAGCTCGCGGCCGCCGCTTTTCTTGTCGTTGACCACCCAGTCGATGTAGCCGTCGATGAGGATGTCGGACTTGCCCACCGGAATGGTCATGGCCCAGGTCGGGGTAATCTGCCACTGGCCACCGGGGTTGCCAGTGCTGCCGTCAGGCTTGCGATAGTAGGTGTTGAGGGAAAAGCGATCGAAACCCGGCAGTTCCAGATCCACGGCCGGGCCGAGCAGGTAGACCTGGTTCGGCGTGCCGTCGGCCTGGCTTTCGCCACGTTCGTAGGTGGTTGAGATCAGCACGTCCTTGATCGGGCCGAAGGAGAGGTCTTTCCCGCTGACCTTGCCCAGCGACAGGCGTGGGCTGAATTCGCCGTAGTAGGTCCTTCCGTCCTTGCCTGAGTGACCGTTGAACCACTTGTTGTCGACGAACAGGAAGATGTCGCCCCAAGTCCAGCCGCTGGCGTGTTCGAAAGTGATGGTCTGCTGGATGGCGGCTTCGCGGCCATCCTCGCCGGAGTCGACCGAGAAGTTCTTGCCGTAGAGATAGGTCAGGCTGTTGTCCTGCCAGAGCAAGGGGCTGTCGGCATGGGCGCTCTGGCCGGCGAGCAGCAGCCCGGCCGCGACGGCTGTGGTGGCGAGGATTTTATGCATGTGTGAGCTTCCGTGGTGCAGTGAGGGCAGGTTCTAAGGTCGGCATATCCCGTGGTAACCCAGCGCAGTTGCCGCCGGGCGCGAATGTTATCCCATCGGCAAGGCTGAGTATTCAGTGACCTGCACGACACTCTAGAGTCTGTTGCCGTTTCGTCGCGGCCGCGTTGCGCGAGAAATGGCGCCATTTCTCGCGCAACCCTTTGGGCCGGGACTGTTTTTACGCGGATGGCGGGTCCTGGCAGATTTTCGTAGAACAGACCCAATAGCGGGGTGCTGGAAATGGGCACCTCAGTGCAGCGGAAGTCGACGAGCACGGCTACACTTCCCCCTCTTTCAAAGGTCATGATTGACGGCGTTTCGGTCCGGAGGGCTCATGTCCGATTCCACGTTCTGGCTGGTGTTCTTTTCAGCTGCGCTCGCACTCAATCTGTCCCCGGGACCGGACCTGCTCTACGTGTTGTCACGCACTCTGGCAGGAGGCTGGCGGGTCGGTGTCGCATCCTCCTTTGGCGTGTGCAGCGGTGCGCTGGTGCACGTGGCCTTCGCGGCGCTGGGCATCTCCGCCATCCTCGCGACCTCGGCCCTGGCGTTCACGGTGGTCAAATACCTGGGTGCGGCCTACCTTCTTTATCTCGGGATTCAGGCGTTGCGCTCGGCGGGCGAAGGCATGCGCCGGACGCTCGAGGCGGGGCCACGAACCACGCCCTGGCAGGCTTACCGCCAGGGCGTTCTGGTGGACATCCTCAATCCCAAGGCAGCGATTTTCTTCATGGCATTCCTGCCGCAATTCGTGCGGCCCGAGCACGGCGCGGTGGCGATGCAATTGCTGATTCTGGGCGTGCTGGTGGTTGTGGTGGCGATCATCGTGGAGTGCCTGCTGGTGTTGCTGGCCAATCGGGCCAGTGCCGCGTTGCGACGCAGTCGGCGCTTGAGTCTGTGGCTGGATCGACTGCTGGGTTCGATCCTGGTCGGGCTCGGTATTCGTCTTGGGTTGAGCGAGCGAGGCTGACGAGACGGGAACGCCAGCGGTGTCGATGGTCTGAAGAGAGTGCGTCGCCATTCCACAGCGCATCGCCAACAAAGGAGTCGTCATGTCTCTCTACAGCAAGCACACCCCTGCCAACCTGATTCCCTGTCTGCGTTATCGTGATGTACCCGGTGCGCTGGAGTGGCTGTGCCGGGCCTTCGATTTCCAGCGGCAACAGGTCTTTGAAGACCCACAGGCAGGCATCGTCCATGCACAGCTGACGTTCGGAAACAGCATGTTGATGCTCGGCCCTGTGACCAATACGGCGTTTTCGCGCCAACTGCGTCAGCCGGACGAAATCGGCGGTGCCTCGACGCAGGGCATCTACGTGGTGGTCAACAGCGCCGATGCGCTTTACATCCAGGCGAAGGCCGCAGGTGCGGAAATCGTCGTCGAACTGAAGGACGAGGATTATGGTGGTCGCGGCTTCAGTTGCCGCGACCTGGAAGGACACCTGTGGAGTTTCGGAACCTACGATCCCTGGGCCGAACCCGCAGAGTCTGCAAGTACGACAGAGGAGCTTCGTTGATGCGCAGGATTCGTTTGGGCGAGGCTGATGTGCCCGTCGTCGGCCAGGGTACCTGGCACATGGGCGAGAACCCCGCCGAGCGCAGCAGGGAGATCGCTGCGCTGCGCCTGGGCATAGAACTGGGCATGGCCCTGATCGATACTGCCGAAATGTATGGCGAGGGCGGCGCCGAGGAAGTGGTCGGCGAGGCGATACAGGGCCGTCGCGAGCAGGTCTTCCTGGTCAGCAAGGTCTATCCGCACAATGCCAGCCGCCGGGGTATTCCCCAGGCCTGCGAGCGAAGCCTGCGACGGCTGGGCACCGACTGCATCGATCTGTATCTGCTGCACTGGCGCGGTCAGTATCCACTGGCGGAAACCGTGGAAGCCTTCGAGCGGCTGCGGGAAGCCGGCAAGATTCGCCGCTGGGGTGTGTCCAATTGCGATGTGGATGATCTGCAGGAGCTGGGGGATATTGCTGCCTGCGCGACCAACCAGGTGCTTTACAACCCCGAGGAGCGCGGCATCGAGTTCGACCTGCTGCCTTTTTGTCAGACACATGACATGCCGGTCATGGCCTATTGCCCGGTGGGGCAAGGCGGCGCCCTGTTGCAGGCCCCGGCCATCGTCGAGGTGGCTCGACGCCAGGGTGCGCAGCCGGGACAGGTGGTCTTGGCCTGGGCACTGCGTCAGCCGAACGTGCTGGTGATTCCGAAGGCGGTCAATCCCGCGCACATACGTGCTAATGCCGCTGCGGCGGAGCTGCGCCTGAGCGATGAGGAGCTCAGCATTCTTGATGGAGCGTTCCCACCGCCCAGGCGCAAGCGCGCGCTGCAGATGGTGTGACGGCTGGAGGGAATGTTTGCCGGGTTGCGACTGTCCTCTGTGGACTTACTAGCAAACCTGGAGAACGAGGATGAACCCAGTTTCTCTCGACGGCGCCGTGGTGGTAATCACTGGCGCCTCCAGTGGCATCGGGCGTGCGGCGGCGCACGTATTTGCCCGCCAGGGCGCACGCCTGGTACTCGCGGCGCGTGACGCGGAGGCGTTGCAGGAAGCCGTCGAGGAATGCCGGCAACGGGGTGGCGAGGCCCTGGCCGTGCCGACCGACGTCACCCTCAATGAGTCCATGGAGGCACTGGCCAGTGCTGCGGCCTCATTCGGACATGGGCGCATCGACGTCTGGATTAACAATGCTGGCGTCGGCGCGGTGGGTGCTTTCGATGAGACGCCTCTGGATGCCCACGAGCAAGTGGTACAGACCGATCTGCTCGGCTATCTGCGCGGCGTCCATGTGGTGCTGCCTTATTTCAAGCAGCAGAACGCCGGTGTGCTGATCAACACGCTTTCGGTCGGCAGCTGGGTGCCGCAGCCCTACGCCGTGGCCTATTCGGCTGCCAAGTTCGGCCTGCGTGGGTTCTCCCACGCGCTACGCAGCGAACTCGGAAAGTGGCCGGGCATTCACATTTGCGACGTCTATCCCTCGGTCGTCGACAGCCCGGGCTTTCGCGATGGCGGCAATTACGCCGGCCGTTCGCTGCAACCCCCGCCACCGCTGAGCGATCCGCGCGAGGTCGCCGCGGCGATGGTCAGCCTGGTCCTGCACCCGCGGCACACCACTTCGGTAGGTGCCATGGCCACACTGCTGCGCTTCGCGCATTTCATCACGCCCGGCTTCGATCGTCTGTATGGCCTGTTGACGGGAACGGCGCTGGGGCGCGCGAAGCGAGTGCCCACTTCGTCGGGCAACCTGTTCCATCCCGCGTTGGGCCAGCGCCGGGTCGATGGTGGCTGGCGCGGCGAAGCCCATGGCCCGCGTAAGGTGCTGTTGGTCGGCGGGTTGGCGGCAGGCTTGCTGGGAATCTATCTGTGCTGCCGCCAGCGCCGCTGAACGGGGAAGAGCCGCTAGCGGTTCTTCTGCGCCGCGCTGACGCCTTCCAGGGTGGAGAAGGAGGTGTCCTTGGCAGTCAGCAGGAAGTCGCGCATGAAGGGAGAGTCCAGCGTGTCGGAGCGGATACCGGCGAACAGCGTGGCGAACAGGCCTTTCTCGCCCAGGCGCTTGGCCGTGACGTAGCCGCGCACGCTGTACTCGTGCAGCGCCCAATTAGGCACGCAGCACACGCCGCGTCCGGAAGCCACCAGTTGCATCATCATTACCGTGAGCTCCGAGGTGCGTACCTGCGCCGGTTCGATATCGGCCGGTTCGAGGAAGCGGGTGAATATGTCCAGCCGGTCGCGCTCCACCGGATAGGTGATCAGCGTCTCGTTGACCAGGTCTTCAGGCCGTACATGAGGCCGGCCGGCCAGGGCGTGCTGGTTGGCCACCGCCAGCATGGCTTCATAGGTGAACAGCGGCACGTAGGTGATGCCGGGCAGCTCGATCGGATCGGAGGTGACCACCAGATCCAGATCGCCGCGAGCCAGCGCCGGCAGTGGGGCGAAGGAGAATCCCGAGGCGAGGTCCAGCTCGACCTCCGGCCACGCATCGCGGAACTGGTCGATGGTCGGCATCAGCCACTGGAAGCAACTGTGGCATTCGATGGCCATGTGCAGCCTGCCGGCCGTGCCGCCGGCCAGGCGTGCCAGATCGCGCTCGGCGCTGCGCAGTTGCGGCAGCAATGAGTCGGCCAACTGCAACAGGCGCAGGCCGGCGCTGGTGAAGCGGACCGGTCGGGTCTTGCGCACGAACAGCTGCAACCCCAGGCGTTCTTCCAGCTCCTTGAACTGGTGAGACAGCGCCGACTGGGTCAGATGCAGGCGCTCGGCGGCCTCGACCAGACTGTCGGTTTCGCGCAGTGCGTGAAGGGTTTTCAAGTGACGTATTTCCAGCATGCCGGGGCTCCCTGCAATTCTTTGGGATCGCGGCCCGGAAGGCGATCGATCACGGAGGTCATATGAGTAATGCTCATGGCGAAGCGCAGTGTGTCCCAGTGCGGAGAAACTGTCGAGTCAGGCTTCCGACAAGCTGAGCGAGGTGTAGGGGGGCGTCCCTCATAGCCATGCTCTCGATCCTCGCCGGTCAGGCGCAGGTTCTCGATCAGGGCCTGGAGAGTTTCCGATTCCTTGATGACGTTCATGGTGTGTCCCGTGTTGCGCAAAGTCTGCCCGTTAGAACCGCGAGGGCACGAAAGCGCGAACTATGAGTGAATTTATCTTTGGTTGTGAATTTTGTGAGATTTATTCATGACTATCGACGAGGGACAATCGCTCCAACTTTTCTCGACATGATTTGGAGGCGTTATGCCTGTTGCACACTCCCTGGGGTTCCCTCGCATCGGCCGCGACCGTGAACTGAAGAAGGCCCTCGAAGCGTACTGGAAGGGCGATCTGGATGAGGCCGGGTTGCGCCAGGTCGGACGTGAACTGCGTGCCGCCCATTGGCAACTGCAGGCGGATGCCGGCATCGAGCTGCTGCCGGTCGGAGACTTCGCCTGGTACGACCAAGTCCTGAGCCACTCGCTGATGTTCGATGTGGTCCCGCAGCGCTTCCGCCCGGCCGAAGGCGGACTGACTCTGGAAACCCTGTTCGCCATGGCGCGTGGTGTGTCGAAGCGTTGCTGTGGCGGCGGTTCGCAGGCGCAGGAAATGACCAAATGGTTCGATACCAACTACCACTACCTGGTGCCCGAGTTCACCCAGGACCAGTCGTTCAAGCTGGCCTGGACACAGCTGTTCGAGGAAGTCGAAGAGGCGCGGGCGCTGGGGCATCGGATCAAGCCGGTGCTGATCGGGCCGCTGACCTTCCTCTGGCTGGGCAAGGCCAAGGGAGAATCGTTCGACAAGCTGGAACTGCTGGAGCGGCTGCTGCCCGTCTATGGGGAAGTGCTTGAGCGTCTGGCCGCACAAGGTGTCGAGTGGATACAGATCGACGAACCGATCCTGGCGCTGGACCTGCCCCAGGAATGGAAGAATGCCTTCGAGCGCGCCTATAACCTGCTCCAGCGTGCGCCGCTGAAGAAGCTGATCGCCACCTATTTTGGCGGCCTGGAGGACAACCTCGGACTGGCCGCGGCGCTGCCGGTTGATGGCCTGCACATCGACCTGGTGCGTGCGCCGGAGCAATACCCGGTGATTCTCGACCGCCTTCCAGCCTACAAGATCCTCTCCCTCGGCCTGGTCAATGGCCGCAACGTCTGGCGCTGCGATCTTGAGAAGGCACTGGAGGTGGCGCGGCATGCCGCCGAGCGCCTGGGCGAGCGCTTGTGGATCGCGCCTTCCTGCTCGTTGCTGCACAGCCCGGTCGACCTCGCGCGCGAAGATCAGCTGGATGCGGAAGTGAAGAGCTGGCTGGCGTTCGCCGTGCAGAAATGCGCCGAGGTTGCGACCCTGGCGCGTGCCATCGAGGCCCCGGAAGATCCCGACGTACTGCTGGCGTTGCAGCAAAGCCGTGCCGTGCAGCTCGGCCGCGCGCAATCGCCACGCATCCATGATCCCGTCGTGCAGGCGCGGCTGGCCTCGATCAAGCCACGGCACAGCCAGCGGGCTTCGAGCTTCGCCGAGCGGATCGAACTGCAGCGTGCGGGTTTGCAGCTTCCGCTGTTCCCGACCACCACCATCGGCTCCTTCCCGCAGACGCCGGCGATCCGCCTAGCGCGCCAGGCATTCAAGCAGGGCACGCTGGCCGCAGGCGATTACACCGAGGCCATGCAGGCGGAAATACGTCGTGCGATCGCCATTCAGGAGCAACTGGGACTGGATGTGCTAGTGCATGGCGAGGCGGAGCGCAACGACATGGTTGAATACTTCGCCGAGCAGCTCGAAGGCTACACTTTCACCCGCTTCGGCTGGGTGCAGAGCTATGGTTCGCGCTGCGTCAAGCCGGCGGTGATCCATGGCGACCTCAGCCGTCCGACGCCGATGACGGTGGACTGGATCCGTTACGCCCAGCAGCAGACCGACAAGGTGGTGAAGGGCATGCTCACCGGCCCGGTCACCATGCTCATGTGGTCCTTCCCGCGCGAGGATATTTCCCGCGAACAGCAGGCGCGTCAGCTGGCACTGGCCATTCGTGACGAGGTCTGCGATCTGGAAGCGGCCGGTATCCGTATCGTGCAGATCGACGAGGCGGCCTTCCGCGAGGGCCTGCCGCTGCGTCGTGCCGCCTGGCAGCACTATCTCGATTGGGCGGTGGATGCCTTCCGCCTGTGTGCCAGCGGCGTACGCGATGAAACGCAGATCCATACGCACATGTGCTACAGCGAGTTCAACGACGTGATCGAGTCGATTGCCGCGATGGATGCCGACGTCATCACCATTGAGACATCCCGCTCGCAGATGGAGCTGCTCGAGGCCTTCCGTGCCTTCGATTATCCCAATGACATCGGTCCTGGGGTGTACGACATCCATTCGCCGCGAGTGCCCGAGGCGGAGGAAATGGTCCAGCTGCTGCAGAAGGCTGCCGAGCGCATCCCTGCCGAGCGGCTGTGGGTGAACCCCGACTGCGGCCTGAAGACCCGCGCCTGGCCGGAAACCGAGGCGGCGCTGGTGAACATGGTGGCCGCGGCACGGAAGCTGCGGGTGGCGTAGCGCTTGAGATGGGGCAATCGACGCCGGGTCTGGCGTCGATTGCCCCGTTTTTCGGCTACAGTAGCCGCTTGTCCTCCAGCCAGCGCACCTGAACCCGCATGACTCCCGCCATCGATCTGTTGAAGAAGGCCAAGGCCGAACATCGCATCCACAGCTATGAACATGATCCCAAGTCCGCTTCCTACGGCCTGGAGGCAGCGGAGAAGCTCGGTCTCGACCCGGCGCGCGTGTTCAAGACGCTGCTAGCCTGCAGTGAAAAGAATGAGCTGCTGGTGGCGGTGGTTCCGGTGGGTGGCAGCCTCGACCTGAAGGCGCTGGCTCAGGCCGCCCAGGTGAAGAAGGTGGACATGGCCGATCCCATGGTCGCGCAACGGACCACCGGCTATCTGGTCGGCGGGATCAGTCCGCTGGGGCAGAAGAAGCGCTTGCGTACCTTCATTGATCAGTCGGCGCAGGCATATTCGACCATTCATGTGAGTGCCGGTCGGCGCGGACTGGAGGTCGAGCTGGCGGCGCAGGTACTGGCCGAGCAGATCGGTGCCCGTTTCGCGCCCATCGGGCGTGTGTGATTCTCTAGTCAGCTAGAGCGGCGGCAGGTTCTCGCTGAGGTCTTCTGTCTGGATGCCGGGAATATGGATGTCGCTTTGCACCAGCTGCTGGCCTTCCATCTGCGGCTGGGTCACCCAAGTGAGGATGTCGTAGTAGCGGCGGATGTTCGCGACGAAATGCACCGGCTCGCCACCGCGGGCATAACCGTAGCGGGTTTTGCTATACCACTGCTTCTGTGCCAGGCGCGGTAGCATCTGCTTCACGTCCAGCCACTTGTTCGGGTCCAGTCCTTCTGCTTCGGCCAGCTTGCGGGCATCTTCCAGATGGCCACCGCCTACGTTGTAGGCCGCCAGGGCGAACCAGGTGCGGTCCGGTTCGAGCACGCTGTCCGGCAGGCTGGCGTGTACCTTGACCAGGTATTTGCCACCGCCCTGGATGCTCTGTACCGGATCGAGCCGGTTGGAAACACCCATGGCCTTGGCGGTGCGCAGGGTCAGCATCATCAGGCCGCGAACGCCGGTTTTCGAGGTCGCGTCGGGCAGCCAGTGCGATTCCTGATAACCGATCGCCGCCAGCAGGCGCCAGTCGATGCCATGGACCTTGGCGGTTTCTCGAAAGGCTTTTTCATAGCGTGGCAGGCGTTGCTGCAGATGTTTGGCAAAGGAATAGGCGCCGACATAGCCGAGCACGTCCACGTGTCCGTAATAACGTTCGTGCAGCCGCTGCAGGGTGCCGTTGCGGCGGGCCTCGTCGAGAAATTCGTTGGCGGCGTTGAGCAGGCTATCGTCTTCGCCCTTGGGCAGGATCCAGGACAGACTGTTTTCGTCCTCCAGATCGAATGCGGCCCGCGCATTGGTGAAGTAGACCTGGTTCATGGCCAGCTCGTTGGACTCGACCAGGGTCAGGTCTATCTGGCCTTCGTCGACCATGCGCAACAGGTCGACGGCCTCCACGACGTCGGACTCTTCATAGCGCAGTTCGGGATATTCGGCCTGTAACGCCTGCAGCTTCTCCGCCTGGCTGCTGCCCCTGAGCACCAGAATGCGTTTGCCTACCAGGTCTTCGATACGCGTCGGGCGGCGCTGCCCCAGGCGATAGACGACTTGGGTGGTGGTTTCCAGGTAGGGGCGGGTGAAACGCGCCAGCTGATTGCGACTCTCGCTGGCCACTAGGCCGGCGGCGGCCAGCGCCGGGCCGCCGGGACGATTCAGGCGGCTGAAAATATCATCGATGCTCTCGGCGGTCTCGATCTGCAGCTCGACACCGAGATGCCCTGCGAAGCGCTTGACCAGTTCGTATTCGAAGCCGGTCTTGCCGTTACGATCCTGGAAATAAGTCGAGGGACTGTTGCGGGTGATCACGCGCAGTACGCCTTCCTCCTGAATGCGCTCAAGTTCGCTGGGCGGTTCGGCACAGCTACTGAGCATCAGGAAGATTCCGGTCGCCAACAACCAGGAGGTGCAGCGCTTGCGGAACAGGGTTTGAGCAAACATCGGCGCAGTATACGCAAAGGCGAACCGCCACCATATCTGGACAAGTACGATCGACTTTGCTAGCGCAACGGCGGTAGGCAGACCCTATAGGCACCTCCGGACGTGTGGATATGGAGCTGTCATAGCCCTTTGCGAACGAAGCGCTGACGGCGAGAATGGGCGTCTCGGATCCACCATCAGCAGTAGCAGCATGAATGCCGATTTGCCCAAACCCTGGTTCGTCTACCTGGTTCGCGCCGCCAATGGTGCGCTGTATTGCGGCATCAGCGATGATGCTCAGCGGCGCTTCGCCGCCCATCGGGGCGGGCGTGGTGCTCGCTTCTTCCATTCCAGCCCGGCGGTGGCGCTGGTGTATGTCGAAAGTTGTCCGAGCAAGGGCGACGCCCTGCGCCGTGAGCGGGCGATCAAGCAGTTGAAGAAGCCGGCCAAGGAGCGCCTGGTGAGCGACTACGATCCGTTGAATATCGCGAAAGCAGGCAATAGACCCTAGGCTGGCCTAGCAGCGGCGAGTAAGCTGCCGATTCTTCTAACAAGAACAGGCGGAGCCTGCCATGCATGAGCTGATCCTGCACCATTACCCCACCTCGCCATTTGCCGAAAAGGCACGTCTGCTGCTGGGGTTCAAGCAACTCTCCTGGCGCTCGGTGACGATTCCGCCAGTCATGCCCAAGCCGGACCTGACCGCCCTGACTGGTGGCTATCGACGCACGCCGGTGTTGCAGGTCGGCGCGGACATCTATTGCGACACGGCACTGATCGCCCGTCGTCTGGAGGCCGAGAAGGCCACGCCGGCGCTATTTCCCGAGGGGCACGAATTCAACGCGGCGGTGCTCGCCCAGTGGGCCGACTCGGTGCTGTTCCTGCATGCGGTGAGTCTGGTGTTCCAGCCCGAATCCATGGCGGTGCGCTTCGCCCAGGTGCCGAAGGAGTTTGTCGAGGTCTTCAGCAAGGATCGTGCGCAGCTGTTCGCCAACGGTTCGGTCTCGCGGGTTCCGCTGGAGCAGGCGAAGAGCCACTGGCCGGTACTGATGGCGCGTCTGCGCCAGCAACTGTCGCGTGACGAAGGGGAGTTCCTGTTCGGCGCGGCGCCCTGTATCGCTGATTTTTCGGTGGCCCACTGCCTATGGTTCCTCAAGGGCACGCCGGTGACGGCGCCCCTGGTCGATGACTATCCGGAGGTGGCTGCCTGGCTTGGCAAGGTACTTGGTGTTGGCCATGGCTCGCACAAGGTGCTCGATGCCGTGGATGCCGTGACGCTGGCCCGTGATTCGGAGCCTGCGCAGTTGCCCGACGAAGTCTTCACGGACCCGAACGGATTAGAGGTGGGACAGCAGGTGGCGATCTGCGCGGCGGATTACGGCGCCGATCCTGTGGTTGGCGAACTGGTGTTCGCCGGGGTCGAGGAACTGATCCTGCGTCGAGAGGATGAGCGCGCCGGAGTGGTGCACGTACATTTTCCCCGCCTTGGTTATCGCATCGAGGCGTGCTGAACCCGGCTGGCGGCGGAATCCTTGCGGCTCCGCCGTGGGCGGTCAGTCCTTGCGGCGCTTCAACTGGTCGACTAGTTGGGTCGGCAACTGGCGGATGATCAGCATGTCGCGGGCTTCGTCGTATTCGATCTTCGAGCCCAGCAGGTGGGACTCGAAACTGATCGACAAACCCTCGGCTCGGCCAGTGAAGCGACGAAACTGGTTGAGCGTGCGCTTGTCGGCCGGAAATTCCGGAGCCATGCCGTAATCCTTGTTGCGGATGTGATCGTAGAAGGCCTTGGGCCGTTCTTCGTCGATCAGCCCCGAAAGCTCCTCCAGCGAGACCGGCTCGCCGATCTTCGCCTGACTGCTGGCATAGCCCACCAGCGCGCTGGTTTTCTCCCTGGCCTGTTCCTCGGGCAGGTCTTCGTTCTCGACGAAATCGCTGAAGGCCTTGAGCAGCGTGCGGGTCTCGCCCGGTCCGTCGACCCCTTCCTGGCAGCCGATGAAGTCGCGGAAATACTCCGAGACCTTCTTGCCGTTCTTGCCCTTGATGAACGAGATGTACTGTTTCGACTGCTTGTTGTTCTGCCACTCGGAGATATTGATCCGTGTGGCCAGGTGCAACTGGCCGAGATCCAGGTGCCGCGCGGCCGCTACGTCCAGCGACTCGGTAACGGTTACACCCTCGCTGTGATGCAGCAGGGCGATGGCCAGGTAGTCGGTCATGCCTTGCTGGTAATGGGCGAACAGCACATGGCCACCGGTCGAGAGGTTGGATTCTTCCATCAGCTTCTGCAGATGCTCGACGGCCTGACGGCTGAACGCGGTGAAATCCTGATTACCGTCCATGTACTGGCTAAGCCAGCCGCTGAACGGATAGGCACCCGATTCCTCGTGAAAAAAGCCCCAAGCTTTGCCCTGCTTGGCGTTGTAGCTCTCATTGAGATCGGCCAGCAGATTCTCCATGGCCTGGGATTCACCCAGCTCGCTATCGCGGGCATGCAGCACGGCAGGCGTGCCGTCGGGCTTTTTCTCGATCAGATGAACGATGCAGTGGCGGATGGGCATGGCGGTCTCACGGCTGGAATGCAACGGGTGGGGCAGTTTACCCGAGAGCGGGTCCCGTAGTGATGGCGAAGGCGTGGCGGGTGCCGATCCGACACACATCAATGACGCTGGCCGTCAGGGGCACTACCCTGCTGACAGGTACATCGATGGGGACTGAGCGGTGAACGAGACTTGGGCCTTGCTCGGCGTGGTGCGGGGGCGGTTTCTGCTGCTGACGCTGAGCTGTGTGGCGCTCGGTGTGGCCCTTGCTTCGCGGTCGCAGGTCGGGGAGATGGAGGCTGGCGACGTGCTGCTGGTGCTATTCGGCGCCCTTGCCGCGCATGTGGCAGTCAATGCGCTCAACGAGTGGAGCGACTACCGTAGCGGGCTGGATCTGCATACCTGTCGTACCGCCTTCAGCGGTGGCAGCGGCACCTTGGTGGAGTGTCCGCACCTGCTTGGCCGCACCCTGATGCTTGGCCTCGGCAGCTTGCTGGCCTGCGTGCTGATCGGGTTATTTTTCCTGCTGCGCAAACCGCAGTTGCTGCTCAGTCTGGCGCCGCTCGGGCTGACGGGATCGGCGCTGGTGCTGCTGTATACGCCCTGGCTGACGAGGCATCCCTGGCTGTGCCTGTTCGCACCCGGTCTGGGTTTTGCGCTGATGGTGCTGGGGACGCGCATTGTACTTGGTGGTCCGCTGGAGGGCCGCGATCTGCTGTTGGTCCTGGTGCCTTTGCTGTTGAGCAACAATCTGCTGCTGCTCAGCCAGTTTCCCGATATCGACGCCGATCGCGCTGCCGGGCGGCGTACTTTGCCCATGCATCTAGGGTGCAAGAAGGCGCTGTGGGTAGCGCTGGCGCAATGGCTGCTGGCTTACGCCGTGCTGCTTCTGGTGCGTTTCGACGGCGAGACTGGTGGTGCCGCTCTGGGCCTGCTGACCCTGCCGCTGGCCCTGTGCGCCGCCTGGCTACTGTGGCGCGAACCGTTACAGGTATTGCCTGCGCTGGGGTTGAACGCGGCTGTCAGCGTGGCGACGCCGTTGCTGATGGCGCTGGGGCTGATGGTCCTGTAGCGTCCCTGCCGGCTGGATGTGTAGCCAATAGGCCAAGTCCTCGACCGCTGGCAGCATCTGGCGCGTCTGCTGTATGAGCAAGGCGGTGCCCAGCCATTCTTCCAGTTTCTGAATCTGCTGCCCAACGGCACCCGGCGTTACGCACAACCCCTTCGCAGCAAGAGAAAAGCTGCTGTGATCTATCGCTGTATCGAGTGAAATCAATGATTTAAAAGATGGGTAGTCATTCATGCTGTAGAAAAACTATTCCATTGAGCGCATTAAATCAGTTGTGGGCGAGTTGTTGCAGCAAGACAATTCGTGGCATTCCTGAAGACGGGGCTGTGCGTCGCGTCTGTTGCGATTTCTCGCTGCAATGTGGCTCAACGGCAACAGCCCCTGGGATGTATCCAACAATGACGGAGACACGATGATGACTTCACTTTGGCGAAACAGCGCCTGGATTCTCCTGGGTGCCTCGCTGATTCTCGCCATATCGCTGGGCGTGCGGCATGGTTTCGGCCTGTTTCTGTCACCGATGAGTACCGAGTTCGGCTGGGGGCGGGAGGTGTTCGCCTTTGCCATTGCCTTGCAGAATCTAATCTGGGGCCTGGCGCAGCCGTTCACAGGAGCGCTGGCCGATCGTTTCGGCGTGACGCGGGCAGTGGTGATCGGCGGGGTGCTCTATGCCGTTGGGTTGGTGCTGATGGCGATGGCCGATACGCCGGGCTCGCTGTCGCTGAGTGCCGGGCTGTTGATCGGCATCGGCCTGTCAGGTACCTCGTTCTCGGTGATCCTCGGCGCGGTGGGGCGCGCGGCGCCGGTTGAGAAGCGCAGCATGGCGATGGGTATCGCCAGTGCCGCCGGTTCCTTCGGACAGTTCGCCATGCTGCCGGGCACCCTCGGCCTGATCGGCTGGCTGGGCTGGTCGTTGGCGTTGCTGGCGCTGGGACTGCTGGTGGCGCTGATTGTGCCGCTGGCGGCGATGCTGCGCGGTGACGCCCGTCCTGCTGAAACCAGCGGTGCGCAGCAGTCGTTGGGTGAGGCGCTGCGTGAGGCCTTCGGCCACTCCGGTTTCCGTCTGTTGGCGCTGGGCTTTTTCGTTTGTGGTTTTCAGGTGGTGTTCATCGGCGTGCATCTGCCGGCTTACCTGGTGGATCAGGGCCTGCCGGCCGTGACCGGTACGACGGTGCTGGCCCTGGTCGGGCTGTTCAATGTGGTCGGTACCTACACGGCGGGCTGGTTGGGCGGTTGCTATTCGAAGCCCAAGTTGCTGACGACGCTCTATCTGATGCGCGCGGTGGTCATCGGGGCTTTCTTCTTCGCACCGCTGACGCTCTGGAGCGCCTATGCATTCGGTATCGCCATGGGGCTGTTGTGGCTGTCTACGGTACCCCTGACCAATGGCACCGTGGCGACGCTGTTCGGTGTGCGCAACCTGTCGATGCTCGGTGGCATCGTCTTCCTGTTCCACCAGTTGGGGTCGTTCTGCGGCGGCTGGCTGGGTGGTTGGGTTTACGATCGAACCGGCAGCTACGACCTGGTCTGGCAGATTTCCATCGCGCTCAGCCTGATGGCCGCGGCGTTGAACTGGCCGATTCGTGAGCAGCCCGTGGAGCGTCTGAGCGTGTCGGCGGGTACCTCGGCGGTTGCCTGACATGAAGGCTCTGCACTGGCTGGTGATTGCAGTATTGGTTGGTCTGGCGCTGCTGGCCTGGTGGGGTTGGCAGCAGGGTGGGCTGGCATTGCTGCAGCTGGGTGTGGGGATCTGTTGATGTGCTTGCGGGGGCGCGCCGCACTTTCTGCGGCCATTCGTCCGGCGCGACGAGGTGAGGGGAATCAAACCGGATTTTGATGCTCCAAAGCGCAACGGTTGTATTGTCTTGGTTGGCTGCCGAACTCTGGTGTCGCACAACCGTCATCAAGACTTGGTAAATAGCTGCCTGCACGCAGTTACTGGAGCAATGAAGAAGATGTCCACCCTCACCGAGCTCGCCCAGCACATCGCCAAGCTTTATCCGCTCAAGGATAAGTGTGCCGGCAAGCGTTACCGTGTAGTCGGCGAGTTGGCCGGCATGACCGAGCTGGAAGAAATCAACGGCGAACCGCGCTACATCCAGACCCTGTCGCTACAGGACAAGCAGCGCTGGGATATGGTCGTCTGAGCGAAGCACCTGCCACCGAGCCAGTGTCGGCCGATGCTGGCTCATGATTCGATAGCCTTCCTGCCTCTGTCCGCGCCCCAGCGTGCCAACCGCCAGGCCTCACGTTCCCCCTCATCGAGAAAGCTCCAAGCCACGAAGCGGCTGCGTTTCTGGCCTTGAGCCATTTCCTGCAACTTTACCTGTCTGGCGCCTAGCCTGTTCAACAGAGCCTGCAAGGGCGCCACGTTGCCGCTCTTGGATACCAGGGTGCTGAACCAGCAGACCTGTTGTGCCACCTCGGCGCTTTCCGTTGCCAGACGCCGAATGAAGGCCAGCTCGCCGCCTTCGCACCAGAGCTCGCGGGCCTGACCACCGAAATTCAGCACCGGTAGCTTGCGCTTGGGGTCGAGCTTGCCGAGGTTGCGCCATTTGCGCTGGCTGCCACTGCAGGCCTCCGCCTGGGAGGCATGGAAGGGTGGGTTGCACAGGGTGATATCGAAGCGTTCATCGAGCGCAAGCACGCCGGAGAAGATTCGCTGCGGGTTGTTCTGCTGACGCAGGTCGATCGCCTTGCTCAGCTTGTTGGCCGTGACGATGGTGCGCGCCGAAGCCAGTGCGACGGCATCTATATCCGTGCCGGTGAAATGCCAGCCGTACTCGCGCTGGCCGATCAGCGGATAGATGCAGTTGGCGCCGGTGCCGACATCCAGTGCCTGGATCGACGCGCCACGCGGGATCACTCCGTCGTTCTGCGAGGCCAGCAGGTCGGCCAGACCGTGCAGGTAATCCGCGCGCCCGGGAATCGGCGGGCACAGATAGCCAGGCGGGATGTCCCAGTGGGCGATGCCGTAGAACTGCTTGAGCAGGGCGCGGTTGAACACCCTCACCGCATCGGGATTGGCGAAGTCGATGCTCTGCTTGCCGTAGGGATTGCGAATGACAAAGGCGGCGAGTTCCGGGCATGCGGCGACAAGCGCGGGAAAGTCGTAGCGCCCGCTGTGCCGGTTGCGCGGATGCAGTGACGGCTTGTCGTTGTTGTCGGTCGAGGGTTTGCGAGGAGAAGTCTTCGGAGTGGGCATGATGGGGGCTGAAAGAAAATCAGCGCCTATTCTCCCATGGTTTCAGCGCTGGCGCGGCACCAGCAACATCCACAGCAATCCCCAGAGCAGCGCACCCGCACCCAGCCAGAAGGCGCTGTGCAGGGTGCCGCCCATGTCCAGCCAGACGCCGGTCAACCAAGGGCCGGCCAGTTGCGTCAGGCTGTAGAGGGCGATCAGCGCCGCCGACAGGCGAGGGCCCTGGTGGGGATGCAGCGTGCGCGCCAGGCGTTGGGTAAGCAACACGGTGCCGAGGAAGGTCCCGCCCACCAGCACTCCACAGATCAGGATGCCGCTGGCACCAGGCAACAGCAGAATCGCCAGCACGCCGACCAGTTGCGTGATGTAGCTCAGGCGTAGTGCGGGTGCATCGCCCAGCAGCACGCCCAGGCGGTTCCACAGCCATGGCGAAGGCAGCGTGGCGAGGGCGACCACCAGCCAGCTGTTGCCCATCAGGAAGCTGCCCGGCGCTACCTGCAAATGCGCCACCATCGGCAAAAAGGTCATCGGCAGGATGTAGCCCAACCCGGCCCCCGCATAAGAAAGGAATAGCGGCGTGCTGGCGCGATCCAGCAGTCGACCGCTGGGCTTGATGGCCGATACCGCTGCCGGCTCATCTTCGGGTATATCCAGCCTGGCCAACTGGCACCAGCCCCACCAGGCCAGGGGAATGGACAGCAGCGCCGCCGGCCACCAGCGATCAGCCCCCTGCAGCAGACCATCGCTGAGGCTGACCAGCAGGCTGGAGAGAATCAGCCCTACGCAGACTCCCAGGTAGACCAGCCCGCTGGACGAAATCCGGCGATGGCGAGCCAGCCACTCGAGAATCAGCGAGGGTGCCTGGACGAACACCAGGCCGTTGCTAATGCCGTTAAGCAGGCGCAGGGCGTAGAGCGCATCTGCCGATTCCGCCTGGGTCTGGGCGAGGGTGCTGAGCACGTTCACCGCCAGCGCCCAGGGTAGGCTGCGGCGGATCTGTGCGACGCGATGCCAGCGCACCGCGAGCAGCGCGCCGATCAGGTAGCCCAGATAGTTCCAGGTGGCAGCCGTGGCGCCTTGCTGAATATCGAGCAAGCCATCCTGAACCAACCAGGGCAGCAGCGGCGTATAGATGAAACGGCCCAGACCGTGAACGACCAGCAGCAGGATGGCGCCAGCCAGCAGCGTCGAGAACAGGGCGGGGCGTTGGGGCATGGTGGGTGCTTGCCTGGAAAAGCGGCGATCTTAGCGCCGGCTGTAGCGAAGCGATATGCCACTAACAGCCTGTTGAAATTCGCGGTAATCACTGCGAGCACTGTGCTGTCGTGGCAGTACTCGGGGTCGAATAAATCCAGCTTTGGGTGTGGGACAGATGAAATAGCCCGATTTGGCAGGCGCCAGACGCATCTTTTCGGTTAACGCGCTCATGCCGCAAAGCCTATGTCGTGGTGCGACCGTCGGGGCCGTGTCGTAGGCCTTGTCAGCCGCCAAGATGCGCCAGCAGCGGCCATCCAGTTTGCCCAGCATAGTCAGCACGGCTTAGTGTTCTCCACGCCCCCCCCCCCGGCAAGGCTGACGTGGCACTGCGCACCAGACCACTACGGTGCTCCATCGGCACATGGCTCATGTAGCTTAGCTGCGCGCCGAGATTGTGACTCTTGATTCGTGAACGGCATACGCGCAGCCTCCCCGCTGGCTTGGTAGGCTCTGGCCTCCATTTCACAGCTATAAGGGATTCATATGGCTGATCTGGCCAAGGTAGGCGACCCGGTTACCTGCCCGCGATGCGGGCCTAACCACATTATTAGCGGATCACCGGACACCCTGGTGGACGATCGACCTGCTGCACTGGTGGGTGTCAGCAAGACGACGTGTGGCGCCACCATCATTTCCGGACTGTCCTGGTTCTTTATCAACGACTGCCATGCTGCCGTGCACGGCAGCATGCACTCGCATGGCGGAGTCGTGTTGTCGTCCTCGACGGTGAAGACGGGAGCACCCAGCTCCGCTACCGGGCGTTACGCAACCGCCTCGCCCGTCGATTTCAACCGTGTCAGTTATGCGGGCCAGCGTTATGAATATGGTGCCGATCCGAACCAGCCACACCTGAAGGGCGGACTGGTATTTGTCGGCGAGCCCGAGCAGGCATGCGTATTTGCCAAGACCTGCACTGTGCCGCCAGAGTCAACCGAGGCTGGCACCCGGATCGAACCCGTGGCCAATTTTGGTCAGGCCGTAGTGATGGGTTCAACGGCGATCACCAGCACAGAAGGCGGCGTAACCCTTGGCCGGGTAGCCGGGCAAGTCGTACTGGAAACACTCGGCACCTGGAGTCTGCGAGGCACTGCCGCCGCTGCTGGCACGGCGGCCAGTACGCTGTTGTTGGCGCTGTGGCCTACCCGCATGGGTGATGCCACCCTGACCGAGGAGCAGTTGCGCGGGATGGCGATGGCCCCTACCAGGGTGCGTTTTCAGTTCCGCAGGGATGCCGAAGGCATCATGCGGGTGTATGGCATTCACACCAGCGCGACCTCGGGCATGGACAGCGTGCCGGTGGTCAGCCAATGGCACCAGGTCGGCAATGCCATGGAAGCGCAGCTCAATGGCGTTACCATCATCTGGACACCGAACAATGGCCCGGTGGTGCAAGCGCCGACCACCTATCCGGGGGTAACCGAAGCACTGGAAAATATCCTGGTACATCCGGTCTCCGAGGGTACAGACAGCCAGTTTGAAATCTATCCCGCCTCGGACGATATGACCTGGCAGGACTGCATCCTGGTTCTACCGATTGAGTCGGGTGTGCCGCCGTTGTACGTGGTGTTTGCCAAGCCGGCGGTCAATCCGCTGGAGGTCGGGCCTGCCGGTGAATTGCAGTCACGCAGCAAGAAGGATGGGCTGGATATCGACCATATTCCCGCACAGAAGGTGCTGGAATGGCACATGCGGGGTAACTTCGATGGGCTCAGCAGAAGGCAGATTCGCGACTACTTACGCAATGCCGCCGGCATTGCCATTCCGGCGCGCGTTCACCAGAAGCACAGTGAGACCTATGGCGGACGCAACACCAAAGCCAAGCAAGCCCAGGACGCTGCCGATCTACGGGCGGCAGTGGACAGCAACTTCGACGCGATCAGGCCAGGGCTGCTAGAGGAAGGCTACGCTGAGGCCGACATCGAGGCAGCGCGTTCGCAGCTACATCAACTCAATCAGGAACAGGGGTGGTACTGATATGGACGCCGCAATCATTGAACGTTGGATTCTGAGCCTAGAGCGACCCTATGACGCCATGGTCGCCGAGGGGATCATCCCCAACATGCCGCTCCAACAGCTATACAAAGGCCGTGATTGGCTAGACATTGAACCGGAGGACGGTCTAGAACTGAGCTTCTGGGCGGAAACCAAGCGGCTGGAGGCGGTATACATCACCCTGCTGAAGACAACTCCGTCCACAGTGCCGTACCAAGGCGAGCTACCGAAGCCCTTCGTCCCGAAGATGAGTCAGCCTGAGGTGCACGCCAACTTTGGCAAGCCAATGGACTCGAAGGGCCCGATCAAGATGCCACAGCCGAGGGGCATGACTGGCGGCTGGGATGCCTACCGGCTTGATCCAGCCAGCCATCCCAACATAAAGGTGGTGTTCCAATACACCGCTACCCTGATGGTCGATACGCTGGTATTTACCTTGATCGACAAGGGTCACGACTGACCCTTCCGCCACCAGGGTACTTCAACGAAGTACCCTGGCTTCCTCTATACGCCATCCTCTGGATTGCGCAGTGGTCGCAGCTCACCGCGTGCAACCTCCTCCGGTACTGCGAACGAGTAGCGCCCGAGCATGTTGATGTGCTCGTGGATCAGCGGCGACAGCCGGGCGCGCGATCAACTTCACAAACCAAATGAGGAACAGCGCCTACCCGCAAGCTCTTATGGCGTCTGGCAAGTTCAGGAAAACCACCGTTTTGCCGAACCCGAACCAGTCAAGCGCTCAAGTCTCCGTTGCAGGGCGATGTCAGTCAGCTTACTGATTGCGCAGAGGATGATTTGTCGGTGCGAGCTCATAGAACTTGGCGACAGCGAACAGAGATTCCTGTGTGATATCGGCTTCACGCATGGAAGTCGGGGCTCCGGCAAATTGGAACCGATATCGTAAACCTCATGCGCCAAAGTCAGACTGGGCGCGTGCGAATCTCAACGGACTGTTAGCTGTTGGTCTGGCCGGTGCGTGCCGTTGACTCGCGAGCGCTGGCTAGTTGCTACAGGTCGGGGCGTCGGTCGAACCGGAGTCTCCGCTCAGGGCCTGGAAGATCTGCAGGTGGCAGCGACGGCGCACGGTGCTGTCGAGTATCTGGCTTTGCAGTGGCAGCAGGTCTCCTGTCAGCAGGTTCTGCAGCAGCGGAGTGGCTTTGAAGTGGTTGTCGCCCAATATGGTGTCCTGCATGCCTTCCACCCGGATCATGGCCTTGCCGATGCTTTCCAGGCGGTTGCCGGTGATGACCAGTCGGCCGGCGGTGGGTTGGGCGTTGCGCAGGCTGATGGCGTATTCCGGTGTCGAATGGATGCGGTTGTCGAGAATCAGCGCGCCGTTCAGTTCGGCTGCGTCGATGGCGCTCAGCCTGCTGTTGGCGATCAGGTTGTCCTGGACCAGCAGCCCTGAACCATCGCCGATCTGCCGCAGCATCAGGCCGTAGCCCAGGGATGCACCCAGGCGGTTGCCCTGTATCAGCAGGGCGCCGTGCTGCGCACTGACTTCGATGGCACTCTTGCCCGCGCGCAGGATGAGGTTGTTCTGGATGCGTCCGCTGCTGCTGCCGCTGACGCGCACGCCGCTGTTGTTCTTCACCCCGTCGATGCGGTTGTCGGCAAGCAGAAAGCGGCTGTTGCCGAGGTCGATGGCGTACTGCTGCTGCCTGATGAACTGGTTGCCACGCACCAGTGCCTGGCTGTGATTCAGCTCCAGCGCGCTGGCCATTTCCTCGAAGCGACTACCCTCGATCAGGATCTGTGCCGGAGGGCGATTCGCCGACTGGTGCGGGCTGAGGCCACTGCTGACGCCACGCGAGAGGTTGGCGTTATAGCCGATCCTGACCAGTTGCGAGGTCTCGATCTGCAGGCGGCTGCCGGCCCAGTTCATGATGAAGGGGCGGGTGGGGCGGTCGGTGTCCGTGGCACGGCCGTCGCTCCAGCTCTGCAGCCTTGAGTTCTGCACGCGCAGCAGCCCCTGGTTGATCAGTGCCGTGCCCGATGGACCGAACAGGTAGAGCACCTGGTCGTCGATCAGCAGTGCAGCATCGTTGGCGATCATCAGCGGGTAGCTGAGCAGGTAGCCGTCGTCATGGCGACCCAGGACCCGGGCATCGTTGAGCTGCGTACGCAGTTGCTCCAGGGTGAGGCTGCCGCCACGAATCACCACGGCGCGCGGGTGTTGCGCCTGGTAGCTGGCGATGGCGCGGAACAGGCCGTTGTGCACGAACGGCTCGAACGGCCAGCTGCCGGCCTGTGCGGAGTACATGGGCTCCAGGGTGACGTTGCCGCGCTTTCCGGGGGCCTGCATGTCGAGTACAGGAGGCTGACTGCGCTGCATGATCTGCGTGCTGCTGCGCTGCTCTTGCTGTTGCTGCCAGCGCGGGTCGATCGTGTGCAGGGCCGCTGGCGCGCCGAGGGCCGTGAGGCTGATGGTGCAGATCATCAGCAGCAGTGCGCGGGAAAGGGGCAGGGCCTGTGACATGGCGACAATCCTGAGTCAGTTGGGTCGGGGATACAGCGGCCTGAGATCGCCGCCTACCTGGCTGTAGTGATTGATCTCCTCGCCGTGTGCCTGGTACAGGCGGCGGCCCCACTGGTGCTGCGGATAGCGGTTGAGGAACGGCAGCAGCCAGACCATCTTGTGCGGGCCGACATCGGCCTGGCGCTCGCTCAACTCGGGCAGAGTCTTGGGCTCGAGCACGGCGCGAGCGGCGAAGTTGGCCAGGTCGGCGAGCTGGCGGCGCTCCTGTTTGGTGAGAGGGCGACCGTTGAACTCCGCGGCCTCGACCAGCAGCATCAGCGGCACCAGCGCGTAATGGCTGTAGTCGGCGGCCAGGCGTCCTCTGGCGACTTCCAGCGGCAGGTACTCATAGTCCCCCTTACCTTGGGCGAGCTGGCTGAACGCCCGGCGCAGGGCGACGTCTGCCCAGGCCAGGCCCTTGTCGTCATCGAGCAACATGGCGGTGGCAGCGACGGCCCACGCGGCCCAGTAGTCGTGGTTGTTGAAGTAGATGCCGCTGTCGTGGCGACGAGGCTCGTATTCGGCGATCACCTTGGCGGACAGCTGTTGCAGCCAGCGCGCTTGCACGGGGCTCAACCGATAGCGCTGGTCACTCAGCGCCTGCACCTTGAGCAGGGTTGAGGCGATGGCGGCGAGGGCCCACTTGCGCGAGGCCACGCCGGTCTTGCTGGCGTCATCGCTGAGCAGGGCCGAGCGGCTGCCCCAGGCGTCGAGCCACTGATCCAGGCAGGCCAGGGCAATGTTGGCCTCGTTGGCCTTTTGCGTGCGCTGGAACACCTGGGCGGCCTTGATCAGGCCACCGATATAGCCCTGCACCTGCTTGCGGATGCGCTGCGTGTCCTTGCTCTGCCGAGCGACCAGGCGGCTCTTGCTGGGGTCGCGCTGGTCGTACTTGCTGTCCAGCTGCAAGTGGCCGGTGTAGGCGGCTGGCGGTGTCTTCGGGCAGCGCTCCTGGCGATAGTCGCCGACCAGGCGTGATGCCGCCGTCGACTGTGGCGCCCAGATCGACTGGGCCGCGTTGGCGCCCTGCGAGGCGCAGAGCAACAGCAGCAGGGCCGTCAGGCGGGTGCTCACAGGCATAGCTTGGTCTCGATCTTGAAGGGCTGCTCGATGGGCTGCGTGGGTTCGAGCAGCACTGACAGCAGGTTGGCGTCGCGGAATTCCGGCGCACGGCTCAGTTCGAGGTAGTACTGCCCGCCCGTGACGATGGCTTCACGGCGGAACCACACCTTGTCGCGGGTGCCGTTGTCGTAATAGGTGATGATGTAGAAGTTCTTGATGTTGGGATCGCTGATGCGGATGTCGAGCACGGCGTCGCGGCCTTTGAGGTTCTGACGCGCCGACCCCATGTTGCTGAGCAGCTCGAGGCGGTCGTTGAGGCCCATGCCCGGCCGTTCCAGCTGGACCTGCAGCACGCTGTCGCTGGCTTTGCAGCCGCCGTTCACGGCGGGGATCAGCTGGCGGTAGGTCAGCTCGCCGTCCAGCCGGTAGTTGGCCGGCAGCTCCCAGATGATCAGTTTCGGCGCCTTGTCCGGCGAGTAGTTGCTCGACTGCAGGTATTCCAGCAGCGAGCCGTCCTGGCCGGCCCCCGGCAGCGCGTAGTTGATCAGGTCCGTGCTCAGGTACTGCTTGAGGAATCCGTCGAAGTTGAACTGTTTGGTTTCATCCTCGCGGGCGGCGGAGTTACTGGTACCGACCAGTACCACCTCGGGCTCGGGCTGTTCTTCGAACAGCAGTGCGGCGTCGTTGCTCTCCGGCACGGTCTGGTAACCGGGCACGAACTGGTAGCCGAAATGGTTGCCGCAGATCGCCGCCAGGCCAAGGTTGAGTGTGCCGTCCTTGTACAGCGTCAGGGTCTGCTCGGTGACATAACCCTTGCGCGGCAGTTGCGCATAGACCGGGCTCTGGCGAATGGCCTCGGCCGTCAGACGGGCAGTGGACTCTGCGCCTACCGGGGTCCAGTGGTGGTCGCGGCGGAAGAAGAAGTCCTTGGGCGGATTTTCCACCAGGGTCATGATGTCGGGGACGATGGCGCCGGCGTCGCGCATCTGCTGCAGGAACCGGCGCAGGCTGCCACTGGCTTTCTGGTAGTCGAAACCATGCGCCTGCCCAGGCAGCAACTGGGCGCGGTGCATCAGCCCTCGGGTCGGTTGCACGGCTACTGCGACCTGCGTGCCGTGCTTGGCGAAGGCCTGCATCAGGCGCGCGAATTCCGGCTGTGCAGCCGCTGGAATGCCGAAGTCATTGGTCAGGTCGACCTCCGAGCGGAACAGCCAGCGATCCTTACCGGGCACGATCTGCTTGAGCGCCTTCATGTTGCCCTCGGCGTATTCCTCGGGTGCGCTGAGACGCGGGCAGATCAGGCACTGCAGGTCCTGGCAGTCTTCGGCCAGCTCGGCTTGTGCGGCGGCGGGCGCGGCATACGCGCCTGCGGCGATCAGGCTGCCGATGGCCAGTAGTAGATGGCGCTTCATGCGTTTGCAGGTCATCGTCCGCTCACTTGTTTGGCCAGACCTTCGGGACTCATTCCGTCGGGTCGATGCTGTTCGCCAGAGTAATCGCACGGAAGCCGCTGCCTGCCGGTAGCAGGACGTAGCTGTAGGAGCGGCCCTTCTTCAGGAACAGCTCGTCGAAGTCGACCAGCCTGGTGTCACCGGCGTAGGCGGCGAAGGCGATCTTCAGCTCGTTGACCATGCGGCTGCCGGTCTGGTCGTGTTCGATCATGTCGACCACTACATGCTGGCCATCGAGTGTCTTCAGTGCCGCCGGCTTGGTGGTGAAGTTGTAGAACGCGATCTGCGCCTTGCGCGGCTCGTTGACGAACTGGTCGGCAATCAGCTGCAACTGGCCATCGCGATAGAGCACCGTGCTGGCGGTATTGGCCTTGAGTTCACGCTCCAGCACCTGACCTGCAACGGTGATGCGTTGCAGGCCGGGAGCGACGAAGCGGTAGCCGCCGAACAGACCGCCCGCAACGGACTGAGGCTTGTTCTTGCCACTGAGCGTGACCTCGACGTTGCTGTCGCTGAGGTTCAGCACCCGCACGAATGCCGAGTTGGCGGGGGCTACCGGGTCGTAGAGGTCGGCATTGTTGTCCTGGGCGGCCTGGGCGAAGGTGCTACCGAGCAGCAGCAGGGTCATGACGCGAAGAATAAGGGCGGGCATAAGGGTACCTCTGGCTAATGGGGATGTCAGGGAGAGGGGGGCTGGCGTTGGGCGAGGAGGGTGCGCACGGGGAACTCCCAGATCACCGTCTGCACCTCGTTGCCTGTGGCGGCGGGGCCGGCCAGGAACTCGTTCATGGACTGGAACGGGCCATGCGCTTCCAGGGCAACGGTTATCAGGTCGCGCTGCAACGCCTGTTTGAGGAAGCCGGCGAAGTTCCAGTCGTCGATATGCGTATAGCTGGTGCCTACCAGCGCCAGGGAAATGGCCTCGTCGCCAAACAGACTGGCGTCGAGGCCGCCGCTATCGTGCTTGAGGGTTTCATGGAGCTGGATGTACACCGGCTTGAAGTAGCTGGGGGCCAGCCTGGGGTCGAATTTAAGGTAGTTGAGCAGGTCTCCGGTGATCTGCTTTTCACCGGTGGCCTGGGTAATGTAGGGCGTGTCGCCCTGCAGTTGGGGGAACTGCAGGACCAGGGTCTGCGCTGCCAGCTCGGCACCTTTTGGGCTCCAGTGGGTGTCGTTGCGCAGGAACAGCGGCTCGGCGGCGGCGACGTTCAGGTACGCGCTGCGCAGGTCGACCGTGTCGATGCCGCGCTCTGCCAGGCGCTGACTGAAGTGCTGATAGAGGCTGCGAATCCTCTCGGCAGGCACGTAGGTCGAGTGCTCGGCGTAGGTGTCGAGCTTCATCGGCACCGGCAGCATGATCAGATGCTTGCCCTGCTGCGTCAGTTGCGCGTGGACCTTGTCGATCAGCGCCAGTTGCTTGTTCAGGTTCTGCTCCAGGTCGCTGGGTAGCAGGTACTCCTGATTGGTGAACAGCCAGCCATCGCGGCCCAGCACCACGCCGCTGGCCCCCTCACGGAAGATCGCCTGCTGGATGTTCGCCCACAGCTCCACGGACGGGTCGCGCAGAAACAGGCGCTTGTCGTAGAACTGCTCGAACTTGCGTACTAGCTTGCCGTCGAGAAACAGCGACAGGGCCTGGGTTTGGGTGCTGGAGAAGGCGAGTACCGCAGGCAGCGAGTACAGGAACATGCCGCACAGCAGTACGCAGAACAGGATGCCGTTGATCTTGCTGGCCGAACTCATCACCGGAAACATGTCGGCAACCTCAGAACTGGAAGTACAGGAAGGGGGAGAAGGAATTCGCTGCCAGGCGGGTGAGCGTCAGCAGGAAGCCGAGCCACAACAACAGCATGCCTACGCCGCTGACGTGCTGCATGAAGTACGCCTGCTGGCCGGCGTTGGCGTAGTAGCGGATGTTGATCGAGCCGGCGACGACGATCCACAGCAGGGCGATCAGGGTGAAGGTCATGGTCATGGCCGAGGTGCCGAACCAGTAGAGGTCCAGCGAGCCGAAGCCATTGAGACCGATCAGCGCCTTGTAGATCTGCAGGGCGTGGGGCAGGGCGCCGGTAAAGAACAGCGGCATGCAGGACGCCAGGACGAACATGCAGCAGGCGTTGCGCCAGAAGTTGTAGGGCGTGTTGATCTTGGTGGCGATGCCCAGCCGGCGCTCGATGACCATGGCGATACCGAAGAACAGGCCCCAGAAGATGAAGGCGAAGCTCGGACCGTGCCACAGGCCGGACAGTATCATGGTGATGACCAGGCCGACGAGCATGCCGACCAGGCGCTTGCGCACCAGCGGCATGTACACGTAGTCGCGCAGGAAGTCGGCCAGGGTCATGTGCCAGCGCTGCCAGAACTCGGTGATGCTCTGGGCGATGTAGGGTTGGTTGAAGTTCTCCGCGAAACGGAAGCCCATCATCATGCCCAGACCGATGGCCATGTCGCTGTAGCCGGAGAAGTCGAAGTACAGTTGCAGCACGGAGACCAACAGGCCGAACCAGGCGTCTGCCATCTGCAGCTCGCCTCCGCCGATGAACAGCGTGTTCATTGGCGCCAGGGAGTCAGCGATCAGCACCTTCTTGATGAAACCGAGCATGAAGCGGCAGGCGCCCAGGGAAAACAGTTCCAGCGAGTGGCTGCGGTTCTTCAACTGCTTGTCGATCAGGCTGTAGCGCAGGATCGGCCCGGCGATCAGTTGCGGGAACAAGGCGATGTAGGCAGCGAAATCAACGAAACGATCGGTGGGCTCCGCGTTGCGCCGGTAGATATCGACGATGTAGCTCAACGCCTGGAACACATAGAAGGAGATACCCAGCGGCAGGATGATGTGTTCCAGGGTGAAGGTGTTGATGCCCAGCGGCTCGAGTACCGCGACCAGGACGTCGGCACCGAAGTTGGCGTACTTGAAGTAGCCGAGGGTGGCCAGGTTGCCGATCACGCCGACGCTCAGCAGGCGAAAGGCGATCTGCTTCTCGCCCGCATCGATTCGCGCCTTGATACGCAGGCCGAACCAGTAGTTCCAGTAGGAAATGGCGACGAACAACAGCAGGAAGTCGGGCCGCCACCAGGCGTAGAAGAGGTAGCTGCCGAGCACGATCACGTAGGAGCGCCAGTGATCCCTGGCCAGGTAATAGCAGAGCAGGAAGACCGGCAGGAACAGGAACAGGAAGACATTGGAGGCGAAGATCATGCTGGCGCTGCTCTCGGTCAGTAGGTCAGGGTGATGCCCAGTGTCAGCTGGTAGTCGTCGCCGATCTCCAGTGCGCTACCGGCCCTGAAGTAGCTCAGGCTGGTCAGGGTGTTGAGCTGGATGCGCTTGCCGTCGTAGGCCAGCGGGAACATGCGCCAGTAGTGATTGATGTCCAGCACCTGGCCCAGGTGCGACGATCCGCTGTCACGCACCACGCCATCGTTGGTGATACGCAGTGGCAGCTGTGCGGAGGCGTTGCGCAAGCGCAGATCGCTCAGGCGCATGTCCAACTGGCTACGGTCGGTCGGCTGGGTTTCCAGGCTGACGCCATAGAACGCCAGGTTGCTCAGGTTGACGCTGACCAGGTTGCTGACCAGGCGGCTGCTGTAGCTGAACGGGTCGTTGCGCCGGTCCGACTGAATGCGGTTGAGGCTGAAACCGTCGTTGCCGCTGTTGTCCGGGCGGTCGGTGAGGCCGGCGGTGAGACCGATGCGCGGGGTCCAGGGCAGGCTCTCGAAGCGCTTGCCGATATCGCCGACCACTGCCCAGCCGCGTTTGTCGCTGCGATCACGCTGGCCATTGGCCTGGGTGATGTTCTGCTTGCCATCGAGTCGGACGGCTTCCAACTGATAGTCGCTGATCAGCGAGGCCAACTGGCGCGTGTTGCCACGTAGGAAGATGCCGTAGCGCAGGCCGTCGAAGTCCTGGCGGTCATCCGCCGAGCTGCCTGAATGATCGTTCTCGTGTAGCAGGCGGGCGCCGATCCAGTGGTCGGCATGCCAGCGCCAGGCGTATTCGGCCATCAGGTAGCGGATGTTCTTGTCGCGTGGGTCGAGGCGGTTGTCGTCGGAGTTGTAGTAGTAGAGCTTCTCGGCGACGGCGACGAAACCGTTGGCGAAGCTGTCGTTGTAGTCCAGGCGCAGGGCTTCGATGCTATCGTCCCACCAGATGCCGAAGCGGTCACTGAAGCGTTGGCGGCCGAAGGTGGCAGAGAAGCGCGGGTCGTCGCCCAGCAGGTTGCGGCGTACGTAGAACTCGCGGGCCTCGCTGTAGGCGTGGCGGCGCCGACTCAGGTTTTCGTTGTTGCCTTCGTTGTTCTGCAGGATGTTCGGGTCGGTGTCGTAGTTGAGCCACAGGCGCCCGAAGAGCTCCCACCTGGCCCAGCGCTGCTCGGGTGAGTACCAGCGATAGGAGGGCTCGTAGCGCAGGCTGAAGAAGGTACGGCGATCCTCGCCGAGGCGGGTCTCGCCGGGGCCGTAGCCGGTGCGCATGAACAGCTTGTGGGTCAGCAGCGAGGTGACCGGTTCGAGCTCGGGTGACAGGTTGCTGGCCTCGACTGGCTGGTGGTCTATCTCTTCGGCTTGCACCAGCAGCGGGGGCATGCAAGCGATCAGCAGGGCAGCGCAGGGTAGCGCGTTGGGACGGATCACAGGGCTAAGTCCTCGATGAGGCGATTGCCATCACGGGTGGCCGCGGTGCGTTGCTCGGGCGTCAGCCTGGAGCCCAGCGCCTGCGTCAGCGTCGCCGCGCGTTGATCGCCCAGTTCCTTGGCGGCGAAGGCGAAGGTGTAGGCCTTGGCGTTGTCGCGGCAGATGGCGCGACCATAGGTGTAGAGGCGAGCAATGCGCATCAGGGCGTTGATTGAGCCGCCCCTGGCTTCCTGCAGGTACAGCGCCAGGGCGCGTTCCTGATCGGGCTCGTCCAGGACGCCCTGGTTATACATGTCGCCTTCGAGTAGCGTGGCTTCGGGGTGGTGCTCGGCTTGCAGTTCGGCGATCAGGCGCTGGCTCAACTGAGGATCGAGGGTGCGCCACAGCACCATGTGCAGTCTGGCGCGCAGGGCCTTGATATGTTGCGGGGTGATGGGCTGCTCGCGCTCGGCCATGCTCAGGCTGAGGTTCTGCACCTGGCGCCGCTCCAGGCGCTGGACCAGCTCCACCACCTGCTCCGGGCCGTAGCGATCCGGGGCGGTCATGAGGAAGTTGGCCTTGCTGATCATCGCCGGCCCGAAGTCACGGGCGATGGCGTTGTCCAGCCACTGCAGCACTTCGCGATCGAGCTGTTCGATGAGGCTGGCGTGCGCCTGGGCCTTCAGTTCGCGGACCTGTTTCTCTTCGTCGGTCTGTGCACGTGATTGCGGGCGGCTGTTGTTGTAGGCGCTGATCTCGGCGTTGCGTACCTCGGTCAGTTGCTGGGCGATACGCTGCACCAGGTCGACCGGCAGGGTGGCCATGCGTGGCGCCAGTTGCTCGGCGAACGCACGGAAGCGTTCGTTGCGCGTCTCGCCGAGAAAGTCGTAGTAGCGGTATACGGCACGTGGGTCGCTTTCCACCGCCAGGCGGAACCACCTGTCCGCAGCCTCGGTATCTCCGACACGGATTGCCGCGACGGCGTGGTAGAGCGGGGTGTGGCAATACACCAGGCAGGCGCGGTCGTAGAGGCTGATCAACTGTGCTACTTGCACCTCGTCGAACAGTTCGGGAAAGACCAGGAATACTTCCAGGTGGGTGTTGACGCTGACGAAGTCACGCCCGGCCTTGAAACGCTGCAGTGCCTGGCGCATGTAGGCACGGTTGGCCTGCTGCCAGCGCGGTTTGTAGTCCACCAGATGCGCCAGTGGCATCAGCGCGCCGATTTCGCCGCGTCCTTCGGCGAAGGCCTGCTTGAACAGTTCAATAGCGCGTGCGGTGTTTGCCGGGCTGCGGCTCGCCAGTACTTCGCCGAGCAATTGTGTTGCGCCCAGATCGCCACGGACGGCCAGAGCTCGCAGATCCTCTTCGACTGCCGCCTGACTGTCCTGGAACAGCGCGTAGCGGATCTGTTCGAGGCTGCGAGCCGCCTGCGCCGGTCCGGCGATGGCCAGGGACAGCGCGGTGGTGCACAGGAGCGATCTGAGCGACATGGTGACCTCAGAATGTCCAGCGCAGAGGGAGGCCGAGTTTGAATTCGACAGCGGCTGGCAGTTGATAAGCGCTGGGCGGCAGTGGCTGATCCGGTTCGATGGTCAGCTCGACCATCTGTCGCTGATCGTCCACGCGGCTTGAAACGATCTCGCCGGAGAAGATGTCGTCACTGCCGAGTACACGTATCTCCACCGCACGAACCCGCTCGAGTTTGTCCATGCGCTCGAAAGGAACGCTGGCCTTGATGTTCAGTGGCTGGTCCTGCGGCAGCAGGTGCACAAGCTCCTGCTGTTTGTAGGCGAAACCATCCAGACGTGGTGCCGGGAAGTAGAGGCTGCAGTTGCAGGGGCTGGCGATCACCGTTTCCACCGTGACGCGACCCAGCAGGGCGGCGACGTCCTGCTCGCTGATGTTGCCCAGTGCGGCGATGTCGGCGGGGCTGGTGAGGCTGCTGGCCAGTTGTGTGGAGACACTGGCCAGTGGCTGCCCGGTGCTGACGCTGGTCTGCTCGGGGCCGATCAGGTAACGCAGGTTACCGTTCTCCGGCATGCTGATGAGGTAGGCGTTGGCACCGACGACCGCTTGCGCAGCAGACATCTGGAAGAACAGCAGGTAACTCTTGTAGACGATCAGGGTCAGTGCGGCGACGCCTGCGCAGAAGAATAGCAGCGAACCCAGGGCCGCCTTTAGACGCTCTCCGTGTGTACGCGCGATGGCCTGCTTGGTCTTGCGCTCCTTGATGTAGTTCTCGCGCTGCATGACGTTGAACAGGCCGTTGATGTCGGCGATATCGCCGGACATGTAGGCGGAGATGATGTAGCGAAGGATGTCACGCTTCTGCCGGTCGAGCTCGACGAACTCGGCACCGACGTCGCGGCCGCGCTGAGAGACTATCTTCAGCTTGGTGTCGATGCTCAGGTCGACCGAGTGCAGGCTCAGCTTGAGCGAGCCATTGAATAGGCTACCGATCTTCAGCGGCTGATCCAGCAGCAGGCCGATTCCGCCCAGGGAAATGTCCTTGATCTTGCACTCCAGTTCCTTGATGTCATTGCCTTCCAGGGTCAGGCAGGCAGGGATCTTGGCGCGAACGAACTGGCGTTCATCGATCGCTTCATGAACAACGTTTACAGCTGGGGTAGTGGTACTACTCATAACATTCGCGTTTTTGCTTAAGGTTGCGTGAGTTCCAACAGGGCCGAGATGACCCCGAAGAAAATGGCGATGGAGGACAGCAACATGGTCTTCGATGTCCAGCGGTTGAGAGTCGCATCGAAGCTGACGTTGCCGTTGCTGATCGTGGTCTTCTGCCGTGTCCAGCTCTGCTGATCCATGTGGAACATGGTGTAAACCTTCATCACCGAACCAACGATCTGGTTGTAATAAAGAACGAAGGGGTACATCGGATCGACCGGGTGCTGGGTAAAGAAGAACAGCAGTGTCACCAGGGTCCGCGACAGCAGCACCCAGAACAGGTAGATCAGCAGGTACTGCATGCCGAACAGCAGACCGGCCACAACCGAGGCGCTGAGACCCATCAGACAGGTCCACATGGACACGCGCTGGTCATAGAGCACATACATGGTGAACAAGCCCAAGCGATCGAGGCCCAGCAAGCGGGTGGCGCGGAAGTTCTGCCGCAGCGAGTTGCCGTACCAGCGATACATCAGCTGCCGTGTGGCGCGCAGGAAGCTGTTGTCTGGCGGATGCTCGACGGTCAGGGTATGGCTGTCCGGTACGTAGAAGGTGTCCCAGCCGGCGCGCATCAGGCTGAACCAGGAGGACTTGTCGTCGCCGGTGAGAAACTGGAAGCGGCCCAGGCGCCAGTGGTCGAGGAAGTCCGCCTCGACATCCTTGATGAACGCCGGGTCGGTCATAACGCTGGCGCGGAAGAACGACAGGCGCCCAGTCATGGTCAGCACGCGTTTGCTCAGTGCCATCGAGCACATGTTGATGTGCCGCTGGACGAAGCGCATGGTGTGCCACTCCTGCATCAGCCTGCTGCCTTCCACCTCGCAGAACTCGTTGGTGGTAATGCCGCCGACGCTGGGCAGGTAGGCGAACAGTGTGACGGCGCGCTCCACGCAGCCCGGCAGCATCATGGTATCGCCGTCGACCACGCCGACCACGGCGTTTTCCAGTGGCATCTGCCGTGACAGGGCGCGGAAGGCGTGGGCCAGGCCGTCGCGCTTGCCGGTGCCGCGAGCCCGCACGATGACCAGCTTGATGTCATCGCGATCACGCACCTCCTGGCGCATGATGTCCTTGATGAAGTTCTCGTCACCCTTCTCCACGATGGAGGCGATGATGGTGCAGGGCACCGGCATGCGCTGCACTTCCTGGAACACCGACTGGTAGACCTTGAACGTGGTATGCGTCGGGATGCGGAAGCTGGTCACCACCATGAACATGTGGTCGGGCAGGGCGGCGTCGCCCATGCGTTCGACAGCCTTGCGCATGCGCGGAAAGCGCCAGTGCAGGAAGTACATGCCGCGCAGGTAGTGGGTCGCGGCGTTGCCGTAGCGCCACATGCCCAGGGCACCGATCAGGAAGACGAACTTCTGGTGCGACGGGTCCAGGTAGCTGGGGTCGACCATCTCCGAGGCGAGCACGATCAGTGCGATCAGGCAGAGCCAGCCGCACAGTTTGCCGAAGCCGGGCGAGGCCTCGAACCACCTCAGAGGTGCTGTGAAATGCCTGAGCATGGGTGTGCTTCCTGCATTGAAGCCGCGTGGGCACGTCTTGCCGGTATCAGTTGATCGTGATGTCATCGGTGCGGCCGTAGACATCCTCGAAACGTTCGATGTCGTCTTCGCCCAGGTAGCTGCCCGACTGGACCTCGATGATCTCCAGGGGGATCTTGCCGGGGTTGGCCAGGCGGTGAATGGCGGCGATGGGGATGTAGGTCGACTGGTTTTCCCAGAGCAGGATGGTCTGGTAGTCACAGGTTACGCGGGCCGTGCCGGATACTACGATCCAGTGTTCGGCGCGGTGGTGGTGTTTCTGCAGGGAGAGGCTGGCGCCCGGTTTCACCACGATGCGCTTGACCTGGAAGCGGTTGCCGCTGTCGAGCGAGTCGTAGCTGCCCCAGGGGCGGTAGACTTGGCAGTGGCTGTTCGCCTCACGGCGACCCTTGCAGGTCAGTTGGTTGACCAGTTGCTTGACGTCCTGCACCCGGTCCTTGTGGGCGACCATTACGGCGTCCTTGGTCTCGGCCACTACCACGTCGTCCAGGCCAACCAGGGTCACCAGCTTGCTCTGGCTGTATGCCAGGCAGTTGTGGCTGTCGTGCAACATCACGTCGCCGGATTGGCAGTTGCCGTTGTCGTCCTTGTCCTGAACATCCCACAGCGCCGACCACGAGCCGACGTCGTTCCAGCCGGCACATAGCGGCACGACGCAGGCGTGGTCGGTCTTCTCCATCACGGCGTAGTCGATGGAGTTGTCGGGGCAGCATTCGAATGCGCCCGGGTCGATGCGGATGAACTGCAGGTCGTGTGTGCTGCGGCTAAGCGCAAGCTGGCAGGTGTCGTAGATCTTCGGGTCGTGACGCTGCAGTTCCTCGAGGTAGCGGCTGCAGCGGAACAGGAACATGCCACTGTTCCAGACGTAGTCGCCCTGGGCCACGAATTTGCAGGCCGTCTCCAGGTCGGGCTTCTCGACGAAGGCCTCGACCGCCAGTACGCCCTGTGGAAGCTCGCACGCATCACGTCCGGTCTTGATGTAGCCATAGCCAGTCTCGGGGCGCTCGGCAGGCACGCCGAACAGCACCATCGCCCCCTGTTCCGCTGCATTGCGAGCCACGACAAGGGACTGGTGGAACACCGCGATGTCCTCGATCACGTGGTCAGCCGGCAGTACCAGCAACAGCTCGTCCCGGCCCTCGGCCAGCAGGTGCATGGCGGCGATGGCGACTGCAGGCGCGGTATTGCGGCCGAAGGGTTCCAGCAGGATGGTCTGGGTCTCGTGGCCGATGCCCGCCAGTTGCTCGCTGACGATGAAACGGTGTTCCTCGTTGCATACCACGATGGGTTTGTCCATGCCGTCGAACGACAGTCGTTCGATAGTCTGCTGGAGCATCGTCTTGTTGCCGGTGAGGGCGAGAAACTGCTTGGGGTACTGCTTGCGGGACAGAGGCCAGAGGCGAGAGCCGCTACCGCCAGACAAAATCAGGGGAATCATGCTGTCACTCCGTGTAAACACCGATTCAGGGCTATTGGCAGGAAACCGGCATGAGCCGTAACCAATCGAACGGCACCGCGCTGGTGCCACCGCTGTTCTTGTTGGCGCGCGCTTACCAGCAGATGCCTTCCCTATTGGCTTGAGTGGCGTGTTCCATGAACCCGACCAGGTCGACGACCTGCTTGTCATCACCGATGCCCTTCACGACATCGGCGAAGCGCGGCTCACCATTGCCGACGATCAGCACATCGGAGGTCGTCACCACGTCGTCCAGCTCCTTGCACAGCAGCGAGGAGACGTGTGGGATCTTCGATTCGATGTAGTCTTTGTTGGCGCCGAAGACCCGGGCGTACTCGACGTTGCTGTCGAAGATCTTCAGCTCGTAGCCCTTGCCGATGAGCATCTCGGCCAGCTCCACCAGCGGGCTTTCACGCAGGTCGTCGGTGCCGGCCTTGAAGCTCAGGCCGAGCAGGCCGATGCGGCGCTTGTCATAGCCCGTGACGATGTCGAAGGCCTTCTTCACCTGGGCGGCGTTGCTGCGCATCAGCGAACCGATCAGTGGCGCCTCGACGTCCAGGCTGCCGGCGCGGTAGGAGAGGGCGCGCACGTCCTTGGGCAGGCAGGAACCGCCGAAGGCGAAGCCGGGCTTCATGTAGTACTTGGAGAGGTTGAGCTTGTGGTCCTGACAGATCACGTCCATCACTTCACGGCCATCGACGCCGGCCGCCTTGGCGATGTTGCCGATCTCGTTGGCGAAGGTGACCTTGGCCGCATGCCAGACGTTGCAGGTGTACTTGATCATTTCGGCGACTTCGATCGGCTTGCGGATGATCGGCGCGTCGAGTTCGCTGTAGAGCTCTTGCAGCAGGTCGCCGGACTGCTCGTCCAGCTCGCCGATGACAGTTATTGCCGGGAAGTCGTAGTCCTTGATTGCCGTGCTTTCACGGAGAAATTCCGGGTTGGTGGCCACGCCGAAGTCGACGCCTGCTCGCTTGCCGGATGCGCTTTCGAGCAGTGGGATCACCACATTCTTTACGGTGCCAGGCAAGACTGTACTGCGCACGACCACAGTGTGGCGCTCATGCTTGTCGCGTAGGGCGGCACCGATCTGCCGGCACACCGACTCCATGTAGCCGAGGTCAAGGTCGCCATTGCGCTTGCTTGGTGTACCGACGGCAATGAACGACAGTTCGCTGGCCAGAACCGCAGCGCCAACATCGGTGGTGCCGCGTAGCAGTCTGGAGCGTACGCCGGCGTCGAGCAGTTCGGCCAAGCCAGGCTCGACGATGGGTGACTTGCCCTGGTTGATCAGGTCGATCTTGGTCTGCGATACGTCCACGCCGATGACTTCGTGACCGCGGGCGGACAAGCAGCCAGCACAGACAGCCCCCACATAGCCCAACCCGAAAATACTGATACGCATAGGTCCCTCTCCTTAATTAATTGATTCGGTCAATTGCTGTCGCTGACCTCTATCCTTGTTCCATTGCGCCCATATGAGTTATCGGTTTATTACCGTTGCATTTGGCTGGCTGGCTGAAAGTGCGCGGATATTAGCTTCGGCTGTTTTGCGTTTTCAAGAGAAACATCGGACCTATTTCTCATTTTATTTGTTGAATAGTTTGCTGTATTTTTATTCAAATAAAATCAACAAGTTAGAGTTTGTGTTAGTTACGGCGTCAAAAATAAGTCGCCCGTTTGTGGTGTGTACTTATGGCGCCATAAAAACGCCGTTCTTCTGCGTATTTATGGCTCATGCACTTCTGTGCTGTACGCACTAGTGTGGTCTGAGATACCCGGCATTTCTGGCCGGATTCAGCCTCCGCCGATTTTGAAAGCAGCGCATCAACCAAAACTAATCAGGTCAGCCGCTCATCTCCCAGTTACTGGCCGCCGCGCGCGCCCCGATCTGGCTTTGCCGCATGGGGTTTACGATATCGGCTCCAATCTGTTGGAGCCTCGACTTCCATGCGTGAAGCCGATATCACACAGGAATCCCTGCTCACTGTCGTCAAGCTCGATTACTTCGTGGCGGCAAATCATCCTCTGTGCGCTATCCGTTGCAGGTCGATATCGGCCTACAGCGGATGAGTGCCTTGCTCGGCACTTGGCGTACCCGCAGGAGTTGCTGGCCGTAGGCTCAGCGGCATGAGTGCGTTAGCGGGGAGGGTGTGTCTGGCGCCTGTCGAATCGGACTATTTCATCTGTCCGGCGCCTTGAGCAGGGCTGAGCACTGCCATTGCAGTGTACTGCTCGCAGCGAATTCCAACAGGCTGCCAATGAATGACGGGCATCTCGGTCACGCTACATCGGAAACAGCAATGGCACCAGGAGGACCGAAACCAGCATTACCAGTAGCGTGAAAGGTACGCCGACGCGCACGAAGTCCGCGAAGCGGTATTGTCCTGGCCCCAGTACCAGGGTGTTCACCGGTGAGGAAATGGGTGTCATGAAGGCCGCCGATGCCGCCAGCGCGACGATCATCGCGAAGGGGTGCGGTGAGGCACCCAGCTGGGTGGCGGTGGATATTGCCACCGGTGCCATCAGCACCGCGGTGGCGGTATTGGAAATGAACAGGCCGATCACCGCGGTGAGCAGGAACAAACAGGCCAGCAGCGCATGCGGCCCGGCGTCGCCAAACAGGTCGATCAGTCCTGATACCGCCAGCGCGATGCCGCCGGTTTTCTCCAGTGCGAGAGCGAAAGGCAGCATGCCGACGATCAACACCAGGCTTTGCCAGTGGATGGCCTTGTAGGCACTGTCCATGTCGATGCAGCGGAACAGGCCCATCACCAGGCAGCCGATCAGTGCGGCCAGTACGTTCGGCACCAGCCCGCTGACCATCAGGCCAACCATTACTGCAAGGCCCAGCAGCGCAAATGGCGCCTGATTGGCCGCCGGCGCGACGTCATCGATCTCGGCGGGTAGGCTGAGTACCAGGAAGTCGCGACTCAACCCCAGCAGGCGATGAATGTGCTTCCAGCTGCCGGCCACCAGCAGGGTGTCGGCAGGCTTCAGCTTCTCGTCCACCAGCAGCCCCTGCAGCGCCTGATGGTTGCGGCGTACTCCCACCACGTTGAGCTTGTAGGTGCTGCGAAAGCCCAGCTCCTGAATGGTCTTGCCGGGCAGGCGCGAGTCCGGCGGCAGCGCCACTTCGGCCAGGCCCAGCTCGCGCGAATAGTCGCCGTAGTAGGAGTCGCTCAGTTGCAGCGACTCGACGCCAAGTTCTTGATAGGCGCCCAGCAGGCCGATCGCCGGGCTGGCCAGGTCCACCAGCAGTACGTCGCCGACGAACAGCTCGGTATTGCCTGTGGCGATCAGCAGCTGCTTGCGGAATTTGTATTGCCGCTCGATGGCGATCACGTTGATACCGTACTGGCTGCGTAGTTTCAGCTCGTCCAGTGCCTGGTTGGCCAGTACCGAGCCGGACAGCACCCGCAGGCGACGTTCGCGTTCGGGTAGGCGATAGCGCTGGGCGAGGATGTCCAGCGTGTCGCGTTGCTCGGCGGCCACTTCCTGCACGGTATCGCCGCCCAGCCAACGGCGGGCCAGCAGCATGTAGCCGATGCCCAGCACAAGAATCGCCAGGCCGATCGGGGCGAAGCTGAAGAAGGCGAAGCCCTCCAGGCCGGCGCGGCGCAGTTCGCTGTTCACGACCATGTTCGGTGGGGTGGCAACCAGGGTGAGCATGCCGCTGATCAGCCCGGCGAACGCCAGCGGCATCATCAGCCGCCGCGGCGACACCTTCATGCGCGCGGCGATGCTCAGCACCACGGGAATGAAGATCGCCACCACGCCGGTGGAACTCATCACAGAGCCCAGGCCCGCCACGGCCAGCATCAGCAGGACCAGCAGGCGGGTTTCGCTGCTGCCGGCCGAACGCATCAGCCAGTCGCCCAGCCGATAGGCGATGCCGGTGCGCACCAGGCCGTTGCCGATTACGAACAGTGCGGCGATCAGCACCACGCTGGGGTCGCTGAAGCCGGCCAGCGCCTCGTTGACACCGATGACGCCGCTGAGAGGCAGGGCGACCATGGCCAGCAGTGCGACCACGTCCATGCGCGGCTTGTTGATCACGAACAGGCCAACGCAGCTCGCGAGCAGGAAAAGAACCAGCAGCAGATCGACATTCATGGAGGGGGTGACGTCAGGGATAGTCGAGAACGGACTTGAGTCGGGACAGGTTGCGCTCGATCCAGCGGGGATCGATGGCGCCCCAGTCGTGGATGCGATAGTGGCCGGCGTTGTGGCGCTCGCCGTCGTCCTGGACGAAGCGGCAATCGATGTCCAGGTCGCCGAGTGCGGCCAGGGTGTCCTGCGCGGTGCGTCGCGGCATGCCGGTCGCAGCCATCAGCGCGGGGACGCTGCTGGCCGTGCCGCTATCGATCAGCCAGGCCACGTAAAGCCGCCGATAGAAACTGGTTTTGGTCTTGCTGACAGTCATTGTTCCGGTCCTTAAGCCGGGGCAGGTGCGCCTGCCCCGGCCCTGGAGCCTTTTCAACGCAGGGCGAGCATGCCGATGTAAGTTACTGTGCCGCCAGTGTAACCGAGGAAGGCCAGCAGGCTGACGCGTTTGATGTACCAGGTGAAGCTGATCTTCTCCATGCCCATGGCGGCCACGCCAGCCGCGGAGCCGATGATCAGCGTGCTGCCGCCGGTACCTGCGCAGTAGGCCAGCATTTCCCAGAAATTGCCGTCAATCACGAACTGCGACAGCCATTCGGTTTCAGCTGGAGCTGCTGCAGCCAGCATGCCGGGGCTGACCAGTGGGTACATATTCATCGCACCAGCGACCAGCGGCACGTTGTCCACGATCGCCGAGAGCAGGCCGATGGCGTAGTTGATCGGGTAGATATGACCGAAGGTTTCCCTAAGCGCGGTGGCAACCTGAGTGAGATGGCCAGCAGTGGCGAGTGCGGAAACCGCCAGCAGGATGCCCAAGAAGAACAGTACGCTGGGAGTGTCTACCTTGTGCAGCACGCCGACCACCGATAGTGGGTGCTTGTGTCCTGTATGTTTGTGGCGGTGCAGGATTTCGGTGGTTACCCAGAGTACGCCCAGACCGAAGAGAATGCCCATATAGGGCGGCAGGTGCGTTACGGTCTTGAATATCGGAACGAACAACAGAGCACCGAGGCCGAGCGCCAGAACCAGGTTGCGTTCAAACGGAGTGGTGATGGGAGGAACCTTCTCGGCCAGGTGGGCGCGAGCGCGAGGTCGCGGCGCCTCACCGTGCAAGCGAAAGCTGAGAATGATCAGCGGCACCAGCAGGCATACCAGGCTCGGTAGGAAAAGACCGGTGATGACGCCGGATGCGGTGATCTGGCCACCGATCCAGAGCATGGTGGTGGTCACGTCGCCAATCGGCGACCAGGCACCACCGGCGTTGGCAGCGATCACCACGATACCGACGTAGAGCCAGCGTTCGGGGCGGCCACGGATCAGCTTGCGCAGCAGGGATACCATGACGATGGTGGTGGTCAGGTTGTCCAGTGCGGCGGACAGGAAGAAAGTCAGGAAGCCGATGATCCATAGCAGATGAACACGCTTACGTGTCTGGATGCGATCGGTGATGACCTTGAAGCCTTCGTGGGAGTCGATCAGCTCGACGATGGTCATTGCGCCGAGCAGAAAGAACAGGATTTCCGAGATTTCACCAAGATGGTGGCGTAGTGACTCGACCACCACCGCCGAGGAGTCGCCTGGGTCATGAGTGCCTGGCTGCAACAGCGGCAGGATGGTGTCGGCGCCCAACACCAGTATGGTCCAGGTGAGCACGGCGGTGAGGATCGCGGCGGCCGCCTTATCGATCTTCAACGGGTGTTCGAAGGCTATGCATAGATAGCCTATGACAAATACGACAGCCATGAGGACATACATTGGAAATGCTCCATTTATTGTTGAACCGGGTCGAGTCAGCGGATATCCGGTGATCTCAGAGCTGCGTGGTCAGCTGAATGCGGGTATGGATCGAACAATACGTAGCCCGATGAATATGTCGTGGGGCAACTGTGCATGCGCAGGCTCGGCGGATCTATTCCGCTGTCGTGCTTGCTTCATGATGTTGAGTCGATCAACTGGGTAATCTGTGATCCGCCTTGTCGCTGTGCAGATTCTTATGTGCGACATATTGAATCAGTAAGGCCTGCATGAACTTGTCATGAATCAAGAGGCTAAGTGAAGGCCGGCGTGGTGCGCCGGCCTTCGTTTTCTCAGAGGCTGGCGATGCGCTCGCGCTGCGCCAGCAGGTTGGCTTTTGCCTGCTCTGCCTCGGCCAGTTTCGCGCGCTCCTTGTCGATCACCTCGGCGGGCGCCTTGTCGACGAAGCCGGCATTGGCCAGCTTGCCGCCGACACGCTTGACCTCGCCGTCGAGACGGCCGATCTCCTTGTCCAGGCGCGCCAGTTCGGCGTCCTTGTCGATCAGTCCGGCCATGGGTACCAGCACCTGCAGGTCACCCACCAGTGCCGTGGCGCACAGCGGGGCTTCTTCGCCAACTGCCAGAATACGCACGCTTTCCAGTTTGGCGAGCTTGCGTAGCAGCGGCTCGTTCTCGGCGAGGCGGCGCTGGTCGGATGTCGTGGCATTGCCGAGCAGCACGTCGATGCGCTTGGCCATGGAGATGTTCATCTCGCCACGGATCTGGCGAATCCCCAGCATGAACGCCTTGACCCACTCGATATCGCCTTCGGCGGCTTCGTCGATGTGCTCCGGGTTGAACTCCGGCCAGGGTTGCAGCATCAGCGTCGGACCGGACTTGCCGGCGAGCGGCGCGACGCGCTGCCAGATTTCCTCGGTGATGAACGGCATGAACGGATGCGCCATGCGCAGTGCCGTCTCCAGTACGCGCACCAGGGTGCGACGGGTGCCGCGCTGGCGTTCGGCTGAGGCGCTTTCGTCCCATAGCAGCGGCTTGACCAGCTCCAGGTACCAGGCGCAGTACTCGTCCCAGACGAATTCGTACAGCGCCTGGGCAGCCAGGTCGAAGCGGAAGTTTTCCAGTTGGCGGGTCACTTCGGCTTCGGTGCGTTGCAGTGCGGAGATGATCCAGCGGTCTACGGAGGACAGTTCGACCGGTTCGTCGTTGATTCCCGTGTCCTTGCCCTCGGTGTTCTCGAAGACGAAGTTGGCGGCGTTCCACAGTTTGTTGCAGAAGTTGCGGTAGCCCTCGACGCGACCCATGTCGAACTTGATGTCGCGGCCGGTGGAGGCCAGCGAGCAGAAGGTGAAGCGCAGCGCGTCGGTGCCGTAGCTGGCGATACCTTCGGGGAATTCGGCGCGGGTCTGCTTGGTGATCTTCTCGGCCAGCTTGGGTTGCATCATGCCGCTGGTGCGTTTCTCCAGAAGTTCGTCCAGGGTGATGCCGTCGACGATGTCCAGCGGGTCGAGCACGTTGCCCTTGGACTTAGACATCTTCTGGCCCTGGCCATCGCGCACCAGACCGTGCACGTAGACGGTCTTGAACGGAATCTGCCCGGTCAGGTGGGTCGACAGCATGATCATCCGGGCGACCCAGAAAAAGATGATGTCGAAGCCGGTGACCAGTACGTCGGTGGGGTGGAAGGTCTTGAGGAACTCGGTCTGCTCGGGCCAGCCGAGGGTGGAGAAGGTCCACAGGCCGGAGCTGAACCAGGTGTCCAGCACGTCCTCGTCCTGACGCAGTTCCACTTCATTGACGAGGTTGTACTTGCGGCGGACTTCCATTTCGTCGCGGCCGACGTAGACGTGGCCGGCTTCGTCGTACCAGGCCGGAATGCGGTGGCCCCACCACAGCTGGCGGCTGATGCACCAGTCCTGGATGTCGCGCATCCAGCTGAAGTACATGTTTTCGTACTGCTTGGGCACGAACTGGATTTCGCCGCTTTCGACGGCGGCGATGGCTTTTTCCGCGAGCGGCTTGGTGGAGACGTACCACTGGTCGGTCAACCAGGGTTCGATTACGGTGCCGGAGCGGTCACCGCGCGGAACCTTCAATGCGTGGTCGTCGACCTTCTCCAGCAGGCTCATGGCTTCGAATTCGGCGACGATGGCCTTGCGTGCAGCGAAGCGGTCCATGTGCGCGTAGCCGTCGGGCAAGGAAGCATCGACCTTGTCGTTCGGCGTACCGTCGATGTTGAACACCTGGGCGCGGGCCAGGATCGCGGCGTTCTGATCGAAGATGTTGATCAGCGGCAGCTTGTGGCGTTTGCCGACTTCATAGTCGTTGAAGTCATGGGCGGGGGTGATTTTTACGCAGCCGGTGCCGAAGTCCAGGTCGACATAGTCGTCGGCGACGATGGGGATCAGACGGTTGACCAGCGGCAGCATGATGTGGCGACCGA
>JBKEBY010000116.1:0-23575 GCA_047973445.1 Pseudomonas sp.
GCCACCACCAACCAGAGCATCGCCAGGTGCAACGACCACAGCAGCGGCACCTTTCTGAGGTCGGCGTCGTACCAGCGAACCAGGCGCAGCAGATGCCCCAGGCCAACGGCCAGGAACAGCAGCCCGATCAACGCGCGGGGCGCCAGCGCCACGCCAAATGCATGTAGAAGCGCGATCAGCGCACTGCCGACCAGCAGCGACCAGTCGAGCCACGGCCAGGCCTTGACCTGCGCCGTACGTCCCAGGCCGCGCTGGGTGAAGAAAGGAATCACCCGGCCGCCAATCAGCGCCATCAGTGCCGCCACCAGCCAAAGTCCCGCCAGAACGCCTTGGCGCTGCAGCGCATCATTGCCTTGCAGCACACCGGCCAGCATCAACGCATCGGCACCAATCATCAGCGTCAGCACCACCACAATGGGATAGTTGCGCTGCTGCCGCACGGCCCAGAGCATGCGCGCCATCATCCAGGCGACGACAAGCAGGAACAGCAGATCCAGCGGTACCAGCAGTGGCACCGGCAGCCCTAGCAGCCAGCCCAGGCGCGCCGCCAGCCAGATCAGCGCCACGCCCATCAGGCGGTTGCCGGAAGGCGCCACCTGTCCTGTCCAGGTCTGTACCGCGGTCAGCAGGAAGCCGGCGACGATGGCCATGGCAAAGCCGAACAACATTTCGTGGCGGTGCCAGGCCAGCCAGCCTCCAGCGGGTTGAAAGCCGGGCCAGAAACCCGTCCAGGCCGCGACCCAGAGCGGAATCGCCAGCAACGCGTAGATAGCGCCAGCGAGGAAGAAGGGACGAAAGGCGAGACGCCAGACAGGCGGGATACTCAGGGCTTTTCGCCGGTCGACTACTTGCACGGAAGGCCTCCAGGGTTTTCTTCTAGCCCGCCGCGTGAAGCTTTACTACGCGGCGGAAATGACGCTCCAGTCAATGCAGGAGCCAGGACTACTTTCTACAGGGAAGGCGGCCTCAACAGACTTGATTGCAATCAGCTTTTTACCGTGGCGAGGGGAAAGCGACAGCCGGCGGGGCGAAATGCGGCCCTGGCAACGAGCGAAATAGCCGGTCGCCCGCGGTCCAAAGAACCGCACCGCAGATGGCGTGAGCGAAGCAATGTCTAGAGAGACGCACCAGCACGCGACGAACGGCCTCGGTGAAACGAAGCCTCATCCCCTTGCACAAGAGAATTGGTAAAGGCGTGCTCCCAGCAGGCCCGGCTCACCCTTTGGTGAGCCGGGAGCAGAATTGTTACTTGAGCTCCGGCTTGACCGGCTCCACCTGGGCCGTGCTTTCACCCTCGCTCACGGACTTGCGAAACCCCGCGATCGCGCTGCCCAGATCCGAGCCCAGACCACGCAGGCGCTTGGTGCCGAACAGCATGACCACGATCAGAAGAATGATCAGAAGCTGCCAGATGCTGATACCCATCATTTTGCTTACCTCGATTGCGTCGAATGCGGTCAATGACCCGCGTGATCGTTGTGTTCAGTTTCGGACATCTGCTCATGCATGTCGTGGTGCTGCATGTCCGTGCCCTGCTGCAACACTCCATGGTCGATCTCCTCGAAGCGCAGCACGCGGCCGCCATGCTCGGCAGCGAGCTGCTGCGCCTGCTGCTCGTCAGAGAAACTGGCCAGGGAGGCGCCCATGGCACCCTGAAGTGGCGTACCGGCAACATACCAGGCCGTACGGGCGTCGATCAGGTGCTCGTCGCTGGGGTGCGCCCATTCGCTCTTACCCATGTCATGCACATAGAGCTTGGCATCGAGCAGCTTGTTTTCCGGCTGCAGGTACCAGCCGAGCATCTCGGCGGTGGAGCAAAACTTCTTCACGCCGGCCTTATCCACCGCCTGACCTTTCGGGCCGGGGAAGTCGGCGATGATCATGCCGCAGACGTGGCATTCGTCACCGTCATGGAAAGCCACCGGATCGAGCGATTGCTGGGCTTCTTGCTTGTCGCCACAGGCGGCCAGCCCGAATGCCATAAGCATCACGAGCAGCGCTTGGGCGCCGGTACGGTACAGATTGTTCATCATTCGTTTTCCTCCAGAAAGTCAGGCCAGGCGCCGACGGAAGATGCCATAAGCCAACAGCAACGATACGCCTGCCCAGGCCAACAAACAGAGCCAGAGCACTGCGTTCGGTACGGGCAGGTCGCTGCCCAGCGACAGCACGCCCATGGCACCGCCGCCCTCGAAGCCGGACAGGTTGATCAGCCGGTAGATGTCGGTGGGGTTGAGCAGCAGCAACCAGGGCAGCAACTCCGGACTGAACTTGCCTTCGCTGAGTACCAGCAACGCCAGCAACACCAGATCGAACACCAGCACGAACAGGAACCAGATCCCCAGCGCCAGGCCAGCGGCACTGGATTTCTCGTTGACCTTTCCGCTGAGCACGTAAGCCAGGGCAAGGAAAACCCAGCCCAGCAGCGTGGAGGAAACCATGAAGCGACCGAAGGCCCAGAGCAGCAGGCCCAGTTCGATATTCTCGACCAGCAGGGCGATGGCCAGCGCGGCTCCGCCAAAGCCGATCAGTACCGCCAGGGCAAGTATCAGCCCGTGGCCGACGAACTTGCCGAGCAGAATCTCGCCACGCCCCAGCGGATAGGTCAGCAGCAGCATCAGCGTACCGCCTTCGTCCTCGCCGACGATGGCGTCATAGGCCAGCAGCAGCGCGATCAGTGGCATCAGGAAGGTGGCCAGACTGGCCAGGCTGGCGATAGTCGCCGGGATCGAAGTGAATCCCACCTGCCCAGAGGCAGCCGCACCGAGCCAGGCGATTCCCACGGCCAATGCCGCGAACAACAGACTGATGGCCAGCAGCCAGCGGTTGCGCAAGCCGTCGCTGAGTTCCTTGCGGGCGATGTTCCAGACCTGGTTCATACCCTGCCCTCCGCCGCCTGCACATCGCCAGCGCGCGCCATGTAATAGAGATACAGATCCTCCAGTGAAGGCTGGTGGATTTCCACATCGTCGGGTTCGCTTTCCCCGAGCAGTTCACGCAGCAACGGCAGCTTGTGGCCGTTGATAGCGGTCACCTCGACGCCATCCTCACCGAGGCGCTGCGCCGAGTGCCCCGCATTGGCCCAGCGCTCCAGCCAGGCCTCACTCTGACTGATCCCGCTGGCGCGGATACGTACCGGCAGACCAGCCTCGCTGCGCAGCTGCTTGAGGCTACCGATGGCCTGCAGGCGCCCCTTGGCGAGAATCGCCGCACGATTGATATGTGCCTCCACACCAGGCAGCACGTGGGAACAGAGGATCACGCTGGTGCCCGTCTGACGCAGGCGATCAATCAACAGGTAAAGCTCCTGGGTGGCGATGGGATCGAGCCCCACGGTGGGTTCGTCGAGCAGCAGCAGGCGCGGTTCGCCGAGCACCGCCTGGGCCAGGCCGAGCCGCTGACGCATCCCCTTGGAATAGGTCTTCACGCGGCGATCGGCAGCGTGAGTGAGGCCGACCTGCTCGAGCAGACCGTCTACCTGGCCCAGCGACGTGCTCTTCAGGCGCGCGAAATGACGCAAGGTTTCGCGCCCCGTCAGCTGCGGATAGAAGGTGACGTTCTCCGGCAGATAACCCAGGTGGCGGCGCACGTCGGTGGTGCGTGGATCGCGACCCAGCACCTGAACGCGCCCTTCGCTTGCCTGCAGTAGGCCGAGAATCAGTTTCATGCTGGTGGTCTTGCCGGCACCGTTATGGCCGAAAAGCCCCAGCACCTCGCCTTCGCCGAGGGTCAGGTTCAAATCATGCAACACGGTCATGTTGCCGTATCGCTGGCTGACGCCCTGGATCTCGACAGCATTCATGAGTGGGGCCTCTGCGTTGTGTTCATCGGTTCCTCGGTCACGCCCCCGGTAGGCGGCTTCATCAACGGATGGCTGTCCTGTACGCCCGGTGACTTGATCACCGGAAACGCGCGCTGCACCCAGCGCAGCACTTCGATGCTCGGGCTGTTCATCAGCAGGCGCACCTGCGGATACATCCACAGCAGACGATCAACGTTGTCGTTGGGCTCGTAGGCGATGTCGCCCAGGCCGTCTTCGTTGCGGTCCCAGCCCAGGTAGTCGCTCCAGTAGTTGCCGCGCCCGTCGACCGACCACTCCTGGGTCCGTACGGCAACGTACTTGACCTGCTGCGCGTTACTGATGAAGGCATTGCTGGAAATACGGTTGTCTTCCGAACCGGCGGTCAAGTGGATACCCAAGTCGCTGTGCTGGAAGCGGTTGTTCTCGATGGTGTTGAACAGCGAGTTGTAGATGAACAGCGCCTTGCCTTCGCCACCGCTGATCATACTGTCGCCACCGGTATCACCGCGCTCGACATCGGTGACGAAATTGTCCCTGATGGTCGAGTAGGTGATGTAGTTCATCAGGATGCCGTAGTTCTGGTCGTACTCGGAGCGGTTACCGATCACTGTCAGTTTGCGGCTCTGCATAAGCGCATAACCGGTGCGGGTGCGACGGGTGATGTTGGCGATCACGCGATTCTCGTTGGAGAACATATAGTGCACGCCGTAGCGCAGATCCTCGAACAGGTTACGCTCGATGCTGTTGCCGTTGGAGTTGTCGATATAGATGCCGTCGCGGGTGTTCCAGACATGGTTGTCGATGACCTGCGCGCCGCGCACGGAGAACAGATGAATGCCGTTGCCGCGGTCCTGGGAGCGCAGACCGAGGTCGCCCTCGATACGGTTGCCTTCAACCAGCAAGTCACGACTGCGATCGGCCCAGATGCCGAAGCCTGGGCCTTGCAGGTCGTTGTTGCGAATCTGCACACCGGTGGCGGTCGGTTCGAGGAAGATTGCCGCGTTCATCGCCGTGAGGTCGTGTCCCCAGTCACGCAGCGTGCACCCCTCGATGGTCACGTTCGCTGCGCGCACGGTCAGGGCGTTGCCCTGACCCGGCGCCTTGATCACCGCACCCGGTGCACAGTGCAGCGCCAACGGCTGATCGATGATGAATTGCCCGGTGTATTCGCCGGCGGGCAGTGTCCAGCGGTTCTCACCCTGCGCCTGCAGTGGCAGCGAGGTGAGTGGTTGCGGTTCCGCCAAGGCGGATCCCGCAGGAATCATGAGCGCGGTAAGCGCCAGGGTGTAGCACGCACGCATAGCCTGAAATCTGAGCACATCAATTACCTTTTCTTCAGCGTCAGGCGATATTGGGAACCCGGCGAACCCCGTTCGCCGGGTTGGGAATGACCATGGGAGCGGCTCGCGCTATGGCTGCGCGATGGAGTCATTCACCGCTCTCACGACCAATACCGGACCTCAGGCCGGTTCGACGATCATGCGGCCGACCATCTCCATGTGCAGCGCATGACAGAACCAGCTGCAGTAGTACCAGTGCAAGCCAGGCTTGTCTGCCACAAAGGTGATGGACGAGGTCTGCTGCGGGCTGATCTCCATGCTCACACCGTGGTTAACCATCACGAAACCGTGGGACACGTCTTCGATCTGGTCGATGTTGGTGATCACCACCGTCACTTCGTCACCCTGCTTCACGGTGAAGTCGGTGACGCCGTAGGCCGGTGCCATGGAGGTCATGTAGACACGCACCTTGTTGCCGTCGCGAATGACCTTGTTGTCGGTAGTCAGGTTGATACCGTCCTTCTCGGCCATCTTCACGGTCGGCGCGAAGAATGGATCGTTGCGGTCCCAGATCTTCTTGGTCTTGATCTGATCGCGACGGGCCATGATGCAGTCGTGCGGCTCGGCGAAAGTCGGGCCATCGTGCACCAGCTTCATTTCGTCGCCGGAGATATCGATCAGCTGATCGTTTTCCGGATGCAGCGGACCGGTAGGCAGGAAGCGGTCCTTGGAGAACTTCGACAGGACAACGACCCACTTGCCGTCTGCTTCGCGCGTTTCGCACAGCGAAGCGTGGTTGTGGCCAGGCTGGTAGTGCACATCCAGCTTCTGCTTGATGTAGTTGACCTTTTCGCCCTTGTAGGCGCGAGTGGCCTCTTCCATGTTCCACTTGACCAGCTGACTGTCGATGAACAGCGTGGTGTAGGCGTTGCCACGGCCGTCGAAAGTCGTGTGCAGCGGGCCGAGGCCCAGTTCCGGCTCACCGACAACAACGTCACGCGGGTCCTTGAACTTGCCGGCAAACAGGTCAGGCAGCATGTCGATGGCGATCATCGTGCAGGTCGGCGACAGCTTGCCGTTAGCAATGAAGTACTTACCATCCGGCGAAGTGTTGCAGCCATGCGGGTTCTTCGGCACCGGGATGTAGCGGGTGAATTCGCTGTCCTTGTCGCCCTTCTTGCGGCCGTCCAGAACCGGCACCTTGGAGTCGCCCAAGGTGATGAACTTGCCAGCCTTGACGGCTTTTTCGGCTGCATGGATGTCGAACACGACAACCCAGTCACGCTCGTTGCGCATCATGCCGCCGAGGTCAAAGGCCTTCTCCGAGTTGTAGCAGGTGGAGGCGGCAAAACGACCGGTGTAGTCGGCGTCGGTGTTATCGAGGTTACCGTCGACGATGATCTGGAACGCCATTTCCATCTTCTCGGCGTCGATCACGTTGTACATGGTGTAGCTGTTCTCATCCTGCAGATCGAAAATCTTGCCGTCGTTAGGATGCGGAATGATGAACTCGGCGTTGGCGAACACGTACTTGGTGTGCGGCACCTTCTGCAAACGCAGGCCGTGGATCGCCTGGCAGTTCGGCACTGTCAGGATCTTGTCGCACTTCATGATATCCAGGCGGATACGCGCGACGCGGGTGTTGGCCTTGTCGTTGATGAACAGGTACTTACCGTCGTACTTGCCATCGGTCATGGAGATGTGCGGGTGGTGGCAGTCGCCGTTCAGGAACTTGGAGCTGTCCCCCAGCACCGCCTTACTCTCATTGGTCAGTCCCCAGCCGGTGGCGGAGTCGACGTTGAACACCGGGATACGCATCAGCTCGCGCATAGACGGTACGCCCAGCACACGGACCTCACCCTGGTGACCGCCGGACCAGAAGCCGTAGTACTCGTCCAGCTCGCCCGGGCCGACGTGAATCTTGGATTGGGCATCCTTGACGGCTGCGGCCCAGCTTTCGCGGCTCATGACGGCACCGCCCATCGCAGTGGCCGCCACCGCAGCACCAGTCAGGGCACTTGCACCGAGGAAGCCGCGGCGACTCAGGCCGTTCTTCTCCAACATTTGCGGGGTGTTCTTGGAATCATTGTCGCTCATGGGTTTTGCTCCTAATTGAACATCTTCAACACGGTCATCCGACCAGTTCCGAGCGTTTCGCCCGCTGGCGATCACTCAGGGTTCCACCACTTGCACTACAGGGATCAGCTCATTCCCGACCGGCGCTTTCTTGTCGCGCTTCTTGCGCTTGTTCTTCTGAATAAGCGGCGGGCACTTGTTTTCATTGTGGTAGGTCATCTGGCAGTCCAGGCAGTAATGGCATTCGTTGTGGTTGATATGCCCATCCGGATGGATCGCCTGCACTTCACATTCGTTGGCACAGATCTGACAGGGGTTGCCGCATTCCTTGCGCCGCTTGAGCCAGTCGAACAGCCGGAAGCGACCGGTGATTGCCAGCCCGGCGCCTAGCGGGCAGACGTAGCGGCAATAGACCTTGCGGGTGAAGATGTTGATCACCAGCAGGAACACCGCATAAGCGACGAACCACCACTGGCGATCGAACTTCAGCGTGATGGCGGTCTTGAAGGGTTCAATCTCGGCGGCCTTTTCAGCCATCATCATGGATTCCAGCGAGATGCCGAACAGCACCAGCAGCACGATGTACTTGATGGCCCAGAGCCGCTCGTGAAGACCGAAGGGCAAGTCGTACTGTGGAATCTTCAGCTTGCGCGCGGCCTCGTTGATCAGCTCCTGCAAGGCGCCAAAGGGGCACAGCCAGCCGCAGAACACGCCACGTCCCCAGAGCAGGACGCTGGCGGCAGTAAACACCCAGAGAATGAAGATCACCGGATCGGTCAGGAACAGCTCCCAACGGAAGTCCTGGATCAGCGCATGGACGAAGGTCAGCACGTTGACCACCGACAGTTGCCCCAGGGCATACCAGCCAATGAATACAACGGTGAAAATCAGGTAGCCATGACGCAGCTGCTTGAGAAAGTTGGGATACTTGGTGAACTTGTCCTGCAGGAAGAGGATGACCGTCAGCAGCGCCAGTGCAACCAGGATCACACCCACCTGGAAACTCTTCTGGTACCAGATATTGACCCACAGTGGCCGGTTCGCCTCCTCGATGGCAGCCAGCTCTTCAGCGGTCAGCGGTACACGCTCGATGTACTCCTCAGGCATCACGTAGGGCATCTCGAAGCTAGTGAAGATGCTCTCCACCGGACCTACCTGACGACGCACCAGCAGCTCGAGATTCCAGGGCGACCCCGGATCGAAACGATACTGCTCGCGGGCGGTGAAGATCGCCATCTCGAAGAATTCCGGCATGCCTTCGGCATATACGTCGGACAGGCGGATGAAGTCCAGGTCGCGAAAACTGATGATGTCGCCGAACTGGCGTAGCTGCACTCGATCAAAGATGCCGCCACGCACGTAGCCCGAGCCTTTGAACGAGTAATCACCGTTGGACAGTACTGCAAAGGCATGTTCGCCCGGCTCGAGGTTCGCCATCAGGTCGGCGTACTGACGCTCGCCCAACAGGTTGCGGCCGATGGTCGGCGGATTTAGATGCGTGGCGTAGAGATCGATGAAGGTTTCGTCGCGCTCTTCCGCTGCGGCTACGTCGACACCCTCGGCCTCGGTGCCCTTGAAGGCATCGTCGACCTGACCGCGGGTCAGATGCATGCGGCGAATGGCGCCATTGCCCACCAGCTCGGTCCAACTGGCCGGCTGGAAGACGTCCTCGCGCACCAGCGCCGGCTTGGGCCGCGCAGAAGCACCCGCCTCGACCAACCCCAGATCAACGGCCACGGTATGGGCCGCACGCATGACAACCTCGTTGATCACCATCACAGTCACGGTGGCGCCAGTGACGGCATCGACCGTGACCGCGCTCTGATCGCTGGATCGCCCGACCACCACGCGCTGCCCGACATGGATACCACTGTAGTTGGCGTTGAAGTCATGAACCTTCTGCTCGGGTATGCCGATGAGCACAATGGGTTCGTGATGCTCGAGCATGTAGGCATCGACGATGACACCCTTGGGATCGAGCAGGATCTGCATATTGATCGGCTTGCCGGAATAGGCCGGCATGTCCGTGACGTTGATGCTCTGAAAAGCATACCCGAAGACCGTGCCCTCCTTATCGGCGAGGGTGCGCACCTGGTATTCGCCCTCGGGCTCGGAAATTTCGGTGGCTTCAGGGAAGAACAACTCGATGCGTTGCTGCTCTGCTTCGTACTCTTTTGCCTGTACCACGGACATACAGAACATCAGAGCCAGGAGGACCACAAAGCCAGCTACCCAGCGGCACGAGGCGCCGACGACTGCAAAACCTAGGGATTTCATGGATTTACCTTACTTCCACTGCTGGACGTAGTCGCCAATGGTAGGGATGGCGTTCCAAGCCATCCTTGACGCTGATCAACCCTATTCCCTTGGGAACCCTTTCATTGCGCCAAGTCAATGCCAGGCCGCTTAGTCATGGGAGTACGGCACAGTCTAGTCGATAGACTCTGCGCTGCCCCCCGGCTATAGCGCCGCAGCCTAGCATCGCCGCCGCTCAATTCCGCCCATATGGTGTCAGATACACCGCGGTTGCACCACGACTCGCTCCGCTGGCCTTGATCTCCATGCGCGCGATACTGCGCAGATGAACCTCATCGGGACCATCGGCAAAACGCAGAGCCCGACCGCCGGTCCACATGTCGGCCAATGGCGTATCCGGCGTCAGCCCCATGGCGCCGTACGCCTGCATGGCCCGGTCGACCACCCGCGCATGCATGCGCGGCACCAGCGCCTTGATCATGGCGATTTCCTTGCGTGCAGCCTTCGCTCCCACTTCGTCGATCATCCAGGCGGTCTTGAGTACCAGCAGGCGCGCCTGCTCGATCTCGATCCGCGATTCAGCGATCCGGTCTGCGATGTTGGAATACTGATGCAGGTAGCGGCCGAACGCCCTGCGCTCCTGACAGCGCTCGATCATCAGCTCCAGTGCCAGCTCCGCCATGCCGATCGAACGCATGCAATGGTGAATGCGCCCCGGCCCGAGACGCGCCTGCGCCATCATGAAGCCCTCGCCCTCCCGGCCCAACAGGTTGCCAAGCGGAACCCGCACGTTGCGCAGTACCAGCTCGCTGTGGCCCTCGGGAGCGATGTGGTTCATCACCGGGATGTTGCGAACCAGCTCGACACCCGGCGTATCGAAGGGCACCAGAATCATGCTCTGCTGGTGGTGTGTGTCGGCTTGCGGATCAGTCTTGCCCATCACGATCAACAGCCGACAGTCAGGGTGCGAAGCGTTGGTGATGAACCACTTGCGCCCGTTGATCACGTACTCGTCGCCGTCGCGGTGGATCAGCGTCTGGATGTTGGTGGCATCCGAGGACGGCACATCCGGCTCGGTCATGGCGAATGCCGAGCGAATCTCGCCCTCGAGCAACGGCTTGAGCCAGCGCTCACGTTGCTCTGGCGTAGCGAACAGGTGCAGCAACTCCATGTTGCCGGTGTCCGGCGCGTTGCAGTTGAACACCTCGGAGGCCCAGTGCACGCGTCCCATGATCTCCGCCAGCGGCGCGTATTCGAGGTTGCTCAAGCCCATGCCGGGCTCCTCCGCCTGCAGGGTTGGCAGGAACAGATTCCACAACCCTTCCGATCGGGCAAGGGCCTTCAGGTCCGCCATGAAGGGCACCGGAAAGTGCCCCTGCTCCACCTCCTGGTGCCACAGGCTGATGCGCGGCACGATGTGATCGTCCATGAAGGCACGCAGCTGCATGCGTAGCGCTTCCACGCGTGGGCTATAGGCAAAATTCATGCGGCAACCTCTCGAAATGCAATGCGATAGCCTGACCATAGCCCTCCACATGCAGAATGCGAACGACGCTAAAGACGCTGAATCGGCCTTGATCAGCCCGGCAAAAGCTACGCCGACATTGACCGAAGTCATCGCCTGCCGTTACGTATTGGCCTAGCGAGCCGTGTGACTGGTCCGGCTCGACAATTGCGTGCTTCCGAACCTGAGCCGAGCAACCGCAGGCCAGAAGGCGAGGCACCTTGGTCCCGGGAAGCAGGTCAATGTCTTCTGCACCATGCGCCCCGACCACCCAGAAGGATTTCGATGTGCTGATACGTGACGCCCAGGATGCAGATCTCGAAGGCATCCTGCATATCTACAACGACGCCGTGCAGAACAGCACGGCGATCTGGAACGACTCGCCGGTCGACCTGGCGAACCGCCGTACCTGGCTTGCCGAGCGCCAGGAACAGGGCAACCCGATCCTCGTGGCGCTGGACGATGATGGGCAGGTGGTCGGCTATGCCAGCTACGGTCCCTGGCGACCATACGAAGGCTACCGTCATACCGTCGAGCATTCGGTGTATGTCCGCGACGGCCAGCGCGGCGGCGGTGTCGGCCGCAACCTGATGCGCGAACTGATCCAGCGCGCCCGTACCGCCGGCCGGCACGTGATGGTCGGTGCCATAGAAAGCGAGAATCGCGCCTCGATCCATATGCACCAGCAACTCGGCTTCACCCACGTCGGCCAGATGCGTCAGGTGGGCTGCAAATTCGGCCGCTGGCTGGACCTGACACTGGTACAACTGATACTTCATCCGGGGCGCAGAAGCCCATGACGTTCGCAGAGAACTTTGGACGCACGGGCGGTTAATCCGGCTGATGAATTGGCGCCAGAAGTACACCTCACACTGGCTCTTCGCCCTATCGAAGAACCTTCTTTCTGAGAGTGCGCCGCGTCGCATACATAACACGGCGCCTCCTCACCCGCGGAACTACCCAAGCCTGATCACAAAATCTGCAGAAGCCTGACGATAAAAACCAAAGCACCTCACAACCCCATGTAAGCCATGGCTCACAACAATCCTGGCAATATCAGCAACTATCAGATTAATTCAATAAAACTCGAACAAAGTCGGTTACCGCCTTACTTCAAGCCAATCACCTCACCTGCAAAGTGCTTCACATTCTTCATATTGCCCACCTCTCAACAGCGGGCTAGGATGCGCCCCTCAAAAGGAATTGCGCAACTTATTGCGCATTAACGTGCGCAGGAATTTGCGCAATCGGTAATTCGAAGCAGGCAGGATCGTTTCGAATTTCGAATTATCGTTGAGTCATGGAATGACCTACTCCCACAAACTTGCCACTCATTATCTGCAAGTAGCACAGCTACCTATTGATGAAATGTCGTTCTCCGGCATCGATATTCGCTATTGCAGCGACTATGAACTACTGGAAAACGAACTGTGCAAGGCCACGGCCCTGCACAAGACGGCAGGTACTGATTGGGAGAAGGTACGCGAAGTCAGCGAAACGCTTCTGCGCACCCAGTCGAAGGACTTGCGTATCGCTGCCTGGCTCACCTGGAGCCTCTATCAGCGTGAATCCTTTGCCGGCCTCCAGGCGGGGCTGGGCATGCTTCGCTACCTCTGCAGCGAACGCTGGGAAACTCTCTTCCCGCAAAAGCCCCGCACCCGCATAGCAGCCTTCACCTGGCTCATACCGCGCATGGAACAGGCGGTGGCTGACCATGTGGCGATTGGCGAACAACTGGGGCTGTTCGCCCGGATGGCTGAAGATCTGCGCGCGCTGGATGCCTGCTTGAGGAAGCATCTGGGTGAGGAAAGCGCGCCTCTGCTGCTGCCGCTCAGTCGACGCCTGGAAGAGATGGTCAAGCGAGCCGCTCAAACGCACCCTCAACCTAGCCCCGTCGAGAACGCCATCGCCCAGGTCAAGCAGGTCTTCAACACCTCGCCTACCGTCGAAAACGAAAAGGACGCGCACAAGCAGTTGCGTACCTTGCAGGACCAGGCACGCCCGCTGTGCAACTGGTGGCTCAAACAAAAAACCACCGACATCAAGCCGTTACGCCTGACGCGCACCCTGCTCTGGCTACCGATCGACAGCCTGCCGGAGCGCAATGCCGAACAGATCACGGCCTTACGCGGCATCCCGGCCGACAAACTGGTCAGCTATCGGGAACGCTTCTCCCAGGGACTGTACGCAGATCTACTGGTAGATCTGGAAGCCAGCACCGCCCGCGCGCCCTTTTGGCTGGACGGCCAGCGCCTTGCCTGGGAGTGCCTGCAGGAACTGAACGCCGACCTGGCGATGCGTGAACTCGAGATCCAGCTCGCGCTGTTTCTGAAACGCCTGCCCGGACTCGACGAATTGCGCTTTCACGACGGAACCCCGTTCGCCGATGCCGAAACCCGCGCCTGGATCAGCGCTCAGGTGTTGCCGACCCTGGATCCGGCGCCGACAACCAGCGAACGAGACAACACCCAGAACGGCACCACGCCGCCCTGGGAAGAAGCCCTGCAGAACGTATTGCCACAACTGCGCAAAAACGGACTCAAGCCCGCCGTACAGCAACTCAAGAAAGGACTCGCCACCGCGCGAGGCGGTCGCGAGCGTTTTTTCTGGCAACTCACCCTGGCCCGACTCTGTTACCAGGCCAAGAAATACGAGCTGGCGAAGACCCAGCTGGAAACCCTTGACCAGACCCTCAAGGCCACTGGCCTTGCCGACTGGGAACCTGATCTCGCCTTGGAAATTCTGCGTCTGCTGCACAGCTGTTGCGAGTTGCTGCCGCAAAACCACGCCACGCGTGAAAGCAAGGATGAGATCTATCGCAGGCTGTGCCACCTCGACCTCGAAGTGGTGCTGGATTAACCGCAAAGGAGAACACCCATGGCCAAAGAAGGCTCAGTAGCACCCAAGGAGCGCATCAACGTCACCTTCAAACCTGCCACCGGCAACGCTCAGGAGGAAATCGAACTGCCATTGAAGCTGATGGTGCTGGGCGATTTCACCCAGCGCGCCGACGATCGCAAGATCGAAGAGCGCAAGCCCATTTCCATCGACAAGAACAGCTTCGATGAAGTCCTGGCCAAGCAGGAGCTGAGCCTGAGCCTGGGCGTACCCAATCGCCTGAACGACGAAGCCGTCGACGAAGACCTGGCCGTTCAGCTGAAAATCAACTCGATGAAGGACTTCAACCCTGCCAGCCTGGTCGAGCAGGTGCCGGAACTGAAGAAGCTGATGGAATTGCGCGACGCACTGGTTGCCCTCAAGGGCCCGCTGGGCAACGCTCCCGCCTTCCGCAAGGCCATCGAGAGTGTGCTTTCCGACGACGACTCGCGTGAGCGCGTACTCGGCGAACTGGGCCTCGCCGCCAAGAACAAACTGGACGCCTGACCCCACAAAAGGAATTGATCCATGACTACAACCGCAGCCGCCGTCGAAACCGGCAACCTCGCCGATGCCGGCATCCTCGAGCGCATCATCGCCGAAACCCGACTGACCCCGGATGACGAGGCCTACGATATCGCCAAGCGCGGCGTATCGGCCTTCATTGAGGAACTGCTCAAGCCGCAGAATGAAAACGAGCCGGTGAAGAAAGCGATGGTCGATCGCATGATCGCCGAGATCGACGCCAAGCTCAGCCGGCAGATGGACGAGATTCTCCACCACCCCGAGTTCCAGGCGCTGGAATCCTCCTGGCGCGGCCTCAAACTGTTGGTGGACCGCACCAACTTCCGCGAGAACATCAAGCTGGAGATCCTCAGCGCTTCCAAGCAGGACCTGCTGGAAGACTTCGAGGACAGCCCTGAAATTGTCCAGTCCGGCCTTTACAAGCACATCTATACCGCCGAGTACGGCCAGTTCGGCGGCCAGCCGGTAGGCGCGCTGATCGCCAACTATTTCTTCGACCCGAGCGCACCCGACGTCAAGACCCTGCAGTACGTGGCCAGCGTCGCCAGCATGTCCCATGCGCCCTTCGTCGCAGCAGCCGGGCCGAAGTTCTTCGGTCTGGAGAGCTTTACCGGGCTACCAGACCTGAAGGATCTGAAGGACCACTTCGAAGGCCCGCAATTCGCCAAGTGGCAGAGCTTCCGCGAACAAGAAGATGCTCGCTACGTGGGGCTCACCGTTCCGCGCTTCCTGCTGCGCAACCCCTATGACCCCGAAGACAACCCGGTCAAGAGCTTCGTCTACAAGGAAAACGTCGCCAACAGCCACGAGCATTATCTCTGGGGCAACACCGCCTACACATTCGCCAGCCGCCTGACCGACAGCTTCGCCAAGTTCCGCTGGTGTCCGAACATCATCGGCCCACAGAGCGGTGGCGCGGTGGAAGACCTGCCGCTGCACCATTTCGAAAGCATGGGCGAGATCGAGACCAAGATCCCGACCGAGGTCCTGGTTTCCGACCGTCGCGAGTATGAGCTGGCCGAAGAAGGCTTCATCGCCCTGACCATGCGCAAGGGCAGTGACAACGCCGCATTCTTCTCCGCCAACTCGGCGCAAAAGCCGAAGTTCTTCGGCAATAGCGAAGAAGGCAAGACCGCCGAGCTGAACTACAAGCTCGGCACCCAGCTGCCCTACCTGTTCATCGTCAACCGCCTGGCGCACTACCTGAAGGTGCTGCAGCGCGAGCAGATCGGTGCCTGGAAGGAGCGCACCGACTTGGAACTGGAACTGAACAAGTGGATCCGCCAGTTCGTCGCCGACCAGGAGAACCCCAGCGCCGAAGTGCGCAGCCGTCGCCCGCTGCGCGCCGCCCAGGTCAGCGTCAGCGACGTGGAAGGCGAACCGGGCTGGTACCGCGTCAGCCTGAGCGTGCGACCGCACTTCAAGTACATGGGTGCCGACTTCACCCTGTCGCTGGTCGGGAAGCTGGATAAAGAGTGAACAGGAACTGAGCCTTGAACGGATACGGCAGCCTTTTCGAACGCCTTGCCGGCGATGCCGGCCTGCGCACCGGCTGGAGTCACGAGATCACGGCGATGGACTCGGTAGCCACCCATCTGTCCAAGATGCTCAGCACCCGGGCGGGCAGTGTGCAGACGCTGCCCGACTACGGGTTACCCGATTTGAACGACATGCGCCTGTCGCTGCACGACTCATTGCAACAGGCACGTGTTGCCATAGAACGCTTTATCGAAGCCTACGAACCGCGCTTGAGCCAGGTCCGGGTAGTTTCCCTGCCCCGTGACCACGATCTGCTTCGCCTCGCCTTCGCCATCGAAGGTCTGCTGGAAGTCGAAGGACTCAAGCGCAAGGTCAGCTTCTCCGCGAGCCTGGATGGCAGCGGGCAGGTCAGAGTTCAAGGCAACGGCTAAATCATGGATGACTGCGACATGATGCAATCTGGAACGAAGCCATGGCTTTTCGGCCATGAAAGAGCGCTTGAAACCTATCGATTCGAGGCAAATGGCCGAACGCAGTCGACCAGCGAAATGACATTCGTCCTGTCCTCAACCGGGCGGGACTGACCGTCATGTCTTTCAACCATTACTACCAGAGCGAACTCACCGCCCTACGCGAGCTCGGCAAGCGCTTCGCCGAGCGCAACCCGGCCTTGGCGCCTTTCCTGGCTCAGAGCGGGCGGGACCCGGATGTCGAGCGGCTGCTGGAAGGCTTCGCCTTTCTCACCGGGCGCCTGCGACAGAAACTGGACGACGAGCTGCCGGAGCTGACCCACTCACTTATGCATCTGCTGTGGCCGAACTACATGCGGCCACTGCCGGCATTCAGCATGCTGCAGTTTGATCCACTAAAGCGGCCAGGACCGGCGCTGACGGTGGCGCGCAATACCCCTGTCGAGTCCCGACCGGTACAGGGTGTGGCCTGCAGGTTCCGCACCGCCTACGAAACGGAAGTGCTGCCACTGGAGCTGCAAGCGCTGGAGTATTCGGTCAAGGGTAACGGCGCGCTGCTCAGCCTGCGTCTTCGGATGAGCGCCGATGGGCATATCGGCGAAGTGGGACTCAAGCGCTTGCGTCTGCATCTGGCCGGCGAGCCTTACATCAGCCAGCTGCTTTACCTGGGCCTGCTGCGGCATCTCGGCGGTATCGAAGTGGTGGTACTGGATGATCAGGACAAGCCGCTGCCGGCCGCTGGCGGGCAACCTCTGCCCCCCCTGCAACTGAACGCCCGGCAAGTCGAGCCGATAGGCTTCGCGGAAGACCAGGCGTTGATTCCCTACCCGCTCAATACCTTTCGCGGCTACCGCTACCTGCAGGAATATTTCGTCTTCCCTGACAAGTTCCTGTTCGTTGACATCAAGGGGCTCGAGGCTCTGGCACAGTTGCCGGAAGAATGGCTCAAGCAGTCGCACGGCCTGGAGCTGCGCTTCAATATCCAGAAAGCCGGCGCACAGCGTATCCGCCCCACGCTGGACAACGTTCGGCTGTATTGCACACCGGTGGTCAACCTGTTTCAGCACGACGCCACGCCGATTCGCCTGGACGGCCGACAGGACCAGTACCTGGTACGCCCCGCCGAGTTCGTGCCCCAGCAATGCGGCGTCTTCTCGGTAGACCGCGTAACCGGCTGGAAACCCGGCGGCCTGGGTTACGAGGAATACGTACACTTCGAATCTTTCGAGCACGACCCCAGCTTCGACGTGCCGCTGTCGCGCCCGCACTACAGTATCCGCCAGCAACCCTCGCTGCTGGGCGAGGGCCAGGACACCTACCTGAGCTTCGGCCTGCACCATCACAACCAGCACGAAACGCTGTCGGTCGAGCTGACCTGCACCAACCAGAACCTGCCGTGCCAGCTCAAGCTCGGCGACATCTGCATGCCCAGCGAGGACACGCCCGAGTTCCTCTCCTTCCGCAACATCAGCGCAGTCACGCCCAGTTATGCGCCGCCACTGGAGCAGGACTTCCTCTGGAGGCTGATCAGCAACATGTCGCTGAACTACCTGTCGCTAGCCAACGTCGAGGCGCTCAAGGTCATTCTCGAAACCTATGACCTACCGCGCCACTACGATAAGCACGCCGAAAACGTCAGTCGCCGCCGACTTGGCGGGCTGACGGGCATCACCCACGAACATGTCGATCGCCTCTACCGTGGCCTGCCGGTACGCGGCGTGAGAACCGATCTGACCATGGATCTGGAGAGTTTCATCGGCGAAGGCGACCTGTTCCTCTTCGCCTCAGTACTCAATGAATTTTTCGCCCTGTACGCCAGCCTCAACTCGTATCACGAACTGCGAGTACGGAGCACACAGGGAGAGGTGTATCAATGGACGCCGCGCATGGGTCAACAACCGTTGCTCTGAATCCGCTGCGTCGCGGCATTCGCGAGTACAGCCTGTTCCAGGGCGTGCTACTGGTACTGGATCGACTACGCAAGGCGCATCCGGAACTGGATGACGAATCACTGTACGAACGCCTGGAGTTCGAGGCCAATCCAAGCCTGGGTTTTCCCGGCAGCGACATCGACCAAGTGCAGTTCTTCGAGGAACAGGGCGAGCTGCGCGCGCGTCTTCGGGTCAACCTGATCGGGCTGTTCGGCTCGTCCTCGCCGCTGCCGGCGTTCTATGGTGAGCAGGCCTTGGGTGACGGCGAGGATGGTAACCCGACGCGTGCCTTTCTCGATCTGTTCAACAACCGACTGCAGCGTCTGATGCTGCCGATCTGGCAGAAATATCGCTATCGCGCACGCTTTACCAGCGGCGCGCGCGACCCTTTCTCCTCGCAGTTATTCGCGCTGATCGGCCTGCGTGGCGAAACCATCCGCGGTGCCAGTGAGCTGAACTGGAAGCGTCTGCTGCCCTACCTCGGGTTGCTCAGCCTGCGGGCCCATTCGGCGGCGCTGATCGAGTCGGTGCTGCGCTACTACTTCAAGCACACCGAACTCCATATCGAACAATGCCTGGAGCGACGAGTCGAGATTCTGCAGGAGCAGTGTAACCGGCTGGGCATGGCCAACAGCGAGCTGGGCGAAAGCCTGGTGCTGGGCGAGCAGGTGCGCGATCGAGGCGGCAAGTTCCGCATCCACATTCTCCAGCTTAGCTGGGATCGCTTTCACGAATTCCTGCCGATCGGCAACGGCTATCAGTCGCTCTGCGCGCTGGTGCGCTTCACTCTGCGCGACCCGCTCGATTACGACCTGCGCCTGCAACTGTGCGCCGATGATATTCGCGAGTTGCGCATCAGTTCGGACAATACCTGCCGCCTCGGCTGGACCAGCTGGCTCGGGCGCGAACGCGCCGATGGCCTGGTCACACTGGGAACGGCCCGCACTCAACAAGGATAGCGAGATGATCAACGTCGATTTGCAACAGCTGGTACAGGCGCTGGATGCCGAAACCCGCCGTGACCTGGAAACCGCAGCCGAGCGCTGCGTCGTACGAGGGGGCAGCAAGGTACTCGTGGAAGACCTGCTGCTTGGCCTGCTGGAGCGCAGCGATGGTCTGCTGGTACGAGCCGCGCAGGAGGCAGCCGTCAATGCAGGCGAACTGGCCCAGGCGCTGCAGCCCCGTGGCGAGAATAGCGAATCACGCAACCCGGTATTTTCCAGCGAGCTGGTGCAATGGCTGCAGGACGCCCTGCTGACGGCGAGCCTCGAGCTCGGCCAACGTCACGTGGACCAGGCGGCGCTGATTCTGGCGTTGCTACGCAACCCCCTGCGCTATGCCGGCAGTCATTACCAGCCGCTGCTGGCGAAGCTCGATGCCGAACGCCTGCGCGAATTCGCTCTGGCCCAGCAGACACAGCAAGCCGGCCAGCCGGCCGCACTGGGCGATACCAACCTCCAGCGCTTTACCCACAACTTCACCCAGCAAGCCCGCGACGGCAGGCTCGACCCGGTACTCTGCCGAGATGCCGCGATTCGCCAAATGATCGATATCCTCGCCCGCCGGCGCAAGAACAACCCCATCGTGGTCGGCGAGGCGGGCGTCGGCAAGACCGCGATCGTCGAAGGACTGGCACTGCGCATCGCTCATGGCGAAGTGCCCGATGCGTTGAAAGGCGTAGAGCTGCTGTGCCTCGACCTCGGTCTGCTGCAAGCAGGTGCCAGCGTCAAGGGTGAATTCGAGCGTCGCCTTCAGGCCGTAATAGAGGAAGTGAAGAACTCGCCGAAGCCCATCATCCTTTTCATCGACGAAGCCCATACCCTGATCGGCGCTGGTGGCCAGGCCGGCAGCGGAGATGCCGCCAACCTGCTCAAGCCGGCCCTCGCACGTGGCGAGCTCCGTACCATCGCCGCAACGACCTGGAGCGAGTACAAGAAATACTTCGAGAAAGACCCTGCGCTGGCGCGGCGCTTTCAGCCCGTGCAACTGCATGAACCGAGCGTCGACGAAGCCGTCACCATCCTCCGTGGCCTGGCGCCGGTCTATGAAAAGAGTCACGGCATCTATCTGCGCGACGACGCGGTGGTCGCCGCGGCCGAGCTATCCGCACGCTATCTGGCCGGACGCCAACTGCCGGACAAGGCCGTGGATGTGCTTGATACAGCCTGTGCACGGGTGCGTATCAGCCTCGCGGCTGCGCCCGAGGCGCTGGAACGTCTGAGAAATGAAATCGCCGAGAGCGGACGCCAGCACAAGGTACTGGAGCGTGACCGGGATGCCGGGCTGGCGGTTGATATGCAGAACCTGGATCGCCTCTACACTCGACTGGCCGAAGCGCATACCGAACTGGAGCAGATCGAGACGCGCTGGACCGAGCAGCGTGAACTGGCCGAGCGGATGCTCGAGCTGCGCAGACAGTGCGCAGCCGCACGTCTGGACGACGAACAAGTGACGCGCCTGGAAGAACTCGAAGCCGACCTGCGAGCGCTCCAGGCACAGCTGACAGCAACGCAGGGACAGGAACGGCTGGTCAGCTATGAAGTCTGCCCACGCCTGGTCGCCGAGGTGATCAGTCACTGGACTGGTGTACCGTTGTCGCAGCTGGCGCGCGAGCACAACAGCAAAGTGATCTCCTTCGCCAGCGACCTCGGCAGCCGCATTCGCGGACAGATGCAGGCGATCGAAGCACTCGACCGGGCCGTGCGCGCCACGGCGGCAGGCTTGAACAAACCCGAAGCGCCAGTAGGCGTCTTCCTGCTCGTCGGCCCCAGCGGCGTTGGTAAGACCGAAACCGCGCTGGCGCTGGCGGATCTCCTGTACGGCGGCGAGCGCTTCCTGACCACCATCAACATGTCCGAATTCCAGGAGAAACACAGCGTTTCGCGACTGATCGGCGCTCCACCAGGCTACGTCGGCTACGGCGAAGGCGGCATGCTCACCGAAGCCGTGCGTCAGAAACCCTACTCCGTGATCCTGCTGGATGAAGTAGAAAAAGCCGACCCGGAAGTTATGAATGTCTTCTATCAGATCTTCGACAAGGGCGTGGCCAACGATGGCGAAGGTCGCGAGATCAACTTTCGCAATACGCTGATCCTGATGACGTCGAACCTCGCCAGCGAACACATCGAAAGGCTGTGCACCGATGGCCAGCGACCCGAGGCGAGCACACTCGAGCAAGCCATTCGCCCGCAATTGACCCAGCATTTCAAACCAGCATTGCTGGCACGCATGCGCGTGGTACCGTACTACCCGGTCAATGGTGAGGTGCTGAACGAGCTGGTGGCGCTGAAGCTGATGCGCTTTGGCGAACGCCTGGCTCGGCGCCAGTTGCAATTCAGTCACTCACAAGCACTGCTCGAGCACCTCGCTCAATGTTGCGACAACGGTAACAGCGGTGCCCGTCTGATTGACCAACTGATCGACCAGCACCTACAGCCACTGGTAGTGGATCGTCTGCTCAATGCCATGGCCGGTGGCGAGCCCCTACAACGGGTACATGCGACACTCGATGGCGAAGGAGCTGTAATCTGTGAGTTCGCTTGAGCAGCCCGAAATGCCTCCCTCACTCCGCCATGCAGAGTTCCTGCTCGAGCGCTATGCCTATCTGGCACGCGCCATCAACGCGGAGAGCCTGCTCGGCAGGCTGGTGGAAACCGCCGCACGCCTGAGCGATTGTCGGCTGAGCCAGATCTACCTGCTCGATGCCACCCACACGCGCCTGATGCTTGCAGCCGAGTGGTGCGACGGCTTGCTGCAGCCACGGGAGGCAGCAAGCCTGTCCAGCGATTACGATGGCGAGCAGTTGCTGCAGTATTGCCTGTGCCAGAACCGAACACTGTTTCTTGCCGAGTTCGACACCAGCCTGCATGCGTCGGGGTTCCTGCCCAATATCCCGGAATCCTGGCGTAACCTGCTCTGCCAGCCCCTGCAGGACGACCAACAACGCGTCGTTGGCCTTCTGCTTATCGCCCATACACAATCGAAGGATCTTCAGGGATTCAGCAGATCGCTAGCGAAACTGGGCACCTTCGGGATCGCCCAGTTGAATCTGCTGCAACGGTTGCATACGAGCGGCAAGGAACTATCGTCGGTGATACCAAGCAGCCCCTGCAGCAGCGGCTATGGCCTGATCGGCGATAGCCTACACATGCGCGCGGTGTATCAACTAATTGGCAAAGTTCTGCATAACCCTGTCAGCGTGTTGCTGACGGGGGAAACCGGCACCGGTAAGGACCTGGTTGCACGAGCCATCCATGACTGCGGCTATCGACGTAGCAAGGCCTTTATCGTGCAAAACTGCGCTGCGCTCCCTGAGCACCTGCTGGAAAGCGAGCTGTTTGGTTATCGCAAGGGCGCGTTTACCGGAGCCGAGCAGGACTGCACCGGCCTTCTCGACGCAGCTGATGGCGGAACACTTTTCCTCGACGAGATCGGCGACATGCCCTTGTTGCTGCAAGCCAAGCTGCTGCGTGTCTTGCAGGAGGGAGAGGTACGCCCGCTGGGCTCAACCAAGACTCACAAGGTCGACGTGCGCATTATCGCCGCCACTCATCGCAACCTGCGCGCACAAGTTGAAGATGGACGATTTCGTGAGGACCTCTTCTACCGCCTCTCGAATTTCCCCATCGAACTACCGCCCCTACGCGAGCGTGGCGAAGATATCTTGCGTCTGGCCCGCCATTTCGCCGACAAAGGCTGCACCTTTCTCCAACGTGACCTCTGCCGCTGGTCGGATGCGGCGCTAGAGCTTCTGGCCACCTACGCTTTTCCCGGCAATGTGCGCGAACTGAAGGCCATGGTCGAGCGCGCCGTCCTGCTCTGCGAAGGCGGCGAACTGTTACCGGAACACTTCAACTTTCGCGTCGAAACAGGCCTCGATAGCAGCATGAACCTGCGGGAGCGCATGGAGCGTGTCGAGCGAAGCCTATTGATGGACTGCTTGCGCAAGAATGGAGGCAACCAGAGCCAGGCCGCACGCGAACTCGGCCTACCCCGCCGGACCCTGCTCTACCGCATGGAACGCCTGAACATCAGTCCGGCGGATCTGTAGGTGGCACTGTCAGTTGGCGGTCGGTGGGATTTCTATCGCTTTCCCGGTTTTCGCTGGACATCTTCAGCCGGTAGTTTTCTTCGACACAAAGACAAACCCCCGAGCCTCTTACGAGGATCGGGGGTTTGAGATAGAAGCTTGACGATGACCTACTCTCACATGGGGAAACCCCACACTACCATCGGCGATGCGTCGTTTCACTACTGAGTTCGGGATGGGATCAGGTGGTTCCAACGCTCTATGGTCGTCAAGCAATTCGGTTGCTGCCTCGGGGTTGAGCCGCTGCAGCGAATTGGGTATGTGATACTTGGATGTTACCTTGTTA
>JBKEBY010000010.1:0-23081 GCA_047973445.1 Pseudomonas sp.
GCCGACCTGCGCGACCTGGTCGGGCGGGTCCAGCAAGCCAGCCCCGAGGACGTCAGCCACGCACTGGATGCCGCCCAGGCCGCCGCACCGATCTGGCAAGCCACCCCGCCGGCCGAGCGTGCCGCCGTGCTGGAGCGCGCCGCCGACCTGATGGAAGCGCAGCTCCAGCCGCTGATGGGTCTGCTCGCCCGCGAAGCCGGCAAGACCTTCAGCAACGGCATCGCCGAGGTGCGCGAGGCAGTCGACTTCCTGCGCTTCTACGCCATGCAGGCGCGCGAGGACTTCAGCAACGACAGCCATCGCCCGCTGGGACCGGTGGTCTGTATCAGCCCCTGGAACTTCCCCATGGCGATCTTCACCGGCCAGGTGGCCGCCGCGCTGGCAGCGGGTAATACCGTGCTGGCCAAGCCCGCCGAGCAGACGCCGCTGATCGCCAGCCAGGCCGTGCACTTGCTGCTGCAGGCCGGTCTGCCGGAAGGCGTGCTGCAGCTGCTGCCCGGCGATGGCGGCGTGGTCGGCGATGCGCTGGTACGGGACGAGCGCATCCGCGGCGTGATGTTCACCGGCTCCACCGAGGTTGCCGCGATCATCGCGCGCAACCTCGCCGGGCGTCTGGATGCCCAGGGTCGACCGCTGCCGCTGATCGCTGAAACCGGCGGCCAGAACGCAATGATCGTCGACTCCTCGGCGCTGACCGAACAGGTGGTGCTGGATGTCGTTTCCTCGGCCTTCGACAGCGCCGGCCAGCGCTGCTCGGCGCTGCGCGTGTTGTGCGTGCAGGAGGACGTGGCCGAGCGTGTGCTGACCATGCTCGAAGGCGCCATGGCCGAGCACTGCGTTGGTAACCCGGACAACCTGGCCACCGACATCGGCCCGGTGATCGACCGCGAGGCCAAGGACAACATCGACAAGCACATCGCCGCCATGCGTGGCAAAGGCCGCCGTGTGGTGCAGAAGGCTCGCCATGTGCCGGATCAGTTGGCTCGCGGGACCTTCGTGGTGCCTACCCTGATCGAGCTGGAAAGCCTCGACGAATTGCAGCGGGAAATCTTCGGCCCGGTCCTGCACGTGCTGCGCTACCCGCGCGAAGAACTCGATTCGCTGCTCGATCAGATCAACGCCAGCGGCTACGGCCTGACCCTGGGCGTGCACACCCGCATCGACGAAACCATCGCCCAGGTGACCAGCAAGGCCCACGTCGGCAACCTCTACGTCAACCGCAACATCGTCGGCGCCGTGGTCGGGGTGCAGCCGTTCGGCGGCGAAGGCCTGTCCGGCACCGGACCCAAGGCCGGCGGACCGCTGTATCTGTATCGCCTGCTGACCACCTGCCCGGCCGATGGTGCCGCCGCGACCTTCGCCCGCATGGATGCCCAGAGCAACATCGAACGCCAGGGCCAGGAGCGACCGCTTGCGGGCCATCAGGCCACGCTGGATGCCTTCCGCCAATGGGCCAAGGGCCGCGACGAGGGATTGAGCGAGGCCTGCGAGCGCTTTGCCGCGCTGTCGCAAAGCGGCGTGACCCGCGTGCTGGACGGCCCGACCGGCGAGCGCAACAGCTACACCCTGCTGCCGCGCGAACGCGTGCTGTGCCTGGCCGATGACGAGCAGGATCGTCTCGTCCAACTGGCGGCCCTGCTGGCCGTCGGCAGCAAGGCCGTCTGGCCCGATGACGAAAGCACCCGCGCGCTGCGCCTGCAGCTACCGGCACCCGTGCAGAATCGCATCGAAAGCATCGCCCAGTGGCAGGACGAGAGTGTCGCCTTCGACGCAGTACTGCATCACGGCGACAGCGATCAACTGCGCGAAGTCTGCCGCCAGGTAGCGACGCGCCCCGGCCCCATCGTGGCGGTGCATGCCTATGATCGCGGCGATCGCGCGGTGCTGCTCGAGCGCCTGCTGGTGGAGCGCTCGCTGAGTGTCAACACCGCGGCGGCAGGTGGTAATGCGAGCCTGATGAGCATCGGCTGAGGCGTTTCGCGGTCAGGCGGCGCGGAGTGGCCGCGCTGGCGGCGGATGAACGAACCTGGAGCAGCCTCAGGATTGGCTGAGGCTCTCCAGCGGCGCCACGTCCGATCCGTCCGTCTCCCGGCGTGCCGCACCGCTGCGCAGATACCAGAAATACGACAGCTGCGCGCCACCCCAACCCAGCAGCACACCCAGCGTATTGGCGAGCATGTCGCCCACCGAAGCGGTACGGTGCGGCTGCAGGCCCTGGGCGATTTCGATCGCCAGCGCGGCGCCCAGGCTGACCAGCAGTGCCCAGAGCAGACGCCAGCGCGGAAACGCCAGGCGCAGGGTGAACATCAGCGCGGCGAAGCCAAGCAGATGGTGCAGCTTGTCCTGTTGCTCGAACATTTGCGGAACCGGCTCGGGTTTCAATCCACTGAACAGAATGACCGCCAGCACGGCGATGAAAGGCAATACGCGCAAGACATATAAGGGCAAATCGGAAACTCGCTATGGTTGCTCGGCTGAAAGCCCGGAAAACAGGGCGATGATACTGACGAGGCGGCGGACGATCAGCCCCGCGCTCGCCTGCGTACCGATGGTGCCCGCTATTGAGGACGAATGTGCTCGATAGTTTCATCTCGACGTCAGACACGCGACGAGCCGGCATCGGCGTTCACTGCGCTCGATGTAGCCAAGAATTGCCGGCACGCTGGCTTCTACGACGGGCCCAGCGATAATGCCGAGGAGCATGAGGGGAACGCTCCTCACTCCCTCAATCCACGCCCGGACAAGCCTTTAACCGACCAGGACAATTCATGCCACGCACCGCCCTTTTCGTTCCCATCGCCCTACTGGCGGTGGCCATGGTTTCGATTCAGAGCGGCGCCTCCCTGGCCAAGAATCTGTTCCCGCTTGTTGGCGCCGAAGGCACCACGGCCCTGCGCCTGGTGCTCGGTGCGATCATCCTGTCACTGGTGATGCAACCCTGGCGCGCGCGGCTGGACCTGCGCAAGTGCCGCTCCCTGCTGGCCTATGGCCTGGCGCTGGGAGGCATGAACCTGATGTTCTACATGTCGCTGCAGCGCATTCCCCTCGGCATCGCCGTCGCCCTCGAATTCACCGGCCCGCTGGCCCTGGCGCTGTTTTCGTCGCGCCGCCTGCTGGACTTCATCTGGGTCATCCTGGCCATAACCGGTTTGTGGATGCTGCTGCCAACCGGTGCCACGCAGCATGCCATCGATCCCGGCGGCGCGGCGCTGGCACTCGGCGCCGGGGTTTGCTGGGCGCTGTACATCATCTTCGGGCAGAAAGCAGGTGCCGAGCATGGTCGTCATACCGTCGCCCTCGGCACCTGGGTGGCCGCCCTGCTGGTGCTGCCCATAGGGGTCTGGCATGCCGGTGGCGATCTGCTCTCGCTGGACCTGCTGCCCATCGCACTGGGCGTCGCAGTGCTCTCCTCGGCCCTGCCCTATAGTCTGGAAATGATCGCCCTGACCCGCCTGCCGGCGCGTACCTTCAGCATCCTGATGAGCCTGGAGCCGGCCGTGGCCGCGCTCTGCGGCCTGGCATTCCTCGGCGAGCGGCTGCTCTGGGGTCAATGGCTGGCCGTGGCCGCCATCATCGTTGCCTCTGCCGGCGCAGCCGCCACCATCAGGCCCAAGAAATGATTATCGCCCCTGCTCGATCGGCGATGCATAGAGCATGACCTACCGTCCCCTGCAAGCTACAAAGCGCAACGACTCCCAGCCTGCCAAGCTGCTAGGATCAGCTCGACACCTCCAGAGACCGCCCTTTCGATGCCGCAACCGCCTTCACCACCCGGCCAGCTACAGCGCCAGCCCGCAGATACGGGAAAGCCGGTGCGACTATCGATTCTCGGCGACTGGACGCTGGCGCACTACGCCGCGCTCAAGCGCGAGATCGAGCGGTCCGCCACGCCGCTCGATGGCGGACAGGCGATCGATCTTAGCGAGCTGGGCGAACTGGACACCGCTGGCGCGGGCTTGCTGGTGGAATTGCTCGGCGTGCAGCGCGTCATGCAACTGGGGTCGGGCAGTTTGCCGAGCGAACGCCTGGCACTGCTGCAGCTGGTAGCGGCAGCGCTGGACGGTCCTCCCTCCCCGGCAGAGCCGAAAACCTCGGGGCTGGGCGACGTGCTGGCAGATATCGGCCGTACCCTGGTCAACCTGTGGAATCAGCAGAAGATCCTGCTCGGCTTCATCGGCCTGACCCTGCAGACATTGTTCGTCACCCTGTGGCGCCCACGACGCTGGCGGCTTACCTCGCTGGTGGCGCACATCGAGCGAACCGGCCTGGACGCCGTGCCCATCGTCGCGCTGCTGACCTTTCTGGTCGGCGCAGTGGTGGCCTTCCTCGGTGCCACGGTGCTGGCCGACTTCGGCGCCAGCATCTACACGGTCAATCTGGTGGCCTTCGCCTTCCTGCGGGAATTCGGCGTGCTGCTGGCCGCGATCCTGCTGGCCGGGCGCACCGCCAGTGCCTTCTCCGCGCAGATCGGCGCGATGAAGGCCAACGAGGAGATCGATGCGATCCGAGCCCTCGGCCTGAACCCGGTCGAACTGCTGGTACTGCCACGGGTGCTGGCAATGCTGATCACCCTGCCGGTGCTGACCTTCGTCGGCATGCTCTGCGGCATCGTTGGCGGGCTGGTGGTCTGCGCGCTGGCGCTGGATATCTCGCCAGCGATGTTCTTCACCATCCTGCAGCGCGACATATCGCTGAACCATTTCCTGGTCGGCCTGGGCAAGGCGCCGCTGTTCGCCTTCCTGATCGCGGTGATCGGCTGCCTGGAAGGCTTCAAGGCCAGCGGCAGCGCGCAGTCGGTGGGTGAACACACCACCTCCAGCGTGGTGCAATCGATCTTCGTGGTGATCCTGCTGGATGCGATCGCCGCGCTGTTCTTCATGGAGATGGGCTGGTGAATGCGGCCGATGTGGTAATCGAAGTTCGCGGCCTGGCCAACCGCTTCGGCCGCCAGAGCGTGCATGAAAACCTCGACCTGGATATCCGCCGCGGCGAGATTCTCGGCGTGGTGGGCGGCTCGGGCTCGGGCAAGTCCGTGCTGCTGCGCAGCATCGTCGGCCTGCGTCGGCCCAATGCGGGCAGCGTGCGAGTATTCGGCGAGAACCTGCTGGAGCTCCCGACCCGGCGCCGTTCGGAAATCGAGCGGCGCTTCGGCGTGCTGTTCCAGCGTGGCGCCCTGTTCACCTCGCTCAATCTGCAGGAGAACGTCGCGCTGCCACTGATCGAACATGCCGGCCTGGCACGCGATGACGCCGAATACCTGGCCCGGCAGAAACTGGCGCTGGCCGGCCTGCCCGCCAATGCCGCCTGCAAATATCCCGACCAACTGTCCGGCGGCATGATCAAGCGCGCCGCGCTGGCTCGCGCCCTTGCGCTGGACCCGGAGGTGCTGTTTCTTGACGAACCCACCGCCGGCCTCGACCCCATCGGCGCAGCAGCCTTCGACCAGCTGCTGCTGACCCTGCGCGATGCACTGGGCCTGAGCGTGTTTCTGGTCACCCATGACCTGGATACGCTCTACGCCATCTGCGACCGTGTCGCGGTGCTGGCGCAAAAACGCGTGCTGACGATCGATACGCTGGAGGCCGTGGCCGCCACCGATGATCCCTGGATTCGCGAATACTTCCATGGCCCGCGTGGCCGCGCTGCGCAGGCAGCGCAAAAGCAGGAGAGGTTCTGATGGAAACCCGTGCCCATCACGTCCTGATCGGACTCTTCACCGTACTGGCGGTCGGCAGCGCGCTGCTGTTCGCGCTGTGGCTCGGAAAGTCCAGCATGGATCGTGAGTACAACTATTACGAAGTAGGCTTCAACCAGGCGGTGAGCGGCCTGTCGCGCGGCAGTGCGGTGGAGTACAGCGGCATCAAGGTCGGTGACGTCACCGACCTGTGGCTCGAGCCCGACGACCCGCGCAAGGTCCGCGCCCGCATCCGCGTGTATGGCGGCACGCCGATCCGCCAGGACACTCAGGCACGCCTAGCGCTGGCCAACATCACCGGTAGCATGATCATCCAGTTGCACGGCGGTACGCCGGCCAGCCCTCGCCTGGAAGGCGATCGCCGCGATCCGCCGCTGATCATCGCCGATCCAGCACCTCTCGCCGCGCTACTGGAGAACGGCGAGGACCTGATGAGCAACATCAATAGCCTGCTGGTCAGCGCCAACAAGATCTTCTCCGAGGAAAACAGCGCGCGCCTGAGCCAGACGCTGGCGCACCTCGAACAGGCCACCAGCGTGCTGTCCGAACAGCGTGGCGACCTCGCTGGCGCCTTGCGCCAGTTCAGCCAGTTGGGCGAGCAGGCCAACAGGGCGCTCGCCGACATCAGCCAGTTGACCCGCAATGCCAACGGCCTGCTTGATGAACAGGGCCGCAGCCTGCTCGACAGCGCCGAACAATCCATGGCGACACTGGAGCGCACCACTTCGCGCCTGGACGGCCTGCTGGCCGACAACCAGGGTGCGCTGAGCAACGGCCTGCAAGGCTTCAACGAACTGGGGCCGGTAATCAACGAGTTGCGCACCACCCTGGGCGCGCTGCGCCGAGTCACCCAGCGCCTGGAAGACAACCCGAGCGGCTTCCTTCTTGGTCGGGACAAACTGCAGGAGTTCACCCCATGAGCCGCCTTAGTCCGCTTCGTCACCTCGTCGTGCTCGCCCTAATCAGCAGCCTCGGCGCCTGTACAGTGCTGCCGGAAGGCGAGACCTTGCGCATTTTCCTGTTGCCTGGCGAGGCGCGCACGGCCCCGCAAGGCGTCGCTGCACCACTCGATCTGACGCTGCAGATCGTCACCCCGAACGCCAGCCAGGCGTTATCCAGCGCCCGCATCGCAGTAGTACCGCATCCCAACCAGCTCAGCAGTTACCGCGGCGTGCGCTGGAGCGATACGGCACCGCAACTGTTGCGAGACCGCCTGATCGAAGCCTTCCAGCAGGACGGCCGCTTGCCTTCGGTGGTCAACGAGGACACCAGCCTGTATGCCGACCTCGGCCTTTTCAGCGACCTGCGTGCCTTCCAAAGTGAGTACATCGATGGTGCTCCGCAAGTGGTGATCCAGTTGCAGGCCCGGCTGGTCAGCCGGCATGACCAACGCACCTTCAGTAGCCGACGCTTTGAAGTGCGCCAGCCCAGTGCCGACCCAAGCGTCGAAAGCGTGGTCGAGGCGTTCGGCCGTGCCAGCGACAGACTGAGCCAGGAGCTGATCGCCTGGACGATCGCCCAGACGCAGCAGCTCAGCGTTGACTGACGGCGGACCAGGCGCTCTCAATCGCAGTGGAATTGATCCAGGTAAACACGCGCCGGGCTTCGGCGGCATAGGATTGCCTTAACAGGCCGTTGAAAGTCTGGGCGAGGTAGGTTTTTCAACAGCCTGCCAACGATCTCGGTTCGCAGGAGCAATTCCATGAGTCAGGCACACCGTTCAACGTTGCGCAGGATCCTGATGATCACCGCCGTGCTCGCCGTCGTGGCACTGCTGGCCTGGCTGGAAATGCGCCCGAACGGCCTCGGCGAGGGCTTCGCCAGCGGCAACGGGCGAATCGAGGCCACTGAAATCGACGTGGCCACCAAACTGGCCGGCCGGGTGGCCGAGATCAACGTCGATGAAGGCGATTTCGTCCAGCCGGGGCAGGTACTGGCGCGGATGGACACCGAAGTGCTGCAGGCACAGTTCAATCAGGCCGAGGCCCAGGTGCGCCAGGCGGAGAACGCCATCCTCACCGCCCGCGCTCTGGTGGCCATGCGCGAGAGCGAAAAGGCCACCGCCGAGGCGGTCGTCCACCAGCGGCAGGCCGAGCTGACCGCCGCTACCAAACGCCACCAGCGCACTGCGGTGCTGGTGGAACGCAACGCCATGGCCCGCCAGCAACTGGACGATGACGTTGCCGCCAAACAGAGCGCCCAGGCCGCACTGGCCGCCTCACGCGCGCAGGTACTCAGCGCCGAAGCCGGCATCGCCGCGGCAAAATCCCAGGTGATAGAAGCCGAATCGGCGCTCGAGGCGGCCAGAGCCAGCGTTACGCGACTGCAGGCCGATATCGCCGACAACCAATTGAAGACCGATCGCTTGGCCCGCGTGCAGTATCGCGTGGCGCAGCCCGGCGAGGTGCTGGGCGCCGGCGGCAAGCTGCTCAACCTGGTCGACCTGACCGACGTCTACATGACCTTCTTCCTGCCCGAGCGCCAGGCGGGCCGTGTCGCCATCGGTGCGGACGTGCATCTGGTGGTCGATGCAGCACCGCAGTACGTGATTCCGGCGAAGGTCAGCTATGTGGCCAGCGTCGCGCAGTTCACACCCAAGACCGTGGAGACCGAGAGCGAACGGGAAAAGCTGATGTTCCGGGTCAAGGCGCGGATCGATCCGCAACTGCTGGAAAAGCACCTGGAGCAGGTCAAGACCGGCCTGCCGGGCATGGCCTACCTGAAGCTCGACGCCACGGCCGAATGGCCTGAACACCTGCAGATCAACGTCACGCCATGAGCGACTCCCCGTCTGCGGTGGTGCGCGTCGGTGAGCTGACGCTGCGCTACGGCGCCACCTGTGCGCTGGACGACGTCAGCCTGGAGATTCCGGCCAACCGTATGGTCGGCCTGATCGGCCCCGACGGGGTCGGCAAGTCCAGCCTACTGGCGCTGATCGCCGGGGCGCGCCGCATCCAGCAGGGGCAGATCCAGGTGCTCGATGGCGACATGGCCGACAAACACCATCGCCGCCGAGTCTGCCCGCGCATCGCCTACATGCCCCAAGGACTGGGCAAGAATCTCTACCCGACCCTCACGGTTTTCGAGAACCTGGATTTCTTCGGTCGCCTGTTCGGCCAGGATGCCGAAGAGCGCCACCAGCGCATCGCAGACCTGACCCACAGCACCGGTCTGGCGCCCTTCACCGAGCGCCCGGCCGGCAAGCTATCGGGCGGAATGAAGCAGAAGCTCGGGCTGTGTTGTGCACTGATCCACGACCCGGACCTGCTGATCCTCGACGAACCCACCACTGGCGTCGACCCGCTGGCGCGCAGCCAGTTCTGGGAGCTGATCGCGCGCATTCGCAGCAACCGTCCCGGCATGAGTGTGCTGGTGGCGACCGCCTATATGGACGAGGCGCAACGTTTCGACTGGCTGGTGGCCATGGACGAGGGCCGCGTGCTGGATACCGGCACACCGACCGAACTACTGGCGCGCACCGCCAGCGAGGATCTGGAATCGGCCTTCGTCGCGCTGCTGCCCGAAGACAGGCGCCGTGGCCACCAGGCGCTGGTGATTCCGCCACGCATACAACACGAAGGCGTGCCGCAGATCGCCATCGAGGCCCACGACCTGACCATGCGCTTCGGCGATTTCGTCGCCGTGGACCGGGTCAACTTCCGCATCGAGCGCGGGGAAATCTTCGGTTTCCTCGGCTCCAACGGCTGCGGCAAGTCGACCACCATGAAGATGCTCACCGGCCTGCTGCCGGCCAGTGAGGGCGAGGCGTTTCTGTTCGGCCAGCCGGTGGATGCCAGCGGCATCGATACGCGCCGCCGGGTCGGCTACATGTCCCAGGCGTTCTCGCTGTACGGCGAGCTGACGGTGCGCCAGAACCTCGACCTGCACGCGCGGCTGTTCCACATCCCGGCAGCGCAGCGGGGCGAGCGGATCGAGCAGATGCTCGAGCGCTTCGAGCTGACGACGGTCGCCGACAGCCTGCCCAGGGACCTGCCGCTGGGCGTGCGCCAGCGCCTGTCGCTGGCCGTGGCGGTGATCCACAAACCGGAAATGCTGATCCTCGACGAGCCCACGTCCGGCGTCGACCCGGTGGCCCGCGACGGCTTCTGGAAGTTGCTGGTGGAGCTGTCGCGCAAAGACGGCGTAACCATCTTCATCTCCACCCACTTCATGAACGAGGCGCTGCGTTGCGACCGCATGTCGATGATGCACGCCGGCCGCGTGCTGGACAGCGACACGCCGCGTGGGCTGATGGCCAAGCGCTGCTTGCCGACATTGGAAGAGACCTTCATCGCCTACCTGCAGGACGCCACCGCCGAAGACGCCCAGCCAGAGATCACGCCGGTTGCCCCTGGCGCTCCGGCAACCGACACGGGCAACGAGCGACAGACACGCTTCAGCCTGCGCCGCCTGCTCAGCTACAGCCAGCGCGAGGCCACGGAGCTGCGCCGCGATCCGATCCGCGCGACCCTGGCGATGCTCGGCACCGTGCTGCTGATGTTCATCATGGGTTATGGCATCAGCCTGGACGTGGAGGACCTCGCCTACGCCGTGCTGGACCGCGACCAGACCACCACCAGCCAGGCCTACGCGCTGACCATCGCCGGCTCGCGCTATTTCACCGAGAAGGCGCCGCTGCGCGATTACACCGATCTGGACCAGCGCCTGCGCAGTGGCGAGATCAGCCTGGCGGTGGAGATCCCACCGAACTTCGGTCGCGACCTCAAGCGCGGCAACACGCCCCAGGTCGGCTTCTGGGTCGACGGCGCGATGCCGACTCGCGCCGACACCATCAGGGGCTATGTCCAGGGCATCCACCTCAGCTACCTGCAGCAATTGAGCCGTGAAGCCACCGGCAACGCACCGCCAAGCCAGGTGGACATCGCCCTGCGCTATCGCTACAACCCCGACGTCCAGAGCCTGCCGGCCATGGTGCCGGCGGTGATTCCGCTACTGCTGATGCTGATCCCGGCCATGCTCACCGCCCTCGGCGTAGTGCGCGAGAAGGAGCTGGGCTCGATCACCAACCTCTACGTCACGCCAGTCACGCGGCTGGAGTTCCTGCTGGGCAAGCAGTTGCCCTACATCGCCATGGGCATGGTCAATTTCTTCATGATGGTGGCGCTGGCCGTGCTGGTGTTCGGAGTGCCGGTCAAGGGCAGCCTGCTGACGCTGGTGCTGGGTGCGCTGCTCTACATCATCTGCGCCACCGGCCTGGGCCTGCTGATGTCGTCGATCCTCAACAGCCAGATCGCGGCGATCTTCGGTACCGCCATCGCGACGCTGGTGCCGGCGGTGCAGTTTTCCGGGTTGCTGCATCCGATTTCGGCCATGGAGGGCGTCAGCGCCTTCATCGGCAATATCTATCCGACCAGCCATTTCCTGACCATCAGCCGCGGCGTGTTTTCCAAGGCACTGGGTCTGGCCGACCTGTATCCCTATTTCATCCCTCTGTTGCTGACCATTCCGGTGCTGATCCTGCTCAGCGTCGCCGGTCTGAAGAAGCAGGAGAAGTAGATGCGCAAGCTGTCGAATATCCTGCAATTGGGCATCAAGGAGCTGCGCAGCCTGTACCGTGATCCGGCGCTGGTGCTGCTGATTCTCTATGCCTTCAGCCTGGGCATCTACTCCAGCGCCACCGGCGTACCGGAAGCCCCGCACCGGGCGGTGATCGGCGTTATCGACGAGGATCGCTCGCAGGTCTCGACACGCATCATCGACGCCTTCCAGCCACCCTATTTCCTCGAGCCGGTGCCCATCGACCTGGTGCAGATGGACAGCGGCATGGACGCCGGGCTCTACACCTTCACCCTGGATATACCACCGAACTTCCAGCAGGACCTGCTCGCCGGGCGCCAGCCCTCGATCCAGCTCAACGTCGATGCGACACAGGTCAGCCAGGCCTTCACCGGCGCCGGGCACATCCAGCAGATCATCAGTGCCGAGGTGGCGACGTTTCTCGCCCGCTATCGCAGCGACACTGCGCTACCCGTCGAGGCGGTGGTGCACATGGCCTTCAACCCGAACTTGGTACGCGCCTGGTTCGGCGCGGTGAACGAGGTGATCAACCAGATCACCATGCTCTCGATCATCCTCACCGGCGCCGCGCTGATCCGCGAGCGCGAGCACGGCACCATCGAGCACCTGCTGGTGATGCCGGTGACGCCGTTCGAGATCATGAGCGCCAAAGTCTGGTCCATGGGTCTGGTGGTGCTGGTAGCCTCCGCGCTCTCCCTGCGCCTGATCGTCGAAGGCTGGCTGCAGGTGCCGATCCAGGGCTCGCTCCTGCTGTTCGCCTGCAGCGTGGCGTTGCACCTGTTCGCCACCACCTCGATGGGTATTTTCTTCGGCACGCTGGCGCGCTCGATGCCACAACTGGGTTTGCTGGTCATCCTCACGCTGATGCCGCTGCAGATCCTCTCCGGCGGCATGACACCACGCGAGAGCATGCCGGGGATCGTCCAGAACCTGATGCTGGCGGCACCGACCACGCACTTCGTCGAATTGGCCCAGGCGATCCTCTTCCGCGGAGCCGGGGCAGATATCGTCTGGCCACAGCTGTTGGCGCTGGTAGTGATTGGCGGAGTGTTTTTCGTGGGGGCGTTGTCGCGGTTGCGGAGGTCGTTGCGGTAAGGCTAGACAAAGCATGACTTAAGCCAGACCGGTCTCCGCCCTAAACCTCATTCAGAACCCACCTCGCTCCATCCAAACGCCTCTAGCACCCAGCCTGCATAGGTTTACGCCACTGCACTCACGTTTACTCCGGTAACATAACGGCCATCCCGCCCACCACGGTACTCGGGAATTTTTCTATCGACGGCCGGTCTATCCTGCCGACATGCTAAGAGCTTGCCGCTCAGCAGCGCGCCAAGGAAGCCAATCATCATGCGCATTCTCGTCACCGGCGGAGCCGGGTTCATCGGTTCGGCCCTTATCCGCCATCTCATTCGCAACACCGAGCACAGCGTGCTCAACCTGGACAAACTCACCTACGCCGGCAACCTCGAATCCCTGGCGGAAGTGGATGGCGATACGCGCTATCAATTCCTACAGGCCGACATCGCTGATCGTGAGCGCGTGGCCGAAGCGCTGCTGGAGTTCCAGCCGGAAGCCATCATGCACCTGGCTGCCGAATCCCATGTCGATCGCTCCATCGACGGTCCGGCCGAGTTCATCCAGACCAACATCGTCGGCACCTACCAGTTGCTGGAAGCCGCCCGCACCTACTGGCAGAGCCTGCCGGAAGGCCGTCGTGAGGTCTTCCGCTTCCACCACATTTCCACCGACGAGGTGTACGGCGACCTGCACGGCGTCGACGACCTGTTCACCGAGACCACGCCCTACGCACCCAGCTCGCCCTATTCGGCCAGCAAGGCTTCATCCGACCATCTGGTCCGTGCCTGGCAGCGCACCTATGGCCTGCCGGTGCTGATCACCAATTGCTCGAACAACTACGGCCCCTATCACTTCCCGGAAAAGTTGATCCCGCTGGTGATCCTCAATGCGCTGGATGGCAAGCCGCTGCCGGTCTACGGCGACGGCGCGCAGGTGCGTGACTGGCTCTACGTCGAGGACCACGCCCGCGCATTGCTCAAGGTGGTCAGCGAAGGGAAGGTCGGTGAGACCTACAACATCGGTGGCCACAACGAGCAGAAGAACATCGACGTGGTACGCGGCATCTGCGCGCTGCTGGAAGAACTGGCGCCGAGCAAGCCCGAAGGTGTGGTGCGTTATGAAGACCTGATCACCTTCGTCAAGGATCGCCCCGGCCACGACCTGCGCTACGCCATCGATGCCGGCAAGATCGAGCACGAACTGGGCTGGGTCCCGCAGGAAACCTTCCAGACCGGCCTGCGCAAGACCGTGCAGTGGTATCTGGACAACCTCGAATGGTGCCGTCGCGTACAGGATGGCAGCTATCAACGTGAGCGCCTCGGCGCCCTGGAGAACATCGCATGAAGGGAATCATCCTCGCCGGCGGCTCCGGCACTCGGCTGCACCCGATCACCCTCGGGGTATCCAAGCAACTGCTACCGATCTACGACAAACCCATGGCCTACTACCCGATCTCGGTGCTGATGCTCGCCGGCATTCGCGAGATCCTGGTCATCTCCACCCCGCAGGATCTGCCTCAGTACCGCAACCTGTTGGGTGACGGCAGTCAGTTCGGGGTCAGCTTCAGTTATGCCGAGCAGCCCTCGCCGGACGGTCTGGCCCAGGCCTTCCTGATCGGCGAGAAATTCATCGGCGACGACTCGGTGTGCCTGATCCTCGGCGACAACATCTTCCATGGCCAGCATTTTACCGAGAAGCTGCAGCGCGCCTCGACGCAGAAAAGCGGCGCCACGGTGTTCGGCTACTGGGTCAAGGACCCCGAGCGCTTCGGCGTGATCGACTTCGACGAGAACGGCAAGGCGCTGTCCATCGAGGAAAAGCCGCAGCAGCCCAAATCCAGCTATGCGGTCACCGGCCTGTACTTCTACGACAATGACGTGATCGAGATCGCCAGGTCGATCAAGCCATCGCCGCGCGGCGAGCTGGAGATCACCGACGTCAACAATGTCTATCTCAGGCGTGGCGATCTCAACGTCGAGCGTTTCGGTCGCGGCTTCGCCTGGCTCGACACCGGCACCCACGACAGCCTGCTGGAAGCCTCGCAGTACGTGCAGACCATCGAGCATCGCCAGGGCCTGAAGGTCGCCTGTCTGGAGGAAATCGCCTACCAGAACAAGTGGATCGACCGCGAGCAACTGCTGCGCCGCGCCGATGCGCTGGGCAAGACCGGCTATGGCCAGTACCTGTTCAAGATCGCCGGGGAAAACCCATGAAGGTCATCGAAACCAGCATTCCCGATGTGCTGATCATCGAGCCAAAGGTCTTCGGCGACGAGCGCGGTTTCTTCTACGAGAGCTTCAACGCCGCAGCCTTCGAGGCGGCGACGGGGCTCAAGCGCAGTTTCGTCCAGGACAACCACTCCAAGTCCCAGCGCGGCGTGCTGCGCGGCCTGCATTACCAGATCCAGCAGCCTCAGGGAAAACTGGTGCGGGTGGTGGCCGGCGAGGTGTTCGACGTGGCCGTGGACCTGCGCCGCAGCTCGCCGAGCTTCGGGCGCTGGGCCGGCACCCGCCTGAGCGCCGAGAACCAGCGCCAGCTGTGGATTCCCGAAGGGTTCGCCCATGGCTTCGTGGTCCTCAGCGAGAGTGCCGAGTTCCTCTATAAGACCACCGACTACTATGCGCCTGAGCATGAGCGCAGCCTGTTGTGGAACGACCCCGAAATCGGCATTCAATGGCCGATCGAGCAGGCGCCGCAGTTATCCGGCAAGGATGCGGCAGGCAAACGCTTGAGCGAAACAGACCTGTTCCCATGAAGATCCTGATCACCGGCAGCAAGGGGCAACTGGCTCAGGCCCTGCAAACCTCGCTTGCAGGTGAAGGCACCGTATTGGCGCTGGGGCACAACGCCATGAACCTGGCCGACCCCGAACAGATACGCCAGCAGATCGGCCTGCTGCGCCCGGACCTGATCGTCAACGCGGCCGCCTACACGGCCGTGGATCTCGCCCAGGAGCAGGCCGAGCAGGCCTATGCGGTCAATGCCACCGGCCCGCGGGTGCTGGCTGAAGAGGCCGCCAGGCTGGGGGTGCCGCTGATCCACTATTCCACCGACTATGTCTTCGACGGGCGCAAGCCGCAGCCCTACAGCGAAGACGACGTGCCACACCCCCTGAACGTCTACGGTGCCAGCAAACTGGCTGGCGAGCAGGCGATTGCCGCGGTCGGCGGCGAGTACCTGATCCTGCGCACCAGCTGGGTCTATTCGCTGCAGGGCCACAACTTCCTGCTGACCATGCAGCAACTGCTGCAACAACGGGACTCGCTCACGGTGGTCAGCGACGAGATCGGCGCGCCAACCTGGGCGGGCACCATCGCCCGCGCCACCGCGCAGCTGATCCATGCCCGACGCAACACCCACGGACAGTTCAATGGCCTGTACAACCTGACCGCCAGCGGCGAAACCTCCTGGTACGGGTTCGCCCGCTCGATCGCAGATCACCTGCGCCAGCAGGATCGCCTATGTGCGGAAATCGAGCCAATCGCCTCGAGAAACTACCCGACCGCGGCCGAGCGGCCGCTCAATTCGCGCCTCGACTGCTCACGCCTGCAGCGCGACTGGGACATCCGACTTCCGCATTGGGAGGCTGCCCTGCAGGAATGCCTGTCCCAAACCCGCTACTGCCAGCCGGAGCAGTCGCTGCCGGCTACCCAGCACGTCTGAACAGAAGTCACCACGCGCGCCCTGCCTGACAAAGGCCGACAGATACAGGCGCCCCCGACGCTGCGAATGTGCATAATCGTGCCGGACCCACAGGCACACACGCATGACTGCACCCGTAACTCCGCGCCGCCCTCGCTGGCGCAACCTGGCCTTGCTGGCCCTGCTGCTGGCGCCGCTGCTCTGGCCGTTGCAGCAATTGGCCGAGCGTTATTACAGCAACGAGCTGACCGAACAGAATCGCCAGACGCTCGATCTCTATGTCGCGAACCTGTTGGGCATCCTGAGCCGCTACGAAGTATTGCCGCGCATCCTCGGTGATCTACCTGCGCTGCGCGCCGCCCTACAGGGCGCCGAAGAGCCGGCGGTGCGCGACAGCGCCAATCGCCTGCTGAAGAAGCTGCACCGGCAGACCGGCGCCGATGTAATCTACCTGATGGACCTGGAAGGCACCACGCTGGCCTCCTCCAACTGGGACGCCCCGGACAGCTTCGTCGGGCGCAACTTCTCCTTTCGACCGTACTTTCGCCAGGCCATGGAAGGACAAGGCCGGCTCGGACGCTTCTTCGGCCTCGGCAATACCTCCGGCAAGCGCGGCTACTACTTCGGCGCCGCCGTGTACGACAATGAAAAGGCCATCGGCGTGCTGGTGGTCAAGGTCGACCTGGACCACACCGAGACGCTCTGGGGCAAGACACCGGAACAGCTGCTGGTGACTGACAACTTCGGCGTGGTGATCCTGACCTCGCAACCGGAGTGGCGGTTTCGCGCCACCCGCGGGTTGGAGGAGGACGAACGCGAGCAGATCCGCTTCGACCAACCCTATACCACGCTCAACCCGCAGGATCTGACGCTGGATATCGACTCCTGGCTGATCCAGAGTCGCGAGCTCAAGGAGATCGACTGGACGGTGCGTATCCTGGCACCCGTCAGCCTGGTCGAGCGCCCGGTGCGCACCGTGGTCGCCATCGGTGCCGCGACCCTCTTGGCGCTGCTGCTCTGGCTCAGCCTGTTGATGCAGCGCCGTCGGCATTTCATCGAACGCCTTGCGCTGGATACCCGCGCCCGCCAGCAGCTGGAACAGCGCGTTCAGGAGCGCACACGAGACCTGGAGGCGCTGAACCGGCGGCTGAAGGTCGAGGTGCTCGAGCGCGAGCAGACCCAGCAGGAACTGGTCCGTGCCCAGGACGAACTGCTACAGGCAGGCAAACTCTCGGTGCTGGGCACCATGAGCGCCAGTATCAGTCACGAACTCAACCAGCCGCTGGGCGCGATCCGCAGCTATGCCGACAATGCCGGGGTGTTGCTCGACCAGCAGCGCAACGAAGAGGCGCGCGACAACCTCAAGCTGATCAGTGAGCTCACCGCGCGAATGGCCTCGATCATTGCCCACCTGCGCGCCTTCGCCCGCCGCGACCGCCATGCACCCGAACGCGTGGCGTTGCAACCGGCGCTGGACGATGCGCTGGCGTTGCTGGCCAAGCGTCGTCAGGCGCTGCGCGTCGAGCTGATTCGAGATCTGCCGGAAGCGACCCTCTGGGTCCAGGCGGGCGAGACGCGTCTGCGGCAAATCCTCTCCAACCTGCTGGCCAACGCCCTCGACGCGCTGAAGGAACGGCCGCCGGAGCGGCGCATCTGGCTGCGGGCCGAGCGCAACGAAGACGGCGTGCTGCTGACTCTGCGCGACAACGGCCCCGGTTTCAGCACCGAGGCGCTACAGCGCGCCCGTGAACCCTTCTTCACCACCAAGACCAGTACCCAGGGGCTGGGCCTGGGCCTGGCCATCTGCGATACCCTTGCCCGCGCCCTGGATGGCGAGCTGACCCTGGCCAACCATCCCGAAGGCGGGGCCCAGTTATGTCTTTACCTGCGCAGCGCCGATCCGGGCGTGACCTTTCCGAGCGAGGACTGAACCGCATGAGCCAGATCGATTCCCAGACCCAGGTGTTGCTGGTCGACGACGATCCCTACCTGCGCAAGGCGCTGAGCCAGACCCTCGATCTCGCCGGGCTGCGCGTACTCGGTCTGGACGACGCCCGCGGCCTGGCGGTGCGATTGCCGGCGGACTGGCCGGGCGTGGTGGTCAGCGATATCCGCATGCCGGGGCTGGATGGCCTGCAACTGCTGCAACAACTGCAGGACCATGATGCGGAACTGCCGGTATTGCTGATCACCGGCCATGGCGACATCCAGCTGGCGGTGCAAGCGATGCGCGCCGGAGCCTACGACTTCCTGGAAAAGCCCTTTCCCAGCGAAGCCCTGCTCGACAGCGTGCGCCGGGCCCTGGCCCTGCGTCAGCTGGTGCTGGACAACCGCAGCCTGCGCCTGGCCCTGGCTGACCGCCAGCAACTGTCGGCGCGCCTGCTCGGCCAGTCACCTGCCATGCAGCGCCTGCGCGAGCAGATCGGCGCGCTCGCCGGTACCCAGGCCGACGTGCTGATCCTCGGCGAGACGGGTGCGGGCAAGGAGGTTGTGGCGCGGGCCCTGCACGACCTATCCAGCCGTCGCGACGGCCCCTTCGTCGCCATCAATGCCGGTGCGCTGGCCGAATCCGTGGTCGAGAGCGAGCTGTTCGGCCATGAAGCCGGCGCGTTCACCGGCGCGCAGAAACGTCGCATCGGCAAGTTCGAATTCGCCAACGGCGGCACCCTGTTCCTCGACGAGATCGAGAGCATGAGCCTGGACGTGCAGGTCAAGCTGCTGCGCATGCTGCAGGAGCGTGTGGTCGAACGCCTGGGCGGTAACCAGTCGATCAGCCTGGACATCCGCGTGATCGCCGCCACCAAGGAGGATCTGCGCCAGGCCTCCGACCAGGGTCGTTTCCGCGCCGACCTCTACTATCGGCTGAACGTCGCCCCATTGCGTATTCCGCCGCTGCGCGAGCGCAGCGAAGACATGCTGTTCCTGTTCCAGCATTTCACCGAGACCGCCGCGAATCGCCATGGATTGCCGGCCCGCGAAGTGCGACCCGAGCAGCGTGGCCAGCTCTTGCGCCACACCTGGCCCGGCAATATCCGTGAACTGCAGAACACCGCCGAACGTTTTGCCCTGGGTCTGCCGCTGGGCCTGGAGCCTGTCGACGAAATACCCCACGCACCCGCCGAAGCAAGTGGCACAAGCCTGGGCGAACAGGTTGAGGCCTTCGAGCGCGCGTTGATCGCCGCGGAACTGGCGCGTCCGCACGGTTCGCTGCGCAGCGTCGCTGAAGCACTGGGTCTGCCCCGCAAGACCCTGCACGACAAATTGCGCAAGCATGGCCTGAGCTTTACAGAATCTGGCGGAAGTTCGCCCGAAGACGGCGATTGAATGGCGGCTTTCCGCCATACCCTCCCCACTCCGCTGGGCCGGAGCCAAGACTTCCTCTCGATATTTCTAGATTGAAACAGCGAACTAGAGCTATCGCCGAAAAAATAGCGGCAGCATTGCGGCGCAAGCCGGGTACACTTCGGCGGCCAAGGGTAGCGCGATGGCCATGTGGCACAGCGTTTGCTCTTGTAACAAGATGAGCCGGCAAAGCGGATTGCGGTTGGCATATCGGCGCTCCATCGATGATGCCTGGTTCCGTCCAGCCGGTTATTGCCGGGCTGCCTCTGATCCGGGCGGCTCATTCACAACAAGAGGAAAACAACAATGTTCAAACTGACTGCCAAGGCGCTCGCGTGCGCCCTGTCGCTGAGCATCGCGGGAATGGCCCAGGCGGCCGATCCGATCAGCATCAAGTTCTCCCACGTAGTTGCCGAAAATACGCCGAAAGGCCAGGGCGCCCTGCTGTTCAAGAAGCTGGTGGAAGAGCGTCTGGCTGGCAAGGTCGAAGTTCAGGTCTACCCGAACTCCTCGCTGTTCGGTGACGGCAAGGAAATGGAAGCACTGCTGCTGGGCGACGTACAGCTGATCGCGCCTTCGTTGGCCAAGTTCGAGCACTACTCCAAGGGCGTTCAGGTATTCGATCTGCCGTTCCTGTTCGACGACATCGAAGCGGTCGATCGCTTCCAGAAGGGCGAAGCCGGCCAGAAGCTGCTGCGCTCCATGGAAGACAAGAACATCACCGGCCTGGGCTACTGGCACAACGGCCTGAAGCAATTGTCGGCCAACAAGCCGCTGCGTGAGCCCAAGGATGCCCGCGGTCAGAAGTTCCGCGTACAGGCTTCCGCCGTACTCGACGAGCAGTTCAAGGCAGTACGCGCCAACCCGCGCAAGATGAGCTTCGCCGAGGTGTATCAGGGCCTGCAGACTGGCGTGGTCAACGGTGCAGAGAACCCGTACTCGAACATCTACTCGCAGAAGATGCACGAAGTACAGAAGTACATCACCGAGTCCAACCACGGCCTGCTGGACTACATGCTGATCACCAACACCAAGTTCTGGAACGGCCTGCCGGATGACGTCCGTAGTGAGCTGGACAACATCCTGGTCGAAGTCACCGCTGAGGTGAACAAACTGGCCGACGAGCTGAACAAGGGCGACAAGCAGCGCATCCTGGATGCTGGCACCACCGAGATCATCTATCTGACCCCCGAGCAGCGCAACCAGTGGCGCGAGGCGATGAAGCCGGTCTGGAAGAAGTTCGAAGGCGAGATCGGTACAGATCTGATCAAGGCCGCCGAAGCTGCCAACCAGGGCGCGTAACGCCCATGGAGGGGTGGGTGTCCCCACCCCTCCGCTTCACCACCGGTGATTCCGACAGATCAGTGAAAAGCCAGGCATCTGCCGAGCCGAAGCCCGACGGGCTCGGGGCCGCAGCACCGATGTAATCGGGGGCCTGCTGTCTCGGTGGCATGAAACAGGTTTTCGTCGAGTGCTTTTTACTGCTCTGTCTCCAGCCAGATCCGGCTGGGTATGGCGCGCGCTCCGCGCTCGGCTACCGCACATAAACCGCAATCCATCGGGAGATGTCATCCATGAACGCCCTCTGGCGCGTCTGGGACCACTTCGAAGAAGGCTTCATCGCCTTTTTGTTGGCCGCCATGACACTGGTGACCTTCGTCTACGTGATCCTCAACAATCTCTACACGCTTTTCTACGATCTGGCCGACCGCTTCGAGGGAAGCGCCGACTTCTGGTTCTCTATCGGTGACTTCATCATCGGCCTAGCTCAGTCCATGACCTGGAGCACCGCTCTGACCAAAGCACTGTTCGGCTGGCTGATCTTTTCCGGCCTCGCTTATGGCGTGCGCACTGCCGGTCACATTGGCGTCGATGCGCTGGTGAAGCTGGCCCCCCGGCATATCCAGCGAGTCATCGGCATCATTGCCTGCCTGTTCTGTCTGGGCTACGCCGGGCTGTTGACTGTAGCCAGTTTCGAATGGATTCAGACGTTGTTCATCGCCAACATCGGCGCCGAGGATCTTGGCCACATTGGCATCAAACAGTGGCACATAGGCATGATCGTGCCGTTCGGCTTTGCCATGGTATTCATCCGTTTTGCCGAAATTTTCGTGCGTATCCTGCGTAACGAACAGACCGGACTCGGCCTGGCCGATGAAGCGGCCGATGCCATCAAGCTCGGCGAAGAGGAGCACAAGCAATGACGATTCTGTTCCTGTTTGTCGCACTCTTCACATTGATGTTCATCGGAGTGCCAGTGGCCGTTTCACTGGGTCTGGCCGGCTCACTGACCATCATGCTGTTCTCTGAAGACTCGGTTCGCTCGCTGGCGATCAAGCTATTCGAGACCTCCGAGCACTATACGCTGCTGGCGATTCCGTTCTTCCTGCTGGCTGGCGCCTTCATGACCACCGGTGGCGTGGCCCGCCGCCTGATCGACTTCGCCAACGCCTGCGTGGGCCACATCCGTGGCGGCCTGGCAATCGGTGCGGTGCTGGCATGCATGCTGTTCGCCGCCCTTTCCGGCTCCTCGCCGGCCACTGTAGCTGCCGTAGGCTCCATCGCCATCGCCGGCATGGTGCGCTCCGGCTATCCGCAGGCCTTCGGCGCCGGCATCGTCTGCAACGCCGGCACTCTGGGCATCCTCATTCCACCTTCGGTGGTCATGGTGGTATACGCCGCCGCCACCGAGACTTCGGTGGGTAAGCTGTTCATGGCCGGCGTCGTACCGGGGATCCTGCTCGGCGGCGCACTGATGGTGGCGATCTACATCATCGCAGTGAAAAAGAACCTGCCGGCACTGCCGCGAGCATCCTTCCGCGAGTGGCTTTCGGCCGGACGCAAGGCCTTGTGGGGCCTGCTGCTGATGGTGATCATCCTCGGCGGTATCTACTCCGGCATGTTCACTCCCACCGAAGCAGCCGCCGTGGCTGCGGTCTACTCAGCCTTCGTCGCGCTGTTCGTCTACAAGGACCTGACCTTGCGCGAATGCCCGAAGGTACTGCTGGAGTCCGGCAAGTTGAGCATCATGCTGATGTTCATCATCGCCAACGCCATGCTCTTTGCCCATGTGCTGACCACCGAGCAGATTCCGCAAGCGATCACCTCCTGGGTAATCGAGGCCGGCTTGCAGCCCTGGATGTTCCTGTTGGTGGTGAACATCGTGCTGCTGGTCGCTGGTGCTTTCATGGAGCCTTCGGCAATCATCCTGATTCTGGCACCGATCCTCTTCCCGATCGCTGTGCAGTTGGGCATCGATCCGATCCACCTGGGCATCATCATGGTTGTGAACATGGAGATCGGTCTGATCACGCCTCCTGTGGGGCTGAATCTATTCGTCGCCTCGGCCGTAACTGGCATGCCGGTGACCCAGGTGATCCGCGCGGTGCTGCCATGGCTGGCGTTGATGCTGAGCTTCCTAGTGGTGATCACCTACGTTCCGTCGATCTCTCTCGCACTACCGAACTGGCTGGGCATGTAAGCCCGTTCGCTCCTTCTCTTACCTTTTTAGCCCGGCTTATGCCGGGCCTTTTTTTATGGCTATGTCTGAGTTAGCTGTTGCATAGCCGCTCGTCCCAGCGCTTCCCTCAAGCAAATCAATGGATTGAGCTGGGTCTTATGACGTTCGAGCAGGCGACGCCATCCCAAGTAATGCGTCAGGTACTTGGTGGCCACACCATGAAAGGGAATCATCCAGCCCTTCAACCGGCTGTCGTAGGCGTTCACGTTCTGGATGTGGAAAGGTCCATCGACCCTGCGCTTCTGGCTAGGATTGATCGGTCGGTGA
>JBKEBY010000037.1:0-11624 GCA_047973445.1 Pseudomonas sp.
CCAGCAGCAACAGCAGGATCGGCCCCAGGTAGATCGGCAGGAAGGACCACAGCTGCTCGGCCGCCTGGCCGACCGCGCCGAAGAATGTCCAGCTGGTGCAGTAGACCGCCAGCGACAGGCTATAGACCCAGGCCCGTATGCGGGGTGACATCGACTCACGATTACGGTCGCCATAGAAGGCGATGGCGAACAGAACAGCCATGTAGGAAAGGGCGACCAGAGCGATCAGCCCACCGGACAGCGACATGCGAACTCCAAACAGCAAGGTCTTGCGGTCATCCCGCCAGGCCTCGATTCGGTCGAATCGGGTGGCGATGCCTGAGCCAGGTATGCTCCGGGTCGTTCGACCGGCCGGTTCGCACGCTGACGGCTGACAGCGTGCGCCATGCTACAGGCCATGGCCGAACCGGTGCGTGGTGATACTCAAGCTTGGCTGGTTTTCAGCGAACCGGGATGTTGCCGCTCATATAAATCGGGTATGGGGTAAAGTTTCGCAGCAAACGAGGCCGGCGTGTGACGGCTGCGACCATGGTCGCATGGAGCTGGCGAACCCCCTCGGAACAGGCGAAAGTACTGTGGCAGAGGCTTTCAGGTGTTCTGCACGGGTGATGATTCCGGGGCTCAGCGACGATTGGGCGCAGGTTTTGCGCGGAGCGTCTCGCTCGGCTATGGTCGCACTCGGTTCGAGTGGGGACGGGCATCGCCGGGCACTTCCGGCCAGGTGAATGATCTCAAAAGCCTGGTCGTCTCTTCATTCATCAGGAGAAACCAATGCTTACGCCGCGTCCGGTTACCTTGCAGCGAGGCGCCATGCGTCTGGAGCCGCTGGCGGAAGTCGATATTCCTGCACTGGTCGAGCTGGCCGAAGAGAACCGTGAAGAACTGATCTACATGAGCGGACCCTTGCGTCCCGACTGGTATCGTCACGCGCTGGCCGAACAGCGGGAAGAACGTGCGGTGGTGTTCACCTTGCGCCTGGCCGACCGCATCATCGGTACCACGCGATTCGCCGATTTCAACCAGGCCCTGCCGGCTGCCGAGCTGGGCTGGACCTGGATCGATCGCGCCGAACACGGCAGCGGCCTGAATGCCTCGATCAAGTACCTGCTGTTCAAGCATGCCTTCGAGGAGTGGCAACTGGTACGCCTGCAACTGAAGACTGCGGCGAGCAACCTGCGCTCGCAACGCGCCATCGAGAAACTGGGCGCCCAGCGCGAAGGGTTGCTGCGCAATCATCGCCGTCTCGCCGAGGGGCGTCTGGATGACACCGTGCTCTACAGCATCACCGACCGCGAATGGCCGGTGGTGAAGGCGCTGCTGGAGGGCGGGACGAACAATTGATTCGTTCCATGATGGTGGGGAACAGCATAATTTGAAGGTTTTCGAGCCATCGCCTCGACTGCCAACATCAGGTAAGGTTCGCCGTTTTCGCGGGTGATTCGTCCCGCGTCATCGACCCGTCTTCGATATTCCGTACGCTGCAGCGTGATTGGCGACATGTAGCCGGTTCCGTTGTGGACCCCAAGGAGCCCCGATGTCCCGCTCGCAAGAGTTCTTGCATGGTTGTCGCGATATCCTGCCGCTGATCGTCGGGGCCATTCCCTTCGGTATCATCTTCGGCACGCTCGCGGTTGGCGCCGGGTTGTCGGCGTGGCAGACCATGGGCATGTCGCTGCTGGTATTCGCCGGCTCCGCGCAGTTCATCGCCGTCACCCTGATCACTGGTGGCGTCGGTGTGCTGGTGGTGCTGCTGACCACCTTCGTGGTCAATCTGCGCCACGCGCTCTACAGCGCGGCGATGCAACCTTTCGTGCGGCACTTGCCGACCCGCTGGCGGGTGCCTCTGGCCTTCTGGCTGACCGACGAGGCCTTCGCCGTGATCCAGCACCGCTATGCCCGTGACGATGCTACGCCGTACAAGCACTGGTTCTTCTTCGGGGCCGCGCTGACCATGTACCTGAGCTGGCAACTGGCGACCCTTGCGGGCATCGCCTTCGGCCAGGCGGTGCCCGACGTGGCCCGCTGGGGTCTGGATTTCGCCATGATCGCCACTTTCATCGGCATCGCCGTGCCGATGATGCGCACCCGGCCGCAGGTGGCCTCCGCACTGGTGGCCGGCGTTGTGGCACTGCTGACCTGGGAACTGCCTTACAAGCTGGGCCTGATCGCCGCGGCTCTGGCCGGTATCGTCGTCGGCGTCTGGCTCGAGCAACTGGCCGAAGGCCGCGTACGGCAGGAGACTCAGTGATGCAGATCTGGCTGCTGATCCTGGGCATGCTGGCCATCACCTTCGTGATTCGCTACAGCTTCTTCGCCTGGCCCGACCTGCGCTTCCCGCGCCTGGTGGAGCAGGGCTTGCACTACGTGCCGGTGGCCGTGCTGACTGCCATCGTGGTGCCGGGCATGTTGATGCCGGAGGGGTACTGGGCGCTGCATTGGCACAACGCCTATCTGCTGGCCGGTGTGCTGGCGATCCTGATCGCGGCGCTCAGTCGCAACCTGCTGGCGACCATCGTTGGTGGGCTGCTGAGTTTCTTCCTGTTGCGCTGGGCGTTCGGGCAGTTGCCGCTATGAACGCGCTGTTGTGTGCTTCGTCATCGAACCGATTTGGCGGGTGGTCATGAGTCAGCCGTCGCAGATCCGGCTGCTGGGCAAGCGCCGCTTCCTGCCGTTCTTCGTGACGCAACTGCTCGGCGCCTTCAACGACAACGTGTTCAAGCAGGCGCTGATCCTGGCGATTCTCTTTCGGTTCAGCACGAGCACCGACACCAGCCTGCTGATCAACCTGTGCGCCATGCTGTTCATCCTGCCGTTCTTCCTGTTTTCCGCGCTGGGCGGCCAGTTCGGCGAGAAGTACGAAAAAGCCTGGCTGATCCGGCGAATCAAGTTCGCCGAGATTCTGATCATGCTGGTGGGAGCGCTCGGTCTGCTGCTGGGCAACCTGCCGCTGTTGCTGGTGGTGTTGTTCTGCATGGGTACTCAGTCGGCGCTGTTCGGCCCGGTAAAGTACTCGATCCTGCCGCAGCAATTGCATGAGGACGAACTGATCGGCGGTAACGCGCTGGTGGAAATGGGTACCTTCCTGGCGATCCTTGGCGGCACCATCGGCGCGGGTATTCTGATGAACGAGACCCATTTTGCGGTGCTGGTTTCCGTCGCCGTGGTGTTCATCGCATTGCTGGGGTACCTGGCCAGTCGCGCGATTCCCGCGACGGCGCCGGCCTTTGCGGATCTGAAGATCGATTGGCAGGTGCTGCGCCAATCCTGGCACATCATGCGGCTGGGCTTGGGGCAGGAGCGGGCAGTGTCGCGCGCGATGATCGGCAATTCGTGGTTCTGGTTTCTCGGTGCGACCTATCTCACTCAGATACCGGCCTTCGCCAAGGAACTGCTGCAGGGCGATGAAGGAGTGGTGACGCTGATCCTGGCCACTTTCTCCATCGGTATTGCCCTGGGTTCGATGCTCTGCGAACGGTTGTCGGCGCATCGCGTGGAGATCGGCCTGGTGCCGCTGGGTTCCATCGGCCTGACGGCGTTCGGTGTGTTGCTCTGGTGGCAGGCCGGCGGGTTGCCGCCTGTGGCGGAAGGCCGTGACTGGCTGGCGTTGTTGCTCGAGCCTGGCGCCTGGTGGGTGTTGCTCGCAGTGCTGGGTCTGGGCGCCTTCGGTGGCTTGTACATAGTGCCGCTGTACGCACTGATCCAGGCTCGCACCGCTCTGCAGGAACGGTCGCGGGTGGTGGCGGCCAACAACATCCTCAACGCACTTTTCATGGTGGTATCGGCGCTGTTCGCCATCCTCGTGCTGATGGTGGTCGGATTGTCGATCCCGCAGTTCTTCCTCGTCATCTCGCTGCTTAACGTATTGGTTTCCGGCTGGCTCTTTCATTCGGTTCCGGAGTTCGTGGTGCGCTTCCGACGCTGGGCACTGCGCGAGCCTGAGTTGCCGCCGGCACGTTGAAGCAATTTCTTGAAAAGCGGATGGCGAAGCCTGTGCACGTCACACCGGGAGCTCGCGCTCCACGGTTGACGGGCTGTGGCTCGTTTGGGGAAGGGGTGATCAGTGGCTGAGCTTGAGGCCGATCAAGCCGGTGCAGATCAGCAGGACGCTGCCCAGACGGAGCAGACTCACAGATTCGCCGAACAGGATGATCCCGGCGATCACCGTACCCACCGCGCCGATACCGGTCCAGATGGCATAGGCGGTGCCCAGCGGCAGCGATTTCATGGCCAGGCCGAGCAGCCCCACACTGATCGCCATGGCAGCAATGGTCAGACTGGTGGGTAGCAGGCGGGTAAAGCCTTCGGTGTATTTCAGGCCGACGGCCCAGCCGATCTCGAACAGACCGGCGAAGAACAGGATGATCCAGGACATACAGACTCCAACAAGAAAGTCGGGGCCGTCCCCTGGTGGATCGCTCGGAAGAGCGGTGAGGTCGTCCTCACGCGGGCTTATTGTGCACACCGGCCCGTTTGGGGCAAGTGTTGCGGACCGGCTGCGCCGCCGGGAAAATCGGCGGCGCTTATGGCAAGTCAGATACCTTGCGGAATCTCTTCGCCACCCAGAGCCTCGAACAGCGCCGGCAGGAATTCGCCGAAGGTCAGCATCATCAGCAGGAAGCTGGCGTCCTGCTGGCCGAGGTCGTCGTCGCCACCGTCCTGTTCGGCCTTCTCCTGCAGCATTTCCTCGAAGCGCAGGCGCTTGATCACCATTTTGTCGTCGAGCACGAAGGACAGCTTATCCTGCCAGGCCAGTGCCAGCTGGGTAACTTGCTTTCCGACCTCCAGGTGCTGCTGGATTTCATCGCTGGTCAGGTCCTGGCGTTTGCAGCGCACCACGCCGCCGTCTTCGTGGGTATCGCGCAGCTCGCACTCGTCGAGCACATAGAAGTCCTCGGCGGCCTTCTGGGTCTTCACCCACTCGGTCATGGTGGCGGGCGGGGCAATCTTCACCGTCAGCGGGCGTACCGGCAGCGAGCCGATGGCTTCGCGCAGGGTGGAAAGCAGGTCTTCGGCACGCTTGGGGCTGGAGGAGTCGACCAGGATCAGGCCCAGCGACGGCGCGATGGCCGCGAAGGTGCCGGACTTGCGAATGAAAGCGCGGGGCAGGAAGGCCTGGATGATGTCGTCCTTGAGCTGCTCGCGTTCCTTCTTGTAGACCTTGCGCATCTGCTCGTTCTCGATCTCGTCGACCTTTTCCTTGAGCGCGTCCTTGACCACACTGCCGGGCAAGATGCGTTCTTCCTTGCGCGTGGCGATCAGCAGGAAGCCCTGGCTGGCATGCACCAGCGGTGCGTCTGCGCCCTTGCCCAGAGGGGCGACAAAACCATAGGTGCTCAGCTCCTGGCTGGCGCAGGGACGAGCGGGTTTGGCGGCCAGCGCGGCTTCAAGTGTCTCGGCATCGAAGGGGACGTTCTGGGTGAGACGGTAGACGAGCAGGTTGCGAAACCACATGGCGTTTTGAAACTCCGGTAAAAGCAAAGTACGCATTATTCCCTCAGCGGGAACTGAGGCCAACCCTGCGCCGATGGAAACAACGAAATCGTCAATAAACAGAGGGGGTTCCTAAGTCTTTGGAAGTTCTGCAATTTTTTTTGCAAAAGGGACTTGCCAAGGTTCGGAACCCTCTCTAGAATGCGCCCCACTTCGAGAGCAAACGCAAACAAGCGAATGCACTGAATGGGTGATTAGCTCAGCCGGGAGAGCATCTGCCTTACAAGCAGAGGGTCGGCGGTTCGATCCCGTCATCACCCACCACTCTCGAGGTTTAGCGCAGCGGTAGTTCAGTCGGTTAGAATACCGGCCTGTCACGCCGGGGGTCGCGGGTTCGAGTCCCGTCCGCTGCGCCATATTCACTTCCAGGGTCTACTGAACGCCCGGAAGCTACAAGAAAAGCGGCCAGCGGCCGCTTTTCTTGTTTCTGCGTCACAAGTTTTTGTGGTGCTCCTCATTTCCTTCAGTCCTTCTTTATCTGATCGCTGGTTGCTGGCCGGTATCATCCTGTCTGTTTCCTGGGCGTCATGCATAAAAAATCCTTGTCTGTTGTCGTACCCGAGTGGTCGGCAGGTCATCCATTCAATGGCGGGATGCGAATGTCTCGAACGGAAAAACAGAAGATGCTGGCGGGTGAGTTGTACAGGTCGCAATGTCTGGATCGGTGGCGGGGTGATCATTCTGCCTGGTGTGATTGTCGACGATGATGTGCTGATCGGCGTCGGGAGCGTGTTGGCGCGTGACGTATCCTCGGGTAGCAGGGTGTTCGGCAACCCGGCTCGGATCGGAGAGTGAGCCCGGGGCGATACGATCTGCGAAGTGGTGATGCAGATCACCGAAGCGAGCCGTATCGGCCGTCGTCTGGCCGAAGCGCGGTAGCCAGCGCTTGTACCCGCCTGATAAGCTCGGCCACTGCTTTTTTTGCGATATCCCTTTCAGCGTTATAAGGAAACAGCATGAGACATCAACGTTTGGCGCCGGCAATCGCCCTGGTGGGCCTGGTTCTGGCGGGCTGCGACAGCGAGACCAGCGTAAAGCTGGATACGCCGGCGCAGAAGGCGTCCTACGGCATTGGTCTGAACATGGGCAAGAGCCTGGCGCAGGAAGGGATGGGCGATCTCGACTCGGCCGCTGTTGCGCAGGGTATCGATGATGCCCTGACCAAGCAGGAGCAGAAGCTGACCGATGAAGAGCTGATGGAGGCCTTTGCCTTCCTGCAGACCCGTGCCGAAGAGCGCATGGTCGAGATGAACAAGGAAGCGGTAGCAGCTGGCGAGAAATTCCTCGCAGACAATGCCAAGCGCGAGGGTGTGAAAACCACCGAATCAGGCTTGCAGTACGAAGTCATCAAGCAGGCCGACGGCGCTCAGCCGAGCGCCGAGGATGTCGTCACCGTTCACTACGAAGGTAGCTTGGTCGACGGTACTGTCTTCGATAGTTCCATCAAGCGCGGCAGCCCGATCGACCTGCCGGTCGGTGGCGTGATTCCGGGTTGGGTCGAAGGTCTGCAACTGATGCATGTTGGTGAGAAGTACAAGCTGTACATCCCCAGCGAGCTGGCCTACGGCGAACAGAGCCCGAGCCCGCTGATCCCGGCGAACTCGGTGCTGATATTCGAACTTGAGCTGTTGGGCATCAAGGGTGACGAATCCCAGGCGCCGGCAGAAGAGGTCGCGCCGGAAGCCGCCGAGCAGTAATCGAGCCGTTTCACCGAACACCGCTTTCCTGCAAGGGTTGGCGGTGTTTTTGTTTGTGGATGTGCTGGCTGGCGGAGTCGCTTGCTGGGTGGTAAGCAATCGCGAGCAAGCTCGCTCCTACAGGGGCGGTGCGTGTCATGCTTTTTGTAGCCAGCTTGCTGGCGATCCGGACCTCGAAGGGGTGGTAGCTGAGTAGCTTAGGACGCGTCCCAGATGAGAGTCTCTTGGCCACAAAAAAGCCTCGGTATGAACCGAGGCTTTGAATTTGGCTCCGCGACCAGGACTCGACTGCGCAGCAGAACGCGCTTCAGCGCGGCCCCGAAGGGGTGAGGCCCTTGGGCCGAATAACCTGGGGCATAGTCCCAGGTGAGAGTCCCTTGACCACAAAAAAGCCTCGGTATGAGCCGAGGCTTTGAATTTGGCTCCGCGACCAGGACTCGAACCTGGGACCCAATGATTAACAGTCATTTGCTCTACCGACTGAGCTATCGCGGAACTGCGGTGCGTATCCTACTGTTTGTTAAAGGGAAGTCAAGTCCTGGCGGATCAGATCACCTGGACGATGGCGTCAGTGACGTGGTCCAGGTTGCTGTGGTTCAGCGCGGCTGCGCAGATGCGCCCGGTGCCGATGGCGTAGACGCCGAATTCCACGCGCAGACGCTCGACCTGTGCCGCCGTCAGCCCGGAATAGGAGAACATGCCGCGTTGCTTGGCGACGAAGCTGAAGTCCTGCCTGGCGCCTTTTTCGGCCAGTTGGCGGACCATGGTCAGGCGCATTTCCTGGATGCGGGTGCGCATCTCGCCCAGTTCGGCTTCCCACATGGCGCGCAGTTCCGCGTTGTTGAGCACGGCGGAAACCACGGTGGCGCCGTGAGTCGGCGGGTTGGAATAGTTGGTGCGGATCACACGCTTGATCTGCGACAGCACGCGAGCCGACTCTTCACGGCTTTGGGTGACCATCGACAGCGCGCCGACGCGCTCGCCGTACAGCGAGAAGGACTTGGAGAACGAGCTGGAGACGAAGAAGGTCATGCCGGACTCGGCGAACAGGCGCACGGCGGCGGCGTCTTCCTCGATGCTGTCACCGAAGCCTTGATAGGCAATGTCGATGAAAGGCACGTGGTCCTTGGCGCGCAGGACATCCAGTACCTGTTTCCAGTCTTCGGGCAGCAGGTCGACTCCGGTGGGGTTGTGGCAGCAGGCGTGCAGCACGACGATGGAGCGCGATGGAAGATTCTTCAGGTCCTCGAGCATACCTGCGCGGTCGATGCCATGGCTGGCGGCATCGTAATAGGCGTAGTTCTGCACGGGGAAGCCGGCGGACTCGAACAGGGCGCGATGGTTTTCCCAGCTCGGGTTGCTGATGGCGACCACGGCATCCGGTAGGATGCGCTTGAGGAAGTCGGCACCGATCTTCAGTGCGCCGGTGCCGCCCAGGGCCTGGCTGGTTACCACGCGGCCGTCGGCTACCAGAGCCGAATCCGCACCGAACAGCAGTCCCTGAACCGCCATGTCATAGCTGGCGATGCCCTCGATGGGCAGGTAGCCACGCGGTGCGTTCAGCTCCAGGCGGGCCATCTCCGCCGCGGCGACCGCACGCAGCAGGGGAATGCGACCTTCTTCGTTGTAATAGACGCCAACCCCCAGGTTGACCTTGTTCGGCCGCGTGTCGGCGTTGAAGGCTTCATTGAGGCCGAGAATCGGATCGCGCGGCGCCATTTCGACAGCAGAGAACAAACTCATGGTGGGGAGGCTCGAAGAGAAGAGGGTGAGTGGTACGGCGCCCTCGCTCCATGCGGAGGGCTGCGGGCAAACGGGCAGGATTATAGCCATCCTGGGCTTTCGTTGCGAATCGCAGGGTGGTTTTCCTGACAGAATTGATACCCTCGGCAGCGCAGATTCCGCTTAGAGTCTGTTGACGTTTTGCGTGTGGCCGCACAGGAGGCGGTCGATGGATGCCAGTCACCGCTGCTGGCTGGCAGCCGAAATGTCACAATCGGCGTTCCAGCCGGTCCGCAACTCCCAGAGGTCTTTATGTCGCAATTTGAACTGGTCACCCGATTCAAGCCCGCGGGTGACCAGCCCGAAGCCATTCGGCAGATGATCGAAGGCATAGAGGCCGGGTTGTCGCACCAGACACTGCTGGGCGTGACCGGCTCGGGCAAGACCTTCAGCATCGCCAATGTGATCGCCCATGTGCAGCGCCCGACCCTGGTGCTGGCGCCGAACAAGACGCTGGCGGCGCAGCTCTACGGCGAGTTCAAGGCGTTCTTCCCACGCAACGCGGTGGAATATTTCGTCTCCTACTACGACTACTATCAGCCCGAGGCCTATGTGCCGTCGTCGGACACCTTCATCGAGAAGGATGCCTCGATCAACGACCATATCGAGCAGATGCGCCTGTCCGCGACCAAGGCGCTGCTGGAGCGCAAGGACGCCATCATCGTCACTACGGTGTCGTGCATCTATGGCTTGGGCGATCCGCAGTCGTACCTGAAGATGGTGTTGCACGTCGACCGCGGTGACCGCCTCGATCAGCGCGAGCTGCTGCGCCGCCTGACCGGCCTGCAATACACCCGCAACGATATGGATTTCGCCCGCGCCACCTTCCGCGTGCGCGGCGACGTGATCGACATCTTTCCGGCCGAATCGGACCTCGAAGCGGTGCGCATCGAGCTGTTCGACGACGAGGTGGAAAGCCTGTCTGCCTTCGACCCGCTGACCGGCGAGGTGATCCGCAAGCTGCCACGCTTCACCTTCTATCCCAAGAGCCATTACGTGACGCCGCGCGAAACTCTGCTCGAGGCGGTGGAGAAGATAAAGGTCGAGCTCAAGGACCGGCTGGACTACCTGCGCAGCCAGAACAAACTGGTGGAGGCGCAGCGGCTGGAGCAGCGCACCCGCTTCGATCTGGAAATGATCATGGAGCTGGGCTACTGCAACGGCATCGAGAACTACTCGCGCTACCTCTCGGGTCGCGAAAGCGGCGAAGCGCCGCCGACGCTGTACGACTACTTGCCGGCCGATGCGCTGCTGGTGATCGACGAATCCCACGTCAGCGTGCCGCAGGTCGGCGCCATGTACAAAGGCGACCGCTCGCGCAAGGAAACCCTGGTGGAATACGGCTTCCGCCTGCCGTCGGCGCTGGACAACCGGCCCATGCGCTTCGACGAGTGGGAGGCGATCAGTCCGCAGACCATCTTCGTTTCCGCCACGCCAGGGCCGTACGAGGCTGAGCATGCAGGGCGCGTGGTCGAGCAGGTGGTGCGACCCACCGGCCTGGTCGACCCTGAGATCGAAGTGCGCCCGGCGCTGACCCAGGTCGATGACCTGCTCTCGGAAATCAACAAGTGCGTGGCCAAGGAAGAACGCGTGTTGGTCACCACCCTGACCAAGCGCATGGCCGAGGACCTGACGGACTATCTTGGTGATCACGGCGTCAAGGTGCGCTACCTGCACTCGGACATCGACACCGTGGAGCGCGTCGAGATTATCCGTGACCTGCGCCTGGGCGTATTCGACGTGCTGGTGGGCATCAACCTGCTGCGCGAAGGGCTGGACATGCCCGAGGTGTCGCTGGTGGCGGTCCTTGATGCGGACAAGGAAGGTTTTTTGCGTTCCGAACGCTCGCTGATCCAGACCATCGGTCGCGCGGCGCGCAACCTCAACGGTCGAGCGATTCTCTACGCCGACTCCATCACGGGTTCGATGCAGCGTGCCATCGACGAGACCGAGCGCCGCCGCGCCAAGCAGATCGCCTTCAACGAAGCCCACGGCATCGTGCCGCAGGGCGTGGTCAAGGATGTGCAGGACATTCTCGAAGGCGCCACCGTGCCGGGTTCGCGCAGCAAGAAGCGTCGCGGGGAGGCCAAGGCCGCGGAAGAGGCAGCGCGTTACGAAAGTGAACTGCGTTCGCCCAGTGAAATCACCAAACGGATTCGCCAGTTGGAAGAGCGCATGTTGCTGCAGGCGCGCGACCTGGAGTTCGAGGCGGCCGCACAGACCCGCGACGAGATCCACAAGCTGCGCGAGCGCTTGCTGCAGGTGTAAGCAGAGTGAGTTTCTTGGCGGTCGAGGCTCAGCCTGTGGGCGTCGACCCTTATCGATGCTTTCAAGGTTCCAGGTGAAGGAGCAGGGCAGGGAAGAGATCGGAAAAGCGATCGAGGACCAGGCGGCAAGCCGGCGTGGTTGCGAGCGAAACGTCAATAGACCCAGGTAGCTACAGCCAGTCTTGGACGCCCGCCGGTAGAGCCGGAAGAGGTCCGCCTGCTAACATCGCGCCTTTCCGCGTGCCGACCTGCCAGCTGGCGGTCGCCGTGTTCTTCCGTGGCCTGGATCGAGACCAACATGACCACCGTCCGCACCCGTATCGCGCCGTCCCCGACCGGCGACCCCCATGTCGGTACCGCCTACATCGCGCTGTTCAACCTCTGCTTC
>JBKEBY010000090.1:0-25645 GCA_047973445.1 Pseudomonas sp.
CTCACCCAACTCATCCAGCGCATCCAGCAGGCGGCCGGCCTGGGTGTCGGTATGCTCGACGTAACCGGCGAACACCTCCATCAGGCGCAGTTGAAACGCGCGCTCGTCCTCGGGAATGTCCGCCCAGCCGGCGAGCTTGTCGTCGCGCGCGGTCAGCTCGGTGTTCTGCGGAATCCAGCCAATCTCCTTCTGCTTGGCGTAGATGTCCTCGCGCAGCTGGTCCCAACCCTGGTCGAACTTGCCTTTATATTTGTCCGCCCACTCCTTGAAGATGTGGTGCGGCCCGTGCGCAGCGCCGGGGGTCCAGTACACCAGGAAGGGTCGGTCCGGGCTCAGGGCATGTACCTGCTTCATCCACGACACCGCCTTGTCGGTCATGTCTTCGGTGAAGTGATAGCGCTCCTTGCCGTGTGAAGGATCGAGGCGATTGGTGTTCTCCACCACCGCCGGCTCCCATTGCGAAGACTCACCGGCCAGAAAGCCGTAGAAATAATCGAAGCCAATGCCCTCACCCACCGGCCAGTTGGTGTAGGGGCCGACCGTGGTGGTCTCGTCGGTCGGCGTGTTATGCCATTTGCCAAAGGCGGCGGTGGCATAGCCGTAGTCGCTCAGCACCTTGGCAACAGTGGCGGAGGTACGCGGAATCAGCCCCGCATAGCCGTCCCAGTCATTGGCGAATTCGGCGATCTGGCCGTAGCCGACGCGGTGGTGATTACGCCCGGTCAACAACGAAGCGCGGGTCGGCGAACACATCGAAGCGTTGTGGAAGCGGTTGTAGGCGATGCCCGATTTGGCCAGCCGGTCGAGCGTCGGCGAAGTGATCGGCCCGCCGAAGGTGTGCGGCAGCGCCGGCCCCACGTCGTCGAGCATGATGATGATGATGTTCGGTGCATCCTTAGGCAGATGCGATTGCTCCGGCAAGGGGCTGTAGGTGGACTCCGCAATCGTCGGCCCGGCTTTGCTTCCAGATGGTTTTGGCGGAAAGGGCAGCGCTTCCTGTGCGTTAACGGTGCTGCCGGCAAACAATACCGCCATCGCGACGCACAGGGGGGATGTCACTCGTTTCAATACCGTCATAAGGCGTCCTCCATCGATCTGATCTCATCTGCGGATGTTCCGCAGAATGAGTACAAGTGGAAACCCCGTACTCGGCCAGAGATATCATGGTCTCCCTACTCAAACCCCAGCTATATGGCCACACACTCGCACTCACTATAGTAAAAATCCCGCCAAGTGACGGGCATGCACAATAGGCGCTTTCGCCCCAGACATTGTGTAATCTCACCTATCACACGGTGTCAGGTAATGGCACTCGACGATGCAGGTAACACCCGTTACCTCTACCCCTCGGCTCGTCGCACACTCGAAAAGGTACGGGGGATAGCCAATCACTTCAATGGCAAAATGCCATCAACGCTTGCCTGTAACCTCTAAACCACAGTCATTTAGCTCCATATCTGGCTGATTATTAAGGTGAATAATTACTCAAACCAATAGGCTGTAATCCCACCTCGAAGTTTGTGTTTTTCTTAAACAGGGTCTGGCAGGCGCTTACGATCAATCTTGCCGCTGGCCGTCTTGGGCAGCGTCGTCAGCCTCACAATCCGTCCCGGAATCATGTAGTGCGGCAGGTGGCGTTGCAGCATGCGGCGAATCTGCACCCGACTGGGGCCGTCCACCTCACGGAGCTCAACGTAGCCAACGAGGCAGGCCTCCTCTCCTTCGCCGAGCAGCCGCACGGCGGCATCCTGAACGCCTTCGATGCTGCGAAGCGCAGCTTCGATCTCGCCCAGTTCGATACGAAAACCACGTAGCTTGATCTGATCGTCGCGGCGGCCGAGGTACTGGAAGGCATCCTCGCCCACGCGGCGAACCCGATCGCCCGTGCGGTAAAGACGTCGCTCTTGCCATGAGATAAAGGCTCGTTCGGTCAAGTCGTCACGCTGCCAGTAGCCCTCCGCCAGGGAGCGGCCTTCGATGCACAGCTCGCCCTCCTCCGCTTCCGCATCTTGCTCGTCCAGTACCCAGTGGCGATAACCCTCGAGGGTCTGCGCGAGTCGCACGCAGGGTTCGCCGGACGTCACCTGGACAGTGCCCATCATCGACCAGATGGTCGCCTCGGTCGGTCCGTAGCAGTTCCATAGCTGACCGACGCAGCCGCATAGTTGCGCCGCCAGGGTCGCGTCCAGGGCTTCGCCGCCGCAAAGGGCCGCCAGGTTCATCCGGCCGCTCCAGCCCGCCTTGAGCAGCATTCGCCAGAACGTCGGCGTCGCCTGCAGCGTATTGATCTCGGGACGATTCGCCAGAAGCTGCAACAGTGCCACCGGGTCCTTGTGGGTCGGGGCGCAGACCACTTCCAGCGAGCCGCCGACCCACAACGGGCCGAGCATTTCCAGCAGGGAGATATCGAAGGCCGGGGTCGTGGTGAACAGCCAGCGGGTCGTCGAGTCGAGCCCGATCCGGCGGCTGGCGGCATCGAGAAAATTGACCAGCGCCGCGCGCCCGATGACCACGCCCTTGGGTTTGCCGGTGGAGCCCGAGGTGAACATCATGTACGCCGGCAGGCGATCATCGACGGATGCCGCCTGGGGCATCTCAGCGAGCCCCGGTTGCAGGCAGAACGAAGGATTCAGCGCTTTGGCAACCTGTTCGTCCTGGATCACCAGCCGCAGTTGCGCATCCTCGGCGATGCCTTGCAGGCGCTCCAGCGGGAAGTCCGGCTCCAGCGGCACGAAACAGAGCCCTTCGTGCAGGCACGCCAGTAAGGTGGCGATCAGGTCCGGGCCGCGCCCCAAGTGCAGGCCGACCCGGTCACCTGCCGCCAATCCTTGCCGCCGCAGCTGGACGATGATAGCTCCGACCCGTGCCTGTAGTTCGCCATAACTGAAACTGGCACCGAGACAGGTCAGTGCCGACTGCTCCGCATACCGCGTAAAGACATCGGCCAGATGCCGGTTGAACTCACTCATCGTTCACCTCCTGCCAGCGCGGCGAGAGTGCTCAGGTTGGCCCGCAGGGAAGCCAGCAAGCGCTTGCCAAGGTCGGCGCGCAGGCTGCCGATCTGGCGCAGCGTCAGCCGCCCATCGAAGATTCCACCGTGCAGGCTGATCAGCTCGGCGGAGCTGTTGTCCACGGCGCTCGGATTGCCCGGCGCCAGTGGCAAGGCTTGCCAGTCGCCGGCCCCTCTCTGATAAACGCCCAGGTAGTTCAGCGCCACTGGCGGCAACGGCAGGCTGTCGCGATGTGCCGGGTTGCAGCGTAGCGGCAGGTAGCCGACGCCCTTGTCCGGCACCTGCCGCAATTGGTCAGCCGCATGCCGCACGAGGTCGGGCCATGTCCTGTGGTTGTCGACCCGCACCGGAAACATGCTGGTGAACCAGCCTACCGTCCGGCTCAGGTCCAGCACCGGCTCGATCGGCTCGCGACCATGGCCTTCAAGCATGATCCATTGACGCTCGCCCAAGCCGAGTTCGACCAGCGCGCGGGTCAAGGCGGCGAGCAGAAGCTCGCGCATGCCTGCCTCGAAGTGGCGCGTGGCGCGCTGTGCCAGCTGACGCGTCAAGGCCTCGTCCAGCTCCAGCAGTTGCTGCCCAGTCTGTGCGGCGGACCATTCGCTGGCGATCCTGTAGTCCATGCCCGCCGTCTGGCTCTGCCAGTAAGGCAGTTGCGTCTGTGCCTGGCGAGCGTATCGGGCCAGGCCTTCTCCCCACTGGCGATAGCTGCTGGTCTTGGCTGGCAATGCCTCGCCACGGCCGAGCCGCTGCAGGTCCTCGACCAAAATGCGCCACGACACCGCATCGATCACCAAATGGTGGAATGCCATGAACAGCCCTCTTTCACCGTTCGGCAGCCCATCGATCAGCGCCCAAGCCAAGGTTCTCGCGCACTCCGGCTGAAGATGTGCCTGCAGGTCGGTCAGGGCCTGTTGCAGACCCTGGGGACCCAGCGTCGTGGCATCCAGCCGGGCCGGCTCGGCGATCGACAGAAATTCTCGATAAGTCTGACCGCTAGCCGTCACCGCCAGGCGCAATGCATCGTGATGGCGCATCAGCTGACGCAGATGATCCATCAGCTGGGCCCAGCCGATACCTGGCGGCAAGCGCAGGATCACCCCCTGGTTCCAGTGCTGCGGGCTGGCGAAAGGTTGCTCGAAGAACCAGCGCTGGATAGGTTGCAGCGGGAAATCTCCACTCAGCAGCCCTTGCTCGCTCCTGACCTCCGGCGTTTCTCGCGGCGCGGTCAGCACGCGGCACAGTCGCCGCACCGTCCTGGCTTCGAAAACCTCTCGCACGCTGCAGGCAAAGCCCGCGTCGCGCAGGCGCGTGGCCAGCTGGATGCTGAGTATGGAATCGCCGCCGGATTGGAAGAAATCGCTTTCCACGCCCAGCGGTTGCTGCAACACGCCCTGCCAGATTTCCAGGACGCGCGCTTCCCGCTCATCGCCAGGCGGCACCAGAGTGTCGCTCGAGATCAACTCCACCGGCGGCAGGCGCGGCAGGTCAAGTTTGCCGTTGGCCGTCAGCGGCAGTCGCTCCAGCAGCACCAGCTTCAGCGGCACCATGTATTCAGGCAGACACCGGGCCACGTCCTGCAGGATGACATCGGGTTCCGGCGCCGTCTGCCCCGCTCGAACCGAGGCGTAGGCCACCAGCGCCTGACGTTGCCCTTCGCGTGCGACCACCACCTTGACCTGTTGCAGCGCCGGGAAAGCGAGGCTCAGTTGGGCTTCGATCTCGCCGGGCTCGATGCGGTAGCCGCGCAGCTTGACCTGCTCATCGAGGCGGCCCAGGTATTCGTACTCGCCATTGGCCAGCAGCCGGGCACGGTCACCGGTGTGATAAAGCCGCAAGCGCATGCCGGCCACTTCATGTTCCCGGAAGACTTCGGCAGTACGCTCCGGCCGGTTCAGATAGCCCCGTGCGAGCCCTAGGCCGGCCAGGCACAACTCGCCGGGAACGCCGACCGGGCACAGGCTGCCATGCGGGTCCAGCACCAGCGCCTGCATGCCATCGATGGGCGAGCCGATAGTCAGCCGATCGCCAGCCACGAGGATCTTGGTCAGCGCCGTGACGGTCGCCTCGGTGGGCCCGTACATATTGATCAGCCGGAACTGGCTGGCCCAGCGCTCGGGGATGGATGCGGGGCAGGCTTCGCCACCGAAGCCGATCGCCTTCATCGCAGGCAGCAACCGCTGCCGGCAGGGTCGCCAGCAAGGCCGTGGGGAAAATCATCTGGGTGGCGCGGGTGCGTTCGATCTCGTCCAGCAGCCTTTCCCCAGCCTCGGCCCAGCACAGGCAGGCGCCATGGGTGAGTGGCACCAGTGCACACATGTTGCCGGCGTCGAACGACAGCGACATGCAGTTCAGCATGCAATCGCCTGGTGCCATATCCAGGCGCCGCCCATGGTCGCGCAGCAGGTTGGCCAGTGCGCCGTGTTCGATCATCACGCCCTTCGGCAGCCCGGTCGAACCGGAGGTGTAGATGACCTGGGCGAGGTTTTGCGGGTCATGTCGCAGAGCCGGCGCATCCGGTGACTGGGCATCCAGCTGTGCCTGTACCTCGGCGCTGGCGAGATCGACCCACTGCTGCTCCGCGCCAAGATCGAAGGGTGCCACACCCTCGCCGACGATCAGCCGCAGTTTGGCGTCGCGCATGATGTGCGCCAGTCGCTCCGCGGGATAGTCGGGGTCCAGCGGTACGTAAGCGGCGCCCAGTTTCCAGCAGGCCAGCACGGCGATCACGAAGCTGTTTTCCCGGCGTGCCAGTATCCCGATCAGCTCGCCGGCTGCGCAGCCCCGGGCCTGTAACCAGTTGGCCACGCGGTTGGCGCGAGCATCCAGCTCGGCATAGCCGATGGCGCTATCGCCTTGCATCAAGGCGTTCTGTAGCGGATGCAGCCGCACGCTGTCCGTGAATAGCGACAGCGCCGTCACCCCCTCGGGATAAACCCGAGGCAGCGTCGCCAGGCGTTCAGCCGTGCCCGCCAGCAGCGGCTGATCAAGCATCGGCAGTTGCCAGATATCCTGCTGCGGATCATCCACCACCGTTTGCAGAAGGCTCAACAGACGGCTGGCGTAACCCTCGACGCTGCTGCGCTCGAACAGTGCGGTGGCGTAGAGCCAGTCGACCCGAACCGAATCCATCAGCTCAGTGACCTTCACCGAGATATCGGTCTTGGCCGGCAGCACCGGCGAGGTTTCTTCCACCGCCGCACAGCCAGGGATCAGGTCGTTGAAATCCACCCGCGCCTGGTACACCAGCATGATCTGGAAGATCGGGTTGATCGCCGTGTGACGGTCCATGCCCAGCGCTTCGGTCAGCGCCTCGAAGCGATACAGCTGATGGTCGAACGCCGCGAGGTCGTCCTGCCGGCATTGCCGCAGATAGTCGCTGAACGCCTGTCGCTCGGGGATTCGAGTGCGCAGTACCAGAGTGTTGACGAAGAACCCCAGCAGCGACTCGATGTCCGCCCGCTCGCGGTAGGCCAGTGGTGTGCCGACGACGATGTCGCGCTCGCCGCTGTGCCGCGCCAGCAACAGAGCGAAGAGCGCATGCAGGCCGATAAAGGGCGAGGTGTTGTGCTGCTGGCAGAGCTGCTTGAAGCGACTCCACAGCGCATTGTCGATCGTCGAAAACACCAACGCGCCGCCGCTGGCCTGCTGCGCTGGGCGCGGCCTGTCGAGCGGCAAACTGTGCACGTCCGGAATGCCAGCCAGTCGCTCGATCCAGAACGGCTTGAACTCATCGTGATAGTCGCGAAACAGCGGCGAATTGAACCAGTGTGCATAGTCGATGTAAGTCAGCGGCGGCTCGCCCCAGGTCAGCGGCTGGCGATTCTGGTAGGCGAGAAAGGCCATCTTGAGATCGGCGAACATGTTCTTCACCGACCAGCCATCCGAAATGATGTGGTGCTGGATGAAAAGCAGCACATGCTCGCGCTCGCCGAGTCTGAGCAGATTTACCCGGGTCAACTCGCCGCTGGCGAGGTCGAAGGGTCGCTCGATTTCCTCGCGTACCCGGCGCGCCACCTGCTGCTTGCGCGCCTGCGGTTCCAGCTGGCTCAAGTCCTCGTGCTGCAGGGCGAAGCCGTGGTGCGGAAGAATTTGCTGCTCGCCACTGCCCTGCGCGTTGCGCACGAAGCGCGTGCGCAGGCTGGCGTGGCGCTGCACCAGGGCGTCGAAGGCGAACTCCAGCGCCGCCATATCCAGCTCGCCGTCGAGGCGGAAGAACACCGGCATGTTGTACAGGTGCGAGCGCTCCTCGTATTGCTCGATGAACCACAGGCCGCTCTGCGATGAAGACAGCGGCCCGACCGACGTGTGGCATGCCTGGATGGGTGCGATAAAGGCCCGTTGCGCCCGCAGGCAGCGGATGATGGCATCGCGATGTTCGCGAATCTGCTGGGCAAGGGCCGGGGTCAGGGCCTCCTTGCTCGACTGCGAGACGAGTTGTCCCTGGTCGTTGAGCGCAAGTTGCACCCCCTGCTGGGCCAGTTGCTTCAGCAGGCCGATGATGTTGGTGTGCATCCATTACCTCTCAGAACCTGTTCAAAGTCTGCACGTCGAGCCAGCCGCCTAAACATCAGCCCTCAGGCCGTAAGCGTGGCGCCGCCATCGACGACGATGTCCTGCAGGGTGATGTGGCTGGCCAGGTCCGAGGCGAGGAACAGCACCGTGCTGGCGATTTCCTCAGGCGTGGCGATCTTGCGCAGTGGTATGCCCAGCTTGTACTGCTCGGGAAACCCGGCAATGGTGCGTTCGCGGGCATCCTCGCTGTGCCACATGCCGCGCTGCATCGCGGTGTCGGTCGAGCCGGGCGAGACCAGGTTGCAGCGCACGCCGTGGTTCGCCAGCTCCAGCCCGGCAGTACGGATCAGGTTGGACAGCGCCGCTTTGGAAGCGCTGTAGGCGGCCATCTGCATCCGTGGCACGTGGGTCGCGTTGCTGCTCACCGCCACCACGGCACCGCGGCCATGACGCTTGAAGCGCGGCAACAGCTCGCGCAGCAGGTAGAAAGGCCCGGAAACGTTGACCTGCAGTGAGTCGTCCCAATCCGCCAACGTCAGCTCCTCGATCGGCGCCAGGCGCAGGATGCCGGCCACGCTGGCGAAAACATCCAGCACACCCTCCTCCGCCAACAGCTCCCGGCAGGCCTGCTGCACCGCCTGAGCATCACCGACGTCGAGCACATAGGACGTGAAACCGTAATCGCGTTCGGGGAACGCGCGGTCGAAGCCCGTTACCTCGCCGCCAAGCCGGGCAAAGCCTTCGGCCACGGCGCGCCCGATGCCCTGCCCCGCTCCGGTCACCCAGATGCGACGACCGCTGAACTCCATCTGATGATTCATCTTTCCGCCCTCACCAAACCAGCTCCACCTGTTCTTCCCGCTGCCGCAGACGGCTGTCGAGGAAGCTGCAAAAGTCCGCCAGTTGCGGGTGATCAAACACATCGGAAACCTTTACCGCCGTGCCGAACTCGGCTCCCAGCCGGTTGACGATCTGGATAGTCTGCAAGGACTGGCCACCCAGCTCGAAGAAGTTGTCCTGGGGTTCGATCGTGCCGATGCCGAGAATCTGCTGCCAGATAGCGCGCACACGTCGTTGCGTCTCATCGTCCAGCACCTGTTCGGAGGTACCTTGCAGGTATTCCTGCTGCAGCCGTTTGCGATCGAGCTTGTTGCTGCTGGTGCGCGGCAGGCTTGGGTAATGGCGGTAGTCGGTAGGAATCATCGCGGCGGGCAGCACCTCGGCCAGCTCACGCTTGATGCCGCGCACGTCATCACGTGGGCCGGCGATGAACGCCACCAGCCGGCGCAGTCCGCCGCCAAGCTCCAGCCCCTGCACGCAGGCCTCGTCGACACCGGTGAGCGCGAGCAGACGCGCCTCCACCTCGCCCGGCTGGATGCGGTAGCCGCTGATCTTGAATTCGTTATCCAGCCGGCCGAGGTAGATAAGCTGACCACCCTCCAGCCGCACCCGGTCACCGGTGCGGTAGATCCGCACCGATTCGCCGCCGACGCGCAGATTGGCAAAGGCCGCCGATTCGCTGTTCAGGTAGCCGCTGGCCAGCTGTGGGCCGTAAAGCACCAGTTCACCTTGATGTGCCGGGCGATCACCGCGATCGAGCACCAGAGCCTCGATGCCCGCCAGCGGCCGACCGATCGGCAGTTGCGTGCGATCCGGATCGACACGTTGCAGGTCGCAGCTGGTGGCCACCACCGTGGTCTCCGTCGGCCCGTAGGTATTGATCAGTCGCACGTCCTGTCGCGCCTTGCGCTGCCAGGCGGCCAATTGCTCGGGATAGACCGCCTCGCCGCCGATGATCAAGGTCTTCAGCGTCTCGGGGATGCGCGTCCGGTTGCTGCTCAGAGCCACCACCCAGTCGTTCCAGAATGCGGTGGGCAGGTCGGCCACGGTAATGGCCTGCTGCTCCAGACCCTCGACGAAGGCCTCGATGGATTGCAGCATCGCGTCGGTGCGCAGTACCAGCGTGGCGCCGACCGACAGACTGACGAAAACCTCCTCGATACTGGCGTCGAAGTTGAACGGCGCGAATTGCAACACCCGATCGGCCGGCCCTACACCATAGCGCTGTCGGGCCGCCTGGGTGAAGTGAGCCAGCGCTCCGTGGCCGACCTCCACCGCCTTCGGTGTGCCTGTTGAGCCGGAGGTGAACATCAGGTAGGCGGCCTCTTCGCCGTCCCGTGGGCGATAGCGACGGTTCTTCGTGGTCAGTTGGCCGATCAGTTCGACCGGCCCGGCATGCACGCTGGCGAGCTGATGCCGGTACGCGGCTTCGGTGATCACCAGCGCCAGCTGCGCGCTCTGGCAGATCAGCCGTTGGCGGTCGGTCGGTTGCTGCGGATCGAGCGGCACATACACTGCGCCTGCCAGCAATACGCCAAGCTGGGCCAGGATCGCCTGTGGCGAGCGGCTCAACATGACGCCGACCCGGACGCCAGGTTGCAAGCCCATCTCCAGCAAGGCGGCGGCGATCCGTTCGGCGCGTTCCTGAACGTCGCCGTAGCTCAGCGAGGTTTCTTCCTGCACCAGTGCGATGCGCTCGGGGCGCACCTGCGCCTGCTGCCGGATTGCCGCGAGCACGTTGAGGGCCGCCCCGCCGTTCTCGCTGGCGGGCGCCGAGAGGCGCTGCCAGGCGCGCCGGACGGCGTAGAGTTCGTCGAGCAGCACCGCGCGCGGTTGCCGGGGCTCGGCCAGCCAGCACTCGAGCAGCGCGAACAGCTCCTGCTGCAAACTGCGGATCTGTTCCAGGCTGTAGCAGTCGGGATTGGCGTCGTAATCCAGGGTCGGCATACCATCGGCGCCGATCTGCACTTCCAGTGTCAGATCCTCCACGGGACCGGCACTGAGATTCAGCATGCGCGCCGGACAATCGCCATAGGCCAGCGGGCGATCGAACGGCATGATGTTGACCAGCGGCCCGAACAGACGCTGCTCGCCACCGACGCGCCCCAGGTCGCGACGCAGGGACTCGTAACGATAGTGCTGATGCTTGCGACTGCGGCGACGCAACTTGCCGATAGCCGTGGCGCAGTCGATCAGGTCGCTGTCGTCGGGCAGGTCCAGGCACAACGGCGCGATGTTCATCTGCATGCAGGGCACGTTGAAGGAAGCCGAACCTATGCGGTTCATCACCATCAGCCCGAGCGTCTGCGCACGACTGCCGGTGACCTGCCGCAGCTGGGCGCTCAGGCCGGCGAGCAACAGGTCGGGCCAGCCGACGTCATTGTCTTCGGCGACACTGCTCAGCGCCTTCCACAAGGGCGCGGGAAATGCCGCGCTGTGGCGGATGAAACGGGCGGATATCGGCGCGTGGCGTTCGCTGAAGCTGACTGGCTCGGGCATCCGCGCGAACTGTTCCAGCCAGTAGGTGCGTGCCGCCTCGGTCGCGCCTTTGGCCTCTCGTTCCTGCTCTTCCGCCAGTACTGCATCGTATCGACCGAAGCCACAGGTCGCGGCGACTTGGCCGGTAATCGACGCGCTGTAGAGCTCGGCGATACGCTGGTACAGCAGGTTGGTGCCGTAGCCGTCCAGGACGATGTGGTGCACGCAGCTGTAAAGGAAATCCTGCTCCGCACCCTGCAGCAGCGCGAAACGGCACGGCAGTTGTTGCTCAAGGTCCATCGGCAGCCGGATATCGCTCATGGCCCAATCGCGCACCCAGGTTTCGGCTTCGACCCCTTCGGGAATGCACATCTGCCGAACTTCGAGCGGCAGGTTGCAGTCGGCGAAGAACACCGTCTCCTGGTCGGTGACGAACACGCCCGACAACGCCTCGCATTCGGTCACGGCCCGCTGCACTGCACCGATCAGTTCGGCGCTGCGTACCTTGCCGGCGAAGGCGATGCATTCGGCGGTGTTGAACATGGCCCTGTCTTCGTTGAGCAGGTAGCCGGACCAGAGCCCCTGCTGGGCGATACCGAGCGGCTTCATCGGGCACCTCCATGTTCGCCAATGAGCGCCCACCAGCCGTTCAGCGTCGGTGTTTTCGCAAGGTCGGTGAAGCTGAGTTCCAGGCCCAGTTCCCGCCATTCGCTGAGCAGGGTCATGATCTGGATGGAGTCCAGGCCGTAATCGAGCAGGTTCTCGTCGGGGTCGAAGGGTTCGTCCATCTCGTCGAGCATCGTCAGCAGACGGGCCTGCAGCGATTCGCGGGTCAGAGAGGCCGCTGCCGGTCGTAGGCTCAGCAGCTCATAGCAGGTGATCACCCGCCCGCAACGGGTCGCGACGTAGTCGAGCGTCATCTGATGTTCGGCCTGATTGAAGTCCGCGATGCCGTCTGCCAGAAGGAAAGGCTGAATATCGCGCATGAAGGCATCGCAGGCGGTCATCAGGCAACCGATATGGCCATAGATGCCGCCGATGATCAGTTGATCGCGGCCCAGCTCGCGCATCATGTGCTCCAGCGGTGAGCGCTGGAAGGCGCTGTAGCGCCACTTCACCAGCAGTGTGTCGTCCGCGGCGGGCGTTAGCCCAGGTACGATCGCCTGGCGCTGGGGGTGCTGGGTGATGCCGGGGCCCCATACGTCGTTGAGCAGCGCCCGCTCGGCGGCACTCTGCTCGCCCGGTTGCGCGGTGTACACCACCGGGATGCCCAGCGCGCGACAGCATTCACGAACCCGTGCCAGACGCTGCACGAGCGCGGCGACGAAGGGGCTGCCCTCGCCCCAGAAATCGCAGAAGTACGCCTGCATGTCATGGATCAGCAATACCGCGCGCGTGGGGTCCACCGACCACTGGACTTTGTCGACAGACCATTCGCTCGGAAGGCTGTAGGGCAACAGTGTGGGAATAGCCATGTAGCAGATCCTTATTCGGTAACGGTCAATTGCTCGGCGATGTGATGCCGCAGGCGGTTCTTGTCCACCTTGCCGACAGCGGTCATGGGCAGTGCATCGAGGCGCTCGAAGCGATCTGGCAGCTTGTAGTCGGCCAGGCCGAGGCTGCGCAGGAACTTGCGCAAGACGATGCCACGCAGGGCAGGATCGCGGCTGACGATGAAGGCGCAGCTTTTCTCGCCCATCGCGGCATCCGGCATCGACACCAGCGCCGCTTGGGTGACCTCCGGGTGCGCCATCAGCAGGTTCTCCACTTCCTCGGCCGCGATCTTTTCACCGCCGCGATTGATCTGGTCCTTGATCCGGCCAACCACTTCCAGGTAGCCGTCCTCGCGCTGTCGGACCAGATCGCCGGAGCGGTAGAAGCCTTCTGCATCGAAGGCGTGCGCGTTGTATTCCGGGTTCTTGAAGTAGCCGCGAATGGTGTAGGGCCCGCGCGTCATAAGAGCACCAACCTGCCCGGCAGGCAGCGGATTGCCCTGGCGATCGACCACCCGCACCTCGTCATCGGGGCTCATGGGTAAGCCCTGAGTCAGATAAGTGTGTTCGTCGTCATCGTCCAGGCGGGTGTAATTGACCAACCCCTCGGCCATGCCGAACACCTGCTGCAGGCGACAGCCAAGCGTCTGAGGAACGCGCCGGGCGACAGCTTCCGGCAACCTGGCCCCACCGACCTGCAACAGTTGCAGAGAAGCCAGCTCATCCGGATGATCCGGGGCGGCCTGCAGCCACATCGACAGCGCCGACGGTACCAGCGCCGTGACGTTGATCCGATGCCGCGCGATCAGCGGAAAACAGCTGGACGGTCCGGGATCAGGCGCCAGAACGACCTGGCCACCGGCGACAAACACTCCCAGCACACCGGGCGAGCTGAGCGGAAAGTTGTGCGCGGCCGGCAGTGCACAGAGGTAGCGGGTCTGGCGGTCGAAACCGCAAAGTTCCACGCTACGGCGCACACTGTAGTAATAGTCGTCATGGGTGCGCGGAATCAGTTTCGGGGTGCCGGTACTGCCGCCGGACAGCTGGAAAAAGGCCACCTCGTCCGCAGGCGTCGGCGCGAGCGCACGGGTTGCAGGCGCGGGTGTGAACCAGTTGGCCAGGCATTGACCAGGATGATCGTCGTCGTGCAGCAGTAGCGTATCGAGTTCGGGAATCAGCTCGATCAGCTCTTCGAGGAAGGCGTCGCCCGCAAACAATACATGCGCGCGGCTGGCGATCAGAAGCCGTGGACGGACCTGCGCGGCATAGGCCCTCAACTCGATCCGGTTGTGGCTGAACAACGCATTGACCGGCACGATTCCTGCCTTCAGCAGCGCGAAGAACACGATGTACAGCTCGACCTGATTGCCCAGTTGCACCAGCGCCCGGTCACCCTGCCCCAGGCCGTGATTGGCCAGCCACTGGGCAAAATGGCTTGAGGCCGCATCCAGCTCGGCATAGCTGAACTGCCGGCTGCTGCATACCACGGCAATGGCGTCCGGCTGCGCCCGGGCTTGCGCTTCGAGCATGTGGTTCAGCGGTTTGCCGAGCCAATAACCTGCCGCGCGGTAGCGTTCGGCGAATGCTTCGGGCCAGCGGCTGAAGGGCGTCAGACTCATATCGCCTCCCGTTCGAGACCGAACGCGCTGAGCATTGTGCCGAGCTTGGTGTCCGTCTCCCGCCATTCGGATTCCGGGCAGGACGCCGAAACCAGCCCCGCTCCGGCAAACAGGCGTACCTGGCGTTGATGAATAACGCCGCAGCGAATTACCACCGCCCATTCACCATTGCCCGCGGCATCGCACCAGCCGACGATGCCGCCGAAGACGCCACGATCGAAGGTCTCCAGTTCGGCGATCAGCCGCCTCGCATCCGCCGTCGGGAAGCCGCAAAGCGCCGGTGTCGGGTGCAGCTGGCAGGCCAGCTTCAGTGCTGAAACGGGAGAAGCGAGTTCACCGCTGATCCGGGTCGATAGATGCCAGAGCCGGCTAGTGCTTATCAGCGAGGGGGTACTCGGGATGTTCAAGGTGCGGCATAGCGGCCGCAATTGGCGCTCGATGTCCTGGATGACCAGACGGTGCTCATGTTGGTCCTTACTCGAATCCAGAAGGCCGTTGGCTGCCTGGATGTCGGCCTTGGGGTCCTTGTGGCGCTTGGCCGAACCGGCCAGGGGGTTGGTTTCCAGATGCTGCCCCGTCTTGCGTAGTAGCAGTTCCGGGCTGGCGCCGATCAATACGCCGCCATCGAGCAGATCCACCAGAAAGTGATAGGCCTCGGGATTCTGCTGGCGCAGCCCCTGGAAGATCGTCGCCGCACAAGGCGGCTCATCGAACTCCAGTTGCAGCAATCGGGACAGCACCGCCTTGTCCAGCCGGCCGCTGCGCAGTTCGTCCAGTGCACGCATAACCGCTTGCTGGAAACCGGCCTGGTCGGGCTGTTCGACGCGTTGGCGGGCCTGGCCACAGGAAAAGCCGCAGATCGCGGTGGGGGGTGAGCTCGGGGAAAGATGGGAAACATGGCGTGGAATGAACAGGCTGGAGGCTTGCCGCTTGTCGAAAGGAATCACCCCTACCAGGACGGGGTTCGCCAGCCCCGCGGCCTGCGCCTTGGCAAAGGCCTGTAGAACGTCGCGCTCCAGATTGGGCCCGGAAGCTTCCGCCGGCGTGGTGATCGCCATGAAGCAGCCACTGGCCTCAATGCCCCCAGCCGGGGAGTAGAAGCGATACGACGGTGGGAATTGATAGCCTCGTTCAGGCTCGTCCCAAACAACGCTGGGCAATGCACTCACAGCCACCTCCGCAATAATAATGAGATCGATTATCATTTGCTGCGGAACGATAGCTACGCTTCCTGAATGCGTCAAATTATTTCTGATCTGGATAGCCAGGGTCGCTTTTATGGCGGCCAGCAATCCTTGCCTATGCGCATATCAAAGCGAACATACTTATTGTTATTGTTTAAATATGTTCCCCAATATATTGATTTATAACAAAATAGTGATTTATAGAAAATCTCGACTACGCACACTTAATCTCGCAAGCAGGGAGGCGTAATCGGTCCGGCGATCGGCGATCAAGTGGGCTACGTCATGTTGCATTTCCGACCGTCCGTCGATTCGCTGCAGTTGAAAATCAATCAGCGCACGGCGTTGCCGCTCGTCCAGATCCTTCCAGACCACCGCTGATGTTGCGACCATGCTCGGCATCCCGCAGCTCCCGCGAACTGCGGCAGCGTTTGCCGCGTAGCAGATCGTGAACAGCTTCTAAAACGGCTTACCAGATCTCCATTACCTCGCAGAGTTGCCGGCGGCTACCGACCAGCACCTCCACTTCATCGCCCTCGCAACGTCCCAGCAGCGCCTGGCCCAGTGACGAGTGCGGGCTGATGACCAGCACTTCCTGGCCTTCATCGACTATTCGCAGCCCGGCCGCATCGGGGCCTAGGAAAATTCGGCGAGCCACACCCGCCTGATCGAAGGCGACCAGGGCTCCCACCCGGATGGGCTCCCCCTCCTGCGGTCGTACCGCCAGATTGCGGTAAGCCACCAGGGCCGTTTCGATCTCGTGCACGCGGCGGCGCTGGCCGTCGGCCAGGTAAGCGGCCTCCAGGCCGCGCGTGTCGTACTTGTTCTCGGCCTTGCTCTCGGCGTGGGTTGCCGCCTCATGGGAAGCATTAAGGGCGTCTCGGGCAATGACAAGGTCGGCCTGCAGTCTGTCGACGATCAGCGTCTGGATACGGATCTTGTCCATGGGGTACTGGAAACTCTTGTATGGCGCAAAGCATTCTGCCTGAAACATTCAACAGATCACCCGCTGCGATGAACTGGCACCCTTGGGGGCTGTCCAGAGCTGAACAGTTGGCCCGGCTGTCTCGCCTGCGGTTTTGACCGGATTCGAAAAAGAGGGCATTTGTCGCAGGCGGCGAAGCAAGACGCTGCTTATACTGACCCCCCCTATCCCCACCCGGAGCGATTCCCGTGAACAAAGCCGAGTTGATTGAAGCGATTGCAACCTCTGCCGATGTAACCAAAAGCACCGCTACCCGCGTGCTCGATGCCTTCACCGCAAGCGTCACCAACAGCTTGCAGAACGGCGACAGCGTGACGCTGGTCGGCTTCGGTACCTTTGCAGTGAAAGAGCGCGCCGCCCGTGACGGTCGCAACCCGCAGACCGGTGCAACCATCAAGATCTCCGCGGCAAAACTGCCAGGCTTCAAGCCAGGCAAAACGCTGAAGGATGCAGTGAACTAATACCTGCTTCACGGATACCCGGACGCTGCGTCATGGTTCTCCATGGACGCAGCGCCTGGCTCTTGTGTGTCGACACCCATCACCTCCAGACCGCTCTCCGATTCATCTACCGGGTCTGCTTCCTGATCGCTATCTCAATGTTTCGGGCATGATGTCCGAGCGCAACCTACACAATTACCTTGTATAGGTGCCGATCGGAATCGCCAGCAACATGCCCCCGACCCTGGCTGTTTCCCTGTGACACCCCGCTTTGCCCGCGGCGCAAACCCGCCTGTGTTTGATCTCGACAATATTGCCTTCTAGGCTCAGGGAAGCTGATCACCAGGAACTCTCCCCATGTCCCAGCCCAACACCCTGCCCACGGTCAAACTCCTGATCGACGGTAAGCTGGTCGAGTCGACCACCCGCGAATGGCGTGACATCGTCAACCCCGCGACCCAGGAAGTACTGGCCCGTGTGCCCTTCGCCACCGAAGCGGAAATGAACGCCGCGGTCGCCAGTGCCAAGGAGGCCTTCAAGACCTGGCGCAAGACCCCCATCGGCGTGCGCTCGCGAATCTTCCTCAGGTACCAGCAGCTGATCCGCGAGCACATGAAGGAACTGGCGACAATCCTCACCGCCGAACAGGGCAAGACCCTGCCGGATGCCGAAGGCGATGTGTTTCGCGGGCTGGAGGTCGTCGAGCATGCCGCCGGCATCGGCAACCTGCAGTTGGGCGAACTGGCCAACAACGTCGCCACGGGCGTCGACACCTATACGCTGCTGCAACCGCTGGGCGTCTGCGCCGGCATCACCCCGTTCAACTTTCCGGCGATGATTCCGCTGTGGATGTTCCCTATGGCCATCGCCACCGGCAATACCTTCGTGCTCAAACCCTCCGAACAGGACCCCATGGTCACCATGCGCCTGGCCGAGTTGGCGATGGAAGCCGGCGTACCGCCGGGCGTGCTCAACGTCATCCACGGCGGCGCCGACGCGGTGAACATGATCTGCGATCACCCGGATATCAAGGCGGTGTCCTTCGTCGGCTCGACCCGGGTCGGCACCCACGTCTACAACCGCGCCAGCCAGGCCGGCAAGCGTGTGCAATGCATGATGGGCGCGAAGAACCACGGCATCATCCTGCCCGACGCACACAAGGAGCAGACGCTCAACAACCTGGTCGGTGCGGCCTTCGGCGCGGCAGGCCAGCGCTGCATGGCACTGTCGGTGCTGATCCTGGTGGGCGAAGCACAAAGCTGGCTGCCGGACCTGGTGGCCAAGGCAAAAACCCTCAAGGTCAACGCCGGTGTCGAGGACGCGACCGACCTGGGCCCGGTGGTTTCCTGCTCGGCTCTGGAACGGATTCACTCGCTGATCGAGCGCGGCGTCGCTGAAGGCGCTGAGCTGGCATTGGATGGCCGCAAGCCGCAGGTCACGGGTTACGAAAAAGGCAACTTCATCGCGCCGACGATCTTCTCCGGCGTCACCGCCGAGATGAGCATCTACCGCGAGGAAATCTTCGGACCGGTGCTCTGCGTGATGCAGGTCGACAGCCTCGACGAGGCCATCGCGCTGATCAACGCCAACCCCAACGGCAACGGCACCGCCCTCTTCACCCGCTCGGGCGCCGCGGCGCGGCATTTCCAGGAAGAGATCGACGTCGGTCAGGTGGGCATCAACGTGCCGATTCCGGTGCCGGTACCCATGTTCTCCTTCACCGGCTCGCGCGGCTCGAAGCTCGGTGACCTGGGCCCGTACGGCAAGCAGGTGGTGCAGTTCTATACGCAGACCAAGACCGTCATCCAACGCTGGTTCGATGAAAACGAGGTCGGCGGGCCGGTCAATACCACCATCAACCTCAAATAACGATCGGTACAACAGAATCGACCGGCACTACAAGAATAAGGAAAGCGGCCATGCATATCGGTTTTCTCGGGCTCGGCAACATGGGCGGGCCCATGGCCCACAATCTGCTGAAGGCTGGGCATCAGCTCTACGTCTTTGATGTTTCCGCCACGGCGGTCGCCGGGTTGACGGCCGCAGGCGCACAGGAAGCGACCTCCGCCGGTGCCATCGCCAAGGCCGGAGTCGAGGTGATCATCACCATGCTGCCGGCCGCGGCCCATGTGCGAGAGGTCTATCTGGGCGACGATGGCCTGTTGGCGAGCGTACAGCCCGGTGTGCTGCTGATCGACTCCTCCACCATCGACCCGATGAGTGCGCGCGAAGTCGCCGCAGCCGCGGCGAAAAACGGCAATCCGATGATCGATGCCCCCGTATCGGGCGGCACGGTGGGCGCAGCCGCCGGCACCCTGACCTTCATGGTGGGCGGCAGCGAGGTGGACTTCCGGAAGGCCCAACCGATTCTCGCGGCGATGGGCAAGAACATCGTCCATTGCGGTGACTGCGGCAACGGCCAGGTGGCCAAGGTCGCCAACAACATGCTGCTGGGCATTTCGATGATCGGCGTAGCCGAGGCCATGTCCCTGGGCGTCGCGCTGGGCATGGATGCCAACGTCCTGGCGGGAGTGATCAATTCCTCCAGCGGCCGTTGCTGGAGCTCTGAAATCTACAATCCCTTTCCCGGCGTGGTGGAGAACAGCCCGGCTTCGCGCGGCTACAGCGGCGGTTTCGGCACCGACCTGATGCTCAAGGATCTCGGTCTTGCCAGTGAGGCAGCCAAACAGATGCGCCAGCCGGTTATCCTCGGTGCTCTCGCGCAGCAGCTCTACCAGGCGTTCAGCATGCAGGGCAACGGGATGCTGGATTTCTCCGCGATCATCAAACTCTACCACCAGGAAAACTGAGCATGTCCGCAACCGAAGTACCGGTACTGGTCGAAGTGCGCAACCGCGTCGGCTACCTCACCCTCAATCGCCCCGCCGGCCTGAATGCCGTGACCCTGCCGATGGTGCGCCTCCTCCATCGCCAGTTGCAGGACTGGGCCGACGACCGAGACATCGTCGCCGTGGTGCTGCGCGCCGCCGGGGAAAAGGCTTTCTGCGCGGGTGGCGACATCCGCATGCTGTACGACAGCCACCTGAACGGCGACAGTCTGCGTTGGGATTTCTTCGAGGAAGAATACGCGCTGGACCAGTACATCCATGCCTACGCCAAACCGCTGCTGGCGCTGATGAACGGCTACGTCCTGGGCGGCGGCATGGGCCTGGTCCAGGGTGCCTCGTTGCGGGTGATTTCCGAGCGCACACGCATGGGCATGCCGGAGGTCGGCATCGGCTATTTCCCCGACGTTGGCGGCAGCTACTTCCTGCCGCGTCTGCCGCAGAATCTGGGCATTTATATGGGCGTGACCGGCAATCACGTGGATGCAGCCGATGCGCTGCATGCCGGACTTGCCGACCATTGCGTGCCTCATGAACGCTTCGCCGAACTCCAGCAGCGCCTCGATCAGCAGGACTGGAGCGCTCCGCCCGCCGAAACCCTCGACGCTCTGCTCGCCTCGCTGGCCACCGAAGAGTTGCCGGTGGCCTCGTTCGCATCGTTGGCGCCCGCCATCGAGCAGCACTTCGCCCACGACAACATCCCGGCGATCCGCGAGTCTCTGGCTGGCGAAACGCGGCCCGAATACCGCGACTGGGCGGCTGACACCCTGAAGGTCATCGACAGCCGTTCGCCCTTGGCGGTCAGCGTCACCCTGGAAATGCTCCGTCGCGGCCGCGAGCTGTCCCTTGTCGATTGCTTTCGCATGGAACTGCACCTGGATCGGCAATGGTTCGACCAGGGCGACATCATGGAAGGCGTGCGTGCGCTGATCGTCGACAAGGACAAGAACCCCCGCTGGAATCCACCCACGCTGGCCGAAGTCACACCACAGCGCATCGCAGGGTTCTTCGCTGGCATCTGACCCGCAACAGAGGACGCACCATGCATGACCTCGAACTGACCGAAGAGCAACGCATGGTTCGCGACATGGCGCGCGATTTCGCTCGTAGCGAAGTCGCGCCCAACGCCCGCGCCTGGGAGCAGGCCGGCTGGATCGACGACGCAACCGTCGCCCAGCTGGGCGAACTGGGCCTGCTCGGCATGATCGTACCCGAGCAATGGGGCGGTACCTATACCGACTATGTCGCCTACGCCCTGGCCGTGGAGGAGATTTCCGCCGCTGACGGTGCCCTCGGTGCGCTGATGAGCATTCACAGCTCGGTCGGTTGCGGGCCGCTATTGAAGTACGGCACAGCGCAACAGCAGAACCAATGGCTGCCAGACCTCGCCAACGGTCGCATCATCGGCTGTTTCGCCCTGACCGAACCCCAGGCCGGCTCCGAAGCGCACAACCTGCGCACCCGCGCGGTACTGGAAAACGGCGAATGGCTGATCAACGGCGCCAAGCAGTTCGTCAGCAACGGCAAGCGGGCGAAACTTGCCATCGTCTTTGCCGTCACTGACCCGGAGCTTGGCAAGAAAGGCCTTTCGGCGTTTCTGGTGCCCACCGACAATCCCGGTTTCATCGTCGATCGCATGGAAAGCAAGATGGGCCTGCGCGCCTCGGATACCTGCGGCGTGACGCTGCGCGACTGCCGTATTCCCGAAACCAACCTGCTCGGCCCCCGCGGCAAGGGCCTGACCATCGCGCTGTCGAACCTGGAAGGCGGGCGCATCGGCATCGCTGCCCAGGCGCTGGGTATCGCCCGGGCAGCCTTCGAAGCGGCACTGGGCTACGCCCGCGAGCGGGTCCAGTTCGACAAGCCGATCATCGAGCACCAGAGCGTGGCCAACATGCTCGCCGACATGCATACCCGGCTCAACGCGGCGCGCCTGCTGATCCTGCATGCCGCCCGTCTGCGCGGCGCCGAACTGCCGTGCCTGTCCGAAGCTTCCCAGGCCAAGCTGTTCGCCTCGGAAGTTGCCGAATACGTTTGCTCCAGGGCCGTGCAGATTCATGGCGGCTACGGCTACCTCGAGGACTATCCGGTGGAGCGCTACTACCGCGACGCGCGAATCACGCAGATATACGAAGGCACCAGCGAGATCCAGCGGCTGCTGATTGCCCGAGAGCTGGGCAAATATTCCTTGTAGTCGACTGCCCGCAAGCGCTCACCTGATCGTTCCGATTCTCCGCGTGGGAGCGCGCGCCCGAGATTAAATGTCAGCCCTCGAGTGGTACCCACGCAGAAGCGTGGCCGCCATCAGTACAACAGCTTCATTCCCCCAGGTTGCGTGCTATCACCAAACGCTGAATGTCACTGGTGCCCTCGTAGATCTGGCACACCCGCACATCGCGATAGATGCGCTCCACCGGGAAATCCCGCAGATAGCCGTAACCACCCAGCGTCTGGATCGCTGCCGAACAGACCTTCTCCGCCATTTCCGAGGCGAACAGCTTGGCCATGGAGGCCTCCACCAACGCTGGCTGGCTCGCCTCGCGAAGCGCGGCCGCGTGCAGCACCATCTGCCGGGCGACGGCGATCTGAGTCGCCATGTCCGCCAGGCGAAACGCGACCGCCTGATGCTCGACGATCGGCTTGCCGAATGCCTCGCGCTCACGGGCATAGTCGCGGGCAGCTTCGAAGGCCGCGCGCGCCATGCCGACAGCCTGGGCAGCGATGCCGATACGCCCGCCTTCCAGATTCGCCAGGGCGATGCGGTAGCCCTCGCCCTCCTCGCCCAGCCGCTGGGACTGGTGTACGCGCATGTCCTCGAACGCCAACTGACAGGTGTCGGACGCGTGCTGGCCGAGTTTGTCCTCGACGCGCACCACCTGATAGCCCGGCGTGTCGGTCGGCACGATGAAGGCGCTGAGGCCACGTTTGCCGGCATCCGGGTCGGTCACGGCGAAGATGATCACCGTGCCGGCATGCCGGCCAGAAGTGATGAACTGCTTGGTGCCGTTGATCACGTAGCCGTCGCCGTCGCGCCGGGCACGGGTACGCAGGCTGCTGGCGTCCGAGCCCGCCTGGGGTTCGGTCAGGGCGAAGGCGCCGATCTGCGCGCCGCTCGCCAGTGACGTCAGGTAGCGCCGTTTCTGCTCCTCGTTGCCGAAACGCAGGATCGGCACGCAACCCACCGAGTTGTGCACGCTCATGATGGTCGAGCAGGCGCCATCGCCCGCGGCAATTTCTTCAAGCGCGAGCGCGTAGGCAATGTAGCCGGTATCGCTGCCACCCCATTGCTCGGGCACCAGCATGCCGAAGAAGCCGAGCTGGGCCATCTCGGCGATCGCCTCTGCCGGATAGCGGTGCTCGCGGTCCCAGTCTGCGGCGAAGGGCTTCAGTCGCTCCCGGGCGAACTGCCGTGCCATGTCGCGGATGCTGGTTTGATCCTCATTGAGCAGCATGGTCGGTCCTCAATCGAGCAGTTCGACAGCCATCGCAGTCGCTTCGCCACCGCCGATGCAGATGGCCGCGATGCCCTTGCGCAGGCCGCGATCGCGCAGCGCGGCGATCAGCGTGACCAGGATGCGAGCGCCCGAGGCGCCGATGGGATGGCCCAGCGCACAGGCACCGCCGTTGACGTTGACCTTGGCATGATCCAGCCCCAGCTCGCGCATGGCGACCATGCTGACCACGGCAAAGGCTTCGTTGATCTCGAACAGATCCACTTCGCCGAGACGCCAGCCGGTACGTTCCAGCAGCTTGTGAATGGCACCGATGGGCGCCGTCGGGAACAGGTTGGGCGCATCGGCGAATACCGCGTGCCCGTGAATCACCGCCTGCGGCTTCAGACCAAGCTGCTCGGCATGGGAACGGCGCGTCAGCACCAGCGCGGCGGCACCGTCGGAAATCGAACTGGAATTGGCCGCCGTGACACTGCCGCCTTCGCGGAACGCCGGCTTGAGCGTCGGGATCTTCTCCGGCATCGCCTTGGGCGGTTGCTCGTCGTCGCCAATGGTGCGCTGCTCGCGCCCCAGAGTGACGTCGAGCGGGACGATTTCGCTGGCGAAGCGGCCGCTGGCAATGGCATCACGGGCACGCTGCAACGAGGTCAGCGCGTAGGCGTCCTGTTCTTCGCGTCTGAAACCATGATGCTGCGCGCAGTCTTCGGCAAAGGTGCCCATCAGCCGGCCCTTGTCGTAGGCATCCTCGAGGCCGTCGAGAAACATGTGGTCGAGCACCTTGCCGTGCCCCATGCGGTAGCCGCTCCGGGCCTTGTCCAGCAGATAGGGCGCGTTGGACATGCTTTCCATGCCGCCCGCCACGACCAGATCGACGCCGCCGGCGCGCAGCGCATCGTGGGCGAAGATCGCCGCCTGCATGCCCGAGCCGCACATCTTGTTCAACGTGGTGCAGGCGGTCGCCTTGCCCAGCCCGGCACCGAGCGCCGCCTGGCGTGCCGGCGCCTGGCCGAGGCCGGCCGGCAGCACACAGCCCATCAGCACTTGCTGCACCTGATCGGCCGCTATACCGCTGCGTTCGACCGCTGCGCGAATCGCGGCGGCGCCCAGTTCCGGCGCGCTGAGGCTTTTCAGGTCGCCCTGGAAACCGCCCATGGGCGTACGGGCCGTGCCGAGAATGACGATTGGATCGTTGTTCATCGTGTCTCTCCGATTATTTCGCGGCCATGCGCAACGCGCCGTCGAGGCGGATCACCTCGCCATTGAGCATGTCGTTCTCGATTATCTGGCGCACCAGTGCGGCATACTCGTCCGGTCGCCCAAGGCGCGGCGGGAAAGGCACGCCGGCCGCCAGCGAATCGCGAATTTCCTGGGTCATGCCGGCCATCATCGGTGTTTCGAACACTCCGGGCGCGATGGTCATGACTCGAATGCCGTGACGCGCCAACTCGCGTGCGGCAGGCAACGTCATGGCGGCTACGCCCCCCTTGGATGCCGCATAGGCCGCCTGGCCGATCTGCCCGTCATAAGCCGCGACCGAGGCGGTGTTGATGATCACGCCGCGATTGCCTTGCGCATCCGACTCGCCCTTGGCCATCGCCTCGGCTGCGAGGCGCAGCATGTTGAAGGTCCCGATCAGGTTGAGGTTGATCACCCGGGCGAAACCATCCAGTCCATGCGGGCCCTGGCGTCCCAGAATCCTCTCGCCACTGGCGACGCCGGCGCAGTTGACCAGGCCGTGCAGCCCGCCGAACTGCTCGAGCGCCGCATCGACGGCGGCCTGTGCCTCAGTCTCGCTGCGCACATCGGTCACCACGCCCCAGGCATTGGCCCCGAGGCGGCTGACCTGCGCGGCCAGGAGATCGGCATTGATATCCGCCAGCACCACTCGAGCACCGGCTGAAATCAACACCTCGGCGGTCGCGGCACCCAGTCCCGATGCGCCTCCGGTGATCAGAAAAACCTTGTCTTGGATATCCACGTTGGCTCCTCTCCGTTCGTGACCCCAGCCGTCACGGTGGCGTTGACAGTCAGCTCAGCACAAGCTTACGTTAACGTAAAGGTTATCGCCGTGCATGCTCTGTTCCTTGAACGAACTTGCCAAACGATAGACAAATGGCCGAACGTCCGCTGACGTGTCGTCACGGCAAACCCGGACATAACAACTACAAGATCAGCAGGTGCTCCATGAACCACTCCAGCCTCAACTTCGCCCTCGGTGAAACCATCGACATGCTGCGCGAGCAGGTGCAGGCCTTCGTCGCCGCCGAACTGTCGCCCCGCGCCGAGGCCATCGACCGGGACAACCTGTTCCCGGCAGACATGTGGAAGAAGTTCGGCGAGATGGGCCTGCTCGGCGTAACCGTTTCCGAGGAGTATGGCGGCGCCGGCCTCGGATACCTGGCTCATGTGGTGGCGATGGAAGAAATCAGCCGCGGTTCGGCCTCGGTCGCCCTCTCCTATGGCGCGCACTCGAACCTGTGCGTCAACCAGATCAACCGCAACGGCACGGCGGCGCAGAAAGAAAAATACCTGCCCAGGCTGATCAGCGGCGAACACGTCGGCGCGCTGGCCATGAGCGAGCCGAACGCCGGCTCCGACGTGGTCTCGATGAAGCTGCGCGCGGAAAAACGCGGCGACCGTTATGTGCTCAACGGCAGCAAGACCTGGATCACCAACGGCCCGGACGCCAACACCTACGTGATCTACGCCAAGACCGAACTGGACAAGGGCCCGTACGGCATCACCGCCTTCATCGTCGAGCGCGACTGGAAGGGTTTCTCCC
>JBKEBY010000072.1:0-14851 GCA_047973445.1 Pseudomonas sp.
GCCCTTCCACCTCGCCATCCCCGTGCACGACCTGGCCGCCGCCCGGCGCTTTTACGGCGAGGTGTTCGGCTGCGCCGAAGGCCGCAGCAGCGAGCATTGGGTCGACTTCGATTACTTCGGTCCTCAGTTCGTGATTCACGAGCACCCCATCACCCCGAGTCAGGAACAGGCGCATACCAACGCGGTGGACGGCCACGATGTGCCCGTGCCCCACTTCGGCGTAGTGCTCGATTGGGGCTCCTGGGAGCACCTGGCGAGCCGGCTGCGCGAGCGGGGTACGCGCTTCGTCATCGAACCCTATGTCCGTTTCCAGGGCGAGGTCGGTGAACAGGCCACCATGTTCCTCTACGACCCCTGCGGCAACGCGCTGGAGTTCAAGGCCTTCAAGGACATCGGCCAGCTATTTACGCGCTAAGGTTTTCGCCGTACCAGCATCGGACGGTCGAATGAATTAGACCCTACACACGTAGGGCCTAACTTGTTCGCCGCTCGGACCGTATCAGCCATGTCCCGATGGCGAAATCATGGCCTTGCGGCTGTCGCTCTCGGCGCCCCAGCTTGCGGCATTGCTATCGGCCACCGCCTGCTGCATCGCGCGGATACGGCGCTTCTCGGCGCGGCGAGAAACGTACCAAGCGAGGAAGGTCGCCAGCGACACCACCAGCAGAATCAGGCTGGCCACGGCGTTTATTTCTGGCTTCACCCCCAAGCGCACCGCGGAAAATATCTCCATCGGCAGCGTCGTAGAGCCCGGGCCGGAAACGAAGCTGGCCAGTACCAGATCATCCAGCGACAGCGCGAAGGACAGCATGCCGCCGGCCGCCAACGAAGGCGCGATCATCGGCATGGTGATCAGGAAGAACACCTTCCAGGGCCGCGCACCGAGGTCCATCGCAGCTTCTTCGATGGACAGGTCCAGTTCGCGCAGACGCGCCATCACCACGATCGCCACGTAGGACGAGCAGAAGGTGGTATGGGCGATCCAGATGGTGGCGATGCCGCGCTGCGCCGGCCAGCCGATCAGCTGTGCCATCGCCACGAACAACAGCAGCAGCGACAGGCCAGTGATCACCTCGGGCATGACCAGCGGAGCCGTGACCAGCCCGCCGAACAGCGTGCGTCCGCGGAACACCGGAATCCGCGCCAGCACGAAGGCCGCCATGGTGCCCAGCGCCACCGCCGCGATGGCTGTATACAGGGCGATTTCCAGCGAGCGCATCACCGCACCCATCAATTGGGTGTTGTCGAGCAGGCCGATGTACCACTTCAGCGACCAGCCGCCCCACACCGTCACCAGGCGCGAGGCGTTGAACGAGTAGATGACCAGGATCACCATCGGCAAGTAGATGAACACCAGCCCGAGCACCAGGATCAGGTTGGAGAAACTGTAGCGCTTCATAGCTTGCCCTCGTAGGAGCGAGCTTGCTCGCGATTACAGACGTTCGAGTAACCCAGGATCGCCAGCAAGCTGGCTTCTGCGGAAGCGGAGGACTTCAGCACCGCTACGGTCGTAGTCATAGCTTGCCCTCCAGTTCCTTGGCCTGGTTCCTGTTGAAGAGAATGATCGGAATCAGCAGGATCGCCAGCATCACCACCGCTAGCGAGGCCGCCACCGGCCAGTCGCGGTTGTTGAAGAATTCCTGCCAGAGCACCTTGCCGATCATCAACGTCTCGGGTCCGCCGAGCAGTTCGGGAATCACGAATTCGCCCACCACCGGAATGAACACCAGCATGCAGCCGGCGATGATGCCGTTCTTCGACAACGGCACGGTGATCTTCCAGAAACTGGTCAGGCGGCGAGCACCCAGGTCGGACGCAGCCTCCAGCAGGCTCAGGTCGTGCTTCACCAGATTGGCGTAGAGCGGCAGGATCATGAACGGCAGGTAGGAATAGACCACGCCGATGTACACGGCCAGATCGGTGTTGAGGATCTTCAGCGGCGTATCGATCAGGCCCATCCCCAGCAGCAGACTGTTGAGCAGGCCGTTGCTGCTGAGGATGCCCATCCAGGCATAGACGCGGATCAGGATGGCCGTCCAGGTCGGCATCATGATCAGCAGCAGCAGCACGGTTTGCAGGTCCTTGCGCGCGCGGGCGATGGCGTAGGCCATCGGGTAGCCGATCAGCAGGCACAGCAGGGTGCCGAAGAAGGCGATCTTCAGCGAGCCGGCATAGGCCGCCCAGTAGAGGCTGTCCTCGCTGAGGAAGATGTAGTTGCCAAGGTTGATCAGCACCTGCAGCTGTTGGTCGGCGTAGGCGAAGATGTCCGTGTAGGGCGGAATCGCCACGTCGGCCTCGGCGAAGCTGATCTTCAGCACGATGGCGAACGGCAGCAGGAAGAACAGCATCAGCCACAGGAAGGGCACGCCGATGACCAGTCGGCGCCCGGTGTTCAGCCGCACCCGACTCATGCCTGCAGTACCACGCCGCTGTCGCTGAGCCAATGGACGTACACCTGTTCTTCCCAGGTCGGCCATTTCACGTGACGCTCTGCGTTGGCGACGAAGGCCTGCAGCATCAGCCCGGATTCCAGCTTGATGTAGTACACCGAGTGCCCACCCAGATAGGCGATGTCGTGCACGGTGCCCTGTACCCAGTTGAAATCGGGCAACTCCAGTTCCGGTTTTTCGATGCTCATCAGCAGCTTCTCCGGGCGCAAGGCGAAGGTCACGCGCTTGTCCTGGGCTCGGGTGCTGATGCCATGGCCAACATAGATTGGCCGCTCCAGCTGTGGGCAGGCGATCACCGCGTGGTCTTCGGCATCCTCGATCAGCTCGCCGTCGAACAGGTTGACGTTGCCGATGAACTCGCAGACCAGCCGGCTGGCCGGGGTCTCGTAGATGTCCATCGGGCTGCCGACCTGTGCGATCCAGCCGATGTGCATGATGGCGATGCGTTCGGCCATGGTCATGGCCTCTTCCTGGTCGTGAGTCACCATCACGCAGGTCACGCCGACGCGCTCGATGATCTGCACCAGTTCCAGCTGCATGCGCGAGCGCAGCTTCTTATCCAGCGCGCCCATGGGCTCGTCGAGCAGCAGCAGCTTGGGCCGTTTGGCCAGCGAACGGGCCAGCGCCACGCGCTGGCGCTGGCCACCGGACAGTTGGTGCGGCTTGCGCTTGGCGTACTGGGTCATCTGCACCAGGCCGAGCATCTCGTTGACACGCTCCTCGATCTCGGCCTTGGGCAGACCGTCCTGCTTGAGGCCGAAGGCGATGTTCTGCGCCACCGTCATGTGCGGGAACAGCGCGTAGGACTGGAACATCATGTTAATCGGCCGCTCGTAGGGCGGCAGGTCGGTGATGTCCTGACCATCGAGGAAGATGCGCCCCTCGGTCGGCCGCTCAAAACCAGCCAGCATGCGCAAGAGCGTCGACTTGCCTGAGCCGGAGCCACCGAGCAGGGCGAAGATTTCGCCCTGATGAATGTTCAGCGAGACATCATCGACCGCTACCGTTTCGTCGAATTTCTTCGTGACGCGGTCGATCTTCAGCAGCACCTGCTTGTTCTGGCTCCCTCCGGTGAGGGCCTTCTTGTAGGCGCTGGAGGCTACGGCCATGCGCGAACTCCCGATTGAGAAAGTAAGCCCGGACAACGCCGGGAAGGATCATGAAATGGGCCGGCAGATGCCGGCACCGCGATTGCCGCCAGGCTATTGGCCGGATTTGATCTTGGTCCAGCTACGCGTCTTCAGGCGCAGCACCTTGGGCGGCAGCTCGGCCGACACGTAGAGTCGATCGAGGACCTCCTGCGGCGGGTAGACCGAAACATCGTTACGCACCTCCGGGTCCATCAGCTCGCCCGCCTTGAGGTTGGGATTGGCGTAGCCGACGTAATCACTGACCGAAGCGATCACCTCGGGTTCGAGCAGGTAGTTGATGAAGGCATGGGCCTCATCAATGTTCCGCGCGTCGGCCGGGATGGCCAGCATGTCGAACCACAGGTTGCCGCCTTCCTTGGGAATGGCATAGGCGATGTCGATGCCCTTGCCCACTTCGTCGGCACGCGCGGCGGCCTGGAAGACATCGCCAGAGAATCCGGCGGCAATGCAGATATTGCCGTTGGCCAGATCGGACACGTATTTGGAGGAATGGAAATAGCGGACGTATGGCCGCACTTCGAGCAGTTTCGCTTCAGCCTTGGCGTAGTCCTCCGGGTTTTCGCTGTAGGGATCGAGCCCCAGATAATTGAGCATCGCCGGGATCATCTCGTCAGCCGAGTCGAGAAAGGCGATGCCGCAACCGGCCAGCTTCTTCGCGTTCTCCGGCTCGAATATCACCGCCCAGGAATCGACCTTCTCGATACCCAGCGCCGAGGTGATGCTCTCGACGTTATAGCCGATGCCATTGGTGCCCCACAGATAGGGCACGGCGTGGGTGTTTCCGGGATCATTCTTCTGCAGTTGCTTGAGCAGAGCCGGGTCGAGGTTGTCCCAGTTCGGCAGCTTGCTCTTGTCCAACTGCTGAAAGGCACCTGCCTGGATCTGCTTGCCAAGGAAATGGTTGGACGGCACCACCACGTCGTAGCCGCTGCGACCGGCCAGCAACTTGCCCTCGAGGGTCTCGTTCGAATCGAAGACGTCGTAGACGGGCTTGATGCCGGTCTGCTTCTCGAACACTTCCAATGTCGTCTCGCCGATGTAGTCCGACCAGTTGTAGATATGTACGTTGGCTGCCTGGGCGCAAACAGCTCCGCTGGCCGCGGCGGCAATGACGAGCGTCTTCAGTGTCGAGCGCATGGATAGTGTCCTCTTGGTACAGGCCGCGTGCCCAGCGGGGAAAGGCGGGCTGTTTATTGGAAAAACCTCGAAAAATCAACTACGAAACGCATCGATGATGCAATCTTGTCGGTGAATGGGCACAACGCGTGGGAGCCCGCTCGGCTCTCGCGCGTCTGCGGCGGCGCGGCACCGGCCTTCAGCGACCTGCCAAAGGCGACTTCGTGCATGACTTTCTTGCGCTCGACAGGCTGGCAGCGAAGCCGCCAGCCCATCGCCACGCAACGACTCAGCGACCAGATTTGATCTTGGTCCAGCTGCGCGTCATGGTCCGCTGGGTCTTCGGCTCCAGGTCGGTGAAGGTATAGAGCTTCTGCAGCACGGCCTGGCTCGGATAGATGCCCGGGTCGGTGCGAATCGCCTCGCTCACCAGCGGGGTAGCAGCCGCGTTGGCGCTGGGGAACTGCACGTAGTCGACGATCGGCGCCATGACTTCAGGCTTCAACAGGTAGTTGAGGAAGGCGTGAGCGTTCTCGACGTTCTTGGCATCGGCCGGGATCGCCAGCATGTCGAAGAAGCTGCCGGCACCCTCCTTGGGAATGTTGTAGCTGACGTTGACGCCGTTCTGCGCATCCTCGGCACGCGACTTGGCCTGGTAGATATCCCCGGAATAGCCGATCGCCACGCAGATGTTGCCGTTGGCCAGGTCGGAGATGTACTTGGAGGAATGGAAATAGGCCACGTGCGGACGGATCTGCAGGAACAGCTCCTCGGCCTTCTTCAACTCGTCGGACTTGCCGCTATCCGGTGCGTAGCCCAGGTAATGCAAGGCTGCCGGCAGCATTTCGGTGGGCGAGTCGAGGAAGGCGACGCCGCAGGACTTGAGCTTCTCGATGTTCTCCGGCTTGAACACCAGGTCCCAGGAGTCCACCGGTGCGCTATCGCCGAGCGCGGCCTTGACCTTCTCAGGGTTGTAGCCGATGCCGATGGTGCCCCACATGTACGGCACCGAATACTGGTTGCCCGGATCGCTCGGCTCCAGGGCCTTGAGCAGATCCTTATCGAGGTTGCCCCAGTTGGGCAGCTTGGACCTGTCCAGCTTCTGGAAGACGCCTGCCTTGATCTGCTTGGCCAGGAAGGGGTTGGAAGGAACCACCACGTCGTAACCCGAGCTGCCGGCGAGCAGCTTGGCTTCCAGTACTTCGTTGCTGTCGAAGACGTCGTAGACGACCTTGATGCCGGTCTCCTTGGTGAAGTTCTCCAGGGTGTCTTCGGCGATATAGTCGGACCAGTTGAAGACATGCAGCACCTGGTCCTGGGCCTGCGCGGCACCGGCGACCGCGCCGGTCAGCGTCAAGGCAAGTAACGTCTTGGCAAAGGGTTTCATCCGTGCTGCTCCTGTTATCGTTGTCTGTATTTTTCTAGGCGATCCGGTCTGATGATCGGGGCTTTTCCGGCATCGCCCAGGCCCCGGTCTTTCAGGCGCGCAGTCTGGCAAGATCGGGACCGGTTTTTCAATAAGCCGAACGCGGCTTCGGGCCACTATTCGTCAAGCATAGACGGTGTCGGTCGACCAGGTCGCACCCTGCAACGGAGCTACTTCACATCCGCCGCTGTGGCATCCAGACAGCGACGCGCCTTGACGATCAGTTCGTCGATCTCCTCCTCATTGATCACCAGTGGCGGCGAAATGATCATGGTGTCGCCGACCGCACGCATCACCAGGCCATTCTGGAAGCAATGCTGGCGGCAGAGCATGCCCACTCCCGACTCGGCAAAACGCTCGCGGGTCTTCTTGTTCTTCACCAGCTCCAACGCACCCAGCATGCCAACGCCGCGTGCCTCGCCCACCAACGGATGATCGGCCAGCTCCTGCCAGCGAGACTGCAAATAGGGTGCCGTTTTCGCCTTGACCCGCTCGACGATCTTCTCCTCGCGCAGGATGCGAATGTTCTCCAGCGCCACAGCCGCGGCGACCGGGTGCCCCGAGTAGGTGAAGCCGTGGTAGAACTCGCCGCCCTCGTTGAGCGTCTGCACCACCTCATCGCGCACCACCACGCCCCCCATGGGCAGGTAGCCGGAGGTCATGCCCTTGGCAATGGGCATCAGGTCCGGAGCGTTGCCGTAGTAGTCACTGCCGAACCATTCGCCGGTGCGGCCGAAGCCGCAGATGACTTCGTCGGCGACGAAGAGGATGTCGTAACGCGCCAGAATCTCGCGGATCTTCGGCCAGTAGCTGGCCGGCGGAATGATCACACCGCCAGCCCCTTGGATCGGCTCGGCGATGAAGGCGGCCACCTTGTCCTCGCCGACTTCGAGAATCTTCTGCTCCAGCTGCTGCGCGACGCGCACGCCGAACTCTTCCGGGTCCAGCGCGCCGCCTTCGTCGAACCAGTAAGGCTGGTCGATATGCTCGATGCCGGGAATCGGGCCGTCTCCCTGACCATGCATGGCTTTCATACCGCCCAGACTGGCGCCGGCCACCGTTGAGCCGTGGTAGCCGTTCCAGCGACCGATGACCACTTTCTTGCCGGGCATGCCCTTGGTCGCCCAGTAATGGCGCACCATGCGCAATACCGTGTCATTGGCTTCCGAGCCAGAACCGGTGAAGAACACGTGATTCATGCCCGGCGGCGCGACGTCGGCGATGGCTTTGGCCAACGCGATGGCCGGCGGGTGGGACGTCTCGAAGAAGAGGTTGTAATAGGGTAACTCGCGCATCTGCCGGGTGGCGGCCTCGACCAGTTCCTCGCGTCCATAGCCAACGTTGACGCACCAGAGTCCGGCCATTGCATCGAGAATCTTGCGGCCTTCGCTATCCCACAGGTAGACGCCGGAGGCCTTGGTGATCACCCGCGTGCCCTTGGCATTGAGCGCGTTGTAGTCGGTGAATGGCGGCAGATGATGATTGCGGCTCAGGGCTTGCCATTGCAGGGTTTGCGAATCGCTCATGGTCACCTCTCGGTCTGGTGTGCGTGATCGGCAGATGAAGAGAGCATCATCTCCATACGACGGCTCACAAGGGTGGATCACACTTCACCGATCCACCGGCCGGCGCTCCACCGAACGGAATCACGGTGGATGTAAAAAGCGACATCCACCCTACGGCTTCTTTACACCGACAACATCAGGAACTCCCGCTCCCAGGAGCTGATCACCCGATGGTAATTCTCCTGCTCGGTGCGTTTGACCGCGACGTAGCCGGTGATGAATTTCGGGCTCAGGTACTTGCGCAGTTCGCGGCAGTTCTCCATGCGTTCCAGCGCGGCTTCCAGCGTCAGCGGCAGGCGCAGGTTGCGGCGTTCGTAGCCCCGGCCTTTGACCGGCGGGCTCGGGGTCAACTCCTCGACCATGCCGATGTAGCCGCACAGCAGGCTCGCGGCGATGGCCAGGTAAGGGTTGGCGTCGGCACCCGCCAGGCGGTTTTCCAGGCGGCGGTTCTGTGGGTCGGAATCCGGTACGCGCAGCCCCACGGTGCGGTTCTCCTCGCCCCATTCGACGTTCACCGGTGCCGAGGTGTCAGGCAGGAAACGGCGGAACGAGTTGACGTTGGGCGCGAACATCGGCAGCAGTTCGGGTATGTATTTCTGCAGGCCACCGACGTGGTTGAGGAACAGCTGGCTCATGGAGCCGTCAGGATTGGAGAAGATGTTCTGCCCGGTCTCGATGTCCACCACGCTCTGGTGCAGGTGCATGGCGCTACCCGGCTCGCCGGTCATAGGCTTGGCCATGAAGGTGGCGGCCACGTTGTGCTTGAGCGCCGCCTCGCGCATGGTGCGCTTGAACACCAGTATCTGATCGGCCAGATGTAAAGCCTCGCCATGACGGAAGTTGATTTCCATCTGCGCGGTTCCTTCCTCGTGGATCAGGGTGTCCAGGTCCAGGCCCTGGGCCTCGCACCAGTCGTACATGTCTTCGAACAGCGGGTCGAACTCGTTGGCCGCATCGATGGAGAACGACTGGCGGCCCGTTTCCTGGCGCCCCGAGCGACCGATGGGCGCCTGGAACGGCAGGTCGGGATCTTCGCAGCGCTGAGTCAGGTAGAACTCCATCTCCGGCGCGACGATGGGCTGCCAGCCGCGGTCGGCGTACATCTTCAGCACACGCTTGAGGATATTGCGCGGCGAGATCTCGATGGGGTTGCCCATCTTGTCATAGGTGTCATGGATGACCTGCGCGGTCGGCTCGATGGCCCAGGGCACGAGGAAGATCGCGTCGGGATCGGGGCGGCAGAACATGTCGATGTCCGCCGGGTCCAGCAGTTCGTAGTAGATATCGTCCTCGACATAATCGCCGGTGACCGTCTGCAACAGCACGCTCTCAGGCAGGCGCATGCCCTTCTCGCCGAGAAACTTGCTGGTCGGCGAGATCTTGCCCCGCGCGATACCGGTCAGGTCGCTGATCAGGCATTCCACTTCGGTGATCTTGTGTTCCTTCAGCCAGCCGGTGAGCTGGTCGAGCTTGCTACTCATGGTGACCTCTGATTGGGGTTTTGCGCGGTGGGTCCGTTCAGCGTTGTGCTGCGCGCGCCCGGCAGGCTTCGGCGAAGCCCTGGAAAAGCGCCAGGTAGGCAGGGTGTTCGTGCACCTTCCATTCCGGGTGCCATTGCACGCCGAGGGCGAAACTGCGTGCCGCCTCGACGGAAAACGCCTCGATCAGCCCGTCGGGCGCCAGGGCCTCGATGCGCAACCCCTGGCCCAACCGTTCGACACCCTGGCCATGTACCGAGTTGACCCGGATTTCGCTCGGCAACCCGAGGCGCGCCAACAACCCACCTGGCTGCACGTGCAACGCATGGCTCAGGCCGTACTGTACCTCCAGCGGATCGTCGGGGCGCTCGCGGTGGTCCTGATAGGGGCCAGCTTCGTGCACCTTCTGGTGCAGACTGCCGCCGAAGGCCACGTTCATCTCCTGAAATCCGCGACAGATGCCGAACACCGGAATGCCGGCATCCACCGCGGCGCGGATCAACGGCAGCGTCAGCTGGTCGCGCGACGGATCGTGGGGCGTGCCGGGCTCACTGGCAGGGCCCTGGTAATGATGGGGCTCGACGTTGGACGGCGATCCCGTGAACAGCAGGCCGTCTAGACTGTCGAGCAGGGTCTGCTGGTCGATCAGTTCGCCCAGCGCCGGTATCACCAGTGGCACACCGGCGATGGCCGCGGCGCGCAGGTACTTGTCGCCAGCGATATGGAAGCCATGGTGGCCGATCTGCCGGGTGCAGGCGCAAACGCCGATCAGGGGTATGCGAGGCATGGGATACTCGTTCCTCGTTAGGTCTTGCCGAAGAGTAGTCTTGTTCATTTTTATAGACAATAGCCTGTCGGAGCGGCAGGACACGGTTGTTTTCAGGCCGAACGCAGGGCGGGTCAAGTGCGCCAAAAATGCCCGCCACAGCCCAAAATGAGGCGTCCTCGCGCCGCTATTGACAGCCACAAGGCTTTTCGATTGACTCCAGGCAAGCCGTTTTGATGATTGAAATTTTTAACAATTAAGGTGTTTTCATCATGCAACCGCCGCCGCGTGCCGTTCAGCTCAACGAAGCGAACGCATTTCTCAAGGAACACCCGGAGGTCCAGTACGTCGACCTGCTGATCGCCGACATGAACGGTGTGGTGCGCGGCAAGCGCATCGAACGCGCCAGCCTGCACAAGGTGTACGAGAAAGGCATCAACCTGCCAGCCTCACTGTTCGCCCTCGACATCAATGGCATCACAGTGGAAAGCACCGGCCTGGGCATGGACATCGGCGATTCGGATCGCATCTGCTTCCCCATCCCCAACACCCTCAGCAACGAACCCTGGCAGAAGCGTCCCACCGCGCAGCTGCTGATGACCATGCACGAGCGCGACGGCGAGCCTTTCTTCGCCGACCCGCGCGAGGTACTGCGCCAGGTGGTGAGCCGGTTCGACGAAATGGGCCTGACCATCTGCGCCGCCTTCGAGCTGGAGTTCTATCTGATCGACCAAGAGAACATCAACGGCCGGCCGCAGCCGCCACGCTCACCGATCTCCGGCAAACGACCGCACTCGACCCAGGTCTACCTGATCGACGATCTCGACGAATACGTCGACTGCCTGCAGGACATCCTTGAGGGCGCCAAGGAACAGGGCATCCCCGCCGACGCCATTGTCAAGGAGAGCGCGCCGGCGCAGTTCGAGGTCAACCTCCACCACGTCGCCGATCCGATCAAGGCCTGCGACTACGCCGTGCTGCTCAAGCGCCTGATCAAGAACATCGCCTACGACCACGAGATGGACACCACCTTCATGGCCAAACCCTATCCGGGCCAGGCCGGCAACGGGCTGCACGTGCACATCTCGCTGCTCGACAAGCGGGGCAACAACATCTTCGCCACCGACAATCCGCTGGAAAGCGAAACGCTGCGCCACGCCATTGGCGGCATCCAGCAGACCATGGCCGCCTCGATGGCCTTCCTCTGCCCCAACGTCAACTCCTACCGCCGCTTCGGCGCCCAGTTCTACGTGCCCAACTCGCCCTGCTGGGGTCTGGACAACCGCACCGTGGCGCTGCGCGTGCCCACCGACAGCCCGGACGGAGTGCGCATCGAACACCGTGTCGCCGGCGCCGACGCCAACCCCTACCTGCTGCTGGCCAGCGTACTGGCGGGCGTGCACCACGGACTGACCAACCAGGTGGAACCGGACGCACCGATTGAAGGCAACTCCTACGAACAGGTCGAGCAGAGCCTGCCGACCAACCTGCGTGACGCCCTGCGCGTGCTGGACGACAACGAGATCATGGCCCGCTACATCAGCCCGGACTACATCGACATCTTCGTTGCCTGCAAGGAAAGCGAACTGGCCGAGTTCGAACACTCGATCTCCGATCTGGAATACAACTGGTATCTGCATACGGTTTAAAAGCCGAAAGCCGACAAAAAGCGCTTGAGGCTGATCGTGCCCGCGCGGGCATGCCTGGCGGTATACGACTCGATCCTCGCGGAGAAGGGGTTGGGCTCCCACGCACGCGTGGGATCATCGCTGCTTTTTCTTCCAGCCTCAGGCTTCTGGCTTCCAGCTGCTTACTTGAACCCAATCGCCTAGAATCACTCCATTCTGAAAGCTCAACTCAACGAGGCCGTCATGACCCGTACCGTTACTGTCGCCGCCACCCAGATGGCGTGCTCCTGGGACCGCCAGGCGAACATCGCCAAGGCCGAGAAGCTGGTTCGCGAAGCGGCCGCCAAGGGCGCCCAGGTGATCCTGATCCAGGAGCTGTTCGAAACGCCCTACTTCTGCCAGAAGCCCAACCCCGAGTATCTGCAGCTGGCCACCGGCGTGGAAGACAACCCCGCCATCCAGCATTTCCAGAAGATCGCCAAGGAGCTGGCGGTGGTACTGCCGATCAGCTTCTTCGAGCTGGCCGGGCGGGCGCGCTTCAACTCCATCGCCATCATCGATGCCGACGGTACGCTGCTGGGCGTCTACCGCAAGAGCCACATCCCGGACGGTCCCGGCTACCACGAGAAGTATTACTTCAACCCCGGCGATACCGGCTTCAAGGTCTGGAACACCCGCTACGCCAGGATCGGCGTGGCCATCTGCTGGGACCAGTGGTTCCCCGAGACCGCGCGCAGCATGGCGCTTATGGGCGCCGAACTGCTGTTCTACCCGACCGCCATCGGCAGCGAGCCACATGACCCGAACATCACCTCGCGCGACCACTGGCAGCGCGTCCAGCAGGGCCATGCCGGCGCCAACCTGATGCCGCTGATCGCCAGCAACCGCGTCGGCTCCGAGGAACAGGACGGCTACGACATCACCTTCTACGGCTCTTCGTTCATCGCCGATCAGTTCGGCGAGAAGGTCGAGGAAATGGATCGGACCAGCGAAGGCGTGCTGGTGCATGAGTTCGATCTGGATCAGCTCGAACACATCCGCAGTGCCTGGGGCGTGTTCCGCGATCGCCGGCCCAACCTCTACGGCCCGATCAAGACCCTGGATGGCTCGCAACCATCCGCCTGAGCCACAGCCATGCGTAGGGTGGAAAACCGCACAGCGTTTTCCACCGCTCCGAAACAATCGCCGGTGGGAAAGGCCTTTGGCCGTTTCCACCCTTGAGCGGATATCGTCATGATCACCCTGAACACCGCACCACGCCCCGACGGCTATTTCATGCCCGCCGAATGGGCACCGCACAGCCAGACCTGGATGGTCTGGCCCCAGCGCCCGGACAACTGGCGCAAACAGGCCGCCCCGGCGCAGGTGGCCTTCGCCGCGGTGGCCAAGGCCATCGCGCGCTTCGAACCGGTGACCGTCTGCGCCACCGCCGAGCAGTACCACGCCGCCCGCGCGGCGCTGGACGACCCGCGTATCCGCGTGGTGGAAATCAGCACCAATGATGCATGGGTGCGCGACACCGGGCCGACCTTCGTCATCGACGGCCAGGGTGGCCTGCGCGGCGTGGACTGGACCTTCAACGCCTGGGGTGGTCTGGATGGTGGCCTCTACGCCGACTGGCAGCGCGACGACGAGGTGGCGTGCAAGATCCTGGAGATCGAGCGCTGCGAGCGCTATCGCACCGAAGGCTTCGTGCTCGAAGGCGGCGCGATCCACGTCGATGGCGAAGGCACACTGATCACCACCGAGGAATGCCTGCTCAACCGCAACCGCAACCCGCAGCTGTCACGCGAGCAGATCGAGAACGTGCTCGCCGAGCACCTGACCATCGACAAGGTGATCTGGCTGCCGCACGGGCTGTACAACGACGAGACCGACGGCCACGTCGACAACTTCTGCTGTTTCGTGCGCCCCGGCGAGGTGTTATTGGCCTGGACGGATGATCCGGCCGACCCGAACTTCGAACGTTGTCAGGCGGCGCTGCACGTGCTGGAACAGGCGCGCGACGCACGTGGCCGGACGCTCACCGTGCACCGCATGCCGATTCCCGGCCCGCTGCACGCCAGCGCCGAGGAGTGCGCCGGCGTAGTGCCGCTGGCGGGCAGCCAGCCGCGCGACCCGTCGATCCGCCTGGCCGGCAGCTACGTGAACTTCCTGATCGTCAACGGCGGCATCATCGCGCCGAGCTTCGAGGATCCATTCGATTCCGAAGCCGAGGCCATCCTGCGCCGGCTGTTCCCCGAGCATGAGGTGGTGATGGTGCCTGGCCGGGAGATCCTGCTCGGTGGCGGCAATATTCACTGCATCACCCAGCAGCAGCCCCGGCCCTGAGCAGGCGACGCCCGATCAACGCGTCAGCCAGGCGTCGACGACCGGCTGGCAGGCGACAATACCGATGACTACGCTTGTCCTGTCATTGATGTGAGATTCGAGGACCCGTCTCGACAGCCTCCCTGGCGAGACGGGTCTCAAGCAGCATCCACTTCCTCGAACAAGAAAGGAGCTAGACATGAATCTTTCCATTGCCAAACCACTCACCGTCACCGTCGCCGGCCTGCTGGTCAGCCTGCCACTTCACGCCCAGGCACCCTCCGCAACCGAAATGAATGCCCAACTGGCGCGCCTGGGCGGCAGCATGCAGGCCGCCGCAGAAGCCTGTGGCGGCTATTCCAACGAAGCACTGGCCGAGCATAAGCAACAGCAGAAGGATCATCTGGCGCAGGCCGGCATGGATTCAGTGAGCTTCGAAAAGCAATTCATCGCCGGAGCCCATGAGCTGAGCACGCGCTTTCAGAGCATGCCCGACGCCGAGCGCCAGGCCAGTTGCGAGGAGTTCAGACAGCACCTGAGCGCGATGAAGTAGGTCGCACCGCACCAGGAATCAGCGCGCTGATACGCGCCTGAATGTGGTCAGCCGAGTACGATCTGGTTCTTGCCCATGCGCTTGGCGGTGTACATCGCCGCATCTGCACGGGCGAACATCGCGCTGAGGTCCGCATCGCTGGCCCGCAGGTAGGTCACGCCCAGGCTGATGGTCACGCCAAAACGCCGTCCGTCGCTGCCCCGGAAGGACAGCCGCTGAATCTCCCGCTGCAGACGCTCAGCGATCTGCTCGGCAAGATCGGGTTTGCAGCCGGGCAGCAGCAAGGCGAATTCCTCGCCACCAATCCGTCCGAACAAATCACCACGCCGCAGCACGGCGCTGCCGCACTGGGCCACGCGCTGCAGCACCTGATCGCCCATCTGGTGACCGTGGGTGTCGTTGATCCGC
>JBKEBY010000024.1:0-45391 GCA_047973445.1 Pseudomonas sp.
AACCCGCAACTGGTGATCGGCGTCGGCGGCTGCGTGGCCAGCCAGGAAGGCGCCGCCATTCGCGATCGTGCGCCCTACGTCGACGTGGTATTCGGCCCGCAGACCCTGCACCGCCTGCCGGAAATGATCGATGCGGTACGCACCACCAACACCCCTCAGGTGGATATTTCCTTCCCCGAGATCGAGAAGTTCGACCGCCTGCCCGAACCACGGGTCGACGGCCCCACCGCCCTCGTCTCGGTGATGGAAGGCTGCAGCAAGTACTGCACCTTCTGCGTGGTGCCCTATACCCGCGGCGAGGAAGTCAGCCGGCCGATGCCCGACGTGCTGGCGGAAATCCTCCACCTCACCGAAAACGGCGTGAAGGAAGTCACCCTGCTCGGCCAGAACGTCAACGGCTACCGCCACGATGGCCACGACTTCGCCGACCTGCTCTACGCCGTGGCCGCGATCGAGGGGATCGAGCGTATCCGCTATACCACCAGCCATCCGCTGGAGTTCTCCGACGCCATCATCCAAGCCCACGCCGACCTGCCGCAGTTGGTGAAGTACCTGCATCTGCCTGTACAGTCCGGCTCCGACCGCGTGCTCGCCGGGATGAAGCGCAACCATACGGCGCTGGAGTACAAGTCACGCATCCGCAAGCTCAAGGCGGCGGTGCCGGACATCCTGATTAGCTCTGATTTCATCATCGGTTTCCCCGGCGAGACCGACAAGGATTTCGAGCAGACCATGAAGCTGATCGAGGACGTCGGCTTCGACTTCTCCTATTCGTTCATCTACAGCGCACGCCCCGGCACGCCAGCCGCAGAGCTGGTCGACGAAACACCGGAAGAAGTGAAGAAACAGCGGCTGGCGATCCTCCAGCACCGCATCAGCCAGATAGGCTTTGAGAACAGTCGTCGGATGGTGGGCACCACCCAGCGCATTCTCGTAACGGACTATTCCAAGAAAGACCCGGGCATGCTGCAGGGTCGCACCGAGCACAACCGCATCGTCAATTTCCGTTGCGACAATCCGCGCCTGATCGGTCAGTTCGTCGAGGTCCAGATCGACAACGCCCTGCCGCACTCACTGCGAGGCACACTGGTCGGCTGAATGCGACAGCCGAAAGCACCCGCGACTTGCGCCTCGATACGACGCAAGCCGCGGGTTCCGCTTTGCATCCATAGCTTTTATCGCCCCCCACTGCTTTTTTCCATTTACAGCGCTATTCTTCGTTTTCCTTATCTGCCGAGCACGGTCACCTAAAAGCCCTTGAACGCCCCCATAGAACCTCATCGCTTCACCCTCGAACCCTTTGAAGCTGATCGCTTCGCCAATCTCTGCGGCCAATTCGACGAGCACTTGCGCCTGATCGAACAGCGCCTGGCACTGGAAATCCGCAACCGTGGCAACCAGTTCGAGCTGGTCGGCCCCAGCGATGTCGCCAAATCTGCCGAGACCCTTCTGCGTCGCTTGTACCGCGAGACAAAGAGCACCGAACTGTCGCCGGACATGGTCCATCTGTTCCTGCAGGAGTCCGGCATGGAGCAAGCGAACGAGACATCGGCGACGCCGAATATCACCCTGCGCACCCGCAAGGGCAACATCCGCCCGCGCGGCGCCAACCAGCAGCGCTACGTTCAGTCGATCCTGGGCAATGACATCAACTTTGGCATAGGCCCGGCCGGTACCGGCAAGACCTACCTGGCGGTGGCCTGCGCCGTCGACGCACTGGAGCGCGAACAGGTGCGCCGCATCCTGCTGGTCCGCCCGGCAGTCGAAGCGGGCGAGAAGCTCGGCTTCCTGCCCGGCGACCTGGCGCAAAAGATCGACCCCTACCTGCGCCCGCTGTACGACGCCCTGTATGAAATGCTCGGCTTCGAGCACGTCGCCCGCCTGATCGAGAAACAGGTGATCGAGATCGCGCCGCTGGCCTACATGCGCGGACGCACGCTGAACAACAGCTTCATCATCCTCGACGAAAGCCAGAACACCACGCTGGAACAGATGAAGATGTTCCTCACCCGAATCGGCTTCGGCTCCACCGCGGTGATCACCGGCGACATCACCCAGGTCGACCTGCCGCGCGGTACCAAGTCGGGTCTGGCCCATGTGGTCGAGGTTCTGAAGGACGTCGACGGCATCAGCTTCACCCATTTCCAGCCCAAGGACGTAGTACGCCACCCGCTGGTGCAGCGCATCGTCGAGGCCTACGAGGCCTTCGACCAGCGACAGCCGCAACCCGGTCGACAACAGGACGGCAAAGGTGCTTGAACTCGACCTGCAACGCGTCAGCCAGGGCGAGGCGCCCAATGATGAGGATTTTCGCCGCTGGTGCGAGCTGGCCCTGCGTCAGCGCAGCGCCGATTCCGAGCTGACCATTCGCCTGGTGGACGAAGCCGAGGGCCGCGAGCTGAACCACACCTGGCGGCAAAAGGACTACGCCACCAACGTGCTGTCGTTCCCCGCCGACGTGCCAGACGAGTTACTGGACATCCCACTGCTGGGCGACCTGGTGATCTGTGTACCCGTGGTCGCACGCGAGGCCGCCGAACAGGGCAAGCCCCTGGAGGCGCACTGGGCACACCTGGTCATCCACGGTTGCCTGCACCTGCTGGGTTATGACCACATCGATGATGCCGAGGCTGACGAGATGGAAGCACTCGAATGCCAGCTGCTGGCCGAACTGGGTCATCCCGACCCGTACGCCGAATGCTAGGGTCTATTGACGTTTCGCTCGCAGTCGCGCCGGAACGCCAACAAACCCTAGCCCACAAGGGCAACCAAAGGACCTTCGAGTCAAAGACATGAGTGAAGATCGATCGATCAACGGGCAAAAGTCCTGGTTTGGGAAGATCACCCAGGCTTTTGCCCATGAACCCAAGAACCGCGACGAATTGCTGGATGTGCTGCGCGGTGCCCATCAGAACAAACTGCTCGACAACGAGGCGCTGGCCATCGTCGAAGGCGCCATCCAGGTCGCCGACCTGCAGGTTCGCGACATCATGGTCCCGCGCTCGCAGGTGATGAGCATCAGGGCCGACCAAACTCCGAAGGAATTCCTTCCCGCCATCATCTCCGCCGCGCACTCGCGCTATCCGGTGATCGGCGAAAGCCTCGACGAGGTGATCGGCGTACTGCTGGCCAAGGACCTGCTGCCACTGATCCTGCAGGACGACCAACACAGCTTCGACATCAAGGACCTGCTGCGTCCCGTCACCTTCGTACCGGAGTCCAAACGCCTCAACGTGCTGTTGCGCGAGTTCCGCGCCAACCACAGCCACATGGCCATCGTCATCGACGAATACGGCGGAGTGGCGGGCCTGGTGACCATCGAGGATGTGCTTGAGCAGATCGTCGGCGACATCGAGGACGAGCACGACATCGAGGAAGACAGCTACATTCGACCGCTGCCCAGCGGCGACTTCCTGGTCAAGGCGCTAACGCCCATCGACAGCTTCAACGAGTTCTTCCACAGCGCCTTCCCCGACGATGAGTTCGACACCGTCGCAGGCCTGGTGATGAACACCTTCGGCCACCTGCCCAAGCGCAACGAAATCACCGAGATCGACGGTTTCCGTTTCCGCGTGCTCAACGCCGACAGCCGCCGCGTACACATGCTGCGACTCACCCGAATCAGAGGTGAGAATCGATAGAGGCTGGAGGCTGGAGGCTGGAGGCTGGAGGCTGGAGGCTGGAGGCTGGACAGTGTGCGGATTTGCGTCTAACTCCCGACTGGCTTTTTCGTTCAGCCTTTAGCGCTTCTATCGGCTTTTTTTATCTTAGAACGGAGCGCCGATGCGCTTGATGACTCGTCCCGGCTGGCCGGGCAATCTGCTTGCCATGGCTGGTGGCGCACTGACTACCTTGTCGCTGGCGCCTTTCGATATATGGCCGCTGGCGCTTCTCTCCGTCGTCCTGCTCTATTCAGGGTTGCGCACGCTGGGGCCGAAACACGCCGCGCAGCGCGGCTGGTGTTACGGCTTTGGCCTGTTCAGCTCCGGCGTCAGCTGGGTCTACGTCAGCATCCATGACTTCGGTGCAGCCTCGCCGCCGCTGGCGGGCGCTCTCACCCTGGGTTTCGTCGCGGGGCTGGCGCTGTTCTTCGCCCTGCTCGGCTGGTTCTGGAGCCGCTGGCTGCGCCGGGAACAGGCACCCCTGGCCAACGCGCTGGCATTCGCTGCGCTCTGGCTGGCAATGGATGCGCTGCGCGGCTGGGTGCTGACCGGTTTTCCCTGGCTGTATGCGGGCTACAGCCAACTGGAAGGCCCTCTCGCGGGTCTGGCGCCAGTGGGCGGCATCTGGCTGCTGACCTTCGCCGTCGCCCTGAGCGCGACGCTGCTGATCGAGTTGCCACGGCTGTATGCCAGCAAACTCGCATTCGGCGGAGCTCTGTTGCTGCTGGCCGCGCCCTGGGCGGCGGGTCTGGCTCTCGGCGGCCACGCCTGGACTGAGACCAAGGGCAAGCCCCTGAGCGTTGCCGCGGTGCAGGGTAACGTCGCCCAGAGCCTGAAGTGGGACCCCAAGCAGCTCGAAATGCAGCTGTTGCTCTATCGGGACATGAGCTTCGCCAGTCGTCCGACCGACCTGATCGTCTGGCCCGAAACGGCCGTGCCCATCCTCAAGGAACATGCCGCCGGCTACCTGACGATGATGGACGGCTTCGCCCGGGACCGCGATTCGGCGCTGATCACAGGTGTGCCAGTGCGCCAGAACAACGCCGAAGGCGAGCTGCGCTATTACAACGGTCTTACCACCACCGGCAACGCCCAGGGCACCTATCTGAAGCAGAAGCTGGTGCCCTTCGGCGAGTACGTGCCGCTGCAGGACCTACTGCGGGGCTTGATCGCCTTCTTCGACCTGCCCATGTCCGATTTCGCCCGCGGCGAACCCGGCCAGCCGCCGCTGACGGCCAAGGGCCATCGAATCGCGCCGTTCATCTGCTACGAAGTGGTCTACCCCGAATTCGCCGCCGACCTGGCGGCCGACAGCGACGTCCTGCTGACCGTCAGCAACGACGCCTGGTTCGGCCGTTCCATCGGCCCGCTGCAACACCTGCAGATGGCGCAGATGCGCGCGCTGGAAGCCGGACGTTGGATGATCCGCGCCACCAACAACGGTATCACGGTGCTGATCGACCCCTTCGGTCGCATCACCGAACAAGTGCCGGCATTCGAGCAGGCGGTGCTCTACGGTGAAGTCATTCCGATGCAGGGCCTGACGCCCTATCTGCAATGGCGCTCCTGGCCGCTGATCCTGATCTGTGTGCTGCTGTTGGGTTGGGCAGTCCTATCGAGGCGAAAAGGGCGGTAGGAAATCGGGAATGCGCAGGCGCCTCCCACCGCGATTGGTGCGCGACAATCGCCCCTGCGGCACGCCTGTTCCTCAATGAGATGCGGGCGCGCCCTACCCCAATCTCTTGCACCGCCGCGCTCAGCTCTCCTCGATCAACCAGTCCAGCCGCCAACCGCCCTGGCTCTGGCCCAGCTGCTCGGCCAGCCACGGCAGCAGCTCGCGCAGCTCTTCTTCCAGCCCCCATGGCGGGTTGCTGATGACCAGCCCCGATCCATTGAGACGCGAGGCGTCGTCGGCGGGGTGGACCAGCAGCTCGGCGCGCAACAGTTTCGGCGCGCCGCTACGCGACAGATCCTGGTAGAAGCGCTTGAGCTGGCGCTCATCCTTGATCGGATACCAGATCACGCCGATGGTCTGGCGCATTCTTCCCAGCGCCTCCCCGAGCGCCGCCACGCAGCGCCCGAGCTCGTCGGCCTGCTCGAAGGGCGGGTCGATCAGCAGCACCACGCGCTTTTCCTGGGTCGGCATCAACGCCCGCGGCACATGCCAGCCTTCGCCCAGATGCACCGCGACACGGCGATCACCGGCCATGTTGTCCTTGAGCAGGCGGCCATCTTCGGGATGTTTTTCGTTGAGTTGCAGGCGGTCCTGCGATCGGGTCAGTTGCCGCGCCAGTTCCGGCGAGCCAGGGTAGTAGCGCAACTGGCCATCGGGATTCAACGCGCGAACCGCCCCGAGGTAGTCGTCGAGCAGCGCCGGGTGCCGTTCGGCGCGCCAGATGCGCTCGATACCCTGCAGCCATTCGCCGGTGCGGTTGGCCTGATCGCCGGCCAGGTCGTAGAGCCCCACGCCCGCGTGACTGTCGAGATAGGCCAGCGGCGCTTCCTTGCGCGACAACAAGGCGAATAGTCGTGCCAATACCAGGTGCTTGAGGACATCGGCATGGTTGCCGGCATGGAAGGCGTGGCGATAGTTCATGGGCAGCTCTCAGGGTCTGTTGCCGTTTCGTCGCAAGCCGCGCAGTTTACCGTGCGCGCCCGCGCGGCGCAGAACCTTCACGACCAATGCCGTTTCCTGCGAGCGCTCCGAGGTCTACAGTGGGACTTTCCCAATGACTGAACGGAGCTGACCATGGACCTGCGCGATCTTCTTGGCACCGAGCTTCCCATCATCCAGGCGCCCATGGCGGGCGCCCAGAATCACCTGCTGGCCGCCGCGGTCTGCGAAGCTGGAGGTCTGGGCTCGATTCCGGCGGGCATGCTCGATGCCCCGGCGCTGGAAGCCGAACTGAGCGCCATCGAGGGGCTGACCAATCGTCCCTACAACGTGAATTTCTTCTGCCACCAGACACCCACGGCCGACCCCGCGCACATCGCGGCCTGGCACCAGTTGCTGGCGCCCTTGTTCGCCGAATTCGGCATCGATCCGGGCACCATTCCCAGCGGCCCGACCCGCCAGCCGTTCGACGCGGCGATGGCCACGGTGCTGGAGCGGCACCGTCCGGCACTGGTCAGTTTCCATTTCGGCCTGCCGACCCCCGAACTGCTACAGCGCGTCCGTGCCACCGGAGCAAAGATCGCCTCCAGCGCCACCACGCTGGAGGAAGGCCTTTGGCTGCAGGAGCATGGTGTCGATGCAGTGATCGCTCAGGGCCTGGAGGCCGGCGGCCATCGCGGCATCTTCCTCGGTGAGGAACTGACTACCCAGCTCGGCACCTTCGCCCTGCTGCCTCAGCTGGTAGCCGCTCTGGACGTGCCGGTGATCGCCGCTGGCGGCATCGCCGATGCCCAGGGCGTGGCGGCGGCGCAGGTGCTGGGCGCTGCGGGCGTACAACTCGGCACCGCCTACCTGCTGTGCCCAGAAAGCCGCACCAATGCCCTGCACCGCGCCGCCCTGAAAAGCCCGCGGGCCCGACATACCGCGCTGACCACGCTGTTCACCGGGCGCCCGGCACGCGGCATCGTCAATCGGATCATGCGCGAGCTCGGCCCGCTGCCCGAGGACGTGCCGGACTTTCCCCTGGCCGGCAACGCCATCGGCGCGCTACGAGCCAAAACGGAAGCCCTCGACCTGGATCACTGCACGCCGCTGTGGGCCGGGCAGAATGTCAGCGGCTGCCGCGAAATACCGGCAGCCGAACTGACCCGCGAACTGGCCAGCGGCTGGCGCGATTAGCGCGAATCGAGTAACGGGGCCTTCGCCAGCTCGGCGAGATTCGCCGAGCCGGTGCAGAAACAGACGATGCGCAGTTGCTCGATCAGCGTCTGGAAGTGCATTGCCACAGCCTCGCCGGAGACCAGCGCGCTTTCCAGCACCGCCGCCGCCTGACCGACCAAGTCTGCTCCAAGGCGAATCGCCTTGGCGGCGTCGATGCCATCGCGGATACCGCCGGAACCGATCAGGATGGCATCGGGGCAGGCACGACGCACCTCGGCGATGGCCTGCGCGGTAGGAATGCCCCAGCCGGCGAACGCCTCGGCCACCGCGCGCTGCTGCGGATTAGCGCTACGCGCCGCTTCGACCGCCGCCCAACTGGTGCCACCGGCTCCGGCCACGTCGAGCACCGCAACGCCGGCGTCCAACAGCTGCCGCGCCACCCGCGCCGACAGGCCCAAGCCAACTTCCTTGACCACCAGCGGCGCCTCCAGGGTCACGGCCAGACGCTCGATGGCGACCAGTACGCCACGCCAATCGCGGTCGCCCTCGGGCTGCACGGCTTCCTGCAAGGGGTTGAGATGGATGATCAGCGCATCACCCTCGATCATCTCGATCGCGCGCCGTGCCTGCTCCACGCCATAACCCTGCACCAGTTGAGCCGCGCCGATGTTGCCGAGCAGCGGCACGCTGGGCGCCAGCCGGCGCAATTCGCGTGAGAGCCCCGCATCATCGCCGCCGGCTTCCAGCGCGACACGCTGCGAACCCACCGCCAGGGCGATGCCGAGCGCTTCGGCCGCCTCGGCAAGGTGCCGGTTGATCGCTTCGGCCCGCTTCGCCCCGCCGGTCATGGAGCTGATCAGCAGAGGCGCCGCCAGTGGCTTGCCGAACAGGCTGCCGGAAAGGTCCACCTGCGCCAGGTCCAGTTCGGGCAGCGCGCAATGTTCGAAGCGCACGGCCTCGAAGCCATTGCTCACCGCCGGCCGAGTGCGCAGCGTCGCCAGGACCTGATCCAGGTGCTCGTTCTTGCGCGTCGTCAGTTCGGTTTCGTGCATGACTCCTCCTCGATGAATTGGAGGGCGCGAAGGATGCCAGAAGTTCCGCCCTGGCAGGCCAATGAAAGCGCCAGGTATCACTCGAATGTATGTTGCTGGTCATCCTCGCGCGGCGCTCCGTAGACTCGAACGATAAAAACGGAGGCTCATTCATGTCCGAAACGCTGCTTTGCCCTCGCAATCTCGCCTTCGAGCTCTACGAAGTGCTCGACGCCGAGGCGCTGACCCAACGCCAGCACTTCGCCGATCATAGCCGCGAAACCTTCGATGCGGCCCTGGGCACCGCCCGTCAGATCGCGCAGAAGTACTTCGCCCCGCACAACCGCACGTCCGACGAGAATGAACCGTTCTACCAGAACGGCGAGGCGGTGCTGATTCCCGATATCAAGCCGGCGGTGGACGCCTTCATCGAGGCCGGCTTCCACAACGCCCAGCGCAATTTCGAGGATGGCGGCATGCAGTTGCCGAACCTGTTGTCACGGGCCTGCTTCGCGCATTTCCAGTCGGCCAACATCGCCACCAGCTCCTACCCGATGCTGACCATGGGCGCGGCGCACTTGATCGAGACTTTCGGCAGTGACGACCAGAAGCGGCAATTCCTGCAACCGATGATCGAAGGGCGCTTCTTCGGCACCATGGCGCTCACCGAACCCCATGCTGGCTCTTCGCTGTCGGATATCCGCGCCCGCGCCGAGCCGGCCGGCGACGGCAGCTACCGGCTGAAGGGCAACAAGATTTTCATTTCCGGCGGCGATCATCCGCTATCGGAGAACATCGTGCACATGGTGTTGGCCAAGCTGCCAGACGCGCCGCCAGGGGTGAAGGGCATCAGCCTGTTCATCGTGCCTAAGTTCCTGGTCAACGACGACGGCTCGCTGGGCGAGCGCAACGACGTGCTGCTCGCCGGCCTGTTCCACAAAATGGGTTGGCGTGGCACCACCAGCACGGCGCTGAACTTCGGCGACAACGGCAACTGCGTCGGCTATCTGGTAGGCGAGCCGCACAAAGGCCTGGCCTACATGTTCCAGATGATGAACGAGGCACGCATCGGCGTCGGCATGGGGGCGATCATGCTCGGCTATGCCGGTTACCTCTACTCGCTGAATTACGCCCGCGAACGTCCGCAGGGACGCCTGCCCGATGGCAAGGATCCGGCCTCGGCGCAGGTACCGATCATCGAGCACACCGACGTCAAGCACATGCTGTTGATGCAGAAAGCCTATGTCGAAGGTGCCTTCGATCTCGGCCTCTTTTCGGCGCGGCTGGTGGACGACCAGCACACTGCCGCAAGCGAGGAAGAGCGCCGTAACGCCGGCGAACTGCTCGATCTGCTGACGCCCATCGTGAAGTCCTGGCCCTCGGAGTTCTGCCTCAAGGCCAACGAACTGGCGATCCAGGTCCTCGGCGGCCACGGCTATACCCGCGAGTATCCGGTGGAGCAGTTCTACCGCGACAACCGTCTCAACCCGATCCACGAAGGCACCCATGGCATCCAGTCGTTGGACCTGCTGGGCCGCAAGCTGATGCAGAACAAGGGCGCTGGCCTACAGCAACTGCTCGGACTGATCCAGGATTGCTGTCAGCGGGCGGCCGCCCACGAAGCCCTGTCCCCGCTGTGCCGCCCCCTGGAGCAGCATATTGCGCGGCTGACCTGCGTGACACAGACGCTGCTCGGCGACCTGATGACCGGCAAGATCAACCAGGCTCTGGCCAATTCAGCGCTCTACCTGAAGGTATTCGGTCATACCGTGATCGGCTGGCGCTGGCTGGAGCAAGCGTTGCGCGCCAACCGCGGGCTGACCGACGGCAACCCCATCGACACCGATTTCTACCGCGGCAAACTACAGGCGGCGCGCTACTTTCTGACCTGGGAAGTGCCGGGCTGCCAGCACGAATTGACCTTGCTGGAAGCTCGCGACGACACCTGCCTGAACATGCAGGAAGGCTGGTTCTAAAGGAGCGGTACACCCTGTAGCGGCGCCCCGAATCCTCGGGGCGTTTTTTTGACAGCCCGTCAAGCCCTCAGGTTAGAATCGCTGGCATGTCACATGCATGCTGCATGATCTGACTTTCTGAAGAGGAGCTTGGCTTGGACGTTGGCAACATCAATCACCTGTTCTTAATCGGTGGCGTATTGGTTGCCTCAAGTATCCTCATGAGCTCTTTATCGGCCCGTCTCGGCGTACCGATCCTGGTGATTTTCCTCGCGGTCGGCATGCTGGCAGGCGTCGACGGCATCGGCGGCATCGTGTTCGAGGACTACAGGCTCGCCTTTGTCATCAGCAACCTGGCACTGGCGGTCATTCTGCTCGACGGCGGCATGCGAACCCGGAAAGCCACTTTCCGCGTGGCGCTCTGGCCATCGATGTCGCTAGCCACCTTCGGGGTGGCGATTACCGCAGGCCTTACCGGTATCGCGGCAGCCTGGCTGTTCGACCTGCGCCTCATCGAGGGCCTGCTGATCGGTGCGATCGTCGGCTCCACTGACGCGGCGGTAGTTTTCAACCTGCTCAACGGCAAAGGACTCAACGAACGCGTCGGCCCGACTCTGGAGATTGAGTCAGGCACCAACGACCCTATGGCAATGTTCCTCACGGTCACGCTGATCGGCATGATCGCCTCCGGCGAGACCTCGTTCAGCTGGTCCGTGCTGGTCAGCCTGGCTCAGCAGTTCGGCATCGGCGTGCTGCTAGGCATGGCTGGAGGATGGCTGCTTTTGCTGGTGATCAACCGGCTCTCCGTAGCCGATGGCCTCTACCCATTACTCGCGGTCAGCGGCGGCATCATGATTTACGCGCTCTCCGGTGCGGTAGGTGGCAGCGGTATCATGGCTGTCTATGTCTGCGGCCTGCTGCTGGGCAACCGTCCGATTCGCAATCGCCATGGCATCCTGCACATGTTCGATGGCCTGGCCTGGCTCAGCCAGATCGGCATGTTCCTCGTGCTCGGCCTGCTGCTAACTCCCAGCGAACTGCTACCAATCGCCGTGCCAGCTCTGCTGCTGTCGCTATGGATGATCTTGTTCGCACGCCCGCTATCGGTGTTCATCGGCCTGCTGCCCTTCAAGGGTTTCAATCTACGCGAGCGACTATTCATCTCCTGGATCGGTCTGCGCGGCGCGGTACCAGTGATTCTTGCAGTGTTTCCGCTGGTAGCCGGGCTGGAAAATGCCCAACTGTTCTTCAATGTGGCGTTCTTCATCGTGCTGGTTTCATTGCTGCTGCAAGGCACTACGCTGACCTGGGCTGCAGCAAAGGCCAAGGTGGAGGTACCGCCTTCGCCATCACCGATATCACGTACCGGATTGCAGATTCACACCACGAGCCAGTGGGAAATCTTCGTTTATCGTCTGAGCGCCAGCAAATGGTGCGTCGGTGCAGCGTTGCGTGAACTGAAAATGCCGGAGGGTACACGTATCGCCGCCCTGTTCCGCGGCAAGGCCCTGCTGCATCCGTCCGGCAGTACCCGCCTGCAGGTCGACGATATTCTCTGCGTCATCGGCCACGAGGAAGATCTTCCGGCACTTGGCAAGCTCTTCAGTCAGGCACCTCAACGGGGCCGCGACATGCGTTTCTTCGGCGATTTCATTCTGGAGAGCGAAGCCGAGCTAAGCGCACTCGCCGCGCTCTATGGGCTCAAGCTGGGCGATGTCGACGGTCATCAGCCGATCGGCCCCTTCATCGCGGCGAAGGTCGGTGGTAGCCCGGTGGTCGGCGACCAGGTCGAATGGGCTGGCCTGTCCTGGACCATCGCCGCCATGGAGGGCGGACAAGTGCTCAAAGTGGGCCTGAAATTTCCGGATGGCAGCAAGCCCGGCGCGGCCTTCGTGCTCTAGCGACCGTTGTATAACCCCGGGACTGTCAGCCAGACGTTACTGCCCCCGAGAGCGAGTTCATACATCCGTCGCGTGGACTCGCCCTGACATCCCCTCACCGCTTAGACTCGGCATCCTGTTCATTGCCCGATGCCGTTTCATGCCTTCTTTGCGTTTTCTCGCTCTGGCCTTCCTGCTGGCCATCCTTCCCGCACTGCCCAGCGTCCATGCTGCGCCAGGGATTAGCGGCCTGATCGGCGGCGGCACCCAGACTTCGGCCAAAGAAGAGTCCCAGAGCAGTGCTCAACCCAACGCCGATGAGCACACGCAACGGCTGCTCAGCCAGGCCGAGGAAGCCCGGCAGCGCCTGAGCGATCTCAAGGCCGAGCTCGCCGGCGCACCCAAGGAGATCAGCGAGGCCCAGCGGGCGCTCTCCAAACTGGTGAGCGAGGACAATAGCGATCTGCCCGAACGCTTCTCCAAGCTTTCAGTGCCGGTACTGGAGCAACGCCTGGCGGCCCGCGTGGACGAGCTCGCCCTCTGGCAACAGGCGCTCAGCGCGGCCAACAGCATGCTCATCAGCGCGCAGACCCGGCCCGAGCGCGCCCAGGCCGATATCAGCAAGAACCAATTGCGTATCGACGAGATCAACGGATTGCTGAAAAGCGGTCGGGAGAACAACAAGCCGCTGACGGACGAACGCCGCGCGCTGCTCGAGGCGGAAAAGGTCGCCCTGAATGCCCAGATCGAACTGCGCCGGCAGGAGCTGGCCGGCAACAGCATGCTGCAGGATCTCGGGCAGAGCCGCCGCGACCTGCTGGCCACGCAGATCGCCCGCGCCGAGCAGGAGAGCATCGCCCTGCAGACAGCGATCAACGACAAACGCCGCGAGGAATCCGAGCAGACCGTCGCGGAGTTCTCGGCCAAAGCCGAGAAAGCCGGCTCCGACAAGCTGCTGCCGGCCGAAAGCGAGGAGAACCGACGCCTTTCCGGCTACCTGCTGCGCGCGACCGAGCGCCTCAACGACCTGACTCAGCGGAACCTGCAGACACGCCAGCAACTGGACATCCTCAGCCAGACCGACCAGGTCCTGGAGGAGCAGATTGCGGTGCTCGAAGGCAGCCTTCTGCTGTCCAAGGTGCTTTACCAGCAGAAACAGGCGCTCCCCCAGCTGAGTCTGGACCGTAATCTCGCCGACGAAATCGCCGATATTCGGCTCTATCAGTTCGAGCTGAACCAGCAGCGCGGGCTCAGCGGCAATATCGAGGACCATGTCGACAAGCTGCTGTCCAGCCAGCCGGACGCCGCGATCACGCCCGAGCTGCGCAATGCCCTGCTGGAGTTGATGCGTACGCGCAGCGAACTACTCGACCGGCTCAATCACCAGCTCAGCGTGCTGCTCAGTGAATCCATCACGCTGCAACTGAGTCAGAAGCAGCTACAAAGCAAGGTACGCACGCTGGGCAAAACCCTCGACGAGCAGATGTTCTGGATTCCCAGCAACAAGCCGCTGGACCTGAGCTGGTTCAAGAGTGCGCCGCAGCTGCTGGAGCGCCAGCTCAGCGCCATGCCCTGGGTTTCGACGATACAGGCACTGGGCGCAGGGCTGTTGGAGCGGCCATTGTTTTTCCTGCCGCTGTTCCTGGTGATTCTCGCGCTGCTCTGGTGGCGCCGGGCAATCAACGCCAAGCTTGAGCGGCTCAGCGGCGAGGTGGGGCACTTCCGCCACGACAGTCAGTTGCACACACCATTGGCATTGCTGCTGAACCTGCTGCTGGCGCTGCCCGGCACCCTGTTTCTGGCCCTGTGCGGCTACCTGCTGCAGATGGATGGCCGGGGGCAGAACGTCGCGCTGGGTGTGGCTTTCTACCAGATGGCGCAGGCCTGGCTGGTGTTCTACACCGCCTATCGCATGCTGTCGCCGAACCGCGTGGCCGAGGTGCACTTCGGCTGGTTCAAGCCGCAGGTAGCATTCCTGCGCAACGAGATCCGGCGCCTGGGCCTCGTCGTTCTGGCGCTGGTCGCCGTGGTAGCGGTCGCCGAGCATCAGCCGGCCGGCCTGGTCGACGATGTGCTCGGCATCGCGGTGGTGCTGACCTGCTATGCCATGATGAGTTGGCGCCTGACCCGCCTGCTGCTCAAAGGGCCGGCGAGCCAGAATGCACCGCCGGTGCGGCGCCTCATCGGCTTGCTGTTCAGCCTGTTGCCGCTGGCGCTGATCGTGGTGGTCGGCCTGGGCTACTACTACACCGCGCTGAAGCTTACCGGTCGTCTGATCGACACCCTTTATCTGCTGATGGTCTGGGTCACCATCGAAGCGACCCTGATCCGTGGCCTGACGGTTGCCGCCAGGCGGCTGGCCTATCAGCGCGCGCAGGCCAAACGCGAGGCACAGACGGACGACAGCGGCGACGAGGCTCCCAGCGAACCGGAGCTGGATATCGAACAGGTCAACCAGCAGTCGCTACGACTGACGCGCATGGCGATGTTCGGCCTGTTCTTCCTGGCGCTCTACTGGATCTGGGCCGATCTGATCAGCGTGGTGTCGTACCTCGATAACGTTACCCTGTACGAGTTCGTTGCCGGCGATGCCGAATCGGCCATCACACTCAACAACCTGCTCGGCGCCCTGCTGACCATCGCCATCACCTTCGCCCTGGCGCGTAACCTGCCGGGGCTGCTCGAAGTCACCATCCTGTCACGCCTACACCTGGCGCCAGGTAACGCCTACGCCATAGGCACACTGCTGTCCTATACGCTGGTCGGCACCGGTATCGTCTCGATGCTTTCAACGCTCGGCGTAAGCTGGGACAAGCTGCAGTGGCTGGTCGCTGCACTATCGTTGGGGCTGGGCTTCGGGCTGCAGGAAATCTTCGCCAACTTCGTTTCCGGCCTGATCATCCTCTTCGAAAAACCGGTGCGCATCGGCGACGTGGTGACCATCGGCAACCTGTCCGGCACCGTCAGTCGCATTCGCATTCGCGCCACCACCATCACCGATTTCGATCACAAGGAAATCATCGTCCCGAACAAGACTTTCGTCACCGACCAGTTGCTCAACTGGTCGCTGAGCGACACCGTGACCCGCGTGACCATCCGCATCGGCGTGGAGTTCGGCTCCGATCTTGAGCAAGTACGTGCATTGCTGTTCCAGGCCGCCCATGAAAACCCGCGCGTACTCAAGGACCCGGAACCTCAGGTATTTTTCCTCAACTTCGGCGAGAGCCGCCTGGAACACGAACTACGCCTGCACGTGCGCGACCTGGCCGACCGCAACCCGGTGATCGACGAGGTCAATCGGCGGCTCGACTCGGAGTTCCGCGAGCACGGCATCACCATCGCCTTCAGCCAACTGGATGTGCATCTGAAGAGCCGCAACGGCCAGGAGCTGCGCCTGAACCGACCCGAGCCCCCTGTCATCGACGGTCAGGCTTGAGGAGCGACGCGCCGGTCCTCGGCCTCCAATTTTCACACCGAGGGACTTGACGTCCTGACACGGCGCTCCCGCACTGAGGGAGCGATCGAACAACCTCGCCCCGTCAGTGGGGTCATAATCCCCGTGGCGCGCGCCTGTTCCTGGCGCGCCGTGCGCCAGGAGCCGCCGTGAAAACCCTGACCGAACTGAACTTCGACAATCGCTTCGCCCGGCTGGGCGATGTCCTCTCCACCGAGGTGATGCCACAGCCGCTGGCCGAACCGCAGTTGGTGGTCGCCAGCGAGGCGGCCATGGCGCTGCTCGATCTGGACCCGACCGAGGCCGACAAGGCGCTGTTCGCTGAGGTGTTTTCCGGACACAAGCTATGGAGCACTGCCGAGCCTCGGGCCATGGTCTATTCCGGCCATCAGTTCGGCGTCTACAACCCGCAACTGGGCGACGGGCGCGGTCTGCTGCTGGGCGAGGTGATCAACGATGCCGGTGATTACTGGGACCTGCACCTCAAGGGCGCCGGCAAGACGCCCTATTCGCGCATGGGTGACGGGCGCGCAGTGCTGCGTTCGTCGATTCGCGAATTCCTTGCCAGCGAACATCTGCACGCGCTCGGTATTCCCACCTCACGCGCGCTCTGCGTGACCAGCTCACAGACGCCGGTATATCGCGAACGCCAGGAGCAAGGCGCCATGCTGCTGCGCCTGGCGCCCAGCCACGTGCGCTTCGGTCATTTCGAATTCTTCTATTACACCCGTCAGCACGACGCGCTTCGCCAGTTGCTCGATCACGTCATCGCCTGTCATTTCCCCGAGTGTCTGGAAGATCCCGAGCCTTACCGCTCGTTCTTCCGGCAGGTGCTGGAGCGTACCGCAAGGATGATCGCCTACTGGCAGGCCTATGGCTTCTGCCACGGGGTGATGAACACCGACAACATGTCGATCCTGGGTATCACTTTCGACTTCGGCCCCTACGCCTTTCTCGACGACTTCGATGCACGCTTCATCTGCAACCATTCCGACGATACGGGGCGCTACTCCTTCGAAAACCAGGTACCCATCGCCCACTGGAACCTGGCGGCACTGGCACAGGCGCTGACACCCTTCGTCGAGGTCGCCGCGCTGCGGGAAAGCATGGATCTGTTCCTGCCACTCTACGAAGCGCAGTGGCTGGCGCTGATGCGCGGCCGACTCGGGTTCACACAGGCCGATGACAACGACCAGGCGCTGATCCAGGATCTGCTCAAACTCATGCAGGGCAGCGCGGTGGACTACACCCGCTTCTTTCGCGAGCTAGGCGACAGCCCCGCGGAGCAGGCGCTGTCACGCCTGCGCGAAGACTTCGTCGATCTGCAGGGTTTCGACCGCTGGGCACAAACCTATCGCCAGCGCAGTGAACGTGAAAACACCGACCAGGTCGCACGCCAAACGCGCATGCAGGCGGCCAATCCGAAGTACATCCTGCGCAACTACCTGGCCCAGCAAGCCATCGAAGCCGCCGAGCAAGGCAACTACGAGCCGGTACGCGAGCTGCATGCCGTACTCAGCCACCCCTTCGACGAGCAACCGGGTATGGAGCGATACGCACAGCGACCACCCGAGTGGGGCAAGCATCTGGAAATCAGTTGCTCGTCCTAAGGTCTGTTGCCGTTCAGTCGCGAGCCGCGGACGAAACGGCAACAGACCCTATAAGGGCAGCGTGACCCGGAACAACGCGCCCTCGCCTTCCCGACTTTCGACCTGGATGCATCCGCCGTGGGCCTTGACGATCTGCTCGGCGATGAACAGACCCAGGCCCAGGCCGGCGCTGCTTTCGCTGCCTTCGGCGCGCTCGAACTGGTGGAATATCCGCTCCAGGCTTTTTTGGCTGATGCCGATGCCATGGTCCCGCACTTCGATGCAGGCGGCATCCGGTCGGGCTGAAACCCGGATCTGCACCGGCTTGCCCGCGCCGTAGCGCATGGCATTGGTGAGCAGGTTGGCTAGCACCTGCTCCACACGAAAGGCATCCCAGACGCCAACGATGGTTTCCGCGCAGAGGTATTCGAGCGCACAGCCGGCGACCTCCATCTGAGCGGCGAAATCGTCCACCACACCGCCTACCAGCTGTCCTAAGTCCACCCGCGAGGCGCGGATCGACAACTTTCCGGTACGGATGCGCGAGACATCCAGCATGTCGTCGATCAGGCGGATCAGGCTCTGTATCTGCCGTTCATCGCGACTCACCATGGTGTGCAGCCGATCCTGCTTGAAAGCGGCGAAGTTGTTGCCATTCAACTGCAGCTTGCGCAATTGCACTTCGAGTATCAGTGTGTTGAGCGGCGTCTTCAGCTCGTGGGAAACCACCGACATGAAGTCGTCGCGCATGCGCACCGCCTCTTCCAGCTCGGTCTTGGTGCTGCGCAGCTCATCAAGCAGCACTTCCTGCTCGCGCCGGCTCCTTTCCAGCGCTTCCACCTGACGAGCCATGCGCTTGCTGTTGCGATACAGGTCGACGAACACGCTGACCTTGCTGCGCACCGCGTGGATGTCCAGCGGCTTCTGCATGAAGTCCACGGCGCCGGTTTCGTAGCCCTTGAAGGCGTAGTTGAGCTCGCGCCCGGCGGCGCTGACGAAGACGATGGGGATCTGCTTGGTACGCTCGGAGCCGCGCATCAGTTCGGCCAGCTGAAAGCCATTCATACCGGGCATCTGCACATCGAGGATGGCCAGTGCGAACTCATGGCACAGCAGCAGTTCCAGCGCCTGTTCGGCTGATTCCGCGCGATGAACTCGGATATTCGGCGCCTGCAACAGGGCTTCCAGGGCCAGTAGGTTTTCCGGTAAATCATCGACGATCAGCAGATTCGCTTCATCGGTTTGATCGGGCATGAATCGGGTCACTCCATTTCGCGCAACAACCGATGGATGTCGCGCAGAGGCAAAATATAGTCTGGGGTAATACGTTGCAGAGCCGCCAGCGGCATACTCGCCACCTCGGCTTCACGCGGGTCCTGCACCACTGTCAGGCCGCCGGCGCGCTGAATGGCTTGCAGACCTGCCGCGCCATCCTCGCTGGCACCCGTCAGGAGGATGGCCGCCACGCGCGGGCCCCAGGCATCAGCCGCCGATTCGAACAGCACATCGATGGAAGGCCGCGAGAAATGCACGGCATCGTCCTGGCTCAACGAAAGGCTGTAATCCTGTTCCACCAGCAAGTGGTAGCCGGGAACGGCGAAATAAAGCGTGCCAGCGACGAGTGACTCCTTGTCTTCGGCTTCCTTGACACGCAGCGCCGTCTTGCGCTGGAAGATTTCCACCAGCTGCGTCGGGCCGTTGGCCGGCACATGCTGGACGACCAGCAAGGGCGACCGCCTGTCAGCCGCGAGGCCGTCCACCAGAACTCCCAAGGCCGCCAGACCGCCTGCGGAGGTGCCGATTACTACCGCCTCGACCGGTGGCACGCGTTGCGAGAGCGACGTTGCGGGCTGGACGCTTTTCATAGCTTGCGAAAGATCCTTTCCTGCTTGTCGAAGGCTTCGTACTGGTTGGCATAGCCGGAAAACTCCACCGTTTCCCTGCTACCCAGCCCGAGGAAGCCACGGTGGCACAAGGATTCGTGAAAGAGTCCGAAGGCACGGTCCTGCAACGGCTTGTTGAAGTAGATAAGAACGTTGCGACAGGAAATCAGCTGCGTCTCGGCAAACACACTGTCGGTCGCCAGGCTGTGGTCGGCGAAGGTGACATGGTCCTTCAGCGACTTGTCCATGATCGCCGAGTCGTAGGCGGCGGTGTAATAGTCCGAGAAGCTGTGCTTGCCGCCGGCACGCTGGTAGTTCTCGGTGTACTGCTGCAGATCATCGATGCCGAAGATGCCCTGCCGGGCCTGTTCCAGCGAGCACGGATTGATATCGGTGGCGTAGAGGATCGAACGCTCCAGCAGACCTTCCTCGCGCAACAGAATGGCCAGCGAGTAGACTTCTTCGCCTGTGCTGCAACCGGCCACCCAGATCTTCAGCGAAGGATAGGTCCGCAGCACCGGCATCACCTGTTCGCGCAGCGCCAGGTAGTAGCTGGGGTCGCGAAACATTTCGCTGACGGGGATGGTGAGGTACTGCAGCAGCTCCATGAACACCTGGGGATCGTAGAGAATCTTGTGCTGCAGTTCGGAAATGCCCTCGCATTGCAGTTGCCGCAGCGCCAGCAGCACGCGGCGCTTGAGCGACGCGGCACTGTAGCCGCGAAAATCGTAGCCGTAGCGCAGGTAGATCGCTTCGATCAGCAACTTGAGCTCGATCTGCTGGCTTCGATCAACCATCAAAGCAGCTCCATCTTCGGCAGCCAGACTCGGATCAGCGAGAACAGGCGGTCCAGCTCGATGGGCTTGGCCAGGTAATCATTGGCGCCGGCGCGCAGGCAGCGATCCTGGTCGTTCTTCATCGCCTTGGCGGTCACCGCGATGATCGGCAGCCGGGCGAAGCGTGGCTCCTTGCGGATTTCCTCCATGGCGGTGAAGCCATCCATCTCCGGCATCATGATGTCCATCAGCACCAGATCGATATCGCCGATCTGCTGCAGTTGCGAGATGGCTTCATGGCCGTTGCGCGCAATTTCGACCAGCGCCCCCTTCTGCTCCAGTGCACTGGTGAGGGCGAAGATATTGCGAACGTCGTCGTCGACCACCAGGATCTTGCGCCCTTCGAACGCCTTCTCCCGGCTGCGCACGCTCTTGAGCATCTTCTGCCGCTCCAGCGGCATGTCCGATTCGACCTTGTGCAGGAACAGCGTGACCTCGTCGAGCAGACGCTCCGGTGAGCGCGCACCCTTGATGATGATCGAGCGCGAGTACTTCAGCAGCGCCGCCTCCTCATCGCGGGTGAGGTTGCGCCCGGTGTAGACGATGACCGGTGGGAAAGAGCAGATATCCTCGCGGGCCATGCGCTCGAGCAGTTCGTGACCATCCATGTCCGGCAGCTTGAGGTCGATGATCATGCAGTCGAACACCGTCGAGCGCAGGTGTTCGAGTGCCTGTTCGCCGAACTCGACGGCGGTGATTTCCACATCCTCGTCCTCGATCAGCTGCGACATGCTCTGACGCTGCAGCGCGTCGTCCTCGACCAGCAGGATGCGTTTGACCTTCTGCACCAGCTTGGCCTCCAGCCGGCTGAACACCTCCTTGAGGTCCTCGCGGGTGGTGGGTTTCAGCGCATAGCCCACCGCACCCATCTGCAGCGCGGTTTCCTTGCGATCCTCGACCGATACCACGTGTACCGGGATGTGTCGCGTGAAGGGGCTTTCCTTGAGCCGCTCGAGCACTGTCAGCCCCGAGTGGTCGGGCAGCCGCATGTCGAGCAGGATGGCATCGGGGCGGTATCGCAGCGCCGTATCGAAGCCTTCATCGGCGTTCTGCGCGATCAGGCAGCTGTACTTCAACTCATGGGCCAACTCGCGCAGGATGCAGGCGAACTGCGGCTCGTCCTCGATCACCAGCACCATGCGCTCCTTGAACGGCATGACGTCGCGGTCGTCGACGATCGGCGCCGGCTGTGCCTGCGAACTTTCACGCGCCCGAGGCACGGCAGGCGCGGGCGGGGCTAACACCGTTTCCGATTGCTTTGGCAGCGCCGCAGGCAGCACGGGCGCCTCCTGCACTTCAGCCAGCTCGCTGTAGGTTTCCGGCACGAGCAGGGTGAAGACGCTACCGGCGCCCGGCTCGCTGCGCACCTCGAGCGTGCCACCCAGCAATTGCGCGAGCTCGCGGGAAATCGACAGCCCCAAGCCGGTGCCGCCGTAGCGGCGATTGGTCGTGCCGTCGGCCTGGCGAAACGCCTCGAACACCACCGCCTGCTGGTCCAGCGGAATGCCGATACCCGAATCGCGCACCGCGAAGGCGATCTGTCCGCTGTCGTGGCGCCGGATGCTCAGTCTCACCGAGCCTTTTTCGGTGAACTTGAACGCGTTGGATAGCAGGTTCCGCAGGATCTGCTCGACCCGCTGGCGGTCGGTGAACAGGCTGGACGGCGCCTCGTCGTCGATCTCTACGTCGAAGTGCAGCGACTTTTCCTGCGCCTGAGCGTTGAACAGATGCCTCAGCCCCTCGAGCATCCGCGGCAGGTTAAGCAGCTCTGGATGGATGTCGAGCTTGCCGGCCTCGACCTTGGAGATGTCGAGGATGTCGTTGATCAGGGTCAGCAGGTCGTTGCCGGCCGAATAGATGGAGCGGGCGAACTGCACCTGGTCGTCGCTGAGGTTGCCGCCGGGGTTGTCCGCCAGCAACTTGGCCAGGATCAACGAGCTGTTGAGTGGCGTGCGCAGTTCGTGGGACATGTTCGCCAGGAATTCCGACTTGTAGCGACTGGCCCGCTGCAGATCCTCGGCATGGGACTCGAGCAGTAGTTGCGCTTCGCGCAGGCGATCGTTCTTCTGATCCATTTCGTCGCGCTGGCGGGCCAGTTCCAGCGTCTGCTCGGCCAGCTGTTCGTTGGTCTGTTCCCGCTCGGCCTGCTGCTCCTCCATGTGCATCTGCGATTCGCGCAGGGCGCTGGACTGTTCTTCGAGTTCCTCGTTGGCGGCACGCAGTTCTTCCTGCTGAACCTGCAACTCTTCATTGAGCTGCTGGGTTTCGCTGAGTGCGCGCTGCAAACGCTGACGATAGCGCGCGGCCTCGATGCCCGAACCGACACTTTCGGAAATGCGTCGCAGCAGCTCGCTGTCCTCCTCCCTCAGCGGGCGCAAGAAGCCGATCTCCAGCACCGCATTGAGCATGCCGCTGTCCTCCACGGGGAAGATGAGCACGCTCTGCACATCGGTGCTGCCCAACGCCGAGCTGACCCTGAGGTAGTCCTTCGGCAGGCTGTCCAGCGCCAGCGGTCGGCGCTCCAGAGCCACCTGGCCCACCAACCCCTCGCCCAGTTCCAGCGTGCGGCTGGAGGCCAGCTGATCCTTGTCCCAGGCGAACTCGGCCACCCGTTGCAACTTGCCATCCTGCTCGATGTAGAGCGCACCCACCGCCACGTCGAGGTAGCGGGACAGGAAGGCCAGAACACTCTGCCCCAGGGTCGGCAACGTCTGCTCGCCGATGATCGCTTCGCTCAGCAGGGTCTGCCCGGTGCGATACCAGGCCTGTTTTTCCAGGGCGGTCGCATGCGCCTTCTGCTGACCCAGCGCCTCGGTGTAGGTCTGCGACAGGCCCACCAGGTCGCGTCGTGCGTGGTAAACCAGAAATCCGCTGAACAGCAAGCTGAACAGCAGAAAGCCGCCGATCAATGCGGTGCTGGTCGTCTCGGCGGTGTCGCTTTGCGCGTTACGCTTGCGACGCTCTTCATCAATCAGCTCGTTGAATAGCACACGCATCTCGTTGATCAGTTGGCGACCGTGATCGGAGCGGATGTGTTCAACGATGGACAAACCTTCGCGGCGCCGTTCGATGCCGACTTGAGCAAAGTCCTGCCATTGCTGGTGCAGCACCTCGAGTCGCTCGATTCTTCTCAGTTGCACCGGATCTTCGCCAAGCAGTTCGCGCAGCTCGCCCATGCCTCGCTCCAGCACCGGCAAACCGTTCAGGTATGGCTGGAGAAATACCTCCTCACCTGCGATCAGGTAGCCGCGCATGCCGCTTTCCAGGTCGATCAGAACCTTGAAGGTTTCATGCACCACAGCCACTTCCTCTACCGAATGCTCGGCGGTGTGATTGACGTTGAGCAGGTAGTAGACGATGGCGCTGAAGAAGAAGGCGCTGAGGAAACCGAAGCCGAGCGGCAGGCCGACATTGCGATTGAGAATGCGTCTGAAACTTTGCTGATCTATCGAGGAGTCGCTCATCGGGGGGGGGGGGGTCCTTTCCGGCGACCTGTGTACAGTACTGACTACAGGTTGGCAGATACGCACAGGCAGCAGGCTTCAGCGGCCTGTCCGTCATGCCTGTATATCCGGCTTGTTCGTGTAAGTTCGGCGCGAACTTTCTCATGCACCGAAGCGAGAGCGAGCGACTTTACACGCCTGAAGAAACGAGCACAAAACGCCTGTAGCAATGCGCGTTCCAATTGTCGATCAGTTGGATATCAGCGTCGCGCGATAATCCACACCGCGTGAATGATGCCCGGTAGATAGCCCAGCAAGGTCAGCAGGATATTCAGCCAAAACGCACCGCCAAACCCGACTTGCAGAAACACACCCAGCGGTGGCAGCACGATAGCGATCAGAATTCGGATCAGATCCACAGAAGCTCCTGCAGCGATTGTCGAAAAGGTTATGAATCGACCTGATCGCGTGGCTCGGGTTCCGTTTCGATCGGGGAAGGAACCAGCCGCTGCCGATAGGCGACGGCTGGAGGTTCAGCGAGCAGCCGGATAAGCCGCCGGAGCGCCATGGGCGCAAGAGGAAGAAACGCGGGGGCCAACTGATAGGGATAACCCATGCGTTCGGCCGCCTGCCTCGTGAGCGGGCGACAGCGCCAAGTTTACGCTTAGCTTGCTAACCATCCCAGCACCGGCTTCAGCCTTCAATTGGCCGAAGGTCGAACATCGCTGCCGTTCATGACTGACCGGAACTCACATCCCCAGTCTGGCGATGGCCTTTGAATTTCGACATTCGGAGTTCAGTACGGTCGGCTCTCGGCAGCGCCATGGTGTCGCAATCGGAAACAGCCGGCCTTGAACTATCCTCTCTGGTACTCCTCCACCGAGCATTCGCCTGGTTCGGTGTCCCGATGTCTTTGCGAGGAAAGCGACATGTTCGGTCAGTTGCGCCTTCAATTATTGTGCATCCTGACACTGCTGCTCACGCTGGCAGGGCAGGCGCTGGCGACCGAGCCGGTGAAGGTGTTGCGCGTGCAGGGCGTCATCGGTCCGGCCAGCGCCGACTATGTGATCCGCGGCTTGCAACAGGCCGAGCAGGACGCGGCGCAACTGGTGGTGCTGCAATTGGACACCCCCGGCGGACTGGACGACTCCATGCGCGCGATCATCCAGGCGATCCTCGCCAGCCCGGTGCCGGTGGCCAGCTACGTGTCACCGAGCGGTGCGCGGGCGGCCAGCGCCGGCACCTATATGCTCTATGCCAGCCACGTCGCGGCGATGGCGCCCGGCACCAACCTTGGCGCCGCCACCCCGGTGCAGCTCGGCGCGCCGGCGGGCTCACCCCAACCGGAGAAAGGCAAAAGCGAACAGCAAACCGGCGGTGATGCCATGAGCTGCAAGCAGATCAACGACGCCGCGGCCTATATCCGCGGCCTGGCGCAGTTGCGCGGGCGCAATGCCGAATGGGCCGAACAGGCGGTGCGTGAAGCCGTCAGCCTGTCGGCCAGCGAGGCGCTGGAGCTGAAGGTGATCGATTACCTGGCCGCCGACCTTCCCGGTCTGCTCACCCAACTCGATGGCCGAACCCTGCAGACCTCCACTGGCGAGCAACAACTGCAGACTGCCAGCGCCCCGCTGGTTCACCACGAGCCGGACTGGCGGGTGCGCCTGCTGGCGGTCATCACCAACCCCAGCGTGGCGCTGATCCTGATGATGGTCGGCATCTACGGGCTGATCTTCGAGTTCGCCAACCCGGGCACGGGCGCCGGCGGCGTGATCGGTGGCATCTGCCTCTTGCTGGCGCTCTATGCGCTGCAGTTGCTGCCGGTGAGCTACGCGGGGGTGGCGCTGATCATGCTGGGCATCGCCTTCATGGTGGCCGAGGCCTTCATGCCGAGCTTCGGCGTGTTCGGCCTGGGCGGTGTGGTGGCGTTCGTCGCCGGCGCGGTGATCCTGTTCGACACAGATGTTCCGGGCTACGGCATTCCACTGGCGCTGATCGTCACCCTTGCGCTGGTGAGCGCGCTGCTGCTGTTCGCCATCGTCGCCATGGCCCTCAAGGCGCGCCAACAGCGACTGGTCAGCGGCGATATCCAACTGGTCGGCTGCCTGACACCGATCATCGCGCTGCAAAAGGGCGACGTCGGCAGCGGCTGGGTTCAGTTGCAGGGCGAACGCTGGCAAGTCCGTAGTTCCACCCCGCTGCACGAGGGCCAGCAGGTGCGCGTGATCGCACGGCGCGGGCTGCAGCTGGACGTCACCGCGGCGCAAGCGCCGCCAATCGAGAAGAGGTGAACCATGGGTTTTGAATTGAGTTTCGTCGCGGTGGCGGTCCTGGCGATCGCCCTGCTCGCCTCGGCCTTCCGCATCCTGCGCGAGTACGAGCGCGGCGTGGTATTCCAACTGGGGCGTTTCTGGAGGGTCAAGGGACCGGGGCTGATTCTGGTCATTCCCGGACTACAGCAGATGGTCCGGGTGGACCTGCGCACCCTGGTGCTAGACGTGCCGACCCAGGACGTGATCTCCCGCGACAACGTCTCGGTCAAGGTCAACGCGGTGGTCTATTACCGCGTGCTGGATGCCGAGAAGGCGATCATCCAGGTCGAGGACTACCACTCAGCCACCAGCCAGCTGGCGCAGACCACGCTGCGGGCGGTGCTCGGCAAGCACGATCTGGACGACATGCTCGCCGAACGCGAGCAGCTCAACAGCGATATCCAGCAGGTGCTCGACGCGCAGACCGACGCCTGGGGCATCAAGGTGGCCAATGTGGAGATCAAGCACGTCGATCTCGACGAATCCATGATCCGCGCCATCGCCCGCCAAGCCGAAGCGGAGCGCGAACGGCGGGCCAAGGTCATTCATGCCGAGGGCGAGCTGCAGGCCTCCGAGAAACTGATGCAGGCCGCCGAGATGCTCGGCCGCCAGCAGGGCGCGATGCAGTTGCGCTACATGCAGACCTTGAGCAACATCGCCGGAGACAAGAACTCGACCATCGTCTTTCCGCTGCCCATGGAGCTGCTGCAGGGGCTGGGCAATATCACCAGGAAACCGGAGTGAAGAACCCATGGGTCTGACCCGCTTGCTGACAATCACGTTGCTGGTGCTGAGCCTGACCGCCTGTGCGGCGTTTTCCTCACGCGATCCTCTGATCGTTCAGGTGGCCGGCATCCAGCCGATGGCGGGCGAAGGGCTGGAGCTGCGCATGCTGGTGAAGCTGCGGGTACAGAACCCCAATGACAGGGTCATCGATTACCGGGGCGTTGCGCTCGACCTGGAAGTCAACGGCCGGCGCCTGGCAAGCGGCGTCAGCGACCAGCAGGGCAACGTGCCACGCTTTGGCGAAAGCGTGCTGAGCGTACCGGTGACCGTCTCGGCTTTCTCCGCTGCCCGCCAGGCGCTGGGTCTGGCCGAGCATATCGGCTTCGACGAGGTACCTTACGTGCTGCGCGGCAAACTGGCGGGCGGGCTGCTAGGCACTCAGCGTTTCGTCGAGAAAGGCACGCTGGATCTTTCCGGCGCCGCGGCCAGTCCCTATCGGCGCGAACGCTGACGCTTGAGTCCGTCGAGCAAAAACTTCGCTCTGGGGCGGCGAATACAGGCGCCAGCCTGCCATCTCAATGCTCACAGACCTCAATCGGCATCACCCAGCGATTCGGCCCATTCCGGCCGGCAATGCCCGGCCCGACAGCGATGCACTTCGTGCCGGGCGTCCTCCTGCATCAGCTTGCGGGTGACGCCGTTGGTCCAGCCGAAACCATCCTGCAAGGGGTACTCGCCACCGCCGGCATGCTCGGTACAGGGCCGCAGCACGTATTTCTCCACCAGCTTACTTTCCCGCTCGAACAGCTGACCAACGATGGCCAGCCAGCGCCGCTCGATATCCAGCGCCAGCACATCGTGACCATAGTGCTGCAGCCCGCGAATCCCCATCCATTGCAGCGGTGCCCAGCCGTTTGGCCGGTCCCACTGCTCGCCGGTACCGCTGAGTTCGGTGGTCGACAGGCCACCAGGCGCCAGCAGTCGCTCGCGCACGACGGCGGCGACTCGTTCAGCCTGCGCCTTGCTGGCGATATGCACGAATAGCGGCGTCAGAGTCGCCGCCGTCAGGTTGTCGCGCGGCTGGCGGCGTTTCCAGTCGTAATCGAAATAGGCGCCGATCTCATCGTTCCACAGATAGCGGTCGATGGCCGCCAGCCGCGCCTCAGCGCGACGATGGAACTCCTCGGCGCAGGCCTGCCAGCCCTTGACCTGGCTGAGCCGGGCGATCTGCCGCTCCAGCTTGTAGAGGAAGCTGTTCAGATCCACCGGCACTATGGCGGTGGTGCGGATGCTCGATAGCTGCTGCGGGTCGTCCAGCCAACGCGAGCTGAAATCCCAGCCCGACTCCGCCCCGGCGCGCAGGTCGCGGTAGACCTCGTAGGGCGGGCGGTCGCTCGCCTGCGCAGTTTGCCGATCCTCCAGGTAGGACTCTTCGCGCGGCGTGTCGCGGTCATCCCAGTAGCGGTTGAGCAGGCTGCCGTCGGCCAGGCAGACACAGCGCCGGTGCGCCTCTCCCGGCCGCAGGTGCTCGCCGCCCTCGGTCCAGAAGGCATATTCCTTGCGCAGCTGGGGCAGGTAGTCGGTGGCGCGGCGCACACCGGAGTCCTCGAACAGGTCGGTCATCAACGCGAATACCGGAGGCTGCGAGCGGCTCAGGTAGTAGGAGCGGTTGCCGTTGGGCACGTGGCCATAGGTGTCGATCAGGTAGGCGAAGTTGTCCGCCATGGATCGCAGCAGCTCGCAATGCCCGCTCTCATCGAGGCCGAGCATGGTGAAGTACGAATCCCAGTAGTACAGCTCGGTGAAACGCCCGCCGGGCACAACGTAGTCGTGCGGCAAAGGCAGCAGCGAGGAAGACTCGGGATGCTGACGCGGCTTGCGTGTGAGCACTGGCCAGAGTCGGTCGATGTGCTCGGCCAGGCCATCGTCCGGGTTGGCGACGAAGTCGGTCGGCGCCATTTCGTAGCGGATGAAATGCTCATGCACGAAGGCGCGCAGATCGAAGCCCGGCGCACAGCAACGGGCGCGATAGAGTTCCAGGATCCGCTCCGGGTGCTGACGCGGCGCGCAGTCGACGAAGGTCTTGCTGTCGGGAAACACCCGCTGCATCTGCACCGCGACGAAGAGTTCCTGATAGCGGTCGGCAGGGGTCAGAGTATCGGCTGCGGAAACGGCATGGGTGTCGTAGTCGAAAATCGCGTGCTGATCGGTTCCGTTCATTGCTCGCTGTAGTTCCATAGCAGCCCGCCATCCACCACCAGGGTGGTTCCGGTGATGTAGCCGGCATCGTCCGAGGCCAGAAAGGCCACGGCGCCGGCCACATCCCGCGGCTGCCCCAGGCGCCCGGCCGGAATGTTGCCTAGCAGATTGGCCAGTTTGTCGGGCTGATTCATGAGGCTGCGATTGATCGGCGTCTCGATCGCACCGGGCGCAACGTTGTTGACGGTGATGCCCAGCGGCGCCAGTTCGATCGCCAGGTTTCGCATGAGCATCTTCAGGCCGCCCTTGCTGGCGCAGTAATCGCTGAAGTTGGGGAACGGCAGTTCTTCGTGCACCGAGCTGTTGTTGATGATGCACCCGCCCCGGCCGCTATCGCGCAGGTGACGTGCAAAGGATTGGGAGAGGAAGAAGGGACCGCGCAGATTGACACCCAGGACATCGTCGAAATCCTCTTCGCGGGCGTCGAGAAAGGCGGCGTGCTTCTGGATACCGGCGTTGTTCACCAGGATATCGAGGCCTCCCATCTGCTCGACGGCCTGCGCCACCAGCCGCCGACAATCGGCCACCGAGCCGACATCGGCGGCGATGAAACAGGCATGCCCGCCCAGCGCGCGCACCTGGCTCAAGGCCTCCCGCGCCGGTTCGCCTTCCTCGCGGCCATTGAGGACGACAGCGGCACCCTCTTCGGCCAGCCACCGCGCGATCCCGAGGCCGATGCCATGGGAGCTGCCGGTCACCAGGGCGACCTTGTTGCACAATTTCATGTCTCACCTCGCGAGCCGTACCGCCTGTCTCAGATTTTTGACGACTCGATACCGCGCACGTTCATTTCGAGGGGCGGAGGATCTGCCGACGCTTCGTTCCAGCACTGCCACATCAGCAGACAAAGCGTCCGGGGCGGCGCAGAATGTCGCACCTCCTCATCCGCCGTGCTTAAGGGCAATCATGGCCACCGCCGATCTGCGAAAAGGTTATTTGCTGGGCCTCACCACGTTCTGCATCTGGGGGCTGTTTCCGCTCTACTTCAAGGCCGTCGAGCAATACAGCGCACTGGAAATCATCACCCAGCGCGCCATCTGGTCGGCACTGTTCGGCTCGTTGGTGCTGCTGTTCTGGAAGCACCCCGGCTGGTGGCGGGAACTGCTGGCGCACCCGAAAAGAATCGGCGTGCTGATGATTTCCAGTGTGCTGATCGCCAGCAACTGGCTGATCTACGTCTGGGCGGTGAACAACAACCACATGGTCGAGGCCAGCCTCGGTTACTACATCAACCCATTGGTCAATGTGGTACTGGGCCTGCTGATCCTGCGGGAGCGCTTGCGTCCGCTGCAGTGGCTGGCGGTGGCGATGGCGGCGCTCGGCGTTGCGCTGCAACTGATTACCCTGGGCGAGTTTCCCTGGGTATCGATCGCGCTGGCGCTGAGCTTCGGCACCTACGGCCTGCTGCGCAAGCAGGCACCGGTGGCGGCGCTGCCGGGTCTGGTGGTGGAAACCTGGTTGTTGCTGCCCATCGCACTGGTCTGGCTGCTGGCGTTCGGCGAAGGCGCCAGCACGCAAGCAGCCTTCTGGACCGACCCACAGGCGCTCTGGCTGATGGCCGCCGGCCCGGTTACGCTGATTCCGCTGCTGTGCTTCAACGCCGCCGCGCGCCATCTGCCCTACTCGACCCTGGGCTTCCTGCAATACATCACACCCACTCTGCTGCTGGCGCTGGCGGTGCTGGTGTTCAAGGAGCCCTTCCCAGCCGATCGCCAACTGGCGTTCTTCTGCATCTGGGCAGGGCTGGCGGTCTACAGCTACGACGCCTGGCGAGTCGTGGGCAGGCCGTCGCCTGAAGCAGCTCCGCGCTAGTAACTCACAAGACGCTCACTCGGCCGCCTGCAGCTTGAGCTCGACCATCAGATCGTCCGCCAGGGTTTCCAGGTGCCGCTGCAATTGCTCGAGCGGCAAACCGGCTGGCACCGCCAGGCGGGCATCAGCATGGAACAGCGATTCGTTGGTCATCGGCGCGGGCGCGATTTCCGTCTCCAGGGTTTCCAGGTTGACGCCCTGGCTGGCCAACAACCGGGTGATATCACGCACGATGCCCGGACGGTCGTTGCCGACCAGCTGCAGCCGGACCATCCGCCAGCTGCGCGCGGGCGCGTTGCCGCTGGGCGCCAGCAGCACGCGAATACCCTGGCTTTCCAGTTCACGCAGAGCGTCGAAGAGTTTGGCCTGCGCGGAGGTCGGTACCGCCACCTGCAGGATGCCCGCAAACTGTCCGGCCATCCGCGACATGCGACTGTCCAGCCAGTTGCCTCCGTGGCGCGCAATGCAGTCGGCCAGGCGCTCGACCAGCCCTGGCTGATCCTCGGCGATGATCGTGAGAACGAGGTGATCCATGAAGGGCTCCTTTATCTTGAGTTGGGGTGCACGCTGAAAGCGGCCTCATAGGTATAGAACAAAGCGCCCGTTTCGCATTCTCAGCCTCTCACCCGCCGGAGTGTTCGGCTCGCGGAAGGGGGCCGCCGGCCCGACTGATTTTCCGTATTGTTTCAGGTAGTATCCGTCGACCCGGACTACAAGAAGAATCGTCCGTCGGATTTGAAGAAAAACCAAGTGAGGCGAGTAATGACTGAGCGCGTTCAAGTCGGTGGCCTGCAGGTCGCCAAAGTCCTGTACGACTTTGTGAACAACGAAGCGATTCCCGGTACCGGCGTCGATGCCGCGGCCTTCTGGGCCGGCGCCGACAGCGTCATCCACGATCTGGCGCCGAAGAATCGCGTTCTGCTGGCCAAACGCGACGAACTGCAGGCACAGATCGATGCTTGGCATCAGGCTCGCGCTGGTCAGGCCCATGACGCCGTCGCCTACAAGGCCTTCCTGCAGGAAATCGGCTATCTGCTGCCCGAAGCCGAAGACTCCCAGGCCACCACCCAGAACGTCGACGAAGAAATCACCCAGATGGCCGGCCCGCAACTGGTGGTGCCGATCATGAACGCTCGCTTCGCGCTCAACGCTGCCAACGCCCGCTGGGGTTCGCTGTATGACGCCCTGTACGGCACCGACGCCATCTCCGAAGCAGATGGCGCCAGCAAGGGCCCTGGCTACAACGAAGTGCGCGGCAACAAGGTCATCGCCTACGCACGCGCCTTCCTCGATGACGCCGCGCCGCTGGAAAACGGATCGCACGTCGACTCCACCGGCTACCGCATCGACGGCGGCAAACTGGTCGTATCGCTGAAGAATGGCAGCACCAGCGGCCTGAAAGATTCGCAACAGCTGCTCGGTTTCCAGGGCGATGCCAGCGCACCGATCGCCGTACTGCTCAAGCACAACGGCATCCACTTCGAGATCCAGATCGACCCGTCCAGCCCTATCGGCCAGACCGACGCCGCCGGCGTGAAGGACATCCTGATGGAAGCGGCGCTGACCACCATCATGGACTGCGAAGACTCCATCGCCGCCGTCGACGCCGACGACAAGACCATCGTCTACCGCAACTGGCTCGGCCTGATGAAGGGCGACCTGGTCGAGGAACTGGAAAAGGGCGGCAAGCGCATCACCCGCGCCATGAACCCTGATCGCGTCTACACCAAGGCCGACGGCAACGGCGAGCTAACCCTGCATGGCCGCTCCCTGCTGTTCATCCGTAACGTCGGACACCTGATGACCAACGACGCCATCCTCGACAAGGAAGGCAACGAAGTGCCGGAAGGCATCATGGACGGCCTGTTCACCAGCCTCGCCGCCATGCATAACCTCAAAGGCAACACCACGCGCAAGAACACCCGTACCGGCTCGGTCTACATCGTCAAGCCGAAGATGCACGGCCCGGAAGAAGTGGCCTTCGCCACCGAACTGTTCGGTCGTGTGGAAGATGTTCTCGGCCTGGCTCGCAACACCCTGAAAGTCGGCATCATGGATGAAGAGCGCCGCACCTCGATCAACCTCAAGGCCTGCATCAAGGAAGCACGTGAGCGTGTGGTGTTCATCAACACCGGCTTCCTCGACCGCACCGGCGACGAGATCCACACCTCCATGGAAGCCGGCCCGGTGGTACGCAAGGCCGCCATGAAGGCCGAGAAGTGGATCAGCTCCTACGAGGACAATAACGTCGACGTCGGCCTGGCCTGCGGTCTGCAAGGCAAGGCGCAGATCGGCAAGGGCATGTGGGCCATGCCCGACCTGATGGCCGGCATGCTGGAGCAGAAGATCGGCCATCCCATGGCCGGCGCCAACACCGCCTGGGTTCCGTCACCGACTGCCGCCACCCTGCACGCCCTGCACTACCACAAGGTTGACGTGTTCGCCCGTCAGGGCGAACTGAGCAAGCGCAACAAGGCTTCGGTCGACGACATCCTGACCATCCCCCTGGCCAAGGACACCAACTGGAGCGACGAGGAAAAGCGCAACGAGCTGGACAACAACTCGCAGGGCATCCTCGGTTACATGGTGCGCTGGGTCGAGCAGGGCGTGGGCTGTTCCAAGGTACCGGACATCAACGATGTCGCGCTGATGGAAGACCGTGCCACCCTGCGCATCTCCAGCCAGCACATGGCCAACTGGATGCGCCACGGCGTGGTGAGCCAGGAGCAGGTCGTCGAGAGCCTCAAGCGCATGGCGCCGGTAGTCGATCGCCAGAACGAAGGTGATTCGCTGTACCGCCCGATGGCGCCGGACTTCGACAACAGCGTGGCCTTCCAGGCTGCGCTGGAACTGGTCCTCGAAGGCACCAAGCAGCCAAACGGCTACACCGAGCCGGTACTGCACCGTCGCCGCCGCGAGTTCAAGGCCAAGAACGGCCTGTAAAAAACCACAGCAGCGTCACAAAAAACCGCCCTCCGGGGCGGTTTTTTTTCAGGCCGCCAAACTACCCACATGCTGACCCCAAGCAACTCCTGCCTGATGGTGGCGACTAGACTTACGTCCAATGTGCCCTGAGCCCTCTGCGGCACACCATATCCAGAAAACGGAAGGGGAACCATGAGCAAAGCTGATGCCTTCGCCGAGGCCGGGAAGACGGCGGTGCTGCAGAATGTCCACGGCACCATGGAATTTCTGCGCAAGCACCCGCCCTTCAACCAGATGGAGCAGGTACACCTCGCCTATCTCGTGGAAAACTGCCAGCTGCGTTTTTATGCCGAAGGCGAGTGCATCCTCTCCCCCGACGATGGCGCGGTCGAACACTTCTACATCATCAAACAGGGACGTGTTCACGGGCAGCGCCCGCATACCGCCAAGCGCGGCACCGAAACCACCTTTGAGGTCATCGTCGGTGAGTGCTTCCCGATGGCCGCGCTGATGGGCGAACGTGCCACCCGCACGGCGCACCTGGCGGCCGAGGACACCTTCTGTCTGCTGCTGAACAAGCCGGCCTTCGTCAAGCTGGTATCCATCTCAGACGAATTCCGCGAGTTCGCCATGCGCGGGGTCAGTAGCCTGCTCGACCAGGTAAACCAGCAGGCGCAGCTGCGCGCGGTGGAAAGCCTGGGCGAAAACTATTCCCTGGAAACCCGTATCGGCGAGCTGGCCATCCATGAACCCATCTGCTGCGCGCCGGACACGCCGCTGAACCAGGCCGTTAGCCTGATGCACTCGCGCAACGTCGGCAGCGTGGTCATCGTCGACGGGCAGATGCATGCGCAAGGCATATTCACCCTGCGCGACCTGCGCCGACTGGTGGGCGAAGGTATCGCCGATCTGTCGTTGCCTATTGCACAGGTAATGACGCCGTCGCCTTTCGGCCTGCCGCCCGACGCCACAGCCTTCGATGCGGCGATCGCCATGACCGAGCGGCGCATCGCCCATATCTGCGTGATCAATAAGGGACGTCTCTGCGGCGTGCTTTCCGAGCGCGATCTGTTCTCGCTGCAACGCGTGGATCTGGTGCATCTGGCGCAAACCATCCTGCACGCCGACCGCATCGAGACGCTGGTGTCCATACGCGATCGCATTCGCCAACTGGTCGACAACATGCTTGCCCATGGCGCCTCTTCGACGCAGATCACTCACATCATCACGCTGCTCAACGACCACACCGTACGACGAGTCATCGAGCTGGCCATCGAGGACGTCGGCGACCCAGGCATCCCGTTCAGCTGGTTGTGCTTCGGCAGCGAAGGCCGCAGTGAACAGACCCTGCACACCGACCAGGACAACGGCATCCTGTTCGAGGCGCAGGACACCGCTGAAGCCGCGCACATCCGCGGGCGCCTGCTGCCACTGGCCGAGCGCATCAACCGCGATCTGGATACCTGCGGCTTTACCCTGTGCAAGGGCAACATCATGGCCGGCAATCCACAGCTGTGCCTGTCTCGCCAGGAATGGAGAAGACGCTTCAGCTCGTTCGTTCGCGAATCCACGCCGGAGAACCTGCTCAGCAGCACCATCTATTTCGATCTGCGTGTGGTATGGGGACCACCCGAAGGCTGCGACCATCTGCGCGATCAGTTTCTCGAAGATATCCGGGACAACCGCATCTTTCAGCGCATGATGGCCGAAAATGCCTTGCGCCATCGCCCGCCAGTGGGCCGCTTCCGCGACTTTGTGGTGACGCGTCAGGGCGAAGGCAAAGCCACGCTCGATCTCAAGGTGCAGGGCCTGACGCCCTTTGTCGACGGCGCGCGCCTGCTTGCCCTCAGCCACGGCGTCGGTGCCTGCAATACCCTGGAGCGCCTGCGGCAGTTGGTCGAGCAGGAGGTAATCGACAAACAGGATGGTGCGGCCTACGAAGAGGCCTATCATTTCATTCAGCAGACGCGTATGCAGCAGCATCAGCAGCAGGCGCGCTCGGGTCAGCCCTATTCCAACCGGCTCGACCCCGACACCCTCAATCATCTGGATCGACGCATCCTGCGCGAATCCTTCCGGCAGGCGCAGCGCCTGCAGAGCAGTCTGGCAATGCGTTATCAACTATGAATATGGCCTGGTTCAAAGCGCGGGGCCCCTTACTGAATCTCGAACAGATTCAGCGCCGTGACCGATTGTCGTCCCCGGCCCCGCTGGACGACTGCCCGCTCGATCAGCAACGTCTGGTCGTGCTGGACCTTGAAACCAGCGGTTTGGATACCCGCCGCGATATAGTGCTGTCGATAGGCGCGGTGGTCATCGACCAGGGCGCTATCGACCTGGGCAAGCAGTTCGAACGAACGCTGCGGCGCCCCGATCAAGAGATCAGCGAGAGCGTGCTGATCCACGGTATCGCGCCCAGCGAGCTGGCCTCGGGGTGTGATCCGGCAGAGGCACTGCTGGATTTCATGGAGTTCGTCGGCGACAGCCCGATCCTGGCCTTTCACGCCGAATTCGACCAACGCATGCTCGCCCGCGCCTTGAAAGCCTCGCTGGGCTACAAGCTGCGTCACCCCTTCATGGATGTCGCAGAAATAGCGCCGATGCTCTGCCCGGACAACCGTCCCAGCCGCAACGGTCTGGATGACTGGACCAGGCACTTTCGCCTGCAGGTGCTGCAACGCCACCATGCCAGCGCGGATGCGCTGGTGACCGCCGAGATCGCACTGATTCTCTTCAGCCATGCCCGCCGGCAAGGGGTAAACAGCATGAAAACCTTGAGCCTGCGGCTGGCCAACTGGCACAAGCGACAACAGGCACGCCTGATGTAATGCTGTCTCAGCGTGCCCCTCCCCCTCGGGAGAGGGGCTAGGGGAAGGATCAGTTGGAGCAGGCATCTAGCCTGCTTCAGTTGCACATTCGCTGAATGGGTTTGTAGCAAGCACCCTAAGACCGGCCAGAAGCACAGACGGTCTGGTAAAGCGGCTCATCCACCTGCAGCTCTGTCATGGCTTCAAGCTTCGCCTGACCATCCTCGTTCAGCCGGAACATCACCTTCTCGCTGCAGAGCGCCTGGTAATTCGCGCTTTTGACTGTGGACATCAGATGATGTTTCTCGAAGCGATACAGAGTGAACCGGGCGATGCGACCCTTTTCTGTGTCCTCGAACTGCGCGTTTGCAGCATCCAGCACCGTATAGGCCAGCGGCATCGGGAATTTCATGGTCCAGGGGCGCCACAGCATATCGCCCTCCTCACTCGAAACCACTACCGAACCTTCAGGCAACCGCGCCTGCTTGCTCTCGAACCAGGTGTATTCGTAGTGAATGGTATAACCGAGCATGCCCAGACCGGCGAACACCGGGATGATCCACTTCGGCAGCCAATTGCGAGACAGGTTGCGCAACAGCAGCGCAACCCCTGCACCCGCAAGGGCGGCAGAGATTGCAGCAACGAGATGCCAGATCATAAATAAACTTCCTTAAAAAAGTCGGGCTTCCATTTGGAAGCCCGACTTGTATCTCAACCCTGGATCGGGTTTGTCACCCAACTTCTGGTTGAATTATCACTTAGTGAGCGATTGCAGCACCAGCACCCTTGGGAGTACGTACGCTTTCCACCAGATCCTGGATTTCCTTCGGCGGAGCCTCGGTAGCCATGGATACGGCGTAGGCTACTGCAAAGTTCAGGATCGCACCAATCGCACCGAACGCTTGCGGGGAAATACCGAACATCCACTCAGCCGGTACGTTGGCGAAGGTGTTGGTGCCAGGAATGAAGAACCAGCCCAGGTACATGAAGATGTACACGCAAGTGCTTCCCAAACCAACCAACATCCCCGCGACAGCACCCTTGCTGTTCACACGCTTGGAGAAGATCCCCATCATCAGCGCCGGGAACAGGCTCGATGCAGCAAGACCGAACGCCAGTGCTACCACCTGAGCCGCGAAGCCTGGTGGATTCAGTCCCAGCCAGGTTGCCAGCAGAATCGCACCGGTCATGGACAGGCGGGCGGTCAGCATCTCGTTCTTCTCGCTGATCTTCGGATTGATGATCGTCTTGATCAGGTCATGGCTGATGGCCGAGGAGATGGCCAGCAACAGACCCGCGGCAGTCGACAAGGCGGCTGCAATACCACCTGCCGCGATCAGGCCGACAACCCAGCCAGGCAGGTTGGCGATTTCCGGGTTGGCCAGAACGATGATGTCGTTGTTGACGGTCAGCTCGTTGCCGTTCCAGCCGCGCTCCTGCGCAGTCGGAGCGAAGGCGGCGTTGGCGTCGTTGTACATCTGGATACGACCATCGTTGTTCTTGTCTTCAAACTTGATCAGACCAGTTTCTTCCCAGGTCTGGATCCACGCTGGACGTTCTTCATACTGGATGGCCACGCCTTGCGCGGTACCTTCCGGATAGATGGTGTCGACCAGGTTCAAGCGCGCCATGGACGCAACAGCCGGGGCCGTCAGGTACAGCAGAGCAATGAAGATCAGGGTCCAGCCAGCCGACCAGCGAGCATCAGCCACTTTCGGTACGGTGAAGAAGCGAATGATGACGTGCGGCAGACCAGCGGTACCGATCATCAGCGACAGGGTGAACAGGAACATGTTCAGCTTGTTGTCGACGTCACCGGTGTAAGCAGCGAAACCCAGGTCCTGAACGACAATATCCAGTCGATCCAGCAGCGGCATACCGGACTCCAGGTGAGTACCGAACATACCGAACATCGGGATCGGGTTGCCGGTCAGCTGGAATGCGATGAATACCGCCGGGATGGTGTAGGCGATGATCAGTACCACGTACTGCGCCACCTGGGTGTAGGTGATGCCCTTCATGCCGCCGAATACCGCGTAGGCGAACACGATCGCTGCAGCTAGCCAGATACCAACGTCGTTGCTCACCTCGAGGAAGCGAGAGAAGGCCACGCCAGCACCTGACATCTGGCCGATCACGTAGGTCACGGAGATCAGGATCAGACAGACAACAGCAACCAGACGCGCACCACGGCTGTAGAAACGGTCACCGATGAAATCCGGCACGGTGAACTTGCCGAACTTACGCAGGTAAGGCGCCAGCAGCATCGCCAGCAGTACATAGCCGCCGGTCCAGCCCATCAGGTAGACAGAAGTGGCGTAACCACCGGAAGCGATGATACCTGCCATGGAAATGAAGGATGCCGCGGACATCCAGTCCGCTGCCGTCGCCATACCGTTGGTCACGGGATGGACGCCCCCGCCAGCGACGTAGAACTCCTTGGTTGATCCAGCACGGGCCCAGACCGCAATCCCGATGTAAAGCAGGAAAGAGGCGCCCACAAACAGCATGTTAATCCAATATTGGCTCATTCTGGCTTACTCCTCGACCCCAAATTCCTTGTCCAGTTTGTTCAGCCGCCACGCGTAGTGGAAGATGATCAAAATGAACGTGATGATGGAGCCCTGTTGAGCAAACCAGAAACCCAGATCTGTACCACCGACCGGAATACCGGACAGCATTGGACGCAAGAGAATGGCGAAGCCATATGAGACCAGAGCCCAGACCACCAGGCTCCATGTTATGAGGCGAACGTTCGCCTTCCAGTACGCAGCAGCATTTTCTTTATCATTGTCGGCCATTGACGTTCTCCGCCTTATTGTTATTACGAGAGAAGGAACCACGGCAGAAATCTAGCAAAGGTGGGTTACGAAATGAAAGCCCCGACTTTAGTCTGACGAAGGCTCTAGAACGCATCTGGCTTTCTTAACCAGCCGCTTCACAAAAGGCCATCCGATGCCCCCGGACCACCCTGCCGTGGCTACCTTATTCTTCGTGTATTCCACAAAAACACCTCGAGCGTACCGCAGCCAGGAAGAGCCGTTCAGAGCAGTATTGTCGAATGCAAGGGCAATGCAGGAGCAATCACGAGCGCTCGCACCACCTGTTTGTTTTTTGAGCACAAGCATCTATCAATCATGGCAATTTATATTAATGATCCAAAAGTCATGAGCAAAATATAAATTGCAAAATCAAAACCACCAGACAAATTAAAACTCACAAATCAAAACTCGACCAACGGCAATCTGTACATATTAAATTTTTCGAGAATCTCCTTATAACTATAAGAAAGATTTAACCTCTACGAAGAACACAGCTCACAACAAACAATAGCAAGGCCATATATCGGGGACTCGTTTCGAACAAGTCTCGACAACCCAACTGGAACAAAGAGCCGCTCCAAGGGTAACGGCACGACCCGGTAGGGTAGCCATACCGCACCCTGACGTTTCGTCTCAACAGGTAGGCCGACCTGCGGTGTACCTGTCTGCCGGATCGATCGCGGCACCCAGGTCGCGGATGGTTTCGGCGCCGATCAGGAGTGGATAGCTGAAATGGCTGCGGTCGGTGAGATTGACCTCGGCCTCGCGCCGCTCGCCACCGATACACAGCTGCATGCCGATGATCGGCCGCTCGACCCGCGGTGGCTCGCCATTCGGATCGATCTCATCCACCTCTTCGGCACGTGACTTGATCCGACTGATGCCGATCAGCGGCTGCTCATAAAAGGTGTCGTCGGCCCCTTCGACAGCCAGACGGAAGCGAACCCAATCCTCTCCGTCACGCTGAAAACGCTCGATATCGCGCGCCGACAAGGATGCGGTCATGGCGCCGGTATCCATCTTGGCGGGCAGGGTCTTGCCGATTTCTTCGATCTTGATGTGCTCGTAACGACCATAGAGGACGGGGTCGGCGGCAAACGCCGGCAGCGCAAGCAGCGCCGTAAAGAAAAGAACGCGAGACAAAACGAGCTCCTGTGTACTACTTAGTGGGTAAGTATCGATAGTCTTCGCGCCGCCGGGTTCCATCCGGCGTCCTTACAAAAGGTTTCGCGCTCTACAACGACCGCGGGCGCACTGGCGGCCTGCTAGACTGCAGGCCGTTTCCTGCCGAAGATTTCCTCCGTGCCCAATACCGCCTTTTCTGACCTGCCCCTTGGTGCCAGCACGCTGGCCAACCTCGCCTCCCTTGGCTACGCCGATATGACGCCGATCCAGGCCCAGAGCCTACCCATCATGCTCAAGGGCAGCGATCTGATCGCCCAGGCCAAGACCGGCAGCGGCAAGACGGCGGCCTTTGGCATTGCCTTGCTGGAGCCGCTCAATCCACGTTATTTCGGCTGCCAGGCGCTGGTGCTCTGCCCGACGCGTGAGCTGGCTGATCAGGTCGCCAAGGAGCTGCGCCGGCTGGCCCGCGCGGCAGACAACATCAAGATACTGACGCTGTGCGGCGGCGTTCCCATCGGCCCGCAGATCGGCTCGTTGGAGCACGGCGCGCATGTCATCGTCGGCACGCCCGGACGTGTGCAGGAGCATCTGAAGAAGGGCACGCTGAAGCTCGACGGGCTCAATACGCTGGTGCTCGACGAAGCCGATCGCATGCTTGACATGGGGTTCTACGACGCCATTGCCGAGATCATCGGGCAGACGCCGAGCAGGCGACAGACGCTGTTGTTCTCCGCGACCTACCCCGCCGGCATCGAGCAGCTCAGTGCGACCTTCATGCGAGCCCCGCAGCAGGTGCGAGTGGAGGTCATGCATGACCAGAAACAGATCGAGCAGCGCTTCTACGAGATCGACCCGGCCGAACGCATGCCTGCCGTGATGCGCATCCTCGCCGGTTTCCGACCGGAAAGCTGCGTGGCGTTCTGCTTCACCAGGCAGCAATGTCAGGAACTGGTCGAATACCTCGGCGCCAAGGGTATCTCGGCCATGGCGCTGCACGGCGACCTGGAACAGCGCGACCGCGACCAGGTGCTGGCGATGTTTGCCAACCGCAGCCTGTCTGTTCTGGTAGCCACCGATGTGGCCTCCCGCGGGCTGGATATCGACGCCCTGGACATGGTGATCAACGTAGAGCTGGCGCGCGACTCGGAAATACATGTGCATCGCATCGGGCGAACCGGTCGTGCCGGCAAGCAAGGCATCGCGGTCAGCCTGGTCGCTCCGGCGGAAGCCCACCGTGCCCGGACTATCGAGGAGCGCCAGCAAGCGCCCCTCGACTGGTATCCGCTGAGCGATCTCAAGGCGCAGCCCGGCGAACCCTTGCAGCCACCGATGGTGACGCTGTGCATTGGTGCCGGACGCAAGGAGAAGCTGCGCCCTGGTGACATCCTCGGCGCCCTGACCGGAGATGCAGGGATACCCGGCGCACAGGTGGGCAAGATTGCCATCTTCGACTTCCAGGCGTTCGTGGCCGTCGAGCGTGGCGTTGCCAAGAAAGCGTTGGCACGCCTGAACGCCGGTAAGATCAAGGGCCGCTCGCTGAAGGTTAGAGTGCTGTAGCAGGCGGATTTTCGCTCGGCTTCCCGCGGCAGGCGTGACGCGACCTTCCCCTCGCGGCATCCTATAGCCCTCTTCGCCAGGGTTCGATTCGATGCGTCTACCCTCCCTCAGCCTGTCCCTGCGTCGCCTCTGGGCGCTGGAAAAGTTCGGCTACAGCCTTCGCGTCCTGGTGGCACTGGCGGGCAGTATGGTGCTGAGCTGGTATCTGCGTCAGCCAGCGCTGGTGATTCCGCTGTTTCTGGGCATCATCGCCAGCGCCCTGGCGGAAACCGATGACAGCTGGAGGGGGCGCCTTGTAGCGCTGGCGGTAACGCTGCTGTGCTTCAGCATCGCCGCGGTGGCCGTCCAGCTGCTGTTTCCCTATCCCTGGCCATTCGCAATCGGGCTGGCGCTGGCCACCTTCGTGCTGGTGATGCTCGGCGCTCTGGGCGAACGCTACGCGACCATCGCCCAGGCGACGCTGATCCTGGCGATCTACAGCATGATCGCCGCCGATCAACGCGGCGAGAACCTGCATGTCTGGCGTGATTCGCTACTACTGGTCGCGGGCGCGGCCTGGTACGGGCTGTTGTCAGTCCTGTGGAACGCGATCTTCACCCACCAGCCGGTGCAGCACAGTCTGGCCCGTCTGTATCGGGAGCTGGGTGAGTATTTCCGACTCAAGGCGGCGTTGTTCGAGCCGGTGCTGCAGCAGGATCTCGAAGAGCGCCGCCTTGAGTTGGCCCAGCAGAACTGCCGGGTGGTGGCCGCGCTGAACGAGACCAAGGAAACCCTGTTGCATCGCCTCGGCAATCGCCCCGCCGGCGGTCGGATCAACCATTACCTGAAGCTGTACTTTCTTGCCCAGGATCTACACGAGCGGGTCAGCTCCTCGCATTATCCCTATCAAGCCCTGGCCGAAGCCTTCTTCCACAGCGACGTGCTATACCGCTGCCAGCGACTGTTGAAGTTGCAGGCGCGCGCCTGCGTGGAACTGGGTGCGTCCATCCGCTTACGCCAGTCATTCGTCTACGGCGAGGCCAATACCCAGGCAGCGAAGGATCTCGAAGCCGCGCTGGTACACCTGCGACAGCAGAACAACCCCGCCTGGCGCGGCCTGCTGCGCTCACTGCGTGCGCTGCTGGGCAACCTGACGGCCATGCAGCGTCAGCTCGCCAGCGCCAGTAACCCCGATGCCCTGGAGGGCACACAGGACAGCAGCCTGCTGGATCGCCAGCCGCAATCGTTGCGCGACGCCATCAGCCGCATACGCCTGCAATGCACGCCCACTTCGCTGCTGTTCCGCCATGCGCTGCGCATGACCCTCGCGCTGATTGCCGGCTACGTGGTGCTGCATACCGTCCAGCCGGAACAGGGCTTCTGGGTGCTACTGACCACGCTCTTCGTCTGCCAGCCCAGCTATGGCGCCACGCGAATCAAGCTGGTGCAGCGCATTTCGGGCACCATTCTCGGCCTGATCGCCGGCTGGGCACTGTTCGGGCTGTTCCCCAGCCAACTGATCCAGGCGCTGTTTGCGGTGGTCGCCGGCGTGGTGTTCTTCGCCACGCGCAGCAGTCGCTACACCCTGGCCACGGCGGCGATCACCCTGCTGGTGCTGTTTTGCTTCAACCAGGTCGGCGATGGCTACGGGCTGATCTGGCCGCGGCTGATCGATACCCTGCTCGGCAGCCTGATCTCCGCCGCTGCAGTGTTCCTGATCCTGCCGGACTGGCAGGGCCGGCGCCTCAATCAGGTGGTAGCCACGACCTTCAGCAGCAACAGCGAATACTTGCGCCAGATCATGCACCAGTACCAGAGCGGCAAGCGCGACGACCTGGCCTATCGCCTGGCACGACGCAACGCACACAACGCTGAGGCGGCGCTGTCGCGCACCCTGTCCAACATGCTGCTGGAACCCGGCCATTTCCGCCGCGACGCCGAAACCGGCCTGCGCTACCTGACGCTGTCGCACACGCTGCTCAACTATCTTTCAGCGCTGGGAGCCCACCGCGAAAGCCTTGCGGAGGATGCCCGCGACCCCTTGCTGGAAGACGCCGCGCGGCAACTGGCCGACAGCCTCGACGCACTGGCCGGCGCGTTGCTGCAGAATCAGCCTGTGGCGGTTCACAGTGAAGCGGAGGAAGCCCTGGCACAACGGCTCGAACAACAGGCGCCCGAGGATCTCGACGACAACCATCGCCTGCTGCAAACCCAGCTCGGCCTGATCTGCCGGCAACTGGCCCCGCTGCGCAGCATGACCGCGCATCTACTCAAGCAGGATACCGATCGGGCCGCCTAACAGACTGTTGGAAAATGCAGGAGAGGAAAGCAAGACCGCCGAATTGCTTGCCATCAGCGCACATACGAATCGCCTTTTCCTTAGAGTCTGTTCACGATCTAGCGAGCTAGTGTCCTGCAAGGCAAAAACAGGCGAGGAAGCGGAGTTTACTGATGTAAATGAGCATTCCGAACCTGTTTTTAACGCAGCAGGGCCGACGCGCAGCAGATCGTGAACAGGCTCTTAGAGTGGGCCCATGGCCTGACAGCCGGTCACGAACATCACACCCAGCAAGGTCAGAACAAACTTCATGAGTGGCACTCCTTAGCCGGACACATGAGGATGCTGCACTCGCATGGCACCGCTGATTCGCGGCCTTACAGCTACGAGGCAGCCTGTCGTTCAGCCCCCAGCTCTCCAGCGCCGTTTCCGGCTCTTCGAGCGCATGGCTCACCAGCTCCCATACGGAATGCCGAAGCGTTCGATGTAACGCTTGGAAGCTTCAGATAGTGGGTAGTAGTGACCATTGGATTGGCCCTGGTGTGGCCCTAACGGCTCTACTTCAGCCTGGCCGCGGGCCACCTTGATCGGGCGGTAGCAGCTATCCCAGGCCCAGACCTGTATGACGCCGCCCGGCGCGAGGCCAAGGGTCAAGGTTGCGAAATAACTGGACGGCTCGTCGGGATGCTCGGGGCAGCGCCGAGCGGTAGCATCGTGCATCACCTGTCGGGCTTCATCCGGTATGTCCACCCAGGCGCGGTATGTCCGCTCTTCCACTATCGACTGCCAGCGGACGAATACCCGGCGCGGCAATGCCGCGCCTATCGCAGGCATACCGCCGCCACCCACCCACTTCCAGCCCCGTGCGGACTCCGTCCCGTCCTCGGGCTGGGCACTGGACGCCAACCCGGAATTGACCCGTCGGATCAATTTGCCTTGCACATCTTCAACGGCGGCGGTTTCAACCCACACAGTCATGTAGGCCGGTGTGGAGAGGCCCAACTGCCACCAGCGTGCATGCGGATCTCCTTCACCCGACAGCGGGTCCATGGCCTGACAGCCGGTCACGAACATCACACCCAGCAAGGTCAGAACAAACTTCATGAGCGGCACTCCTTAGCCGGGTACATGGGGATGCTGCACCCGCACGGCATCCGCCGTGGGGGCATTGATGTAGAACAGCTTCATGCTGGTTCGCGGAGACTGGCCCTGCAACCGTAAAGGTGAGTTCCAGTGCGCGGAGACATGGATATAGCGCAGCTTGAGCAGTGTCTCTTCGCT
>JBKEBY010000058.1:0-9100 GCA_047973445.1 Pseudomonas sp.
CCGAGGACAGCGACCTGGAAAGCCTCGGGTAACCCAATCACAAGGAGAACGACTATGTGTGGAATCGCTGGATGGCTGTCCTACAGCCAGAACCTGGAAACGAAACGCGACACCCTGCAGCGCATGACCGACACCATGGCCCTGCGCGGGCCTGATGCCGACGGACTGTGGATCGACGGCCCGGTCGGCCTGGGTCATCGGCGTCTGTCGATCATCGATTTGGAGGGCGGCCGCCAACCGATGACGGCGATGCACGATGGCCCGCGCGAGGTCGCCGCCATCACCTACAGCGGCGAGGTCTACAACTTCCGCGAGCTGCGCACCGAGTTGCAGCGACTCGGTCATCAGTTCAAAACCCGCAGTGACACCGAAGTGGTGCTGCGCGCCTATGTCGAATGGGGCGAAGCTTTCGTCGAGCGGCTCAATGGCATGTATGCCTTCGCCATCTGGGACCTGCGTTCGCAAGAGCTGCTGCTGATCCGCGACCGCATGGGCGTCAAGCCGCTTTATTACTTCCCCACCGCGGACGGTGTGGTGTTCGGCTCCGAGCCCAAGGCGCTGCTGGTCAACCCGCTGGTACCGCGCAAGGTGCGTGCAGACGGCCTGCGCGAGATCCTGGAGATGGTGAAGACGCCAGGCCATGCCGTGTTCGACGGCATGCGCGAGGTGATGCCAGGCGAGATCGTGCGCATCAACCGCCAGGGCCTGGGTCGCCGCCACTACTGGGAGCTGGCGGCACGCGAGCACGAACACACGCTGGACGAGACCGTCCGCCACACCCGCGACCTGCTGGAGGACATCGTCGATCGCCAGATCGTCGCCGACGTGCCGCTGTGCAGCCTGCTCTCCGGCGGCCTGGATTCTTCGATCATCACCGCGCTGGCATCGAAGAAGCTGCTGGCCGCCGGCAAGGAGAACATCCGCTCCTTCTCCGTCGACTTCGTCGACCACGGCAGCGGCTTCACCGGCGACGCCGTGCGCGGCACACCGGATGCGCCCTTCGTGCGCGACCTGGTGGAGAAGATCCGCTCCAGTCACCAGGAGATCGTCCTCGACAGCCGCGAGCTAGCCGATCCGGCGCTGCGTGCACAGATCGTTCGCGCCCTCGACCTGCCACCGGCGTTCTGGGGCGACATGTGGCCGTCGCTCTACCGGCTATTCCAGGAGGTGCGCAAGCACTCGACCGTAGCCCTGTCCGGCGAGAGTGCAGACGAGGTGTTCGGTGGCTACCGCTGGTTCCATGATCCCGAGGCGATCCATGCCGACACCTTCCCCTGGCTGACCTCGGTGACCGGCAAGTACTTCGACGGCAAGACCCTGTTCGACCCGGGCCTGCTAGCCCAGCTCGACATGCACAGCTTCCTGCGCGACAGCTACACCCAGGCCATCGCCGAAGCGCCGGTCCTGCCGGGCGAGAGCACGGTCGACCAGCGCATGCGGCAGATGAGCTACGTCAACCTGACCCGCTTCGTGCAGACCCTGCTCGACCGCAAGGACCGCATGAGCATGGCCGTCGGCCTCGAGGTGCGGGTGCCCTTCTGCGACCACCGCCTGGTCGAGTACGCCTTCAACATCCCCTGGGCGATGAAGGCCTTCGACGGGCGGGAGAAAAGCATCCTGCGCGCGGCGACCCGCGACCTGCTGCCGGAATCGATCAGCGAGCGGGTCAAGAGCCCCTACCCCTCGACCCAGGATCCGGCCTACGAGCAGGCGCTGCGTGACGCCCTGGCGGCCATCCAGGCGGATCGCAATGCGCCGGTGATGCCCCTGCTCGACAGCGGCCGTATCCAGCAAACCTTGGCCAAGCCGCTCGGCAGTGTCTCGCCCATGTACGAGCGCATGGGCATGGAGCTGGCGGTCGGCCTCAACACCTGGCTGAGCGAGTACGACGTCAGCCTCGAGCTCTAGCCCGCAACCGGATGCGGCCCCGGTGCGGGGCCGCATCCCTCCGCTGTACCACCCACGCGTTCCTGCAACGCAAGCGAGTCCGAGCATGCACACACCCAACCAATCACCCATCTACCTGATAGCGCTGGGGGCCTTTGCCCTCGGCATGGCCTCCTATGTCACCGCCGGGCTGATCCCGATGATCGAGGCCTCGTTCGCGGTATCCGTCGCGGTGGCCGCACAGCTGGTCACCGCCTTCACCCTGGCCTACGGCCTGGGTTCGCCGATCTTCGTCGCCCTGACCCCGGCGCATCGTCAGCGTGCCGGCTTGTTGCTAGCCCTGGGCCTGTTCGTCATTGCTAACGCCGCCAGCGCGCTGGCCGAAAGCTTCACCGCGCTGATGGTCTGGCGCGCCATCGCCGGTATCGGTGCTGGTGTCTACCTGGCCATGGGCATCGGCGCCTCGGCCGCCGTGTCCATCCCGGAACGTCGTGGCAAGGCCATCGCCATCATCATGGGCGGCATGGCCAGCGGCGTGGTGCTCGGCGTTCCGCTCAGCCTGCTGATCGCCGAACAGCTGGGCTGGCAGGCCGCCCTGTGGCTGGTCACCCTGCTTGGCCTGGTGGCCTTCTTCGGCCTATTGCTGAAGCTCCCCTCCCTGCCGGCAGCCACCGCCACCACGCTGGGCCAGAAGCTGGCGATCCTCGGCGACGGCCATGTGCTGGTCATCCTGCTGGTGTCGCTGCTGGCCGCCATTGCCAGCCTGGGCATGTACACCTTTATCGCCCCGCTGCTGGCTGATCCAGCCTATGGCGCGGTGCGTTCGGTCACGCCCTATCTTTGGGTCTGGGGTATCGGCGGTGTGCTGGGCAGCTTCCTGATAGGCCCACTGGTGGATCGTATCAAGGGGCCAGTGCTGACCTTCGCCATCATGCTGATTCTCGCCGTGTCGCTGTTCGTGCTGCCTCTGGTAGCGGCCCTCAGCACCTGGCTGGTGATGCTGCCCATCGCCCTATGGGGCGCCGTCGGCTGGGCGCTGCAGGTACCGCAAAACAATGAGCTGATACTGGCGCGCCAGGCTCAAGGTGACGGCAACCTGGCAATCGCCCTGAACGAGTCGGCGCTCTATCTGGGCAGCGCCATCGGCGCCGCGGCTGGCGGCCTCGTGCTGATGTTGCAGCTGCCCACCTGGACCCTGGCTGCCAGTGCCGGCGGTGTCGCCGCGCTGGGAGCCCTCTTACAGATCGTCAACCTGCGTCGCCAACCAACCTGGAACGGCGACGTGCAAACCGAAACTTACAACTGACGGAGGAAAGGCCGTGGAACTGCGCCACCTTCGCTGTTTCATCGCCGTTGCAGAAGAACTGCATTTTGCGCGTGCCGCCGCGCGCCTGCATATCGAACAGTCGCCCCTGTCGCGGATCATCAAGGAGCTGGAGTACCGCCTGGGCGTGCAACTGTTCGAGCGCACCACACGGCGCACGCGCCTGACCTGGGCCGGCAAGGTGCTCCTGGAAGAAGCCCGCCGGGTGCTCACCGTGGTCGACCAGGCCAAGGCCAGCGTCAAGAGCGCGGCGGCCGGCTACCGCGGGCGAATCCGCGTTGCGCTGTCCGATGGCATCCCGCAGGCTCGCCTGGCCGCCCTACTCGCCCAGTGCCGCGAGGAAGAACCTGAGGTCGAGATCTGCCTGTCGGAGGTCACCTTCAGCGAACAGGTCAGGGGCCTGAACGATGACCTGTTCGACATCGGGCTCGCACAGTCCGACGAGGTGGGCGATGGGTTGGTGGCCGAGCCAATCTGGTTCGATCCGCTGGTAGTGGCGGTGCCGGCTCGCCACCCGCTGCTGACTTATCGACGCGTGCCGCTCGACGAGGTGGTGCGCTACCCACTGGGGCTCTGCGATCCGCAGGTGTGCCAAGGTTTCTGGCAGCAACTACAGCGGGTACTGAGCACCGTAGACACACGGCTGACCATAGCCGACCGCGTCCCCACCCTGGACCTGATGATGGCGCTGGTGGCGGCGGGATACGGCCTGGGCTTCTCCAGCCTGGTGCGCATTACCGAACTCAACAACCCGGACGTCGTGGCCCGGCCGCTGGCCGGCTGCCCCGCGATGCTGACCACCTACCTGATACGGCGCGAAGGAGAGCCGGCCGAACAATTGGCGCGGTTTATCAGGCGGGTGAACCCGGCGGAAAGCCAGGCGGTGCTGCCGGATCACACGTCACAGAAGGAGATCGCTTGATGAAGAAGATATCGTTGTTGCTGACTGCCGTGCTGTTGAGCGCGTGCGAATAACCGATGCCGTTTGAGTCGGCTGAGGTGCTGCTGACGGCCCCAAAGCGGTTGAAAGAATTGGGACGCCAATGCAAAGAGGATTGGGACAAACTGGGGAACGCTCAGTGCAATGCTGTGACCGAAGCGGAACGGCAACGCTTCATGGGCACGCCTTATACCCCACATCCGGTTAAGGGGTTTTAGATCTCTTCGCCGCTTGAAACGGTGATGACCTTGTAAACGCTTGAAGAAATCCGGGCGACACAGCCCAGCCTCCCTTGCAGAAAAAATGTTTTCATGCTTTCTTCGTCCCATGTCCCGGGACGCGGGACACATGGAGAGAGGGGCGTATGAAAGGTCAAGACATAGGCGTACTGCTCAAGCTGGTTTGCCTGCAGCGGCATGAGTCGCAGGTCAAAGCCGTGGCTGCTTGGCCGCATGACTGGAAGGACTGGGACGAGGACAAGCCGTCGCAAGACCAGGATCAGTGGGATTGGGACCTGAATTCCGCCAGCGGGTCTCCCTACACTGCCCGCGCACTCGAATTCCAGACCGGCATTAGCAAGACCCAGATCAACCTCTCCCTCAAGCACTGTATGGAAATTGGTCTAGCCAAGATCGATCGGAGACTGGGCGTCCCAAGAGCCAACACAAGGGCACTGCTGGATTTCATCGTCTACGGAATGAAATATGTGTTCCCAGCTAGAGCAGAGGGATTGACCCGAGGGGTTGCGACCAGCTTTGCCGCACCAATACTGGCTAAACGACTGATCAGCGCCGGCGACCATGTACTGGTCTGGCCTTATGCGCGTGGCAACACCATGGGTATGAAGGTCGATCCGCTGTTCAAGACGGCTCCCGATGCGGCAAGAAAAGATCCAGAGATGTACGCCCTGCTCGCTTTGATCGACGCCATACGCCTGGGTCAACCACGCGAGAGCGAGCTTGCAGCGAGCATCCTGCAGGAGCGCCTGGAGTTTCGATGAGCGTATTCAACACCCTGCAAGACATGCTCCGTCAGGTCGCCCAAGCATTGGGCCCCGACTTTCGCCAGCAAATGACCTTTGTCGGTGGGTGCACGACTGGCCTACTGCTGACTGACGCGTTCACCCGCGAACAGGTACGTAGTACTGATGACGTTGATCTGATCGTGCATGTCATGGGGCCTGTGGGTTTCGCCAGCCTGCAGGAGCAGTTAAGCCTGCGCGGCTTCCGATTAAGCGGACTGCAAGAGGACGATGACTTTCCTATATGCGCCATGAAGCTGGGCGATCTGCGCGTTGACTTTATGCCGGACGATGACAGCCTCGGTTTCAGCAACCGCTGGTACAAGGACGCAATGGCAACATCGACGCCTTATGAGTTGGACGAGGAAACCATCATCAACCTGGTGAGCCCCGTGTACTTCGTCGCCACCAAACTAGAGGCCTGGAAAGGCCGCGGTCGAGGGGACGCCCTATCCAGCAGGGACATCGAGGACATCCTCAACCTGATCGATGGCCGGCCGGAGCTGCTCGACGAAATCCAAGTTGCAGCAGACGAAGTGCGCCGCTATGTCGGCCTGGAAATCGCCCGACTGTTGTCCGATACCAACTTTGAATACGCGGTGAGCGCACAAGCCAGAGGCGATAGAGATCGCGAGAATCTGTTGTTTGAACGACTGGAAGTCCTGGCCGGAGCGCACCACTGATGCAGGTCGGATGGATAAGTCACCAAGGCCTGCAGAGGCGCAGCAACAACGATGCCGCAGCCGTGGGGCGCAAAGGTGGCTATCTGCTCGCCATGCTGGTGGATGCTGCCGAACAAGGCAATGGACAGGCACTGGCCCGGCATTGGGCGCGCACAGTGATCGGCACAGCGCTGGCAGCAGAGCTGCCACCAGACACCGCCAGCCTGATCCGCTTAATGCGCGCTGAACAGCAGCAGTTGCGTCGTCATTACCTGCATGCCATCGCCAGCTACTGCTGCGCACTGATCGACCTGCAGCATCGGCAGTTGCACCTCTTGCAGGTTGGCGATTGCTTGGCTGGCATCCAGCGGCACGACGGCAACATCGACTGGCTAACCCGCCCGCATAATCTCAAAGAGCAACTCATCTGGCAGGATTACACCCTCGACACTCCGAACAACCGCCACCTGCTAACCCGTTCCTTGAATGCCAGGCGCTTCTATTCTCCAGAGTGCCAGACTGTAACCCTTCCTCCGGACGTCGGCCTCATACTTTGCAGCGACGGCTATTGGTATGAACACTTACAGCAGGGTGTCGGCCTGGAGGAGGTCGAGGACGACGCCAGCATGCTGAGACTGGGACTTGCCGAACCAGGCCTGTGGCAGCAGACGGACAGCGACAACTTGTTCACCATTTTGATCTGAGTGCAACAGCTCCAATGTGTGTTTCGCCGTAGTTTGGACGCCCCCTGCGCGTAACAGGCAGGAAGCGGCCAAGTGTAGACTGTTGACCAGTTGATAGATTTGTCCCCTTTTCGGTTCCCTTTTTGTTGGAAGGCAAGTGGGCCCCTTCGAGCTTCTGCACTACATTAATTATGATTCGATAGAGGGTCGTCTGGAGCTCTGAATACCCAGCAGCATCGTATCTCCGTTTGGCACGATGGCTTTATCGCCGAGGCGAATGAGGTTGAACTCGACGTTGTGGGTGGCCTCAAGGTACGCCGCCTCACTATCGTCGAACGACGCTGCCACGATGCTTTGAAGGTTCTTCTGGGCAGACAATTGCTGAAGGAGTGCCAACTGGCTCTTCGTTGCCATGGAATGCTGTCCTGGCTCATCCATCAAGATGAAACCTGGGTGATTGCCCTTCACCGTATAGTTTGCCGACGTTACGTATAACGTAAGGATGTAGCTCCAGATCAGGCGAACAAAATCACTAGCACTGGATTCCCTGGCGATGTTGGAACTGCTCTTGGAGGTGCTGGTAATCGAGGTTTTTTTCTCTTCTGCAAAGTCCTTTTTGTAGATTTCCCTGAGTTCAATTTTATCCAACTCGGGCAACAGGTTCCCCACGTTGAATCTGATGCTGCTTACAGAGGCACTGTGGTAATCAAATGAACTGACGTATGATCTGAATACCTTCCCAAAATACTCGTATTTAGCGAGGTCATCGTCAGAGTAATGATCTGTTGGCAGTGCTGCTCTGTCTTCCTGATTCTTTTTAAGGTCAGCGGAAAGGCGAGCGAGAATTTCCAACTGGCCTTCATTGCGCTGCACAAAGCCTGAGGCTTCCTCAATACTCATTTCGACGTGGAGCTGCTGGCGCAAGTTGGCCTTCGATACTGCGGAATTCGTGGTGAGGTCAGCCTTCAGGTTGCGCAATTTTGCCCTAGAGAGAGCTATCTGTTTGGACAGTTCTTCCACTAACACTGCTGTTTCTTTGGCTGACTGTTCGATGCCCGCAGTATCGCGATCCAGCATTCTGATCTGGGACTTCAGGTAGTCGATATTGGTCTCGATATCCATGTGTGGAGTACTTTCATGGAGGTCGGTCAGGGAATTGCCGATGTTCTGATGGCATGCTGGGCAGACATCGCTGGCCACGTCGAGCTTGAGTGCTGCTCCGTATTTTATGAGTTTTTGTGCTGCCTGGTTCTTTGAAAGCTCTTCTTCAGCTTGCTTGCGGTGTATGGCATTAGAGTTTCGTGCTGCCCGATGAAGAACCAATTCTCCTATCGACGTCTCGTAAGCGACCGTCAGCTCCTGCAACTTAGAACTTTCACTTTCAATAAGTTTCAGCGTTTCGTCAGACGCAGAGTCTTTCCATTTATGCTCATCCTGAGTCAGTTTATGGAGGGTCTGAATCTGATCATTTTTGAACTGATCTAGACTCACTAAGCCTTGGAGTGTGACCTTGTGGTAAACCACGCTTTCTGAAAGGAAATCTAACGTCGGGTGCTTCGGTAGGCTCTGAACCTTAATCGAGTTCTTTAAAGCATCATTGGTAATTGTCCGATATGCATCTTGCCAGGCGGTATGCAGCTCAAGTGACTCATGGTCTAGTCGGGCTCTCTTGGCATCCATCTCAAAGACGTTAGTGCCGACTAGGAAATCGACGATTTTGATCCGAGCTTCTTTGACGCCGAAGTAGGGGAGGTTGGCGATATAATCTGTCCACCCACGCTTCTGCTCGATAACCATTGCAGCAAAGATGTATTGCAGGTAAAGCTTAACTTGCTTGCCATTGGTGTGCGGCACCATCGGAAGTTTAAGCCCGAGGAAATCTTCCAAATAGGTGTAAAAACCTTCGCGGATCTGGGCGCTTCCGCCATCATGCAGGAATCGGTAGATGACCGGCGCGGTTTCACCCTCGCTGAGGGCCGCGCACTCTTGGATCTCTACCAACTTCGGGTTGACCCCATCTTCTTTAATCTTACGGGTTACAGTAATCGTTTTACCGTGCGACTCCAGCTCCATGATGACCATGGAGCGTGTGATCAGATACTCAACGCCTTCGTATTCTATATGGTCTTTCAATACGTAGGTCAGAGCGTCCGCATTCTGAGCGCCGAGCAGCTCTTCCATACCTAATGCGTAAAGGATGCTATGGACAATACTGCTTTTGCCGGATGAGTTGCGGCCACGAATGATGTTGAGGTTTCGATCGAATTTCGCAAAAAATCCAAAAGGGCCATCGGTTGTTTCGATTGCGATTTTGAGTCGTTTAATAAACAAGGGGCGGCGGCAAAAACTGAGTGCAACACCTGACCAATCCGGTACGGTGCTGCCCCTATGTCTTATGTCGAACTCAGCGTTGAAGAACGCGCCACCATCCAAATCGGCTATGCCCAAGGCTTCAGCCTGCGCAGGATTGCCCGTCTGATCAATAGATCGCCTTCGACCATCAGTCGAGAGGTGCGGCGTAACCGAGATGCCTGCGACGGCTACTCGGCTCGTGTCGCTCAGCAACAGATGCAAGCCCGCCGC
>JBKEBY010000069.1:0-54521 GCA_047973445.1 Pseudomonas sp.
GAGGAGCGTGCCTGCAAATCAGCCTTCAATGGTCGGGGCCCATGGTGGAACTCGGGAGCGTCGCATGTGAATCAGGCGTTGCCGAAGAAACTGTGGGATCGCCTTGGACTGGTCTCGATACTGGATACGATCAACCGGCTTAACTGCATCGCCTGAACCGCCGTATACGGAACCGTACGTACGGTGGTGTGAGAGGACGGCGGGGGGGTAATCCCGCCTCCTACTCGATCCTGTGTATTTCTTGCAAGCACAGTAGCCTGGCTTAGAGCCTGTTCACGATCTAGCGAGCTAGTGTCCTGCAAGGCAAAAACAGGCGAGGAAGCGGAGTTTACTGATGTAAATGAGCATTCCGAGCCTGTTTTTAACGCAGCAGGGCCGACGCGCAGCAGATCGTGAACAGGCTCTTAGGGGCTAGACCCTAGTTGCGGTGGGCGAGGTTGGTCAGGGTCTGGTTGACCACCAGCCAGCCGCTGACGGCTTCTTCACCTACCTCGTTGAATGCCTTCTCGATAAGGCGTATCTGTTCCTTGCGTAGCGCCTGCTCCAGTTTTGCACCTTCCCTGGTGAAGCGCAGCATGCGTTTGCGCTTGTCGTCCTCGGCAGTGAGGCTCTCCACCAGATGCATCTCGATGAGTTGGCGCAGCGGGGTGTTCAGGGCCTGTTTGCTGACACCCAGGTAGCCAAGCAACTGCTTGACGCTCAGGTCGGGGTAGCTGGCGATGAAGAACAGGATGCGATGGTGTACGCGGGACAGGCCACGGCGCGCGAGCATCTCGTCCGGCTTGGCGGTGAACGCCTGATAGCCGAGAAAGAAACGTTCCATGATCAGGCGTTGATCGCTGCTTTTTTTTAGGTCAGGCATATTGACGTATTTATTGGAGTGAGCGTAGTTTCGGTCAAGTAGTTTGACTTATTTCTCTTGCCTTCGCATCCGGTACCCCAATGGCCTTCTCCGAACGCATCGATCGCCTGAAAAGCTCGCTTATTCGTGAAATTCTTGCTGCGGCGCAGCGCCCCGAGGTGATGTCATTTGCCGGCGGCTTACCGGCTGCGGCGATGCTGCCCCATGCCGAGTGGGCGGATATGCCTGTGGGCATGGGGCAGTACGGGATGAGCGAGGGCGAGCCGGCACTGCGCGAAGCCATCGCCGCCGAGGCGCGTGAGCGAGGCGTGCCCTGCAGTGCGGAGCAGGTGCTGATCGTCAGTGGCTCTCAGCAGACGCTGGATCTGGCGGCCAAGCTGTTTATCGATCCGGGTACCGAAGTGCTGCTCGAGGCACCGACCTACCTGGCGGCGTTGCAGGCGTTCCAGTTATTCGGCGCCGACTGCCTGGCGGTGCCGCAAGAGGACGATGGTCCGCACTTGCAAGCCTTGCGCGAACGACTGGAGCGGCACAAGCCGGCCTTTGCCTACCTGATTCCGACGTTTCAGAATCCGTCTGGGGTTCGTTACAGCGAGGAGAAGCGCGATGCCGTGGCGGCCTTGCTCGACGAGTTCGACGTAACTCTGATCGAGGATGAGCCCTACCGCGAACTGGTTTTCGATGATGAACTCGCACGGCCTATTGCAGGCCGCTTGCGAAGCGCCAGCTGGATCTATACCGGCACGGTGTCCAAGACGCTGATGCCGGGGCTGCGCGTCGGTTACTTGATCGCAACGCCCGACTTGTTCCCTTATCTGCTGCGCCTGAAGCAGTCGGCAGATCTGCATACCAATCGTATTGGCCAATGGCAGGCCCTGCAGTGGCTGGGCAGTGAGCGCTACCGCGAGCATCTGGCCGAACTGCGCGGCTTCTATCGGCTACGCCGCGATGCCATGCAGGCGGCACTGAGCGAGCATTTTGCCGACCTTGCCCAATGGCAACTTCCCGAGGGTGGCCTGTTCTTCTGGTTGAAATTGAATCAGCCGGTGGATACGCGCACGCTGCTCGAACCTGCGCTGGCAGAGGACGTGGTGTTCATGCCTGGCGAACCCTTTTTCATGAGTCCTGACTGCAACCTCGGTTATCTGCGGCTTAACTTCAGCCACGTGGCACCGGAGCGGCTGGCTGAAGGGATACGCCGCCTAGCAGCTGTAGTTCGTCAGGCAACTACCGCCGAAGCGGCCTAGGGTCCGTTGCCATTTCGTGTGCGACTCGCGACGAAACGGCAACAGACCCTCGCTTCGACATGCATTCATAGGGGTGAATGAAATGTACAAGGTTTACGGCGACTACCGTTCAGGCAACTGCTACAAGGTCAAGCTCATGCTGCATTTGCTCGGGCTACCTTACGAGTGGGTGCCAGTGAACATCTTGCGCGGCGAAACGCGTGAAGAGGCGTTTCTCAAGCTCAATCCCAACGGCAAGATCCCGGTGCTGCAGCTGGACGACGGCTCCTGTCTCTGGGAGTCGAATGCCATTCTCAACTTCCTCGCTGAGGGCAGCGAGTTTCTGCCGAGCGATGCGCGGCTACGGACCCAGGTTCTGCAATGGCAGTTCTTTGAGCAATACAGTCATGAGCCGTTTCTGGCGGTCGCCAGATACATCAAGGTGCACCTCGGCATGCCGGAAGAGCGCCGCGAGGAATATGAAGCCAAGCGCTACGATGGCTATCACGCGTTGAACGTGATGGAGCAGCAGCTGGTGCGTACCCCGTACCTGGTCGGTGATCACTATTCCATCGCGGATGTGGCGCTGTATGCCTATACCCATGTCGCCGAGGAGGGCGGCTTCGAGCTGGAAGACTACCCGGCGATTCGCGCCTGGCTGGCGCGAGTTGAGAGCCATCCACGGCATGTCGGCATGTTCGATTAAAGAAAAGACGATAAAAAGTGCTAGAGGCTGGAAAGCTGGACGAAAAAGCGAATTGTAGGGACTGTCGCGCTTGATCGAGCGCGGGCCTCAAGTTAAAACAGGAAGCTTGGCTGGGGTTTAGCATAAGCTTGCGTAGGGTGGATCATGCTTCACCGATCCACCGGATGGATGTAAAAGGCGACATCTACCCTACAATCGCCTCCAGCCTGTTTTATCGGACTAGGCCGAGGAATTCGCTGCGAGTGGCGGCATTCTCGCGGAACTGGCCGAGCATCACCGAAGTGACCATCGACGAGTTCTGCTTCTCCACGCCACGCATCATCATGCACATGTGCTGGGCTTCGATCACAACGGCCACGCCCCAGGCGCCGGTCACCTGCTGGATCGCCTCGGCGATTTCGCGGGTGAGGTTTTCCTGGATCTGCAGGCGGCGGGCATACATGTCGACGATCCGCGCGACCTTGGACAGGCCCAGCACCTTGCCGTTGGGCAGATAGGCGACATGCGCCTTGCCGATGAATGGCAGCATGTGGTGTTCGCACAGCGAGTACAACTCGATGTTCTTCACCAGCACCATTTCGCTGTTGTCGGAGTTGAACAGCGCGCCGTTGGTGACTTCCTCCAGCGTCTGCTGGTAGCCCTTGCACAGATACTGCATGGCTTTGGCGGCACGCTTGGGTGTATCGAGCAGGCCTTCGCGGGTGACGTCCTCGCCGAGCTGGCCAAGGATCGCGGTGTAATTTTGTTCCAGTGACATTGAGCTACCTGTCGGGCTTCATGAGCGCAAGCGCGAAGGGTAGGATGCACCTGCCGCGCTGGCAAGGGGAAAAGGGCAAGACGAGAAAAGCAGCGTGAAGCACGTGATGGCGAAAGAGCGTTGCAGTCGATGCGGTCGTCCTGCCGCAGGAGCGAATTTCCTGGCTACTCGTCCCGTCCTTCGAGCATGTTGCGCTTGAGCATCACGTACAGCGCGCCAGTGCCGCCGTGGCGGGGTAGGCAGGAGGTGAAACCGAGCACCTGTGGATGCTGGCGCAACCAGGTGTTGACGTGGCTCTTGATCATCGGGCGCTTGCCGTCGACCCGTGCGGCCTTGCCATGAGTCACTCGTACGCAGCGAATCTCGAACTTGCCGGCTTCGGCAAGGAAGTCCCAGAACAGCTCGCGGGCTTTCTCAACGCTCAGTCCATGCAGGTCAAGACTGCCTTCGAATGAAATCTGACCGGCCTTGAGTTTGCGCATCTGGCCTTCCTGCACGCCGTCGCGAGCCCAGTAGAGCTCGTCCTCAGCCGACACGTCGATCACGAACTGATCGGACAGGCCGTCGATACGGGTTTCGCCGTTGCTGAGCGTGGCGTTGGCGCGGCGGGTGGCAATCTGGTTCTTGTTGGTGCGGGGCTTGCCCACATCGGCACGGTCATGGGCGAGGGGCTTGACGCCGCGAACGGCGGATTGGAACAGAGAGAAATCGTCGTCTTGCATGGAACCTCCGCATTGACCGGCGATTTTATCTCAAAAGAGATAGGTGAGGTCCGCTGCGCTCAGCGCCTTCTCATCAGATGGCGTGACATGCTCAGGTCGCTGGATGTGCGCAAGCGTCGCCGTGCGCTTCGGCCGAGCAGCAAGCCGATGAGGAACAGGCCGATGCCCACAAGCAGGAGCGCAACGCCGGTATCGCGCTCGATCATCAGTTCGGCCAGCTGCGGGCTGCCGAGCAATGAGGTGGCGGCGAACAGGGCGAGAAGCGCACCCGCGATGGTCAGCAGCACACCGGCGGCGAAGACGATGCGCAGGCGCCAGCTCCTGGGCCTGCGTGAGCGCAGGCGTCGTGCATCGAAACCATCGGTATGTTTCATTCGGGTTACCTCGCTTGAACATGACTGTGATCGGAGTATGCCGATCGGGTTCACTCGTCTGGCAGGTAACGGTCGACGCTTGGGTGGTCAGTTGAGAGCGGCGGCGTCCGCGACGCAGACAGCAAAGTTGTCGGCCAGAATGGTCATCTCCATCCGATGTACCTGAGCAGCATCGATGGCGCCCTCGCCCATGGGCAGGTCGCGGGTAGCGCACGCCTTGTCCACCAGTGTGCAGCGATAGCCATAGTCCTTGGCGGCGCGGACCGTAGTACTGATGCTGGAATGGGTCATGAAGCCGCAGACGATCAGGTCCAGATGGCCGTTCTGCTGCAGCAGATCATGCAGTTCGGTACCGGCGAAGGCGTTGGGCAGGCGCTTGGCTACTACGGCTTCGCCTGGCAGCGGGGCCGCCTCGGGCATGATCTGGCCACGCAGCCCCTGTGGGTCGAACAGGCCGCCGGTGATGCCGAGGTGGTGAACGTGAACTATAGGTGTGCCAGCTTCGCGAGCCATGGACAGGAGTTGGGTGATCTCGTCCAGCGCCGGTTGCAGGTTTGGTAATGCCATGGCGCCGATGCGATATTCTTCCTGCGCATCGATTATCAGCAGCGTCGCGTTGGCCAGAGTCGCCGGTGCATAACTTCGGCCACTGAGCTGAAGCAAGGTCTGTGGCTTGGACATGACTGACTCTCCTTGTTTTGTGGGGGCCTGATTGTGGCGCCAGTTGATCGAGATGTGAACCGTCAGTCCTTATGATTCTCATCTCGAATGTCCGATCAGCGCATAAACACCAGAAGCACAGGTAAGACTGCGGCCATTCGGCTAAACTTCCGCGCTTTTGACAGGAGATGCTGCCGTGACCGCTTCGCCTTCCCGTTTGCGCACCTTGCGCGACTATATTCGCTGGGCCGTCAGCCGTTTCCAAGCCGAACAACTGTTCTTCGGGCACGGCACCGACAACGCATGGGACGAAGCGCGCCAACTGGTGCTGGGTGCGCTGCACCTACCCTGGGAAATGGCCGACAGCTATCTCGACTGCCGTCTTGAAGATGATGAGCGTGCGCATTTGCAGGATCTGCTGCAGCGGCGCATCGAGCAGCGTGTACCGACCGCCTATCTGCTCGGGCAGGCCTGGTTCTGCGGTCTGCCGTTCATCGTCGATGAGTGCGTACTGATTCCGCGCTCACCTATCGGCGAACTGATCGATCGGCGCTTCGAGCCCTGGCTGGCGCAGGTGCCGGCGCGGGTTCTGGACCTGTGTACGGGGTCGGGTTGCATCGGTATCGCCTGCGCCTACGAGTTTCTCGAGGCCGAAGTGGTTCTGGCTGATCTGTCGTTTGAAGCCCTGGAAGTGGCTAACCGCAATATCGAGCATCATGGCCTGGAAGATCGGGTCTACACCGTTCAGAGCGATGGTTTCGACGGGCTGCCGAAGCAGCGTTTCGACCTGATCCTGTCCAACCCGCCCTACGTCGATGCCGAAGACATCGCCGACATGCCGAATGAGTTTCACCACGAACCGGCCCTGGCGCTCGCCTGCGGCGAGGACGGGCTGGATCTTGTGCGGCGCATTCTGGCGCAGGCGGCGGACCATCTCACCGAAACCGGTACTTTGATTGTCGAGGTGGGCAACAGCCAGGTGCACGTCGAGGCACTGTATCCGGAGGTGGAGTTCACCTGGCTGGAATTTGCCCGGGGCGGACATGGTGTGTTCCTGCTGGCAGCCAGCCAGTGCCGCGAGCACCAGGCACTGTTCCGCGAGCGCTTGCGGTCGTAACGGCAGTGCGCTTGCGAGGCGCCTCCGGCCTGCAGCTTCGCCGGTCACCGCTACGCCATCAGTGTGTAGCGATCCAGATCAGCAATCCGGCCTGAAACAGCGCAAAGGCCACCAGGCAGGCGATGGTGAAGCGCAGTGAGCCATCTTCGCGGCGGAGCCTGCCCAGGCGCTCCTGCAGGCCATGAACCTCGTTTTCCTGTTCCAGCAGCTTGCGGTCCGCCTGCTCGAGCATCGCCGCCGCATCCTGCAGGTCGAGGATCTGCACTTTCTCCCGGTTCCAGTCGGGGCGCAGCACGCTGACGCGCGGGGCGCCATAGCTCGCCTTGTTCTGCGATTCGACGTATTCGATGTCGAAGCCCTGCGTTCGCAGGCAGTGATCGCGATGCAGTCGCATGCGCTCATCGAGGGCGTCCTTCGCCGCCAGGGTGCCGCCTTCGACCAGGTAATGCGACCAGCGTCGTTGTGCCCAGGAAATACCCTGCGCCAGCAGAAAACGACCCAGGCCGCGGTTGGCCGGCTCTATACGCAGACCGGAGTCAGGTCCGAAACGCAGCTCCTTGGCGCCATGGTCGGCCCAGACTTCCAGTACGTTGGTTTTCTTCGAGTGCTTCTCGCCGGGCAGGTGAATGAACAGTCGCAGCAAGCTTTGCTGAGGAGTGTGGCGCTCCAGTTGGGCAAGCTCGACGAAGCGCAGCGGGCGAGCACCGCTGACCGGGTCGGTCATCAGTGGTGCCAGACGCAACAGGCGAAAGCGATCCGGTGCCAGCTCGGCCCATGGATGTTGCGCGGGCGTTGGTCCCGGTTTCGTCGCCTCTTTCACGGCGGTTTGTGCCGGGTCGGCTTCTGATGTGGGGGGTGTCTCGGTCATGCTGCTGCGTCCATCGGCCGTCGGGTGCGGAGCACCTGTTCTGAAACTGATAAGTCGCTATCGGCCAGCGGATGATTAACTGGAGGCTGGCGTTATGCCATGTGAACCGAGAAATTTCATGATTCGTTCGGTCAGTGCTCGAGCAATCGGCCGATCAGGCTCGTTGTAGGAAGCCAGCTGTTCCTGCGGCTGCGCCGGTACGATGCGCAGGACATGATTCATTCCGCTGATCAGTGCCAGCTCCGCATCCGGTCGACTGCGTTGCAGGGCTCGGGCGTCTTCGATGCCGATTTGCATATCGTGCGTGCCCTGGATGATCAAGGCTGGCGCGTCCACCAGGGCGAAGGCCTGTGCCGGGTCCTGGCGAAACAGCGATATCAGATAGGGCTGGACGCTGGGCCTGAAGAGTACCTCAAGGGCTTCCGGGACCGGCTGATGAGTGCGGCCGGCTCTGAGTTCGTCGATCAGGTAGTGGCTGCTGGCGAGCAGGGCGGGCGGCAGGCGTCCTTGCAGTTGCTCGCGCAGCACATCGTCAATGGGCCGGCCGCTGCCCGCCAGTGTTATCAGCGCGGCGACCGGTCGCCTAGTGGCGGCCAGGCTGGCGATCAGCGCGCCTTCGCTGTGACCGACCAGGATCACTGAAGAGAAGCGGGGGTCGCGCTGCAGTTCTTCGATCCAGGCAGTGGCGTCGGCCACGTAGTCTTCCACGCTGAGATAGCGTTCATCCGGGGCCAGCGGCAGGCTTTCGCCTACGCCGCGCTTGTCGTAGCGAAGACTGGCGATGCCCTGTTTCGCCAGGCCCTGGGCCAGCCGCTTGAGGCTGTCGTTGTGGCCCATCGGGTTGTTGCCGTTGCGATCGGTCGGACCCGAACCGGCGATCAGGAGCGCCACGGGGACTGGCCGATCGCTTTTGGGCAGCAGCAGGCTGCCATGCAGGTGACCATCCGGCACTTCCAGAACCGGCGTCTGGTTCAGCAATGTCATGGACTGGGCGAAAGGGCTGATCATGGCGAAGAGAAGGATGAGCAAAAGACGCATGGGCAGACTTCAGTGACCGACGGAGCGGGTTGGACGCGAATGGCGGCGCCGGGTTCGCGCCCGCAGTATGCGCTGCTTACACCCAGGAATCTCCGAAAAGCGTAGCGAGCGGACGTTAGGCGAAGCGAGGCTCGACGAAAAATCGCAGTTTGCCGGGCCTACACGAGCATTTTGAGACGACTTGACGTGGCCTGGCTAAAAGCACAGTCGTTTTTCAGCGGTTTCCCGGCGGCGAAACCCACGCGGGCCCGGTTATACTTCCCGCCCTTTGTTCAGGTTGATCGCGGAGCTCCCTGCATGTCCGGCAACACATACGGCAAGCTGTTCACCGTCACCACCGCTGGCGAGAGTCATGGGCCGGCGCTGGTCGCCATCGTCGACGGCTGCCCACCGGGGCTGGAACTGTCGCTGGAGGATTTGCAGCGTGACCTCGACCGGCGCAAGCCCGGTACCAGCCGGCATACCACCCAGCGCCAGGAAGCGGATGAAGTCGAGATTCTTTCTGGCGTCTTCGAGGGGCGTACCACGGGTTGTCCGATTGGCCTGCTGATCCGCAATACCGACCAGAAGTCCAAGGACTATTCGGCGATCAAGGATCAGTTCCGTCCGGCCCATGCCGATTACAGTTACCACCATAAATACGGCGTTCGCGACTACCGTGGTGGTGGCCGCAGCTCCGCGCGCGAGACGGCCATGCGTGTCGCTGCCGGTGCAATCGCCAAGAAATACCTGGCGCGCCTGGGTATCCAGGTGCGTGGCTACATGAGTCAGTTGGGGCCGATCGAGATTCCCTTCAAGACATGGGATTCGGTGGAGCAGAACGCCTTCTTCAGCCCCGACCCGGACAAGGTGCCCGAGCTGGAGGCCTACATGGATCAGTTGCGCCGCGACCAGGACTCGGTCGGCGCGAAGATCACCGTAGTGGCCGAGGGCGTACCGCCGGGGTTGGGTGAACCGATCTTCGATCGCCTGGATGCCGAGCTGGCCCATGCGCTGATGAGCATCAATGCGGTCAAGGGCGTGGAGATCGGCGCCGGTTTCGCCAGCATCGCCCAGCGCGGCACCGAGCACCGCGACGAGCTGACCCCGGAGGGATTTCTCAGCAACAACGCGGGCGGCATTCTCGGCGGGATATCCAGCGGCCAGCCGATCGTCGCCCATCTCGCGCTCAAGCCCACATCGAGCATTACCACGCCGGGGCGCTCGATCGACATCCACGGCAGCCCGGTAGACGTCATCACCAAGGGCCGTCACGACCCCTGCGTAGGCATCCGTGCCACGCCCATCGCCGAGGCGATGATGGCCATCGTGCTGCTGGATCACCTGCTGCGTCATCGCGCACAGAATGCGGATGTGCAGGTGGATACGCCGGTGTTGGGACAGCTTTGAGCGGCAAGCTTCAAGCTGCAAGCGGCAAGAAAAAACCAACCGGCTTGCAGCTTGAAGCTTATGGCTAAGCTTCCCTACTGGCGCCTCTCGGGCTTCTATTTCTTCTATTTCGCCCTGCTGGGCGCGACCGCGCCGTTTCTCGGTCTGTATTTCGATCACCTTGGCTTTTCCGCCGAACGCATCGGCGAGCTGGTGGCGATTCCCATGCTGATGCGCTGTCTGGCGCCGAACCTGTGGGGCTGGCTTGGCGATGCGACCGGTCAGCGTCTGGCCATCGTACGTCTGGGGGCGCTCTGCACGCTGTTGTCGTTCGGGCTGATCTTCTTCGACAAGAGCTATGCCTGGTTGGCGCTGGTCATGGCACTGCACGCCTTCTTCTGGCACGCGGTGTTGCCGCAGTTCGAGGTGATCACCCTGGCGCACCTGCGCGAACAGGCGGCGCGCTACAGTCAGATTCGGCTGTGGGGCAGCATCGGCTTCATCGTCGCGGTGGTGGGACTCGGTGCGCTGTTCGACCGCCTAAGTCTGGACGTTTATCCGCTGGCGCTCATGGCAATCATGGTCGGCATCGTGCTGGGCAGCGCCTGGGTGCCTAATGCCCAACCGCAGCAGCGGCCGGATACGCCCGGGCAGGGCGGCTTCCTACGGCAGCTGTGCCGCCCTGGAGTCCTGGCTTTCTATGTCTGTGTCGGGCTGATGCAGGTCAGCCACGGACCCTACTACACCTTCTTCAGTATTCACCTGGAAGCGCTCGGCTATGAGCGAGGGACCATCGGCCTGCTGTGGGCCCTGGGCGTGATCGCCGAGATTCTGCTGTTCCTGGTGATGGCGGTATTGCTCAATCGCTTCTCGGTGCGCCAGGTATTGGCCGCGAGCTTTCTGCTGGCCGCCGTGCGCTGGTTGCTGCTGGGTACGCTGGCCGATCACCTGGCGGTGCTGCTGGTCGCACAGCTGATGCATGCTGCGACCTTCGGCAGCTTTCACGCGGCGTCGATCCATTTTATCCAGCGCAACTTCGGCCACCGCCAGCAAGGTCAGGGGCAGGCGCTCTACGCGACACTGGCCGGTATAGGTGGTGCATTGGGTGCGCTGTATTCCGGCTACAGCTGGGCCAGCCTGGGGCCGGTCTGGGCGTTCTCCATCGCCAGTGTGGCAGCGTTGGCCGCTGCCGTTATCATTGCCGCCTGTTTGAAGGAGAGCGGGGCCTGAGCGCGAATACGTTCTGCGTTGTCCTGACGGGCCCTTCACTTACCATGATGACCAACCGGGAGCTACGCCCGGACCGGAGAGACAACGACCATGAGCATCCTCAGCGTCTATCACGAAAGTGCGCCTGAGCATCCCTTCAAGGTACTTACCCATGTCGAGGATATCGCCGCCACCCTGGCCGAAGCGGGCGTGCAGCTCGAGCGTTGGGAAGCCGCCGCACGTCTTACCGCGGGTGCCAGCTCTGACGAGGTGATCGCCGCTTACCGACCGCAGATCGACCGTCTGATGAAAGAGCGTGGCTATGCTGCCGTGGATGTGCTCAGCGTTACCCGCGATCACCCGCAGAAAGCTGAGCTGCGCGCCAGGTTCCTGGACGAACACCGCCATGCCGAAGACGAGGTGCGATTTTTCGTCGCCGGTCGCGGCCTGTTCAGCCTGCACATCGAGAACATGGTCTACGCCGTGCTGTGCGAGAAGAACGATCTGATTTCGGTGCCCGCCGGCACACGGCATTGGTTCGACATGGGCGAGGATCCGCATTTCGTGGCCATCCGCCTGTTCAGCGATTCCAAAGGCTGGGTCGCGCAGTACACCGGTGACGATATCGCCAGCCGTTTCCCGCGTCTGGAGGACTGAGCGCGTACCACGAAAGGTGGAAGGTAACGGACCGAAAGAAGCATTGAGGGGGCGACTATCTCGGGCCATTAATCTCTTGGCTTCAGTCAGTGCTGGTGAAGCCCGTGAACTGAAAGGTGCCTTCCAGGAAGGCCTGCCGATGAGAGAAATGGAGAAATACAGGATGACGACAAAAAACAGAATCGCCGCAGGGGTTGCCGTTCTGGCGCTGGGACTATCGCTTGCGCTTCAGGCACAGGATAAGGCCACCGAGAGCTGGCTGCCCAGCCTGGTCACCGGAACGCCACAGGAGGGCTTCGAGCTGGCCGTCAAGCTTTCCCGAATGGGAGTCAAGAGCACTCAGCTGGACAAGGAAGTGCTGTTTCGTGAACGTGAGAAATATGCTCAGAAGGGCGAAGCGCTGATTCATGCCTCGCAAGTGGTCGCCATCCATTTTCAGACGGTCGCAGCGGCCAACAACTACTGGAAGTAATCCGGCTCGCCAGGGTAGATGTCGCTCATCCGCCTTGGCTTGGCCCTCTGACTATGATCCGGTCCGTCGATCTGAACCCTCCAAGCAGACTGCTGAAAAATTACCTGCGTTGGCAATACGACGTTAAAAACGGCCTGCTAACCCGCCGGGTATCCTAATTACGAGCCCACCGTAATCTGGAGCCATCCATGACCGATGTCTTCGGCGGTATCTTTGGCCTGATCATCCTTGTGCTGGATGTGCTGGCCATCGTGCAGGTGTGGCGGACACGTACCGAGATCGGGCGCAAGACCACCTGGAGTCTAGTGATCGCCTTGCTGCCGGTGGTGGGACTGGTGATGTGGTTCGTCGCCATGAGCCGTATCGGCAAGGTGCGGCTCTAACGGTCGATACGTTGATAGGCTCTTCAGCAAGGCGAAGGCGATGCCTGTGGAGCGAGCTTGCTCGCGACTCGGGCGTAGAGCTTCGCCTGCAAGGGACTGGCGCCTGCATCGCACGGAGATGCGGCTTTCGCGAAGCGCACCGGCGCTTCAGCCGTAGTTGTGCCAGATATGCGCGGCCGCGTAGGCCCGCCAGGGGCGCTAGGCTTCGGCGCGGGCCAGGAGTGTTTTGGCCGATGGCGTTTCCGCGCCCCACAACGGTGCCTTGAGCAGGCCGAGATCGGCCGCTGGAAACGCATCCGGCTCGCCAAAACCTCTCAGGGCGATGTATTCGGCGGTCCAGGGGCCGATACCCGGAAGTTCGCACAGGCGTCTTACCAGTTCATCCGCACCTGTCTCTACATGCAGTCGCAAGGCGCCCTCGGCCACTGCGGCCGCGAAGCGTTGCAGCGCCGATACGCGCTTGCCCGGCATGCCGATGTTCTCCAGCGGGCCTTCGGCAATCGCGACGGCAGTCGGGAACAGCAGGCACAAGCCATCCGGGCCCTGGGACAGCTGCTCGCCCAACCGCTCCACCAGCCGCCGGGTGATGGTCACGGCCGCCTTGACCGAAACCTGCTGACCGACGATTGCTCGCACGCTCTGCTCGAAGGGATCGAAGGCGGTTGGCAGGCGTAGCCCCGGATTGGCTGCAACCATCGGGCCGAGAAATGGATCACCGGTGAAATGCTCGAACAGGACGGCGGGGTCGGTGTTCAGATCGAACATCTTGCTTATTCGCGGCACCAGCGACGGAGCCTGTTCTGCCAGGCTGTCGCTGAGCTGCAGTTCGAGGAGGTTCTGTTCGGGCAGCGGGCGGATGCCGAACCAGCCACATCTTTCACCCAGGCGCACGCTGCGGCTGTAGCGCAGCGGTTCGAGCGCCTCGACGCCGGGTAGCAGCCTCAGGGCGAAATGACGGTGGAACTGGTGCCAGTCCCAGGGTGGAAGATAGGGTAGGTACAGGAGTTCGCTCATGCCGTGACGATAGCCTTCCCGAACGATTCTGTCCCGATGTCTCGTAACGCCCCATGGCACCAGTTGCGGCAATCTGAATGAATTTGCTCGATGCATAATCAGCTTTCGGTTTAGTCTGCCATTGGACCAAAGTAGAATGCGCTGCTTTCTTGTATACCCAGGCGGTACGCAAATTCAGTTGCCTTTTCATGCCACTCATCACGGGGAGATACCCATGAGCGACTATCAGAAAACTCTCTACGAGGGATACGGCCAGCGCTTCGCGGTGGACAGGGTGCTGTATGAAGGTCGCACAGAGCATCAGCATCTGACCATTTTCGAGAATGCTCGCATGGGGCGCGTCATGACGCTCGACGGTGTGGTCCAGACCGCCGAGGCCGACGAATTCATCTACCACGAGATGCTCGCCCACGTGCCGATCCTGGCTCACGGCCTCGCCCGACGGGTGCTGATCATCGGCGGTGGCGATGGTGGGCTGCTGCGCGAAGTCGCCAAGCACCACGATGTCGAAAGCATCACCCTGGTCGAGGTCGACGGTGAGCTGGTGGAAATGTGCCGGGAGCTCCTGCCTGAGCACTCCAGAGGAGCATTCGAGGATGCGCGCCTGAACCTGTTGAACGACGACGGTCTGCGCTTCGTCCAGAGCGTAGAAGAGAAGTTCGACGTGATCATTGTCGATTCGACAGACCCGGTCGGTCCGGGTGCGGCACTGTTCTCGGAAGCCTTCTACCAGGCCTGTCGCCGCTGCCTCAGCGATGGCGGCATTCTCGTTGCGCAGAACGGCACACCCTTCCTGCAACTGAACGTAGTGCAGGCCACCGCCAGGCGAATGAACGGGCTATTCCCCGACTGGCATTTCTACCAGGCCGCCGTTCCGACCTACATCGGCGGGGCAGTGGCCTTTGCCTGGGGAGCGTGCGATAGCGAGAGTCGCAAGCTTTCACTGGGAACGCTGTGCCAGCGACTTGCCGGCAGTGGCATCGTCACACGCTACTACAACCCGCACGTACATATGGCCGCCTTCGCGCTACCGCAGTATGTGCTGCAGGCCATCGGCAAACCCAGCAACGACTGAATGGCAGCGTCGACTGCTGAAAAGGAGTCGGCGTAACACATGGGAGTCAGCGCGGCGACTATGCTTCAAGAAGCTGCATGCCGCAGCCGTTCGAACAGAAGGGGGCAGGGGCTGTCGACTGTTGTAGTGTCGAGTTGATAACACGCTAAGGCTTTTCCAATCCGGAAAGCGATTCATCCATGAGTGAGAGGAGGTTGTCTTATGAGTACCACCTTCCATGAGGATGTCAGCAGCAACGTTCTACTGCGAATGAAGGAGGGCGGTTTCGATTTCTCCCGCGTCCATCCCATCGAGTTCTACGCCGTGTTTCCGGGCCGCGAGCAGGCCTGTGAAGCGGCGAGCAACTTCCGCGGTGAATGCATCAACGCCCAGGTGTCTCCCAGGGACGACGGCGCCTGGGACCTGCAGGTGAGCAAGGTGATGTATGCCACCTACGACGGCATCGGGGATTTCGAGCAGGACCTGGAAAACCTGGTGGAACCCCTTGGCGGTGTCGTCGATGGCTGGGGGGTTACCCAGGAGCTGGGTAGCAGTCCGGTTTAGCGGCCACGCACGACGGCCTCACACTCACCCGAAAATCAATCCGCTGCGCAAGGCCTGGTCCCAGGGCGGGACCGGGCCGAAGCGCGTGCGCAGGAATTCCAGAAGCAGGCGTGCGCGCGAATCCGCCTCACGGGTCAGCCGTAGCGCGTAGATGCCGCTGGGCTCGGGGTCAGGCAGACCGCTTTCACAGAAAAGGGGCAGCAGCTCGCCGTGCAAGAGGTTGTCGCTGATCAGCCAGGTGGGTAGGTGCGCGATGCCCAGGCCGGCGAGAACGCCGCTGAGCAAGGCTTCGGCATTGTTGGCAACCATGCGCAGGCGCCGCGGGCGAAAAAGCTGTCGTTTGCCGTCGCGCTCGAAACGCCAGGCGTGGGGTGGTGCCAGTGCATCCCAGTCCAGGCCATCATGTTCGAGCAGTTCTTCCAGCGCGCTGGGCATGCCGCGCCGACGCAGGTAGTCGGGGCTGGCGCAAAGCACCCTGACCATGGGGGCCAGAGGGGTTGCGACCAACCGGGTATCGGCCAGTGGGCCTATGCGCAGCACCAGATCGACTTCCCCCAAGTGGGCTCCGTGCAGGTCAACGAAGCTGTCGATCAGCCGTAACTGGATGTCCACGCCTGGGTAGGCTTGCAGAAACTCCGCGAGTGCGGGCGCCAGGTGTCGTCGGCCGAACGGCGTTGGTGCGTCGATGCGAATGCGTCCGGTCGGTGTGCCGTCCAGGGCGGCGGCTTCGGCGCGCGCCAGGTGCAGTTCATGAACGATGCGCCGGGCCCGCTCGGCGAACGCCAGTCCTGCGGTGGTTGGACGTATCGCATGGGTGCTGCGGCTGACCAGTTGCGCGCCGAAGGAGCGCTCCAGCGCATCGATGCGCCGCGCAACCGCCGAAGGTGTCAGTGCATGCCGTCGTGCGGCGGCGGAAAAGCTGCCGGTGTCCAGCACATCGAGAAACAGTCCGAACTGTTCCGAAAGGGCGTCGGTTTGCATCAGGTTGTCCCGTTTTGCTGAATGCGCAAAGCCATTGTGCGTGGCTGTGCATTTCCGTTCCAGAGTTGGCGTCGTAGCATTTCGTTTTTTTGGAAAAGAGATGTCCTGATGGATCCGTTGGAAAGCGTGCTGAATGTTCTGTTGGGGCTGGTGCTGGGTACGCTGGGTGGATTGTTCGGGATCGGTGGTGGGCTGATCGCGATTCCGGTGCTGGGTGTGTTGTTCGACCTCGACCAGCAACTGGCGCAGGGCACGGCGCTGGTGATGGTGGTGCCCAACGTGCTGCTGGCCATCTGGCGTTATCACCAGCGCAACCGTATCGACATCCGTCACGCCGCCGCACTGGCGATCAGCAGCTTCTGCCTGGCTATCGCCGGTTCTTCCATCGCAGTATCGCTGGACCCCGCGCGGATGCGGATCGCCTTCGTGGGGTTCCTGCTGGCACTGGCGCTCTACAACCTGTTCCGTCTCGTGCAGCGGCCTGCGCAGTACACTGGCGAGCTGCGTTACCCCTGGCCCTGGTTGGCAGCGCTGGGTGCGGGAGCAGGTGCGCTGGGCGGTCTGTTTGGGGTTGGCGGCGCGGTATTGGCCACGCCGGTGCTGACCAGCGTGTTCGGCACCAGTCAGGTGGTGGCACAGGGACTCTCGCTGTCGCTGGCGGCACCCAGTACGGGGGTTACTCTGGCCACCTACGCACTGCATGACCAAGTGAACTGGGCGCTGGGTTTGCCGCTGGCGGTCGGCGGCCTGCTGAGCATCAGCCTCGGCGTGAAGCTCGCCCACACCTTGCCTGAGCGGATGCTGCGGGTGCTGTTCAGTGCCTTTCTGGTGTTCAGCGCAATAATGCTTGGCTACGAAACCTGAGTGGTGGTCCGTCTCGTCTATCCCGCTGTGGATTTAGCCTGCGTCGGATGAGCCAGCCGCCAGGCGCGGTATGATTCGCCTCCGTCCGCTGCCTGCGGACAGGATTGGTCAGAGGGGAGGTGTCGGGTGCCGGGAAAACTGATCTATCTGATGGGCCCCTCGGGGTCCGGCAAGGATAGCCTGCTGCAGCTTGCAAGCGAAGACTTGCGGGCCAATGGCTGCCGGATCGTCCGGAGAGTCATCACGCGTTCAGCCGAGTCGGTTGGCGAGGACGCCACCGGCGTTACCACAGAGACGTTCGTACGAATGGTAGAGGAAGGTGCCTTCGCCTTGCGCTGGCAGGCCAATGGCCTGAGCTATGGCATCCCAAGACAGATCGATGAGTGGTTGGCCAGTGGTCTGGACGTACTGGTCAATGGCTCGCGTGAATACCTGCCGGTGGCCCGACAGCGTTATCCCGACCTGCTCGCCGTACTGCTGGTGGTACAGCCGGCCGTGTTGCGCCAGCGCTTGCTGGCGAGAAAGCGAGAAACCGCCGCACAGATCGATGCCCGTCTGGCGCGCAATGCGTCCTTTGTCGAGGCGGATGACGGCTGCGTGACGATCGACAACACCGGCCGGCTGGAGGATGCCAAGACGCGGCTGATCGATCTGGTCATGGGTGCCCGTAGGCGTACCTGACGCCGCCGGTGCCGGTCCTGCATGCAGATCGGAGGTCGACGCGATGGCCGGTCGACCTTGCTTCAGGCACTGTGCTGAGTCGTCGCACGGGCGCGTCTTATCTCCTTGCGGGCGCTACGGACCAGGCGGATGCTGAGTAGGAAGGCTGCGCAACTCAGGCCGGCGATCAGGCCCTGCCACAATCCGACCGGCCCGCTCGCTTCGCCGAATCTGTCCGTCAGGCCCAGCAGGTAGCCCAGCGGCAGGCCGATGCCCCAGTAGGCGAAAAGCGTGAAAACCATGGTCATGCGGGTGTCCTGGTAGCCGCGCAACGCGCCCGCAGCGGTGACTTGCACCACGTCCGAGAACTGGAACAGCGCGGCGTAGAAGAACAGAGCGGCCGCGACCCGGATGACTGCAGGGTCGGTGGTGTAGATGCGAGCGATCTGCTCGCTGAACAGCAGCATGGTACCGGCTGAGAAGCAGGCGTAGAGCAGCCCGGTAGCGATACCCAGTCCAGCGACGAAGCGTGCATCGCGCGGCGCATTACGGCCCAGAGCCTGGCCGATACGCACGGTGATCGCCATGCCCAGCGACAACGGGATCATGAAGATCAGCGAGGTGAAGTTGAGGGCGATCTGGTGTCCGGCGACCACGGTGGCGCCGAGCGCGCCGATCAGCAGGGCGATCACCGAGAAGATGCTTGCTTCGGCGAATACCGCAACGCCGATTGGCACGCCGACCGCCAGCAGTCGGCTGAGCTCGGGCCAGGCGGGACCGTCGAAACGCTCGAACAGCCGGCTGGCCCGGTAATATTCGGCGCGGCGTACCCAGAACAGCATGGCCAGGGCCATGAACAGCATGACCAGTCCGGTTGCCCAGCCGCAGCCGACGCCGCCCATGGCCGGCACGCCGAGCTTGCCATGGATGAAGATGTAATTGAGCGGAATATTCAGCAGCAGGCCGAGAAGGCCGATCACCATGCTGGGCCGAGTGTGGCCGAGACCGTCGCTGTAGCAGCGCAGCACCTGGTACAGCGCCATCGCCGGAAAGCCGCACGCCACGGCGCGCAGATAGGCCATGCTTGGCTCGATCAGCGCCTGCTCGACCTTCAACAGGTGCAGCACCGGCTCGGCGTTCCACATCAGTACTGCAGCCAGGCAACCGACGCCCACGCCCATCCATAGCGCCTGTCGCACCAGTGGCCCGATCTGTTCGTGTTCGCCGGCACCGAAGCGTTTCGCTACGTTCGGCGTGGTGGCCAGGATCACCCCGGTAGTCAGCAGGAAGACCGGCACCCAGATCGAGTTGCCCAGGGCGACAGCCGCGAGATCATGAGAACTGACACGCCCGGCCATCAGGGTGTCGACAAAGCCCATGGCGGTATTGGCCAGTTGCGCGATCATCATGGGGAAGGCAAGGGCGAAGAGAGTACGCAGTTCGCTGCGTACCCGTCTGAGTCTCGACTCAGTAGGCATTTCCGGGCTGTCCGAACTGTATACAAGAGGCGCGCTAGTCTACGCGTGCCGAAGCGTGGCCGAAAGCCACATCGCTGTTCGCGAGGTCTAGAATAGGCAAATTCCACACGGAGCCCGCCATGCACATTCTTGCCGACGAAAACATTCCCCTGGTAGACGCCTTCTTTGCCGAGCACGGCGAAATCCGTCGCATGCAGGGGCGCACCATCAACAGGGCCGCACTCGGCGACAGCGAGGTGCTGCTGGTGCGTTCGGTCACCCGGGTGGACCGGGAACTGCTTGAGGGCAGCCGCGTACGCTTCGTCGGTACCTGCACCATCGGTACCGATCATCTGGATCTGGACTATTTCGAGGAGGCGGGCATCGCCTGGGCCAGTGCGCCGGGCTGCAACGCACGCGGCGTGGTGGATTACGTGCTCGGTAGCCTGTTGGCATTGGCGGAAGGCGAGGGGGTCGAACTCGCCGGCCGCCGCTACGGCGTGGTGGGTGCCGGCGAGGTGGGCGGCCGGCTGGTGGAGGTGCTGCGCGGGCTGGGCTGGAACGTGCGTGTCTGCGACCCGCCACGTCAGACGCGGGAGGCTGGCGAGTTCGTCAGCCTCGATGAGGTCATCGAGGAGTGCGATGTCATCAGCCTGCACACGCCGCTGACACTCGAGGGCGACCACGTCACCTTTCATCTGCTCGACCAGGCGCGCCTCGAACAGCTGCGTCCAGGCGCCTGGCTGATCAATGCCAGTCGTGGTGCTGTTGTGGACAATGCCGCACTGCGCGAACAACTGGCGCAACGCCCGGATATCCAGGCCGTGCTGGACGTATGGGAAGGCGAACCGCAGGTTGATGTGGCGCTGGCTGAGTTGTGCTGGATCGCCACGCCGCACATTGCCGGCTACAGCCTGGACGGCAAGTTACGTGGCACCGCGCAGATCTATCAGGCGTTCTGCGTCAGCCGGGGACTGGAGCCGAAGGTTGAGCTGGCCGAACTGATGCCTGAGAAGCCGTTGCGCGGATTGTCGTTCGCGGAGACGGTGAGCCCGGAGGATATGTTGGCGACCATCTGCCGAGCCGTGTATGACCCCCGCCGGGACGATGCGGCCTTTCGGCGAAGTCTGGCGGGCGATGATGAGCAGCGTCGGGCCGGATTCGATCGCTTGCGCAAACAATATCCGCCACGCCGGGAAATAGACGGCCTGGAAATCGAGGTGAGCAGCCACGCACAACTCCAGCAGATTGTACGGGCACTGGGTTGCATGCTGAAAGGCTAGGCGACGGGCTGGATGCAATTTGCGGCTTGCTCCGCTAGCATTACCCGTCCTCTGCTTTATCCCGCGATGGTGTTATGAGTTATCAGGTTCTAGCCCGAAAATGGCGTCCGCGCTCGTTCCGCGAAATGGTCGGACAGACGCACGTGCTCAAGGCCCTGATCAACGCGCTGGACAGCCAGCGACTGCACCACGCCTACCTGTTCACCGGCACGCGCGGGGTGGGCAAGACCACCATCGCGCGGATCATCGCCAAGTGTCTGAACTGCGAAACCGGCGTCAGCTCCATACCTTGTGGGCAATGCTCGGTATGCCGCGAGATCGACGAAGGCCGCTTTGTCGACCTGATAGAAGTCGATGCCGCGAGTCGGACCAAGGTCGAAGATACCCGCGAGCTGCTGGACAACGTGCAGTACGCACCCAGCCGTGGGCGCTTCAAGGTCTACCTGATCGACGAAGTGCACATGCTTTCGTCGCACTCCTTCAACGCGCTGCTGAAGACGCTCGAAGAGCCTCCGCCGCATGTCAAGTTCCTGCTGGCTACTACCGATCCGCAAAAGCTGCCCGTCACCATTCTTTCGCGTTGCCTGCAGTTCTCGCTGAAGAACATGCCACCGGAAAGAGTGGTCGAGCACCTGACCCATGTGCTGGGAGTGGAAAACGTACCCTTCGAGCCGGATGCGCTCTGGCTGCTCGGGCGCGCCGCCGACGGCTCGATGCGCGACGCCATGAGCCTGACCGACCAGGCGATCGCCTTCGGTGAAGGCAAGGTGCTCGCCGAGGACGTGCGCAGCATGCTCGGCACTCTGGACCAGGGTCAGGTCTATGGCGTGTTGCAGGCATTGCTGGAAGGCGATGCTCGGGCCTTGCTGGAGGCGGTGAGACATCTGGCGGAGCAGGGTCCCGACTGGGGAGGTGTGCTGGCCGAGATGCTCAATGTGCTGCACCGCGTCGCCATCGCCCAGGCGTTGCCCGAGGCGGTGGACAACGGCCAGGGCGATCGTGAGCGCGTGCTGGCTCTGGCCCAGGCGCTGCCCGCCGAAGACGTACAGTTCTACTATCAGATGGGCTTGATCGGCCGCCGCGATCTGCCGTTGGCGCCTGACCCGCGCAGCGGCTTCGAGATGGTCCTGCTGCGGATGCTCGCGTTTCGTCCGGCCGGTGATGAAAGCGCACCACGAACACCCCTAAAGAGTCTTGGAATCAGCCCGGCCACGACTGATTCCGAAGCGGCACCGGTGGCCGCCAGGCCTGCCGCCCCGGTCGCCGTGGCAGCACCGCCTCCTGCGTCGGTTGTCGAATCGGTTGTCACTGCTGCGGAGCCGGAGGCGTCAGCAACTGCTCCGGTCATGTCGTCGTCGCAGCCAGTAGTCGTTGCCGAGCAGCCGGCACCGCAACCTGCTTCTGAAGCGAAGGACCCATCCATCGATCTCCCTTGGGAAGAGTCTGCGGCTCCGGTGGTGGCGGTCTCAGAACCTGAGATGGCTGCGTCGGGCGAGGCGGCCGCCGAATGGCCCGAGGCTACCGTCGCCGTGGTTGCATCCGGCGACTTTGAAGATGACGAGCCGCCACTGAGCGACGAGGATTATTTTGAGGCCGAAACCCAGGCCGAAGCCTATCTGCACGGCCTGGACGAGGCACAGGCCGAAACGTCAGTTGCCGAACCGGAGCCCGCGATGGAACCGGCCACTGGACTCGCGGCGGAATGGCAGGATATCTATCTAAAGCTTGGCCTTTCCGGCCTGACCGGCAGCATCGCCTCGAACTGTACGCTGATTTCGGTCGAGGACGATCGCTGGCTGATGCACCTGGACCCGGCGCAGAGCGCCTTGTTCAATGCAACGCAGCAGCGGCGTCTGAACGATGCGCTCAACCAGTATCATGGCCGAACGCTGCAACTGGTGATCGAACTGGAAAGGCCCCGGCAGGAGACTCCGGCTCAGGCTGCGGCACGGTGGCGTGCGGAGCGGCAGCGTGCGGCGGAACAGTCGATTCAATCCGATCCGGTCGTCCAGCAACTGATGGAGCAGTTCGCAGCGGTGATCCGCGAAGGCACCATCGAACCCCTAGGGTCTGTTGCCATTTCGGTCGAGGCCGCGCCGGAGCCTGTTTTTACGCGAGGCAAGGCATGAGGAGAGAAGTTTGGTCATTCCAAATGAACGACGGATAACGCCGCATCGCGTAGAAACAGGCCCGGCCCGAAGGGTTGCGCGGGAAATGACGCCAGCTGTCGTTGTAGGACTTGGCAAGGGGATAACCATTGCCTGCGTCCTACGCCTAACCTGACGTCATTTCTCGCAGCAACGCGGCTCGCGACGAAACGGCAACAGACCTAAAGTATTCCGACCCCTGATTGACCCCCGAGGTGATTTCCATGATGAAAGGTGGCATGGCCGGCCTGATGAAGCAGGCGCAGCAGATGCAGGAAAAGATGCAGAAGATGCAGGAAGAGCTGGCGAACGCCGAAGTGACCGGTCAGTCCGGCGCCGGACTGGTCAGCGTGGTGATGAATGGTCGCCACGACGTCAAGCGCGTCAGCCTGGATGACAGCCTGATGCAGGAAGACAAGGACATCCTGGAAGACCTGATCGCTGCCGCCGTGAATGATGCGGTGCGTAAAATCGAGGCGAACAGCCAGGAAAAAATGTCCGGCATGACCGCCGGCATGCAACTGCCCCCAGGGTTCAAGATGCCGTTCTGATGCGTGACCTGAAGCTGGAACGTCGGACAAAAACTTGCGTGGTCAGCAATTGATCGCACGCTGTCTGGCTTCCAGCTTCCAGCTTCCAGCTTCCAGCTTCCAGCTTCCAGCTTCCAGCTTCCAGCTTTTCAACGAGATATCCATGAGCTTCAGCCCTCTGATCCGCCAACTCATCGATGCCCTACGAATTCTCCCCGGCGTTGGGCAGAAGACGGCGCAGCGCATGGCCCTGCAGATGCTGGAACGCGATCGCACTGGTGGTCTGCGTCTGGCGCAGGCGCTCAACCGTGCCATGGATGAGGTGGGGTATTGCCAGCAGTGCCGTATGCTGAGCGAAGAGACGCTGTGCCCACAGTGCGCCGATCCACGGCGTGACGATAGCCTGCTGTGTATCGTGCAAAGCCCGGTGGATGTCTTCGCGGTCGAGCAGACCGGCTTCCGCGGTCGTTATTTCGTGCTCAAAGGGCATCTGTCACCCCTCGACGGTCTCGGGCCGGAGGCCATCGGTATTCCTGAATTGCTGGCGCGAGTTGCTGCAGGCTCGTTCAGCGAAGTGATCCTTGCCACCAACCCGACCGTGGAAGGTGAAGCCACCGCCCACTACATCGCGCAACTGCTGATCCCCAAGGGCCTGACCCTCAGCCGTATTGCCCATGGCGTACCGCTGGGTGGCGAGCTGGATCTCGTCGACGGCGGAACCCTGGCCCATGCGTTGGCCGGACGCAAGACCATCAGTCTCTAGTGGCCTGTTCCCGCTTCATCGCTATCCGTGTACGGAACGGGAACAGACCCTAACAGCCTGCGAACGCTGCAGAGGCTTTGCTTATAACTGGATATGCGGGTCATATGGCAATGCAACGGGTGCGGACGACCTACAAGATCGTGTAAAGTTCTAAGCCAATGACGATAAATAACTAAAAAGAATAATGTGCTTTCTTTTGGTTATAAGTCTTGGCGTAGCGTGCACGTGAGGTAGAAGATGAAGGCAAGGCTCTGGCTGGTTCCCGCTCTATTGCTGCTGAGCGCGGTCGCGCAGGCGCAGGAAAAATTCAAGGTTGGCTACATTCGCGTGATGGACGACGCTCAGGCGATGGTCGCCCATGAGGCGAAGCTGTACGAGAAGCATGGCCTGGACGTCGAGCTGGTCGAATTCAGCTCCGGTACGGACCTGATCAAGGCCATCGTCGGTGGGCAGCTGGACACCGGCGTTCTCGGTTTCACCAATGCGGTTGCCTGGGCCTCCAAGGGCGCCGACCTGAAAGTGGTCGGGGGCGCCCAGCAAGGTTACCACTCGATTCTGGTGCGCAACGAAACCGGTATCGAAGACGTAGCCGGCCTCAAGGGTCACAGCCTAGCTTCCCAGCGCGAGGGCAGCACTGCCGATTCGGTACTGCGTGGTGTGACCCTGAAGTCCGCCGGGTTGCAGCCCAGCGACGTGAACATCATGGGCGTCAGCCCGGCGGTTGCCGTGCAGTCGCTGGTGTCTGGCCGGGTCGATGCGGCCTTCCTGTTCGAACCCTATGACCGTATCGCCCAGTTGGTGGCGCCGGTCAAACAGATCTACGAGATCGGCGAAGTCTGGCCGTTCCCCTGCATGGTTGTAATCACCTCGGGCGAGACCCTGGCCAAGCGCAAGGATGCTGTCTGGAAATCCCTCGATGCCCAGCGTGATGCCATCGAACTGCTGGAGAATCAGCCGGCCGAGGCGGCCAAGCTGATCGCCGATTATTTCATCGCCGAGCCGACACTGAAGACACTGGAGCGCGGCGAGCTGCCCCGTGAAGTGGTGATCGAAGAGGCCATCGCGACCCAGGACTTCACCGCCAAACTGGATGATGCGGATCTGGCACGTATTCAGGAGCTGGCCGATATCCTCCAGGAGCTGGGCTCGCTGAAAACCCGCGACGGCAAGCCGTTCGATACCAGCGCGATCCTGGATCTGTCCTGGCAGGACGCACGCGAACTCTAGCTGAAACTACCTGCGTTGCCGATACGGCGTTAAGAACAGGCTCAAAATGCTCATTTACAACAGTAAACTCCGCCTTTTCGCCTGTTCTTGCCTTGTCTCGGCTGCCTCGTCAGCGTTTCAGTACCTGTAGCAAATGACGTTGTTCATTGCCCGGCCATGTGTCGGGCAGCTTTCATTCTGCTGGCCATTGCCGGTGAAGTTCTTTCAGGTTTTTCATGCAGCTCAGATTTGAAGAAGTAGACAAGCGCTTCGGGCAACTCGAAGTCATCAAGGGATTCAATGGAGAGTTCGCACAAGGCGAGCTGGTGGCGCTGGTCGGTCCTTCCGGTTGCGGCAAGTCGACCCTGCTGCATCTGGTGGCCGGGCTGGAAAACCCAAGTGCGGGCCGTGTACTGGCCGATGGCAAGCCGATTCCGGGGCCGAGTCCGCGGCGCACGCTGGTATTCCAGGAGCATGCGCTCTATCCCTGGCTGAGCCTGCAGGGCAACGTCGCCATGGCGCTGGAGTTGCAGGGGGTGGCCAAGGCCAGCGCCTTCGAGCAGGCTGCGGCATGGTTGGCGCGGGTGAGTCTGGAAGGTTTCGAGCACTACTATCCGCATCAGGTTTCCGGTGGCATGCGCCAGCGTACGGCGTTGGCGCGAGCTTTCATTGCCAAACCCGAGGTGCTGTTGCTCGACGAGCCTTTCGGTGCGCTGGATGCGCTGACCCGCATGGCACTGCAGGATGTGCTGCTGGAGCTGATCAAGGAGCACCAGCCCACGGTGTTGCTGGTGACCCACGATGTCGATGAGGCCTTGTATTTGGCCGATCATGTGCTGGTGTTCAGTCCGCGCCCGGCACGTGTGTTGAAGACCTTCAACTTTACCCATTGCGAGAAGAGTCACGACCTCACCGCGTTCGCTACCGAGCGCACCGAGATCCTGCGCCTGCTGGGTATCAAGACGGAGGTTGCACAAGCATGAGCCAGCCTCGTCGTCTCACCGGACCCAAGAAGTACCTCGCCGTAGCGCTGGCGGTCCTGTTCATCCTGTTGATCTGGCAGGCTGCGGCCTGGAGCCTGCCTTCGTTCCTGATGCCGGGAATCCCCGCGGTGCTCGAGCGACTGTTCGCAACGGTGCAGGAGCCTCAGTTCCGCGAAGGCCTGTACGGCAGCATGAGTCGCCTCGGCAGTGGCTACAGCTTCGCGTTGCTGTTCGGCATAGGCTTCGGCCTGGTCGGTGGGGTGCTGTTCTTCTTTCGCGAAATCCTGCGCTCGGCCATCGTCATTCTCCAGTCGATCCCCTCGATCGCCTGGGTGCCGCTGTTCCTCATCGTCATGGGTTTCGGCAATCTGCCGATCATCGTGGTAGTGGCGTTGGCGGCATTCTTCCCCATGGCGCTGTCGGTAATGAACGCTACTGAAAGCGTGCAGCCGGTGCATGTGTCGGCCGCGCGGGTAATGGGGGCTTCACGCTGGCAGTTGCTGCGCCGTGTCTACCTGCCGGCGGTAATGCCGGAGTTGATCACCGGTGCCCAGCTGGCCTTTGGCAACGCCTGGCGGGCGCTGATTTCCGCCGAGATGCTGATCGGCTTCGGTCAGGGGCTCGGGCGTTCGCTGGCGTATTCCGGCGAGATCGCCGACATGAGCGGCGTGATGATGAATATCCTGGTGATCGCCATCCTCGCCACGCTGATCGATCAGGTGGTGCTGGAAAAATTCAAGCAACGGATGCTGCGTTACCAATACGTCTGAGGTTTTCGCCATGCGCGTATTGCCGTTTCTCGCCTTGCTACCGGCCCTGCTGGCGTCGGGCATGGCGTGCGCCGAGCCGTTGCGCGCCACCTTGCCCGAATACCGCGTGCTGTCCAGCAGCGAAAGCGAGAGTTTCGAACCGGCATTGCTGCAGGCACTGGCTGAGTCCCTGGAAGAGACAGTGGACGTTGCGAGGCGCTCCGAGGGCGCAGACCTGCAACTGGGTTCGGCGAAGGTCGGACCGATTTACTACCAGGCTGTACCGGCTGCCCTAGCGGCCAACGAAGGTGGCATCGTCGATTGGTCGCAATTGCAGGGGCAACCCTTCTGCATCGCCGTTGCAAGCCCTTATACGCAGTTCATCGTGCAGCGCTTCGGTGCGCAACCACGGGAATACCCCAGCGCAGCCCATGCGCTGATCGGCCTCAAGCTCGGTGAGTGTCGGGCAGTGGTCGACGACCATCGCCTACTCGCCGAGATGGCCAAGCTGCCCGAGTGGCGGCGCTACAACACCTTGCTGTCTGCCTTGCCCGACGCAGAGCAGGTGCTGCGCGTCGGTGTCGAGAATGGCCTATTGCGAGCCCGCATCGATGCGCTGATCCGGGCCTGGGAAGGCGAGGGCAGGCTGGAGGAGCTGGTTCAGTTCTGGATCGATGAGGTCGCGTTCCAGGCCTACGTGCTGGCCGATACCCTGGATTGCCATTGAGGCAGGGCAGCTCCGTCGTTTCGATGAACGAGTATGGACAAAGCCACCGATGAGCCTTCCTTGCGCGACTGTATCGAAACTAATCGGCACGCCAATGACAAAACCCTGAAAACGACCTTGCGTCCAGCGCTTAGGACGGTGGTACGATCCGTCGGTCGTTTCCCTGCATGGCATCCGATGGGGCCGGCTCGCACCGATGGCTCGTATATGTAGCCGAGCCTGAGAGCATGGATCGATTCTGCCTGGCGATTGCGTACCGCCGCGCTCGCTAGCCGTGCACTCGACTCACCAAGGCCAGGATGTCTGGAACAAACAATAAAGGGTGTCTCGAATGGAATTGCTGAATAACCTCGTCAATAGCGTCAACGGCCTCGTCTGGGGGCCGCCCATGCTGGTGCTGATTCTGGGCACCGGTTTCATACTGATGATCCTCCTCAAGTTCATGCCGTTGCGCCGTCTGGGCACTGGCTTCGCCTATATATGGCGAGGCCGTGACAAGGGTGATGAGACGACAGGCGAGATCAGCCCGTTCCAGGCGCTGATGACCTGCCTGGCAGCTACTGTCGGTACCGGCAATATCGCAGGCGTCGCCACCGCCATCTTCCTCGGCGGGCCTGGTGCGCTGTTCTGGATGTGGTGCACCGCTCTGGTGGGCATGGCGACCAAGTACTGCGAAGTGGTGCTGGCCGTGCACTACCGCGAGAAGGACGACCGCGGCGAGCATGTCGGCGGGCCGATGTATGCCATCAAGAACGGCCTGGGCAAGAAGTGGCTCTGGCTGGGTGGCGCCTTCGCCATCTTCGGTGGGCTGGCCGGCTTCGGCATCGGCAACATGGTGCAGGTCAACAGCATGGCCCATGCGCTGCAGGCGACGTTCAGTGTGCCGCTCTGGGTTACCGGGTTGGCGACCATGGTAGTCGTGGGGCTGGTTATCCTCGGCGGCATCAAGCGTATCGGCAAGGTCGCGGCAGCATTGGTGCCCTTCATGTGCGTGGCGTACATCATCGCCGGGATCGTGGTGCTGGTGGTCAACGTCGATGCGATCCCCACCGCCTTCAGCCTGATATTCACTCATGCCTTCACGCCGATCGCAGCCACTGGTGGCTTCGCTGGCGCTGCGGTCATGGCTGCGATCCGTTTTGGTGTGGCGCGCGGCATCTTCTCCAACGAGGCAGGGCTCGGGACGGCCGGTATCGCTCAGGCGGCTGGTACCACCACCAGTTCGGTGCGCTCCGGCATCATCGGCATGATGGGTACCTTCATCGATACCATCATCATCTGTTCGATAACGGGTCTCGCCATCATTTGCTCGGGAGTCTGGACCAGCGGTGAAAGTGGTGCGGCATTGTCAGCAGCTGCGTTCGAACAGGCCATGCCAGGTATTGGTGGGGCACTGTTGACCGTTGCGCTGGTGGTCTTCGCTTTCACTACCATCCTCGGCTGGAGCTACTTCGGCGAGAAGTGCTGGGAATTCATGGTCGGCACCAAAGCAATCTGGCCGTTCCGGGTGGTCTGGGTGCTGGCCGTGCCTTTCGGTGCGGTTGCCCAACTGGACTTTGCCTGGCTGCTGGCCGATACGCTCAACGGACTCATGGCGATTCCCAACCTGATCTCCTTGCTATTGCTGAGCCCGGTGGTGGTGAAGCTGACCAAGGAACACTTCGCGCGCGACCGGCTGGCGCCTGCGGTTTGATAATCCCCGGGTCATGGGTTCCCGCCCTTGGCCCTTCACTATAAAAGGCAGGAGTTCACATGACTGAAGTAACCCTAAAGGGCAACCCGATCGAGATTGCAGGCGACTTTCCGCAAGCGGGGCAGCAGGCCAAGCCGTTCCGCCTTGTCGGCACCGACCTGTCGGATGTCGAGTTGGCGTCCTTCGTCGGCAAGCGCAAGGTGCTGAATATCTTCCCGAGCGTCGACACTCCAACCTGCGCCACCTCCGTGCGCAAATTCAACGCCCAGGCCAACGAGATGGCCAACACAGTCGTCGCGTGCATCTCAGCGGACCTGCCATTCGCACAGGCACGCTTCTGTGGTGCTGAAGGCCTGGCGAATGTCATCAATCTGTCGACGATGCGTGGTAGCCAGTTCCTGCGGGACTACGGTGTTGCGATCACCAGCGGGCCGCTGGCGGGTCTGGCCGCACGCGCTGTCGTGGTCATCGACGAGCAAAACAAGGTACTGCACAGCGAGCTGGTCGCCGAAATTGCTAACGAGCCCGATTACGAGGCTGCGATCGCTTCACTGAAGTAACTGCCACATGCGGAAGCGGCGAGGCTCTGGAACGCCGCTTCCGCCTCTGTTCCGAATTCCGGCGACGTAGAACCGTCGGCAATCCCCTTGCCGTTTGTCGCCATCAATTGGCTGGAGTCTTGGCGGGCTATTAGCTTGCCAGAGTCGCTGTGCTTCAAGTTCGCAGCGATCGGTTCGCAACGGCGGTGGCCAGGCGGATAGCTGCCTGATTACAAAATCTTTCACGCCGGTTGCGGTCTTAGCACGTGAAGCCTTTTGAATGGATTCAGTTATGCTCAACCCGCATTCCAAAAAGATCGGTGTATCCGGTACGGGAATGATCGCGCGGGGTTTCCTGCGGTTGATCAAGAAACATTATCCAGACCTGGAAGTTTCCCGGATTCTGACCCGACGCCCGTTCAACTCCTTCAGCGATTTTCCCCTGGCTGAACGGCTGACCCATTCGATCGACGATCTGGTCGATCATTCCGACCTCATCGTCGAATGCAGTGGTGATGTTTTCCATGGCACCGAAGTCATCGAGCGTGCTTTCGAGGCTGGCTTGCCGGTTGTCACGGTCAACGCCGAGTTGCAGGTGACCACTGGCTCGTATCTGGCCGGCAAAGGCTTCATCACCGAGGCGGAGGGGGACCAGCCGGGGTCGCTTGCAGCACTGCATGAAGAAGCGCTGCAGATGGGCTTCAAGCCGCTTGTCTACGGCAACATGAAAGGTTATCTGAATCATGACCCAACGCCCGAGAACATGGCTTACTGGGCGCGTCTCCAGGGTATCAGCGTCGATCAGACCACGTCTTTCACCGATGGCACCAAGGTGCAGATCGAACAGGTGGTGGTGGGTAACGGATTGGGAGCAACCATCACTCGCCAGGGGCTCGAAGGGATCGCTTCGACCAATCTGAATGACAGCGCTAGCGTTCTCGGCATGCTGGCCGAGCGCCTGGGCCAACCCATCACGGACTATGTCATTCCCTCCGGATTCCCGGCGGGCGGCGTGTTCCTGGTCTGCCGGCATGATGCCGAGCAGCAGCAGGCGATCGAATACTTCAAGCTGGGTCCCGGCCCCTATTACACCTTGATTCGGCCATTCCACCTGTGCTCGCTTGAGGTGGGCAAGACGGTGCGTCGGGTTCTCGCCGGTGGTGGTGTGCTACTGAACAACTCGACTGCGCCGACGCTGGGCGTTGCGGCAATCGCGAAGCGGTCCATGCGCGCGGGTGAGCTGATCGAGCGTGGCATCGGTGGGTTCCAGTTCCGTGGCGAGGCGGTAAAGCTCGCCAGGCATCCCGACCATGTGCCCATCGGTCTGTTGCGCAAGACGGTGCTCAAGCGTGCCGTTGAGCCCGGCCAGATAATTACCTATGACGACGTGGACATTCTGCCGAGTCGAGCGCTGGAGATCGTGTTGCAGCAGGCAGAGGCGGCGACGGTGCCGCAGGAGCTCACACGGGTGGCCTTGAACGGCTGAAGAGGGATCAGGGCGTGAAAGAACCGCTTGCCCAGCGGCTCTTTCACGTATGCGTTCAAGCCTCGCGCATCGACCAATAGCCGGGTCTGAACAGGTCGCGCTCACCCAGCAAGCCGACTCCCACGGCGAATCCTGCCAGTGCCATGCCGATGTACAGGCACAGTTGCAGCAGACTGTCAGGTTTGGGCAGCCAGTGCAGGGCTGTGGCCACAACCACCGCCGTGGTGAGCCAGCGCAGCAGCAATACTGTGCCCAGCCCGCGTGGGGACGTCCGATAGACGAAGATTCCCATCAGCAGCGCCTGCAAGGCTGCGCCGCTGGAGAATGCCGCAGCCAGGCCCTCGGCGCCGTAGGTGCGGTAGAGCAGGGCGTCGAGTCCGATGGTCAATGCGGAGCTGGCCAGGGTGACCATCAGAAACAGCCGGGCCCGATGCTGAGCAAGTAGCGTGCGGCCCCACAGCAGCGCCAGGCCCATCGCCGGTAAGCCCAGCGCATAGATGGCCACCAGCGAAGCCGTGGCGGCGGTTTGCGTGGAGCCGAACGCACCACGTTCCAGCAGTACCGAGACGATCGCATCGGGGAAGGACAGCAGCACGACGGTCGCCGGTACCAGAAACAACAAGGTCGCCAGCAAACCCTTGCGAATCATCGCAGCGTGGCTGTCATGGTCGCCGTCGTTCCAGCTCGAGGCGAACCGTGGAAACAGCACGGCCAGTATTGACAATGCGTAGAGCGTCAGCGGGATGGTCACGATGCGGAACGAGAAAGACAGCATGGTGATGCTGCCCTCGTCGAGAAACGAGGCGAACATGCGCTCGGCGAGGATGCACGCCTGTTGCGCGCCGGCGGCCAGCAGTACCGGGGCGAAAGCCAGGCCGAAGTTGCCGTTGTGGCCCTGGACAGTGGGCGTTGATGAGTCATTCAGATAACCGATGCGTCGATGCTGGGCCAGGATCAGTGCCAGCTGCGGCAGCAGCATGCCGATGATGATCACCATGCCGGTTGGCTGGAACAGCAGGATGCCGATGATCGCACCGGCATTGAGCAGCACGGTACGGGTCATCGGTAGCACGAAGATGTTGTCCAGGTTGAGCAGCGCTCCCTGGCAATAGAGCGCCGCCTGTACCGACACCAGCAGTGCCCCGGCGCAGAATACCAACTGACCACCGGCGATCTGCGCATCGCTCCAGCCCGGCGCCAGCAGCGTGAGAATCCAGTGGCTGGCAGCGATGATGATGATGCTGACCAGGACGCCCAGCGCCATTACACGCCAATAGAGCATGCGCCCGACGGAGGTGAATAGCGCCTCGGACTGGCTACGGAGCTTCTGCAGGTAGGGAATCATCGCATCGCGCAGGGCCAGGCCGAGGAAGTTCTCGAAGAACATCGGCAGGATCAGTGCGACGAAGATGAGATCGGCCTGCCAACTCAGGCCAAAGGCCCGTGCGATGAACAGATCGCGGAGAAAACCGAGAAGAAAGCTGGCGACGGCCAGCGCCAGTATGATCAGTGATGTGTTCATTCCTTGCTCCTGAAACGGCACGACCCGCATCCGTGTTCGATCATTTTGTCAAATGACAACTGCCTGCCTTTGGCCGGGCTCGGGCGTGCCCATGCAGCCAACGGACCTTGCATAGACTGGACGCCACTCGCTTTGTTCCAGTCGGAAACTCGCTTCCTTCGCTTCGGATATGCGCTGATACGTAAAAATGCGGTAAAGCCCCTTTGCGATCGGGCTCGGACTGCTTAAGGTTCACGCTCCTTCCCAGGCGAACCCAGTTCATGTCCGAGGCATATTCTTCTTCCGCACACTCGTCCCGTCGCTGGCTGATCATTCTTCTCTTGGCCGCAGCGCTCGGGCTGCTGATCTGGTGGCTCTGGCCTGCCGCGTCCGAACAGCCCCAGGGACCTGGTGGGCGGCCGGGTTTCGGCGCCTTCAGCGGTCCGGTGCCTGTACGGGTGGCGCCAGTGAAGCAAGGGGCGTTCGAGGTCTATTACAAGGCGCTGGGGACGGTGACGCCGCTCAATACGGTCAATGTGCGCAGCCGGGTGGCCGGGGAACTGGTGGAAGTGCGTTTCGAGGAGGGGCAGCGGGTCAAGGCCGGCGATTTGCTGGCGGTCATCGATCCACGGCCATACGAGGTCGCCCTGAGGCAGGCCGAAGGTACGCTGAAGCAGAACCAGGCCTTGCTGAAGAATGCCCAGCTCGATCTGGATCGCTATCGCGGTCTTTTCGCCGAAGACAGCATCGCCAAGCAGACCCTGGATACCCAGCTGGCGCTGGTCAACCAGTACGAAGGGACCCTGGCCGCCAATCGTGCCGCGGTCAACGAAGCCCGTCTCAACCTGGCCTTTACCCGCATCGAGGCGCCCATCGACGGTCGCCTGGGTCTGCGCCAGCTTGATCAGGGCAACCTGGTCGCTGCCAACGACACCACGCCACTGGTGGTCATAACCCAGACGCAACCGATGGCGATCAGCTTCACCCTGCCAGAGGGCGATCTGCTGCCAGTCCTGCAGCGCTTTCGGCAGGGCGAGGAGCTGTCGGTGCAGGCCTGGGACCGCGGCGAGCGTGTGCTGTTCGGCGAAGGTGTGCTGGCGAGCCTGGACAACCAGATCGACGCTACCACCGGCACGCTACGGCTCAAGGCGCGTTTCGATAACGAGACGGAAATGCTCATCCCCAACCAGTTCGTCAATGTCCGGCTGCGTGTGCAGACACTGCAAGATGCTCTTCTGATGCCGTCCGCCGCGCTGCAGTTCGGTGCGCGCGGCAACTTCGCCTACGTGGTGGGTGATGACGACAAGGTCGAATTGCGCACCCTCGAAGTGGGGCCGAGCAACGGTGAAACCACGGTGGTGACCAGCGGACTGGCTATAGGTGAACGAATAGTGATGGAAGGCACCGATCGCCTGCGTGATGGCAGCGAGGTGGAGGTGGTGGACAGGGCTCGGCTGGCCGAAGAGGCCGCGGCCAATCCCAAGGTGGGTGGCGAGGAAACCCGGGAGCGCCCGGCTCGATGAATATCTCGCGGCTGTTCATCCTGCGGCCGGTAGCGACCACGCTGACGATGATCGCCATCCTGCTGGCTGGCCTGATCGCCTACCGCATGCTGCCGGTGGCGGCATTGCCGCAGGTGGACTACCCGACCATACGCGTGATCACGCTGTACCCTGGTGCCAGCCCCGAAGTGATGACCAGCGCCGTCACGGCACCGCTCGAACGTCAGTTCGGCCAGATGCCGGGGCTGACGCAATTGTCCTCGACCAGCTCCGGCGGCGCCTCGGTGATCACCCTGCGCTTCTCGCTGGAGGTGAAGCTGGATGTCGCCGAACAGGAGGTCCAGGCCGCGATCAACGCAGCGGACAATCTGCTGCCCAGCGATCTTCCGACGCCACCGATCTATAACAAGGTTAACCCGGCCGATACGCCGGTGATTACCCTGGCGGTGACCTCTGAAAGCCTGCCGCTGCCGCAGCTGCACGATCTGGTCGATACCCGCATGGCGCAGAAACTGGCGCAGATCAGCGGCGTGGGACTGGTCAGCATCGCCGGCGGGCAGCGGCCGGCGGTACGTATCCGGGTCAATCCCGAGGCATTGGCCGCCTACGGCCTGACGCTCTCCGACGTGCGCGGCCTGGTCACCAGCGCCAACGTCAATCAGCCCAAGGGCAATTTCGACGGTCCCACGCGGGTGTCCATGCTGGATGCCAATGACCAGCTGAAAAGCCCCGAGGAATATGCCGACCTGATCCTCAATTACGAGGAGGGCGCGACCCTGCGGCTGCGCGACGTGGCGAGCATCATCGACGGGGCCGAGAACGAACGCCTGGCCGCCTGGGCCAACGAAAACCAGGCGGTGCTGCTGAACATTCAGCGCCAGCCGGGTGCGAACGTCATCGAGGTGGTCGAGCGTATCCAGGCGCTGCTGCCGGAAGTCTCCGCGAGCATGCCGGCCGGGCTCGATGTGGTGGTTCTCACCGATCGCACCCAGACGATCCGTGCGGCGGTCACGGACGTGCAGCACGAACTGATGCTGGCGACCATCCTGGTAGTGATGGTCACCTTCATCTTCCTCAAGAAACTCTCGGCGACGATCATCCCGTCGATAGCCGTACCGCTGTCGCTGGTCGGCACTTTCGCAGTGATGCACCTGGCGGGCTTTTCGCTGAACAACCTGACGCTGATGGCACTGACCATCGCCACCGGATTCGTGGTGGACGATGCCATCGTCATGCTGGAGAACATCACGCGGCACCTGGAAGAGGGCGAGACGCCGCTGAATGCGGCGCTCAAGGGTGCCAAGCAGATCGGTTTCACCCTGATCTCGTTGACCTTCTCGCTGATTGCCGTGCTGATTCCGCTGCTGTTCATGCAGGACGTGGTGGGGCGACTGTTCCGCGAGTTCGCCATCACCTTGGCGGTGGCCATTCTGATTTCCCTGGTGGTTTCGCTGACCCTCACGCCAATGATGTGCGCCAGGCTGCTCAAACCGGCCAAAGAGGAAAGTACCAGGCCGGACTGGGTCGAACGGCTGATCGGCGGCTATTCACACTGGCTGACCTGGGTGCTTGGGCACCAGACGCTGACGTTGCTGGTGGCGCTCGGCACCCTGGGCCTGACCGTGCTGCTCTACCTGGCGGTGCCCAAGGGCTTCTTCCCGGTGCAGGACACTGGCGTCATCCAGGGCATCAGCGAGGCGCCTCAGTCGGTTTCGTTCAGTGCAATGAGTGAACGCCAGCAATCGCTTTCCCGGATCATTCTGGCTGATCCGGCGGTGGCCAGCCTGTCCTCATACATCGGTGTGGACGGCGACAACGTCACGCTCAACAGCGGGCGCATGCTGATCAACCTCAAGCCGCACGATGAACGTGACGTCACGGCCAGTGAGGTGATCGACCGTCTGCGTCCGGAACTGGCGAAACTGCCGGGCATCCAGCTGTTCATGCAGCCGGTGCAGGACCTGTCCATCGAGGACAGGGTCAGCCGCACCCAGTTCCAGTTCAGCCTCGAATCACCGGACAGCGAGCTGCTGCAGGAATGGACGCCGAAACTGGTGGGAGCCTTGCGCCAGCGAACGGAGCTCACCGATGTGACCAGCGACCTGCAGAGCAATGGTCTGCAGATATTCCTGGACATCGATCGCGACGCTGCGGCGCGCCTGGGCATCGAGGTGTCTGCCATCACTGATGCGCTCTACGACGCTTTCGGCCAGCGGCAGATATCCACCATCTTCACCCAGGCCAGCCAGTATCGCGTGGTGCTCGAAGCGGAGGCGGGCGATCGCCTCGGACCGCAGGCGCTGGAGCAGATTTTCGTGCAGAGCGAGGGTGGCACGCCGGTACGGCTGTCGAGCCTGGCGCGTCTGGAACAGCGCTCGGCACCGCTGCTGATCAACCACATCGGCCAGTTCCCCGCGGTCACGCTGTCGTTCAACCTCGCCGAGGGGGTGTCCTTGGGCGAGGCCGTCGAGGTGATCGAGGGTGTCGAAGCGCAGATCGGCCTCCCGACAGGCATTCAGAGTCACTTCCAGGGTGCCGCCGAAGCGTTTCGCGCTTCGCTGTCGAGTACGTTGCTGCTGATTCTTGCCGCCGTGGTGACCATGTACATCGTGCTCGGCGTGCTCTACGAGAGCTACATCCACCCGATCACCATCCTCTCGACGTTGCCTTCGGCGGCGGTCGGCGCCTTGCTCGCCTTGCTGCTGACGGGTAACGACCTGGGGCTGATCGCCATCATCGGCATCATTCTGCTGATCGGCATCGTCAAGAAGAACGCGATCATGATGATCGACTTCGCCCTGGAGGCCGAGCGGCGTCAGGGGATGAGTCCGCGGGATGCGATCTTCCGCGCGGCCTTGCTGCGCTTTCGACCGATTCTGATGACCACCCTGGCCGCGCTGTTCGGAGCCATCCCGCTGATGCTGGCGTCCGGCTCCGGCGCCGAGCTTCGCCAGCCGCTAGGCCTGGTGCTGGTTGGCGGTCTGCTGCTCAGCCAGTTGCTGACGCTGTTTACCACGCCGGTGATTTATCTGTTCTTCGACCGGCTGGGTAATCGTTTCGCCCGGCGGGACGAAGCGGGGCAGGAGGTTGGTGCATGAGCGGTGAGCCGGAAGCTGAAGGCTGGAAGCTTGAAGCAGAGCAGTCCGTATATGCAGGAAAGCACCCGATACCGGTCGAAACGGCTGGCCGGTCTGTTCTGCTGGGAGCGAGTATTGCCACGAACCATGCTTCCGGCTTCTGGCTTCCAGCTTCTGGCTTCCAGCTCCCCTCTGGGGCGCAACCATGAACCTTTCCACTCCATTCATCGCCCGTCCCGTCGCCACCATGCTGATGAGTCTGGCGATTCTGCTGCTGGGCGGTGTGAGTTTCGGCTTGTTGCCGGTGTCACCGCTGCCGGAAATGGATTTTCCGGTGATCACAGTCCAGGCCACTCTGCCGGGCGCCAGTCCGGAGATCATGGCTTCCAGCGTGGCCACTCCACTGGAGCGATCCCTGGGAAGCATCGCCGGTATCAGTCAGATGAGCAGCAGCAGCAGCCAGGGCTCGACGCGCATCACCATCGAGTTCGAGCTGGACCGCGACATCAACGGTGCCGCCCGCGAGGTGCAGGCGGCGATCAACGCCGCGCGCAACCTGTTACCCAGCGGAATGCGCAGCATGCCGACCTACCGCAAGATCAACCCGGCGCAGGCACCGATCATGGTGCTTTCGCTGACCTCGGAAAGCCTCGGCAAGGGCCAGCTCTACGACGTTGCCTCGACCATCCTCGCACAGAAGCTGTCGCAGGTTTCCGGTGTCGGCGAAGTGCAGGTCGGCGGCAGCTCGCTGCCGGCGGTGCGCGTGGAGCTGCAACCGCAACAACTGGAGCAGTACGGCGTCTCGCTCGACGAAGTGCGCCAGACGATAGCCTCGGCCAACGTGCGGCGCCCCAAGGGGATGGTCGAGGACGCGGAGCGCCACTGGCAGGTCCGGGCCAACGACCAGTTGCACAGCGCCGCCGACTACCTGCCATTGATCATCCGCTACCAGGATGGCGCCGCCCTGCGTCTGCGCGATGTTGCCCGAGTGCACGATGCGGTGGAAGATCGCTACAACGATGGCTTCTTCAACAACGATCCGGCAGTGCTGCTGATCGTCAATCGCCAGGCCGGCGCCAATATCATCGAGACCATCGAAGGCATTCGCAGCGAACTGCCGGCGCTGAAGGCCATCCTGCCCGGTAGCGTCGAACTGGCGGTGGCCATGGACCGGTCGCCGGTGATTCGCGCCACACTGCACGAGGCCGAACGCACCCTGATGATCGCTGTGGGCCTGGTCATCGTGCTGGTGTTCCTGTTTCTCGGTCATCTGCGCAGTGCGCTGATTCCGGCGCTGGCGGTGCCGGTGTCGCTGGTGGGTACCTTTGCGGTGATGTACCTGTTCGGGTTCTCGCTCAACGTGCTGTCGCTGATGGCGCTGATCCTCGCGGCTGGTCTGGTGGTGGACGATGCCATCGTCGTGCTGGAAAACATCGCCCGGCACATAGACGAGGGCATTTCGCCGATGCGCGCGGCCTACATCGGCACGCGTGAGGTGGGCTTCACGCTGTTGTCCATGAACCTGTCGCTGGTGGTGGTGTTCGTTTCGATCCTGTTCATGGGCGGTATCGTCGAACGTCTGTTTCGCGAGTTCTCCATCACCCTTGCGGCGGCGATCCTTGTTTCGCTGCTGGTGTCGCTGACGCTGACGCCGATGCTCTGCGCACGTTGGCTGAAGCCGCATGATGCACAGCACGAGGGCCGCCTGCATCGCTGGAGCCACGATGCACACCAATGGCTTTTGCGCCACTACGACCGCTCGCTGGGCTGGGCCCTGCGGCACCAGCGAATCACCCTGTTCACCTTGTTGGCGACCATCGCGTTGAACGTGGTGCTCTATGTCCAGGTGCCGAAGATATTCCTGCCCCAGCAGGACACTGGCCAGATGATCGGCTTCATCCGTGGCGATGACGGCCTTTCGTTCCAGGTGATGCAGCCGAAGATGGAGATCTATCGCAAGGCCGTGCTGGCCGATCCGGCGGTGGAGAGCGTCGCCGGTTTCATCGGCGGGGAGGGCGGCATCAACAATGCGTTCATGATAGTTCGCCTCAAACCGCTGGGAGAACGCGGGTTATCCGCGCAGCAGGTCATCGAGCGGATTCGTGCCAACCAGCCCAAGGTGCCCGGCGGCCGGCTGTTCCTGATGGCCGATCAGGACCTGCAGTTCGGTGGTGGCCGGCACAGCAGCTCGCAATACACCTACACCTTGCTGGCCAGCGATCTGGGGACTCTGCGCACCTGGGTGCCGCAGGTCAATCGTGCGCTGATGGCGCTGCCCGAGCTGACCAGCATCGATGCCAACGAGGGCGAGGGCGCCCAGCAGATCAGCCTCAAGATTGACCGTGACGCGGCCAAGCGACTAGGCATCGACATGAGTACCGTGACCACGCTGCTCAACAACGCCTTCAGCCAGCGGCAGATATCCACCATCTACGAGTCGCTCAACCAGTACCGGGTGGTGATGGAGGTCGATCCGGCATACGCCCAGCATCCCGAGGTGCTGGAGCAGATCAGCGTGATCACCGAGGACGGCCGGCGCGTGCCGCTGGCAGCGTTCGCACGCTACGAGAGGAGCCTGGAGGAAGACCGCGTCAGCCATGACGGGCAGTTCGCGGCCGAGAACATCGACTTCGACCTGGCGCCGGGTGTCAGCCTCGACCAGGCGACCCTGGCCATCGAGCGTGCGATTGCGGCGATTGGCATGCCCACTGACGTGCAGGGGCGTCTTGGTGGCACCGGCAGCGTGTTCCAATCTACCCAGGAAGGACAGCCGCTGATGATTCTCGGCGCCTTGCTGCTGGTGTACATCGTGCTTGGCGTACTCTACGAGAGCTACATCCACCCGCTCACCATCCTGTCGACCTTGCCCTCGGCCGGCGTTGGTGCGCTGCTGGCGATTATTCTAACCAGGGATCAGTTCAGCCTTATCTCGCTGCTCGGGTTGTTTTTGCTGATCGGGATCGTGAAGAAGAATGCCATCCTGATGATCGACCTGGCCCTGCAGTTCGAACGCAATGACGGTCTGGCGCCGACCGAATCCATTCGCCGTGCCTGCCTGCTGCGCTTCCGGCCGATCCTGATGACCACCATGGCTGCCATCCTCGGTGCTCTGCCGTTGCTGCTGGGCGGTGCCGAGGGGGCGGAGATGCGCCAGCCGCTGGGTCTGGCGATCATCGGGGGGTTGATGTTGAGTCAGATTCTCACGCTCTACACCACACCGGTGGTCTATCTGTATCTGGATCGCCTGCGCCATCGTTTCAATCATTGGCGCGGAATACGCACCGATGCCGCCCTGGAAAATCCATTATGAGTGCCGTGTCCGTGAAGAACACCCTGCGCCCCTTGCCCGCGTTGATCATGGCGCTGTCGCTGAGCGCCTGTACCCTTGGCCCCGACTACCAGCGCCCGGAGCTGCAGACCCCGGTGGTATTCAAGCAGACCGAAGGCTGGAAACTGGCCACACCGTCCGACCACTTTCTCGGTGGCGTCTGGTGGCAACTGTATGGCGATGCCGAACTGAATGCTCTGGTGGAGAGGCTGAATCTTTCCAACCAGGATCTGGCGGTCGCCGAGGCCCAGTATCGGCAGGCTCGGGCGCTGGTGCGAGGTGCCAGGGCCGGATTCTTTCCGTCGCTGACCGGCAATGCCGGCAAGACCCGCTCCGGCAGCGGGGCGGGCAGCAGCACCGCGAGTCTACCGGATGGTTCCACTATCACCAGTTCGGGCGGTGGGGGCATATCCAAGAGCTACGACCTCAGTTTTGCCGCCAGTTGGGAACTGGATCTGTGGGGGCGCCTGCGCCGGGGGCTGGAGTCCAGCCGCGCGAGCATGCAGTCCAGCTCGGCCGATCTGGCAGCGGTACGCCTCAGCCTGCAATCGGAACTGGTGCAGAACTACCTGCAACTGCGGGTGCTCGACGCCCAGCAGCGTCTGCTGGATGCCACGGTGCAGGCTTATGCGCGTTCGCTGCGCATCAGCGAGAACCAGTATCGGGCCGGCATCGTCGGGCGTGCGGACATTGCCCAGGCGCGTACCCAGTTGAAGAGTACCGAGGCCCAGGCCATCGATCTCCGCTACCAGCGCGCGCAACTGGAGCACGCCATCGCGGTGCTGATCGGCGTGCCACCAGCGGAGTTTGCCCTGGCTGAGGTCGATGCATTGCCACAGTTGCCTGAGGTCCCCAGCCTGCTGCCATCGCAACTGCTGGAACGCCGGCCCGACGTGGCCGCGGCTGAGCGTAACGTCATCGCCGCCAACGCAGAGATTGGTGTGGCCAAGACTGCCTGGTTTCCCAAACTGAGCCTGAGTGCGGCCGGCGGCTATCGCAGCGGCACGCTGGACAACTGGATCGAGACACCCAACCGCTTCTGGTCCATCGGCCCTGAGTTCGCCATGACGCTGTTCGACGGTGGCCTGATCCGCTCGCAGATCGAGCAGGCTGAAGCAAGCTACGACCAGACAGTGGCGAGTTATCGGCAGACGGTGCTGAACAGCTTTCGTGAAGTCGAGGACAACCTGGTGCAACTGCGTGTGATGGCGGAGGAAGCCGTGGTGCAGCAGGAAGCGCTGGAGGCGGCGCAGGAGTCGCTACGCCTGATCGAGAACCAGTATCGCGCTGGAACCGTGGATTTCCTGAGTGTGGTTACCGTGCAGACGACGGCGCTGAACAATGAGCGCACCAACCTGACGCTGCTGGGCAGCCGGTTGACGTCGAGCGTTCAACTGATTGCCGCGCTGGGCGGCGGCTGGCATAGCGATCGGCTGAAGGAAGAACCGTCGATGGCGGCGGAGCGGGAGTGACACCCTGGGTCCGTTGTCGTTGATGAAATGGGGGCGGACCCAGGGGTGATGGTCAGTTGCGCTGCTTACGGTTGACGGTCTGTGCCGCGTTGATGATGTCTTCACCGATCACCGATCCGAACTGTTGCCACACGGGGCGCATCTTCACGCGCCAGGCTTCGCGCTCTTCGGGGGTCAGGGTGATGATTTCAGAAGTGCCCGCCCGGAGGATGCTTGCACGGTCGGCCTGGTTGGCATCTTCGGCAGCACGATTCACCTCGTAGGTGACCTCTTCGATGATGCCTTCCAGTTCGGTGCGAAGCTGGTGTGGAATACCGAACCAGAAGCGTGTGTTGCTGACCAGCATGTAGTCCAGCACGCCATGGTTGGTTTCGGTGATGTAGGGCTGCACGGTGTGCATCTTCTGGCTGTAGATATTCGACCAGGGGTTTTCTGCGCCCTGGACGGTGCCATCCTGCAGCGACGTGAAGACCTTGGAGAATGCGATCTTGTTGGCTGCTGCGCCGAGCTGGGCGAACTGCGATTCCAGCACGGCCGAAGGCTGAATGCGGAAGGCGAGCCCCGAAGCGTCGCTGGGCATGCGCAAGGCACGGGTGGCCGAAAGCTGCTTCATGCCGTTGTGCCAGTAGGCCAGGCCGGTGATGTTCTCGTCTTCCATCGACCGCAGCAGCTGGCGGCCCTTGGCGCGCTTCTGGAAGCGATTGACGGCGTCCAAGTCATCGAACAGGAAGGGCAGGTCGAAGACTTGGAGCTGCTTGGTGTATTGCTCGAATTTCGCCAGCGACGGCGCCAGCAGCTGCACTTCGTTGTTGCGCAGTGCCTCGAGTTCATTGGCGTCACCATAGAGGGACGAGTTGGGGTAAACCTCCACCGATACCTGGCCTGGCAGCCGCTCTTCGACCAGGCGCTTGAACATCAGCGCCCCCTTGCCCTTGGGCGTGTCCTCGGCCACCACGTGGGAGAACTTGATGACGATGGGTTCGGCCTGGGCGAATGCGCTGGCGACGGCCAGTACAAGCCCGGCAAGGGTAATGATCGGTTTCATGAAAGACTCTTTATTCTGGTTCGGTTGGCAGTGCGTCCGTTCGGTCTGAAGCTGCCGCCGGATGCGTTTAGACTTTCAACCGCTCCTTATGCCAAAGATGGATGGCGATCGGAAGCGCTTTGCATGACCAACACGACGGGAACAGAATCAAGTCACATTTTTGCTGTGGTGGACGTCCGGTGGAGTCTTGGGCATCGGACGTCCGCAGCAAGTGCCAAACACTCAGCCCTCGGCTTGCCAGCCGCCGCCGAGTGCCTTGTACAGCGCCACCACACCGCGATACAGCTCCACTTCCGCCTGGGCCTGGGCATCCTCGGCGGCGAGTCGCTCGCGCTCGGCATCCAGCAGCACAAGGAAGTCCACCGTGCCTTCGCGGTAGCGGATTTCCGCCTGCTGCGCGGCCGCGCGGCTGGCCGTGGACTGGCGCAGCAGAGACAGCAGGCGTTCCTGGGCACGGGCGTAATCACTGAAGGCATTTTCCGACTCCTCCAGCGCCAGTAATACCTGCTGCTCGTAGCTCGCCAGCGCGCCATCTGCGTCGGCTTCGGCACCGCGCAGACGGGCGCGTACGCTGCCCAGGTCGAAGGCTGCCCAACTGATGCTCGGCGCCACGCCCCAGGCCTCGGCCGCGCTGGAGCCGATCTGCGAACCGCGCCCAGCGATGAAGCCGAGGAAGCCGGACAGGCTCACCCGCGGGAACAGGTCTGCGGTCGCCACGCCGACATTCGCGGTCGCCGCAGCCAGTTGGCGTTCGGCGGCACGGATGTCCGGTCGCCGGCGCAGCAACTGCGCGGGATCACCGATCGGCAGGGCCTTGGCGATCGCCGGCAGTTCGCGCGGCGAGAGGTCCACCGTGAGACGATCGGCGCGCTGGCCGAGCAGGGTGGCGATGCGATTGCGCGCGCGGGTCTGCTGCGCTTGCAGTTGCGGCAGGCTGGCCTCGGTGGCGGCCAGCCGAGCGTCGGCGCGCAGTACGTCCAGTTCGCTGCCCATGCCGGCATCGCGCAACTGCTCGGTCAGTTCGTGAGAATCGCGCTGGTTCGCCAGGTTGTCGCGGGCGATTCGCTCGCGCAGCTGGGCGCCGCGCAGTTGCCCGTAGGCGTCGACCAGCTCGGCGATAAGGCTGACCTGCAACTGGTAGAGCTCGGCCTCGGCGGCTTCGGCCTGCGCATCGCTGGCCTCCAGACGGCGCTGGATGCGGCCGAAAAGGTCCAGCTCCCAGGCCATGTCCAGGCCCAGGTCGTAGCGTTCGGCATTGACCCGGCGCTCGGTGAAGCCGGGCTGTTGTGCCTTGCCGATATCGGCGCTGGCGCCTGCGGTGACCGTGGGGAAACGATCGTTGGCGTCGTCGTCGCGGATCGCCCGCGCCGCGCGCAGACGCGAATAGGCGATGCGCAGTTCGCGGTTCTCGGCCAGAGCCTGTACGACCAGAGCGTCCAGTGTCGGGTCCTCGAACTGATGCCACCAGGCGGATTCGAAGCGCGAGCGGTCGTAGTCGCTGTCCTCGGCATGGGCGATGCGCGCGGGCTCGGGCTGTGGCGCTCGATAGTCCGGGCCGACGGCGCAGCCGGCCATGGTCAGGGCGAGCAGGGAAAGGGCGAAGAACTTCATGCGCGGGCCTCCTCGAATACCGCCTTGCGCGCCGCGCGCTTCTCGACGAAGGCACGAATCACCAGATAGAACACCGGGGTCAGCAGCAACCCGAAGAAGGTCACCCCTAGCATCCCGGAAAACACCGCGACGCCCATCGCGTGGCGCATCTCGGCACCGGCGCCGCTGGACAGCACCAGCGGCACCACGCCCATGATGAAGGCGAAGCTGGTCATCAGGATCGGTCGCAGACGCAGGCGGCAGGCTTCCAGCACTGCGGCGAGGCGGTCCATGCCTTCTTCCTGTTTGTCCTTGGCGAACTCCACCAGCAGGATGGCGTTCTTGCACGCCAGCCCCACCAGCACGATCAGGCCGATCTGGGTGAATACGTTGTTGTCGCTGCCGGCCAGGATCACCCCGGCGATAGCGCAGAGCAGCGTCATCGGCACGATCAGGATCACCGCCAGCGGCAGGCTCCAGCTCTCGTACTGGGCGGCCAGCACCAGGAAGGCCAGCAGCACGCAGAGCGGGAAGACGAATATCGCGGTATTGCCGGCGAGGATCTGCTGGTAGGTCAGTTCGGTCCACTCGAAACTCATGCCGTTGGGCAGCTCGGCCCGCAACAGGCGTTCCATGGCTGCCTCGGCCTGGCCGGAGCTGTAGCCCGGTGCGGCGGCGCCGTTGATCTCGGCGGTGAGGAAGCCGTTGTAGTGCATCACCCGATCCGGGCCGGCGCTGTCGCTGACCTTGACGAAGGTCGACAGCGGGACCATCTCGCCGCGGTCGTTGCGCACCTTCAACTGGCCGATCTGCTCGGGCGCCAGGCGGAACTTCTGGTCGGCCTGGACGTTGACCTGATAGGTACGGCCGAAGCGGTTGAGGTCGTTGGCATACAGCGAGCCGAGGTAGACCTGCATGGTGTCGAAGATCTGGTCAATGGCCACGCCGTGGGTCTTGGCCTTCTCGCGGTCGATGTCGGCGTCCACCTGCGGCACGTTGACCTGGTAGCTGGTGAACAGCCCGGCCAGTTCCGGATAGTCCGCGCTCTTGGCGATGACGTTCTGTACTTCGCTGTAAAGAGCCTCGTAGCCGAGGTTGCCACGATCCTGCACCTGCACGCGGAAGCCGCCGATGGTGCCCAGGCCCTGCACGGGCGGCGGCGGGAAGATGGCGATGAAGGCATCCTGGATCTGCGCGAACTGGCCATTGAGGTCGGCGGCGATGGCATTGGCCGAGAGGGCCGGGTCCTTGCGCTCATCGAAGGGCTTGAGCGGTGTGAAGACGATGCCGCTGTTCGGGCTGTTGGTGAAGCCGTTGATCGACAGTCCGGGGAAGGCCACGGTGTTCTCCACGCCCGGGTGCTTGCCGGCGATGTCCGACATGCGCTTGATCACCGCCTCGGTGCGATCGAGGGTCGCGGCGTCCGGCAACTGGGCGAAGGCGATCAGGTACTGCTTGTCCTGCGGCGGGACGAAGCCGGTCGGCGTGCTGGAAAAACCAAGGTAGCCGAGGCCGACCAGCCCGACGTAGACCACCAGCGCGATGCCGCTGGCGCGCAGGATGCGCCGTACCACGCCAACGTAGCCGTGGCTGGCGCGGTCGAAGACGCGGTTGAACGGACGGAACAGCCAGCCGCCGAGCAAGCGGTCGAGCAGGCGCGAGAATCCGTCCTTCGGTGCGTCGTGGGCCTTGAGCAGGGTTGCGGCCAATGCTGGCGACAGGGTCAGCGAGTTGAACGCCGAGATCACCGTGGAAATGGCGATGGTCAGCGCGAACTGCTGGTAGAACTGCCCGGTCAGGCCGGATATGAACGCGGTGGGGATGAACACCGCGCAGAGTACCAGGGCGGTGGCGACGATCGGCCCGGTGACTTCCTTCATCGCCTGGCGGGTGGCGTCCACCGGCGACTTGCCGAGGCCGATGTTGCGCTCGACGTTCTCCACCACGACGATGGCATCGTCCACCACGATGCCGATGGCCAGCACCAGGCCGAACAGCGACAGCGCATTGAGCGAGAAGCCCAGCAGGTGCATCACCGCGAAGGTGCCGATCAGCGACACCGGCACCGCTGCCAGCGGGATGATCGAGGCGCGCCAGGTCTGCAGGAACAGGATCACCACCAGCACCACCAGCACGATGGCTTCGAGCAGGGTGTGCACCACCGCCTCGATGGAGCCGCGAACGAAGATGGTCGGGTCGTAGACGATCTCGTAGTCCACGCCCTGGGGGAATTCCTGCTTCAGTTCGGCCATGCGTGCACGCACCGAGTCGGATATCTCGATGGCATTCGAGCCCGGACGCTGGAAGATCGGCAGGGCCACCGCCGGCTGGTTGTTGAGCAAGGAGCGCAGGGCATACTGGCTGGAGCCCAACTCGATGCGGGCGATGTCCTTCAGGCGGGTGATCTCGCCGTCCGCGGCGGTGCGCACCACGATGTTCTCGAATTCTTCCTCGTCGACGAGCCGCCCCTGGGTGTTGATCGACAGCTGGAAATCGGTGGCGCCCGGCGCCGGCGGCGCGCCCAGGGCACCGGCGGCGACCTGTCGATTCTGTTCGCGGATGGCGGCGACCACGTCGCTGGCGGTGAGGTTGCGCGAGGCGACCTTGTTCGGATCGAGCCAGACGCGCAGCGAATAGTCGCCCATACCGAATAGTTGCACGTCGCCGACGCCGTCCAGTTGCGCCAGCTCGTCCTTGACGTTGAGCGCGGCATAGTTGGACAGGTAGAGCATGTCGTAGCGGTTATCCGGCGAGGTCAGGTGCACCACCATGGTCAGGTCGGGCGAGGCCTTGTCCACCGTCACACCAATGCGCTGCACTTCAGTGGGCAGCTTCGGCATGGTGCGAGTCACACGGTTCTGCACCTGCACCTGGGCGTTGTCCAGGTCGGTGCCGAGGGCGAAGGTGATGGTCAGTGTCAGCTTGCCGTCGGCGGTCGCCTGGGACGACATGTAGAGCATGCTCTCGACGCCGGTGATGGCCTGCTCCAGTGGCGAGGCGACGGTTTCGCCGATCACCTTGGGGTTGGCGCCGGGGAATTCGGCGCGCACCACCACGGTGGGCGGGACGACCTCGGGATATTCGCTGATCGGCAGCTGGAACAGCGAGATGGCGCCGCCGATGAGAATCACCAGCGATAGCACGGCGGCGAAAATCGGCCGCTTGACGAAGAACTGCGAGAAATTCATGACGCACTCCGGGGGAGAGGGTGCGCATCACGCACCCTGGCGGACTCTGTTGTTGTGTGGTGCGGCGCTACTGCTGGTGCAGCACCGGGTTCAGGTGCTGGGCGGCTGCGGCGCGCTGCGCTCCACCACCTGCGGCTTGAGCGCGGCACTGATGGCGCGATGCTGCTCCTGCAGGGCGGTAAGGGTGTCGGCGTCGGCCATCGGCACGCTCTGCGGCTCGACCGCATTACCCGGGCGGATGCGCTGCAAGCCGTTGACGACGATGGTTTCGCCTTCACCGAGGCCGTTGCGGACGATGCGCAAGCCTTCGAGTTTCGGTCCCAGCTCGACGGCGCGGTAATCGACTTTGCCGTCTTCCCCGAGCACCAGCACGAACTTCTTGCCCAGGTCGGTGCCCACGGCCACGTCCTTGATCAGCACCGCATCGTAGGTGGCGCTGCCGACCAGCCTCAGCCGCGCATAGAGTCCGGGGGTGAAGCGCCCGTCGCGGTTGTCGAACACCGCCCGGCCGCGAATGGTGCCGGTACGCGGATCGACCTGGTTGTCGATGAAGTCCATGTGCCCCAGATGCGGGTGGCCATCCTCGCTGGACAGGCCGAGGTAGACGGGCGTCGCCTCACCGCGCTGGCCTTCGCGCGCCAGCGCACGGTACTTCAGGTAGGTGCGCTCGTCGGCCTCGAAGTAGGCATACACCTTTTCGGTGGAAACCAGGGTGGTGAGCAGCGCTTCGCCAGCGTTGACCAGGTTGCCGGCGGTGATCAGCGCACGTCCCACGCGGCCATCGATGGGTGCGGTGACGCGGGTGAAGCCGAGATCGAGCCTTGCTGCCTCCAGTTGTGCCAGGATCGCCGCCGCTGCGGATTTCGCCTCGCTGGCGGCACTGACCCGCGCATCGGCCAGTTCGGCGGAAATTGCGTTGTTGGCGCGCAGCCGCTCGCCTCGCTGGGCCTCGCTGGCGGTGCGTTGCTGGATCGCGCGGGCCTGCTGCAGCTCGGCTTCCAGCCGCTTGACCTGCGCCTCGAAGGGACGCGGGTCGATCTGGAACAGCAGGTCGCCTTTCTTCACCAGGGCGCCTTCCTCGAACGCCACCTTGTCGATGAAGCCGGAGACGCGCGGGCGGATTTCCACCGACTCCGGCGCCTCCAGACGCCCGGTTAGTTCATCCCATTCGGTGACCTGATGCTTGATGACCTGGGCGACGCTGACTGCCGGTGGCGCGGCTGCCGACTGCGTGGCCTCGGGCGCCTTGCCACACCCGGCGGCGACGATCATGACCAGCGCGACCAGAGGGAAACGCAAGGCGTTGAGGGAAGATTCCATGCTTGACTCCACAACTCGGATTTATCGATGGCGGGAGTCTGCGCGGTCGGGCGGTGCAGCAGAAATCGAACGAGGCAAAGGTGAATATCATCGGCGATGATGGTTGGTGATGTTTTCATCGATGCAGGCGTAGGTGAGGCTGATGGATACGTGGCCTGCTTTTCGTCCGTCATACGTTCAGGAGTGTCGTCGGCGCATTACGGACGCCCGGAATCTCTTGCCAGCAAACCGCGCGCAAGCCAGGGACCCTGATGCATCAGCGCCGTATGCACCTGCACCAGCCTGGCGCCCGCTTCCAGGCGTGCTTGCAGATGTGCTGCGGTTTGGATGCCACCGACGGATATCAGCGCCAGGTCGTGGCCGCACAGGTAGCGAAGTTGCTCCAGTTGCCGGCAGGCCTGGGCCTGTTGCGTGTCGTGCTGCCAGTCACGATAACGCTGTCGGGTGGCCGGCGGGCCTGGATCATGGGCGGCGAGCAGGCCGTCGAAACCCAGCTCCAGCAGCAGTTCGGCCAGTTCCAGCGGCGGTTGCTGTGGCAGGCTGCGCAGCTTGGCCACCAGCGGCACTCTGCGTGCGCCGGACAGATTCGAAGTGTGTGTTTCGTGCCGTAGCGCCGCGAGCAGCCGGCGCAGGCGTGGCCGCTCCGTCCGCTGCATCAAGGGTTCGCTGGTCGGTCCGATCAGGTTGACGACCAGATAATCCGCCTGCTTCCAGGCTGACCTGAACATGGCGCCTAGCTCCTCCACCGAATGCCTGGCGTCCAGGCTGAGATTGATGCCCAGCCGGGCCGAGCCGCTACTGGCAGACGGTCGCAGCCGTGCCATGTCGGCCGGGCCGAGGCTGCCGATCTCGTTGAAACCGAAGCCCAGCACCGAGGCACGGCGGCCAAGGTGGCCGTAACGATCGAAACCGGCAGCGATGCCTAGCGGGGAGGGGAACTCCAGCCCCATCACCCTTACCGGCTGGCCGGGTGCCTCAAAAGCCGGAATGCGACTCGCGATTCGGGTCAGGTCCAGCGCAAGGCGTTGCCGCAGCCGGTTGTGCAGCATACGTAACGCCGTGATTTCAGCCATGGTGGTGCGCAAAGTCATTCATGAAGCGCACCAGCCGCTCGACGGCCGTCATCTCCACGGCGTTGTACAGGCTGGCCCGTACGCCGCCAACCGCACTGTGGCCTTGCAGATCGTGCAGCCCGTTTCGTGCGGCCTGATGGAAAAAGTTATCGAGCAAGCCGGGGTTCTCGAGCTGAAAGCAGACATTGATAGTCGAGCGATTCGCCGCGACCTGCGGGCAGCGATAGAAAGCATGGCTGTCGAGGCACTCATAGAGCTGGCGACTCTTCTCTTGGGCGCGTGCTGCCATGACCGTCAGCCCGCCTTGTCGAATGATCCAGCGCAGCATCAGTCCGGCGACATACAGCGCGAAGGTCGGTGGCGTGTTGAAGCGGCTCTGCTGCATGGCCTGCACCTGGTAGCTGAACGCCGAGGGCAGACCGCGACGCGGTGGCCTGAGCAGATCTTCGCGAACGATCACCAGGCACAATCCGGCTACGCCGAGGTTCTTCTGCGCACTGGCATAGATGAGGCCGAAGTGCTCGACGGGAATCGGTCGCGTGAGGAAGTCCGACGTCATATCCGCTACCAGCGGCACCGGCAGTTCGGGGAAGTCCGACATTTGCAGGCCGTTGCCGGTTTCATTGCTGGTGATATGGCAATAACCGGCGTGTGGGTTGCATCGCCATCCTGCGAAGGGCGGCAAAGCTGTGAAGCCACCGGCTGCGCCACTGGCAACGACACTCACCGGTGCATGCCGGCGCGCCTCGCCTATCGCCTTGTGCGCCCAGTGGCCGCTTTCCAGGTAATCGGCCGATTGCCCCGGCTCCAGCAGGTTGAGCGGCAGCAGACCGAAATGCGCCGAGGCGCCACCCTGCATGAACAGCACCCGGTAGTTGCGAGGAATCGCCAGCAGCGTACGCAGATCCTGTTCGGTATCGGCCATCAGCTGTTTGAAAGCGGTACTGGTAAAGGACTGTTCCAGTAGCGAAAAGCCGCTGCCGTGCCAGTTCGGCAGTTCCTCGCGAATCTGCGCCAGCACCTCGCGCGGCAGCATCGCCGGACCGGCGGCGAAGCTGCAAGGGGCAGGACGTTCAGAAAAGGTGCAGGCCATGACCGCCGGTCGCCATCAGGAACAGCAAGGGAAAGGAGAGGATGGTGTTGCTGCGCGAGGAGAGAAAGGTGATCCGCGAGCAGCGTACGCGCTCCTCCAGCGTCGCCGGAACGAAGCCGAGCAGCTTCTTCTGGTGTGGCCAGAGCACCAGCCAGAGGTTGAGCAGCATCGCCGTACCGATCCAGGCACCGAGACCGATGACCGCCAGTGGGCCTTGCAGCAGCAGGGCATCGACCAGCCAGCCTCGGTGCCAGAGCATGGCCATGCCTGATACCCAGACCACCAGCGAGGCGTAGCGGAAGATGCTGTGTTCGCGCTTCATCCGCACCTCCAGATCACGGTTCAGCGTGGCAGTGTCGATGCCGTTCTGCAGCGGCACGAAGCGCGGGTTCTGGATGAAATTGGCGTAGTTGTGACCGATCCACACCAGTGCGAACAGCAGGTGTGCGTAACGGGCCAGCACATCGAGGATGGACAGTTGCATGGTGCCTCCTAGGCTCAAATGGAAGCAGACCCTAGACCAGCACGCGCAGCAGCAGGTAGCAGCCGAGCGTCAATGCAAGGCCCGCGCTGACGGTGCCGCCGAACGAGTCATGGGGCAGTTTCAAGTTCCACCCCCTGGCTGGCGTGACGGGCGATCAGCGTGCCTTGCGGGTGCGTGGCACTCTGCGCCAGTTCGACAGCCTGACGAATCAATTGATGGTGCGGCGACTTGCTGCACGCCGGGTCGGTGTTGGCGCCGTTGCCGGTCAACAGCAGGGCCTGGCAGCGGCAACCGCCGAAGTCCTTCTCCTTTTCATCGCAGCTGCGACAGGGCTCGGGCATCCAGGCGTCGCCACGGTAGAGGTTGAACACCGGCGAGTCATGCCAGATCCGCTCCAGTCGCTGCTGGCGCACGTTGGGGAAGGTCAGGTTCTTGAAGTTGCTGGCCTGGGAGCAGGGCAGCACATCGCCGTTGGGCGCGATGGTCACGTGGATGGCGCCCCAGCCGTTCATGCAGGCCTTGGGGCGGCCTTCGTAATAATCGGGGATGACGAAGAATATCGTCAGGCGGTCGCCGTAGCGCTCACGTGCTTGCTGCACCTGATCCTCGGCGCGCTGCAACTCGACATGGGTGGGCATCAATGCGTCGCGGTTGAGCAGCGCCCAGTTGTAATACTGCACGTTGGCCAATTCGAGGTACTCGACACCCCGTTCGACGGCGAACTCGATGATGTCCGGCACCTGACCGATGTTCTGCCGGGTGATCGGTACGTTGAGCACCATGGGGAAGTCCATCGACTTGATCAGCCGTGCCATGCGCAGCTTGCGCTCCCAGGCGTCGACCCCGGCCAATTGATGCGCGACGTTGCGGTCGGTGGACTGGAAGCCGAGCTGAATGTGCCGCAACCCGGCTTCCTTCAGCGCGCGCAGGCGCGCTTCGGTCAGGCCGATGCCGGAGGTGATCAGGTTGCTGTAGTAACCCATGCGATCCGCCTCGGCAACCAGCGTCTCGAGGTCCTTGCGCAGGGTGGGTTCGCCGCCAGAGAAACCTATCTGCATCGCACCCATGGCGCGTGCCTGGGCCATTACGTCGATCCATTCGGCAGTACTCAGCTCGTCCTGACGGTACTCGGCGAAGTTACGCGGGTTGCTGCAGAACACACATTGCAGCGGGCATTGATAGGTCAGCTCCAACAGCAGCCAGACCGGGTTGCCGCTGCCATCAAGCCTTGGCTCGGATCCAGCCTTTGCCATGGGACACCTCCAGGAAATTCAGGACGCCCCTGCTGATGGCGTCGATATCGGATGCGTTGTAGCGGTGCGCCAATTGCTCGATCAGCTCGGCAACGCTGGTTTTGCCGTCGCAGCACTTCAGTATTTCGCCGCCGCTGGCGTTGAGCTTGACGATGCCCTCGGGGTAGAGCAGCACATGAGCCTGCTGCGACTCCTCCCAGCGGAACAGAAAGGGTGGGCGGATCTCGTAACGGCAGGTCGGTGATATGTTCGTTGTCGTCATGTCCTTTTCCTCGCTGGCCGGCGCGACGCTCATAAACCGCCGCGCCGGCTCAGGCTCAGCGCACGTAGACGTACGCGGTGACTTCAAAGCCCAGACGCAGGTCGCAGAAGTCGGGATCGATCCACTGCATGGCATTTCTCCTTGGTTGGTTTTCGGAACTGGATTTTCGGAACAGCGGTGTTGCACTTCGAAGCTAGGTGCTTGGAACGGCGTGACTAATAGGACTTTGGGGTTGGTTTTGCGGGCATTTGGTCGGAGTTTTCTTGCCATGCAGAAATATCTTCGATGCGTCCTGTTGTTCTTGTTTCTGATCAATTGCATGTGCGCGGAACCGGTCATGCTGATCGGTTTTTTTGGTGGGTGATTCAATGCTTCGATCAGGGCATCTGGCAAGAAGCGCTGGCTACGCCCCCATCCAGAACCCTTTGGCATCTACTACCAAATGAGGAACCCTCCGCTGCCATGGGTGCATACCGAGGGCAGTGGGGCGCTGCCTAAGATCGGTTCATGTCCTGCGTCCGTTCCGGCGCAGGCTCTGACACGCAGAAGAAAGAGAGGCCCATCATGATCTACGCCCAACCCGGTACCGCAGGCGCTGTCGTTTCCTTCAAGCCACGCTACGGCAACTACATCGGTGGTGAATTCGTGCCGCCAGTGAAGGGTGAGTATTTCGTCAACACTTCACCGGTAAATGGCGAAGTCATCGCCGAATTCCCACGCTCGGGTGCCGAAGATATCGAAAAGGCGCTGGATGCCGCCCATGCCGTCGCCGATGCCTGGGGCAAGACCTCGGTGCAGGACCGCGCGCTGACCCTGCTGAAGATCGCCGACCGCATCGAAGCCAACCTGGAACAGCTGGCTGTCGCCGAGACCTGGGACAACGGCAAGGCGGTGCGCGAGACGTTGAACGCCGACGTGCCGCTGGCCGCCGACCACTTCCGCTACTTCGCCGGCTGCATCCGCGCCCAGGAAGGCAGCGCCGCCGAGATCAACGAGAACACCGCCGCCTATCACTTCCACGAGCCGCTGGGCGTGGTCGGGCAGATCATTCCGTGGAACTTCCCGCTGCTGATGGCTGCCTGGAAGCTGGCCCCGGCCCTGGCCGCCGGCAACTGCGTGGTGTTGAAACCAGCCGAGCAGACGCCGCTGTCGATCATGGTCTTCGCCGAGATCATCGGCGACCTGCTGCCGCCGGGCGTGCTGAATATCGTCCA
>JBKEBY010000092.1:0-46281 GCA_047973445.1 Pseudomonas sp.
AGCCCGCCAGGGCGTCCCGGATTGAGGTTGTGCGCGCCGAGTGCCTTGAGCTCATGAGTCAACTGACGCAGCTCGGAGAAGTGCAGCACGCTGGGTCGCATGTCGAGCGTCAAGCAGCGCAAGCGGCTGGCCGCGCAGAGCTCCTGATAGACCTCGAACGAACGGAAGCGATTGACGTGGGCAAAGCCATCCACCGCCTGCCAGCTGTCGCGCAGCTCCTGCAGGGTGCCGCTGCACAGGCTGCTGAAGACGAAGACGCCACCCGGGCGCAGCACCCGCTCGGCCTCATCCAGCACCGCAGCGAAATCCTCGCACCACTGCAGCGCCAGGCTGGAGAACAGCAGGTCCAGTGAAGTACTGCGCAGCGGCAGGCACTCGGCGTCCCCCGCCACGAACGAAGTCGCACCGCCCTTCGGCCGTGCATGACGCAGCATGCCCTCGGCGATATCCAGCGCCATGCCATCGGCTTGCGGAAAGCGGTTTGCAAGCACGCGAGAGAAATAGCCGGTACCGCTACCCAGGTCGAGCCAACGAGCGGGACACAAGCCGGCGGGCAGTCGCTCGATCAGAGCATTGCCGACCGCACGTTGCAGCTCGGCGACGGCATCGTAGCTGGCTGCCGCGCGGGAGAACGACGCCGCGACTTGACGCTTGTCGGGTAATTCCGACTCTGACGCGGGCGAAGCTGCCACAAGCGGGTCGCTCATCCCCGCACTCCGTTGATCATCGCCACCATCGCGCCGGCCACTTCCTCGGCGCGCTCCAGCGGCAACGCATGGCTGGCATCGGCCAGCACTTCGATGGTCACACCGGGCATCCAACTGCCCAGGGCATCGGTGGCCGAAGCCGGCACCAGGGCGTCACGCCCGCCGAACACATGCAGCTGCGGACCGAAATAGTCCCTCAGCGAAGCTCTGCCATCCAGCTTCGCCAGGAGCTGCAGCCCCGCATCCAACACCTCGGGCGACGCCTGCGACTGGCTGACCTGTAGCTGACGTGCCAGCGTGCGCGGATCGAAACCGCCGCGGCTGCAGAGCGAGCGAAAGCGTCTCAGGGTTTCCTGCGGGTCCAGACGGAACGCTTCATGGAACGCATCGAAGACGCTCTCGTCCATGGCCCGCGACCAGTCGATGCGCGCGCGAAAACAGGGGTTGCTGGCGATGGTCAGCAACCCGCGGCAGGCGTCGCCACGGCGCGCAGCCAGCTGTGTTGCCAACATGCCGCCCAAGGACCAGCCAGCGAGCCAGGTATTGCGTGGCAGGCGTCGGTCCAGCTCGTCGAGCCAGGCATCGGCATCGGACAGCTCCGGCAACGGCTCGACCACCACCTCGAGATCCGGCGACTTGTCGGACAAGGCCTGGCACAACGGCTGTAATGCGGCCGGTCCGAACGCCCAGCCGGGCAACAAAACAAGCTGATCAGGCATCCGTTTCAGGCTCCTCGGCCAATCGATTCCAGCATTCGGCCAGGATATCCAGCAGACGTTCCACTTGCGCTTCGCTGTGCGCGGCGCTGAAGGTGACGCGCAGACGCGCGCTACCGGCCGGCACGGTAGGGGGGCGAATCGCGCCAACCAGAATGCCGCGCTCGCGTAGAGCCGCGGATAGCTTCAGCGCACGCTCACTGCTGCCAACCAGGATCGGCTGGATGGGTGTCGGGCTGTCCATCAGGTTCAGGCCGATTCCGGCGGCGCCTTGGCGGAAACGGGCGATGAGACGATTCAGGTGTTCACGGCGCCAGTTTTCACGGCGCAGCAGCTCCAGGCTTTTCAGGGTTGCGCAGGCCACCGCGGGCGGCTGACTGGTGGTATAGATGTAGGGCCGGGCGAACTGGATCAGCGTCTCGATCAACGCCTCGCTGCCGGCGACGAAGGCACCGGCGGTGCCGAAGGCCTTGCCCAGGGTGCCGACCAGCACCGGCACCTCATCGATGCCCAGCCCGAAATACTCGACAACACCGCCGCCAGTCGCGCCCAGCGGGCCGAAGCCATGGGCATCGTCGACCATCACCCAGGCGTCGCGCTGCCTGGCTTCAGCGCAGATCGCCGGCAGATCGGCCAGGTCGCCATCCATGCTGAATACGCCATCGGTCACCACCAGGGTGTTGCCGGCAGCCTTGTCCAGACGCTTGCCCAGGCTCCCGGCATCGTTGTGCAGGTAACGCGAGAAGCGCGCGCCGCTGAGCAAACCGGCATCCAGTAGGGAGGCATGGTTGAGGCGGTCCTCCAGCACCGTGTCGCCCTGCCCCACCAGCGCGGTGACGGCGGCAAGATTGGCCATGTAGCCCGTGGAGAACAGCAGTGCACGCGGCCGTCCGGTGAAGTCGGCCAGCGCCTCTTCGAGTTCGTGATGCGGAGTGACATGGCCGATAACCAGGTGCGAAGCCCCTCCGCCGACACCCCATTTCGCGGCGCCTTGCTGCATGGCCGTAATCACTTCGGGGTGATTGGCCAGGCCCAGGTAGTCATTGGAACTGAACGCTAGCAAACGCTCGCCATCGACCACCACATCCGGCCCCTGCGGGGTCTGCAGCAACGGACGCTGGCGGTAAAGGTGTTCGGCGCGGCGGGCGGCAAGGCGCGAGGCGAGATCGAAAGACATGAATAAGCTCGAAGCTGGAAGCCTGAAGCTGGAAGCAGTACCGAATCGCTTCAAGCTTCCGGTTTCAGGCTTCCAGCTCCGTATTCATACGGCAGCGTTATAGAACAATGTGGAATCCCGCTGCTCCATCAGCGCCTGCTCGATGGCTGCCTGATGTATTTCATCATCGTGTTCCTGGCGCGCTTCGGGCTGGATGCCCAGGCGCTTGAACAGCAGCATATCCTTGTCGGCCTGCGGGTTGCCGGTGGTCAGCAGTTTCTCACCGTAGAAGATCGAATTGGCGCCAGCGAGGAAGGCCAGGGCTTGCATCTGCTCGTTCATCTGCTCGCGACCGGCGGACAGGCGTACGTGGGACTTGGGCATCATGATCCGCGCCACGGCGAGCATGCGGATGAAGTCGAAAGGATCGACATCCTGCTCTTCGGCCAGCGGGGTGCCTTTCACCTTGACCAGCATGTTGATCGGCACCGACTCCGGATGCTCCGGCAGGTTGGCCATCGGGATTAGCAGCCCTGCGCGATCGTCCAGTGACTCACCCATGCCGAGGATGCCGCCGGAGCAGATCTTCATCCCCGCATCGCGTACGTAGCTTAGCGTCTGCAGACGTTCGGCATAGGTACGTGTGGTTATGATGTTGCCGTAGAACTCCGGCGAGGTGTCGAGGTTGTGGTTGTAGTAATCCAGCCCGGCAGCAGCCAACGCGCGGGTCTGCTCCTGGTCGAGCTTGCCCAGGGTCATGCAGGTTTCCAGGCCCAGCGCCTTCACTCCTTCAACCATCTTCAGCACATAGGGCATATCCTTGGCGGACGGATGCTTCCAGGCCGCGCCCATGCAGAAGCGGGTGGAACCGATGGCCTTGGCTTCGGCCGCCGCATCCAGCACCTTCTGCACTTCCATCAGCTTCTCTTTATCCAGGCCGGTGTTGTAATGACCGGACTGCGGGCAGTACTTGCAGTCTTCGGGGCAGGCGCCGGTCTTGATCGACAGCAGCGTGGAGACCTGCACGCGATTGGCATCGAAATGCTGGCGGTGCACGGCCTGCGCCTGGAACAGCAGATCGTTGAAGGGTTGCTCGAAGAGCGCCTTGACCTCGGCAAGGGACCAGTCGTGGCGGGTGGCGCAAGCAGCGGTGGCGCTCATGGGCATTCCTTGTAATTAATAGACGGCTGGGCACGGATGCGAAATGGTTAGCCAAGCCGGAGAACCTGTCAACCAGGAAAGGAATCATGGTTTACAACTGGTTAAAATCTGAACACAACTGTCAGCTTTGCGACGAACGCTGCGAGCCCGGCCAGACCCTATGTCCGAGCTGCGAAGCGGAGCTGCCCTGGCTCGGCAGTCAATGCAGCATCTGCGCTTTGCCACTGCCGATAGCCGGCGCGGTCTGCGGTGAATGCCTCAAGCATCCGCCTGCTTTCGATCACGTCGCTGTTCCGTGGCGCTTCGCCTTTCCGGTGGACAGCCTGATCACGCGCTTCAAGCACCAGTCGCGCTGGCCATTCGGCCGACTGCTCGCCGAACACCTGGCGCGCCATCTGCAACATGCCTTCGATGAAGGACTGCCGCGGCCGGTAGCCCTGCTGCCTGTGCCTTTGGCGCGCAAGCGGCTGCGCCAGCGCGGTTTCAACCAGGCGCGAATGCTGGCGGACTGGCTGAGCCCCGCCCTGCAGATTCCGGTTCGCAACGACCTGGTGCAGCGCATCCAGGACACAACCTCCCAGCAGCAACTGGACGCCGCGGCCCGCCGCCGCAACCTGCGCCAGGCCTTCGCGCTGGTCGAGGGCCAGGTCCTGCGCGGGCAGCACCTGGCAGTCATCGATGACGTATTCACCACCGGCGCCACCGCCGAGGCACTGGCGCGCCTGTTGAAACGGGGCGGCGCCGCGCGGGTCGATATCTACTGCCTGGCGCGTACGCCCAAGCCGGGCGAGTGAGCGCCATGCACCGTGGTTGTTTAAACGCCCCAGTGCAATACACTGGCCGACCCACTCACGGAGCCGACCATGTCCCACCCCTTCGACACACTCACACCCGACCTGGTGCTCGATGCGGTGGAAAGCCTTGGCTACCTCAGCGATGCCCGCGTGCTGGCACTGAACAGTTATGAAAACCGCGTCTATCAGGTGGGCATCGAGGACAGCACACCGCTGATCGCCAAGTTCTACCGCCCCCATCGCTGGAGCGACGCGGCTATCCTTGAGGAGCACCGCTTCAGCCTGGAGCTGGCCGAGCGGGAGATCCCCGTAGTGGCGCCGCTGGAGCGCGACGGCCAGACGCTCCATACCCATGCCGGCTTTCGCTTCGCGCTGTTTCCGCGCCGCGGTGGCCGAGCCCCGGAGCCTGGCAATCTCGACCAGCTCTATCGTCTCGGCCAGTTGCTCGGGCGCATGCACGCCGTGAGCGCCAGCCATCCCTTCGAGCATCGCGAGACCCTGGGCGTGGAGAATTTCGGCCACGCCTCGCTGAGCACCTTGCTCGACGGCGGGTTCGTTCCGAGAAGCCTGCTGCCGGCCTACGAGTCGGTCGCACGCGACCTGCTCAAGCGCGTCGAAGACGTCTTCGCCAGGACTGACTTCCAGTCAATCCGGCTGCATGGCGACTGCCATCCCGGCAACATCCTCGCACGCGACGATGCCTTTTATCTGGTCGACCTGGATGATTGCCGCATGGGACCGTCGGTACAGGACATCTGGATGATGTTGGCCGGCGAGCGCCATGAGCGCCTCGGGCAACTGTCCGAACTGGTCGAGGGCTACAACGAATTTCATGACTTCACGCCGCGCGAGCTACCTCTGATCGAAGCCCTGCGCGCCCTGCGCCTGTTGCACTACAGCGCCTGGCTGGCACGCCGCTGGGACGACCCGGCATTTCCCATGAGCTTCCCCTGGTTCGGCAGCGAGCGCTACTGGGGCGACCAGATCCTGATCCTGCGCGAGCAGATGTCGGCCTTGCAGGAAGAGCCGCTGAAGCTGTTCTGAAACCCGAACGCTGGGCGTAAAGCCGCTTTACTCAATTGTCGACCCGCCGGCGTAAACGAGCGGATAGATCAGCATCCCGACGGCCTCGTTGAGTAACTGGCCGCTCTGCCACACGGCCTTGGCTTCGGGCATCCAGCCACCCAGTGGTCTGCCGTTGGGCACCCCGAGAAAGCCTACGGGCGCCGCGATCACAGTCATTCCATTCTGCTCGAAGCACCAGCGCGAACGTGGCATGTGCGCCGCGGATGTCACCAGCACGATACGTTCGATACCCTCCGCCTTGAGCATCGCCGCACTGTACACCGCATTTTCCCAGGTGGTGCGACTGCGCTCCTCCTGCCAGCGGATCGGCGTAGCGAGATCGCGTTGCAGCGTCTCGGCGGCGAGCGCCGCCTCGCTCGGAGGCTGGCCATAGTGCAGACCGCCGCTGGCCAGAATCGGCAGTTCCGTGGCCTTTGCCAGGCGCGCGGCATAACGCAAGCGCTCCAGCGCGATGTGGCCGGGCTGGTCGCTCTGCCAGGCGGGATCGGCACGCTCCCGACCGGCACCCAGCACGACGATGGCCTGAGCCCGCTCGTGCAGGCCCGCCCACTGCGCCTCAGGTATCGCCGGTTCGCGTTCCAGCGCCTGCGCCGCCCACTGCACCATGACCGGCAGGCTCATCAGCCACAGACCTCCCAGGCCGACGGCGAAACACAAGGCTGACAATCTCGGGGCGCGCCGCCGAAGCCACCAGGCCGCGAGGAGCAGCAACAACAGACCGCCCGGCGGCAGCAGGAGTTGCTTGAAGAAATAGCGAATCGGCATGCGCTGTCCCTGTAGATAAACGATCGGCACTCTAGGGCCCAGCCGCTTTGCATCGCAAGCATGAGCGAAGCGGAGCTTGCACGGCCCGACCGAAACGCCTCAATACGCGGGCGAGGTATGCGCGCGCTGCCTGGCACGCAGCAGTTGTGAGCCACAGGCACTGCAGGCCGCCGGGCCCGGCCCTTTCGGCCAATACACAGCACCGCCGCAGAGGGCGCAGCTGAGTGTCTGCTGCAAGGTAAAGGGTGCCTGCCGGAGTCGCTTGCCCGAATGGTGACGCAGCGCACTGCGTAGCGCCGGCCGGCCGGCATTGCGCGCCAACTGGGCCTGCTCCTCGGCCGCTGCATGCCAGCCGGACAACCATTGCGAATCCTGCTGCAGATAAGCACGGATCAGTTCGAACTCCGCGGCGGTCAACCCGCGCACTTCCAGATCAGTCACATCATCCTCGCGCCGCTCAGCCTCCTCCAGTGCGGACGTCAGCCGCTGCAATACCCGCCCGTAGAGATTGCCTTCATCGGTCTGCGGTGGTTTATCCATGATTATCTTTACCTCTTGTTCGTCCCGCCCCCTCGAACAAGGGTAGTCCAGGCTCAATGCGCCAGCCTTGGACAAAAGGCGTAGGCCGGCGAACGGTAAATCGGGTTTCCCTCCGTCAAGGGGGGTCATGTATGCTACGGCGCTTCCATGCTTCCGCTTTCGGTCCGTTGCGCGACTGCCTGTCAGGCCTGTCTCGCACCCGCCGCCAACCCATCGGAACGCCAGCCACCTTTCAACGCCAGTAGCCATGCACGAACAGTATCTGCCCCGCGAAATCGAAGCCGCCGCGCAATCCCACTGGGAGGCGCAGAAATCCTTTGAAGTGAGCGAACAGCCCGGCAAGGACACCTTCTATTGCCTGTCGATGTTCCCCTACCCCAGCGGCAAGCTACACATGGGCCACGTGCGCAACTACACCATCGGTGATGTGATCGCCCGCTACCAGCGAATGCTGGGCAAGAACGTGCTGCAGCCCATGGGCTGGGACGCCTTCGGCATGCCGGCGGAAAACGCCGCCATGAAGAACCAGGTAGCGCCCGCCAGGTGGACCTACGAGAACATTCAGTACATGAAGACCCAGCTCAAGTCGCTGGGCCTGGCCGTGGACTGGACACGCGAAGTCACCACCTGCAAGCCCGACTACTATCGCTGGGAGCAGTGGCTGTTCACCCGCCTGTACAAGAAGGGCGTGATCTACCGCAAGAACGGCACCGTGAACTGGGACCCGGTCGACCAGACCGTGCTGGCCAACGAGCAGGTCATCGACGGTCGTGGCTGGCGCTCGGGCGCGCTGATCGAGAAGCGCGAAATTCCGATGTACTACTTCAAGATCACCGCCTACGCCGATGAGCTGCTGGAGAGCCTGGACGATCTGTCCGGCTGGCCGGAACAGGTCAAGACCATGCAGCGCAACTGGATTGGCAAGTCCCGCGGCATGGAGATCGGCTTCCCCTACGATGTGGCGAGCATCGGCAGCGAAGGCGTGATGAAGGTATTCACCACCCGCCCCGATACGCTGATGGGCGCCACCTACGTCGCCGTGGCCGCCGAACACCCGCTGGCCACACTCGCAGCCCAGGGCAATCCGGAACTGCAGGCCTTCATTGATGAATGCAAGCGCGGCGGTGTCGCCGAAGCCGACATCGCCACCCAGGAGAAGAAAGGCCTGGCCACCGCCCTGCGCGTGCAACACCCGCTGACCGGCGAGCTGCTGCCGGTGTGGGTCGCCAACTACGTGCTGATGGGCTACGGCGAAGGTGCGGTGATGGCCGTGCCGGCGCATGATGAACGCGACTTCGAATTCGCCAGCAAGTACGGCCTGCCAATCAAGCCGGTGATCCGCACCAGCGCAGGCGACGAGACGCCCGCACCCTGGCAGGACGCCTACGGCGAGCATGGCGAGCTGATCAACTCCGGCGCCTTCGACGGCCTGGACTTCGACGGCGCCTTCGATGCTATGGAAGTCGCCCTGCAGAAGAAAGGCCTGGGCCAGGCGCGCACCCAATTCCGCCTGCGCGACTGGGGCATCAGCCGCCAGCGCTACTGGGGCTGCCCAATCCCGATTATCCATTGCGAAGCCTGCAGCGACGTACCCGTGCCGGAAGACCAGCTCCCGGTGGTGCTGCCCGAGGACGTAGTGCCCGATGGCGCCGGTTCGCCGCTGGCGAAGATGCCCGAGTTCTACGACTGCAGCTGCCCCAGCTGCGGCAAGCCGGCCCGGCGCGAAACCGACACCATGGACACCTTCGTCGAGTCCTCCTGGTACTTCGCCCGCTACGCCAGCCCGAACTACGAACAAGGCATGGTCGATCCGAAAGCCGCCAACCACTGGCTGCCGGTTGACCAGTACATCGGCGGCATCGAACATGCCATCCTGCACCTGCTCTACGCGCGCTTCTTCCACAAGCTGATGCGCGACGAGGGGCTGGTCAGCTCCAACGAGCCGTTCAAGAACCTGCTGACCCAAGGCATGGTCGTCGCCGAGACCTACTACCGCACCCTGCCCAACGGCGGCAAGGACTGGTTCAACCCTGCCGATGTGGAAGTCGAGCGTGACGCCAAGGCCAAGGTCATCGGCGCGAAACTCAAGTCCGACGGCCTGCCGGTGGAGATCGGCGGCACCGAGAAGATGTCCAAGTCGAAGAACAACGGCGTCGACCCGCAGGCGATGATCGACGCATACGGCGCCGACACCTGCCGCCTGTTCATGATGTTCGCCTCGCCGCCCGACATGAGCTGCGAATGGTCCGACGCCGGTATCGAAGGCGCCAGCCGCTTCCTGCGTCGTATCTGGCGTCTGGCCCATGCTCACGTCAGCGCGGGCCTGCCGGGCACGCTGGATCTCGCCGCGCTGAGCGACGAGCAGAAAACCATCCGCAGGGCAACTCACCTGGCCATCCGCCAGGCCAGCATCGATGTCGGCCAGCATCACAAGTTCAACACCGCCATCGCCCAGGTGATGACCCTGATGAACGCGCTGGAGAAGGCACCGACCGCCAATGAACAGGACCGCGCCCTGCTGCAGGAAGGCCTGGAAACCGTCGCTCTGCTGCTGGCACCGATCACCCCTCACATCTGCCACGAACTCTGGCAGCAGCTCGGCAAGGCCGGCTCGGTGATCGACGCCCCCTGGCCGAAGGTGGACGAAACCGCCCTGGTGCAGGACAGCCTGACCCTGGTGGTACAGGTCAACGGCAAGCTGCGCGGGCAGATCGAAGTGCCGGCCAGCGCCAGCCGCGAGGAAGTCGAAGCGGCGGCGCGGGCCAACGAGAACGTGGTGCGCTTCACCGAAGGCCAGACGATTCGCAAGGTCATCGTGGTGCCGGGCAAGCTGGTCAATATCGTCGCTAACTGATACGGCCCGGGCACTCACCGGGGCTGGCAAAGGGGATACAGAGATGGTCAAACGGAATCTGATGGTAGCGGGCCTGGCGCTGTTGCTGAGTGCCTGTGGTTTCCAGTTGCGCGGCACCGGCGACGCCGAGTTCGCGCTCACCGAGATCGACCTGCAGGCCCGCGACAATCACGGCCAGACAGTCCAGCAACTGAAGACCCTGCTCGAGAGCAACGATGTGCACGTCCACCCGGGCGCCCGCTACAGCCTGAACCTGGCCAACGAGCAGTCTCGCCAGCGTACCGCCAGCTACACCAGCTCCGCGCGCAGCGCCGAATACGAACTCACCACCACCCTCGACTACGAGTTCCGCGGGCCACAGAACACGCAACTGTTGCGGGATCGTGTCGAGGTGCAACGCGTCTACGTGCACGACAGCAACAACCTGATCGGCTCCACCCAGGAAGGTGATCAGCTACGCCAGGAGATGCGTCGCGAACTACTGCAGCAGCTGGTGATGCGCGTCCAGCGCGTCAGTCCGGCTCAACTCGACGCACTGCAGGCCACCGCCGAAGCCAAGGCGCGCGCCGAAGCCGAAGCGCTCGAAGCCCAGCAGCGAATGCTCGACGCGCAACCGCAGCAATCGCCTATCGAACTGCCAAATCAGTGACAGACCGGGAGCCCAAGCGGCTCCCGTCTTCCCTCCATGAAACTGTCCCCCGCCCAACTCGGCAAACACCTGCAAGGCTCGCTCGCGCCCATCTACGTGGTCAGCGGCGATGAACACCTGCTCTGCCAGGAAACCTGCGACGCCATCCGTGCGGCCTGTCGCCAGCAGGAGTTCAGCGAACGTCAGGTGCTCAGCGTCGAGAGCGGTTTCGATTGGAGCCAGCTGCTCGAGGCCGGCGCCAATCTTTCGCTGTTCGCTGAAAAGCGCCTGTTGGAACTGCGCATCCCCAACGGCAAGCCCGGCGACAAGGGTGCCGCCGCGCTGCTGCATTATCTGGCGCGGCCGGCCGAGGACACCGTGCTGCTGATCAGCCTGCCCAAGCTCGACGGCAGCACACAGAAGACCAAATGGGCCAAGGCCCTGATCGACGGCAAGGACTCACAGTTTCTGCAGATCTGGCCAGTGGATGCCGCACAGCTGCCGCAATGGATTCGCCAGCGCCTGTCCCAGGCGGGGCTGGCCGCCGACCAGGAAGCGGTTGAGCTGATCGCAGCGCGGGTCGAAGGCAACCTGTTGGCTGCCGCACAGGAAATCGAGAAGCTCAAGCTGCTGGCCGAAGACGGCCGGGTAACAGCCGATACGGTGCAGGCGGTCGTCGCCGATAGCGCCCGCTACGACGTCTTCGGTCTGATCGATGCAACCCTGCAGGGCCATCCCGGACACAGCTTGCGCATGCTCGAAGGGCTGCGTGGCGAAGGAACCGAAGCCCCGGTGATTCTCTGGGCCCTGGCCCGAGAACTACGTCTACTGGCCAATATCGCCCAGCAGTACGCTCAGGGCGTGCCGCTGGAGCGCGCTTTCAGCCAGGCGCGCCCACCCGTCTGGGACAAGCGTCGCCCTTTGGTCAGCAAGGCCCTGCAACGCCACGACGTCGCGGGCTGGCAGCGATTGTTGATGGCAGCGCAACTCATCGACGAGCAGATAAAGGGACAGGCCGAAGGCGATCCCTGGATCGGCCTGAGCAACCTCTGCCTGCAGTTGAGCGGACGGCGAATCGGGCTCTAACATTCGACCGCTGTCCGCTGGACATTTTTTGCACGATGCCTATGATGCGCCCAACGTCCAACCGCAGAGGACACGCACATGGCAAAAAGCCGCAAACGGCCCAACAAGGCCAAAACACTGGTGGCGCAGCCCCTGTTCCGCAGCCGCCAGGAAACACCGAAAAAAGGCAAAGGCAGCTATCGCCGCGAAGCCTCCCAGTCCAGCGGCTGGGAGGCTTCGGTCCTTCTGGCAGCCTGAAAACCCAAGCCAGCGAAAGCGTGATAAGGTCTGCGACCGATGATGTTTTCGAGACTGGTGCATGCATTACACCTTCGTTCCCGTTCTCTTTCTGCGTACCCTCGTTGCCGGCTCGGCGATGAGCCTGGTCGTCGCCTGCGCAGCAGAACCGCTTGCGCAGTCCAGCCTGGCCGGTGACGTCACACGGCCCGCCCCACCCGGCGAGAACAGCGTTGCCGGTGCCATCGTCGGAACCACCCACCCCAGCTTCAGCGAGTGGCGTGAACAGTTTCGTGGAGAGGCGCTGGCCGCCGGCATCACGGCTGATACTTTCGAGCGCTCTTTTGCCGGCGTGCAGCCGGACCCCAGCGTGATTGAAGCCGATCGCAGCCAGCCAGAATTCACCCGCCCGGTCTGGCAGTACCTCGAAGGTGCGATCTCCCCCCAGCGTGTACGCAACGGCCAGCGCCTGCTTGACGAGCATGCTGCTACGCTCACACGCATCGAAGCGCGCTATGGCGTGGACCGCGAGACACTGGTCGCCATCTGGGGCCTGGAAAGCAGCTTCGGCCAGATCATGGGCGACAAGTCGGTGATCCGCTCGCTGGCCACCCTGGCCCATGAAGGGCGCCGCCCCGCCTTCGCCAAGAGCCAGCTGCTCGCAGCGCTGGAAATCATCCAGAGCGGCGATGTCAGCCCCGCCCGCATGCGCGGCTCCTGGGCTGGCGCCATGGGCCAGACCCAGTTCATTCCGACCACCTACAACACCCATGCGGTGGATTTCGACGGCGACGGCCGGCGCGATATATGGGGCAGCACCGCCGATGCGCTCGCCTCGGCGGCGCACTATCTGCAGGCATCGGGATGGAAAACGAACCAGGCCTGGGGCTTCGAAGTCCTGCTACCGGAAGAATTCGATTACGCCCTGGCCGACAGCAGTATCCGCAAGCCGCTGGCCGAATGGCGGCAACTCGGTGTGAGCGGCCTACCCGCCGGTGAACAGAACGCCAGCGCCAGCCTGCTTCTTCCAGCGGGGCACCGTGGGCCGGCTTTCCTGGTACTCAACAATTTTCGAGCCATCCTGCGCTACAACAACTCCTCGGCCTACGCCCTGGCTATCGGACTATTGTCTGAAAGCTTCCAAGGCAAAGGCCAGGTGGCAGGCAGTTGGCCGCGCGGCGAGCTACCACTGAGCCGCTCCGAACGCCTGGAACTGCAGGAGCGCCTGCTGGCCCAGGGCTTCGACACCGGCACCCCGGACGGCATCATCGGCGCCAATACACGCAAGGCCATCCGCGGCTTTCAGCAGCAACTGGGCTGGCCTGCCGACGGGCATCCGACCCAGGAACTGCTGGGCCGCTTGCGTAGCGGACACTGACCCACGAGATACGTGCTGGCGACCCGCCAAGGTCGTCGCCAGCAAGGATTCAGGTCCTACAGCCCCGATCGCTCCCCATCTCTTTCACCCCGCCTGATTGCGCAAAAGCCGAATATTCGGCTGCAATCTCAAGCGCCCCGCCGACTTGCCGAAACAGAGACACATTTATCGGATTCCCTCATGGAGATCGCCCCATGTTCAACGGTCGTCTCAAGCAGCAGTTAGTCGAGATACAAGACGAACTCTCCAGCACTCGGCAGATCAAGGACTCGCTCTACAGCGAAATGCTGGTGCTCGAATTCGACCCTCAGGGTCGGGTTCGTTTCGCCAACGACAACCTCCTCGGGGCCCTGCGCTACCGCAGGGAGGCGTTGATCGGTCGTACGCTGGACGAGCTGATTCCTGACTCGTTCCGCAGCCACCCCAATCATCCGGCTCTGCTGAACGCCCTGCACAACCCGGAGCATTGGAGCGGAGCCTTTCGCCTGCTGTGCGGCGACGGCAAGGAGGCCTGGTTGCGCGCCATCTGGCAGCCGGTCAATAACGGCCTTGGCAAATTGCAGTATTTCACGCTCTGCGCCAACGACCTGACAGCTACCATCACCACCGCCACGGAGCATGAGGGCCTGATCAAGGCGCTGCAACGTTCCACGGCGGTGATCGAGTTCAAGCTGACCGGCGAGGTAATTACCGCCAACGAGAACTTCCTGCGCGCCACGGGCTATCGCCTGGAGCAGATCCAGGGCAAGCACCATCAACTGTTCTGCTCACCCGAGGAACGCGACTCACCGGCATATCGCGATTTCTGGGCACAACTCAACCGTGGCGAGTACGTCGCCGGGCGCTTCAAGCGCCTCGACAGCATGGGCCGTACCGTATGGCTCGAAGCCTCCTACAACCCGGTGCTGGATGCCCATGACAGGCTCTACAAGATAGTCAAGTTCGCCACCCTGATCACCGACCAGGTCAATCAGGAACAAGCCGTTTCGGAAGCCGCCGGAATCGCTTACGACATTTCCCGTAAGACCGACCAGAGCGCCGACAAGGGTGCTGCCGTGGTGCAGCAGACGCTGGATGTGATGCAACAGATTGTCGAGAAGGTCCAGGAAGCCGCCGCCGGTATCGAGGCCCTGGACAAGCAGTCGCATCTGATCAGCACTATTATGCAGACCATTCGCGGCATCGCCGACCAGACCAATCTGTTGGCCCTCAACGCGGCCATCGAGGCAGCCCGCGCCGGCGATCAGGGACGCGGCTTCGCGGTGGTCGCCGACGAGGTACGCCAGTTGGCCGGGCGCACCAGTCAGGCCACCGAGGAAATCGTTGATGTGGTGCAGAAGAACCAGAATCTGGCGCAAGCCGCGGTGCAGAGTATGGCCAGCAGCCGCGAGCAGGCCGAGCAGGGACTTCAACTGGCCGGCGAGGCCGGTGCGGTGATCATCGAGATCCAGCGGGGCGCCAAGCAGGTCGTGGACGCGGTAGGTCAGTTCAGCAACCATCTGAAGAGCTGATCAACCGGTTTCTTCGGTCGATGATAGCTCCATGCCCTGCGGGAACACCCTACGTCGTCAGGGACGCGAGCTTCCCGATCCAGCGCCCCGTGGAGCGTGGCCGCCAACAATCAACGGTCAATGCCTGTGATAAACTGCGCAGCGGCCACGAGCCGCCTCGTCCACGGAGTCTCTAGCGGAGCCCAGATTGCCGATGTCCGATATCTCCCAGTCCAAAACCGTTGCCAGCGGCGAAAAATTCCGCACCAATCAGGGCATCACCGCGATCAAGGACGGGCAGAAGCGCCGCGCCTCGAGCGAACCCCAGGTGTTCGAACCCAAGCCCAAGTGGCTGCGGGTCAAGGCTCCCAACGGCAACCGCTTCGAAGCGGTCAAGCGCAATGTCGGCGAACATCGACTGAGTACTGTGTGCCAGGAATCCCACTGTCCGAACATGGGCGAATGCTGGTCCAACGGTACCGCCACCATCATGCTGATGGGCTCGGTGTGCACCCGCGCTTGTCGCTTCTGCGCGGTGGATACCGGCAACCCTAACGGCTGGCTGGACCAGGAGGAACCACAGAACACCGCCAAGTCAGTAGAGCTGATGGCGCTGCGCTATATCGTGTTGACCTCGGTGGATCGCGACGATCTGGACGACGGCGGCGCCGCACACTACGCCGCCTGTGTGCGCGCCATCAAAGAGCGCACACCGCAGGTAGTAGTCGAAGCCCTGACCCCGGACTTCGACGGGGACCTGCAAGCCATCGAACGCGTGGCGGACTCAGGCCTGGAAGTCTTCGCGCAAAACGTTGAGACGGTCAAACGCCTGACTCAAGAAGTGCGCGACCCCCGCGCCGGCTACGAGAAGACCCTTCGCGTGCTGGAACACGCCAAGCGCCATCGCCCGGACTTGCTGACCAAGACCAGCCTGATGCTGGGCTTGGGCGAAAGCGACGAAGAGGTACTGCAGACCATGGATGACCTGCGTGCAATCGGCGTGGACATCCTCACCCTCGGCCAATACTTGCAGCCAACCCGCAACCACCTACCTGTCAAACGCTGGGTCAGCCCGGAAGAATTCAACCGTTTGCGCGATATCGGCCTGGAAAAGGGCTTCATGGAAGTCGCCGCCGGCCCGCTGGTACGCTCCAGCTACCGAGCCGACCGAGTTTTCGAGAAGAACAATCTGGGCCTGGCCGCCCCGGTACCAGTGCCCGGCCAGTCGTTCGACAGCAACCTGATTCCGACCCTCAACCTGAACTGATCGGGCCGAACAACGCCTGCCCCGGACTTCACCTGGGGGTAGGCGTTTTTATGCCCGCCATGCCTCGCTCACATTGGATAAGCAAACACTCGACTTGGCGCTCTATATTGCGCTCGTCAGCGTCTGCTGCTGTGTGTAGCCGAGCTGCCGGACGAGCTCTCCACGCAACCGGCCCATTACTTCGGCGAAGTCGACCGGCCCCACCAAGTCACGCAACTGGGTCATTTTCAGCCCCGCATAGCCACAGGGATTGATGCGCTGGAAGGGCTCGAGATCCATGTCGACGTTGAGCGCCAGGCCATGGAAGGAACGACCGTTGCGAATGCGCAGGCCGAGTGAAGCGATCTTTGCGCCATCGACGTAGACGCCCGGCGCATCGGGTTTGGCCGCGGCCTCGACGCCATAGCCGGCAAGCAGGTCGATCAGGCTGTGCTCGATGCGATTGACCAGCTCCCGCACACCGAAGCCCAGTCGCCGCACATCGAGCAATAGATAGCCGACCAACTGCCCGGGGCCATGATAGGTCACCTGGCCACCACGATCGGCCTGCACCACGGGGATGTCGCCGGGCAGCAGCAGGTGCTCGGCTTTGCCCGCCTGGCCCTGGGTGAACACCGGCAGGTGCTGCAGCAGCCAGACCTCATCGGCGGTCTGCGAGCCACGGCTGTTGGTGAAGTCCTGCATGGCCTGCCAGATCGGCAAGTATTCCACCAGACCAAGTTCGCGCACACCGAGACTGGCACCGCTCATTGTCGAATGACCGCCAGGCGGCCCACCTGTCCCATCAGAGCACCATGTGCACGCGCCCGGTGGCACGCAGCTCGCTATTGATGGCCTGCAGCTGATCGACCCCGGTGGCGGTGATCAGGACCTGCAGGGACAGGAAGCGCCCGTTGCGGCTGTCGCGCACCACCAGCGACGTTTCGTCGAGATCCGGCGCATGACGCCTGATCACCTCGACGACCAGTTCGGTGAAGCCCTCGCCGGCGTCGCCGATCACCTTGACAGGGTAACGCTCGCAGGGGAATTCGATCTTTGGTGCTTGCGGATTGTTGCTATCGATCATGGCGGTGACGGACTCGTGATCCGCGCACGCGCCTGGCGGTTAGCCATGGCGCGTACGAGAGATATCAGTTGAACAGGCCGAAGAAGAACAGGCGAATGCTATCCCAGAACCGCCGGAACAGCCCGCCCTCCTCCACGCCTTGCAGGGCGATCAGGTCGGCGCTGTGCAGCACCTTGCCCTCGAGCTTGACCTCGACCGTACCAATCACATCGCCCTGCTGGATCGGCGCGATGAGGTTGGATTTGAAGGTCATGCCGGCTTCCAGCTTATCCAGTTGCCCGCGCGGCAAGGTGAGTGTCAGGTCCTTGGCAAGGCCGGCAGTCACGCTGTCCTGCTGGCCTTTCCAGACTTTGGGCTGCGCCAGTTCGACACCCTTCTCATAGAAGGTACGGGTCTCGAAGAAGCGGAAACCGTAGGTCAGCAGCTTCTGTGTTTCAGCGGCGCGGGCCTGCTCGTTGGCGGTGCCGAACACCACAGAAATCAGACGCATGCCATCACGTACTGCGGAGGCCACCAGGCAGTAACCAGCCTCATCGGTGTGGCCGGTTTTCAACCCATCGACCGTCTTGTCACGCCATAGCAGCAGGTTGCGGTTGGGCTGCTTGATGTTGTTCCAGAAGAATTCCTTCTGGGCATAGATGGCGTAGTGCTCGGGGTCTTCATCGATGATCGCCCGCGCCAGCTTGGCCATGTCCCGCGCCGAGGAATAGTGTTCCGGGTGCGGCAGGCCGGTGGCGTTCATAAAGTGGCTGTTGGTCATGCCCAGGCGCTGCGCCGTGCTGTTCATCAGGTCGGCAAAAGCTTCCTCGCTGCCGGCGATGTATTCGGCCATGGCGACACTGGCGTCGTTGCCCGACTGGATGATGATGCCGTGCAGCAGGTCGTCCACGGAGACCTGGGTATTGACCTGGATGAACATCCGCGAACCACCGGTACGCCAAGCCTTCTCGCTGACGGTTACCATGTCGCTCTCGGCGATCTGACCCTTCTTGATCTCCAGGGTCGCGATGTAGGCTGTCATCAGCTTGGTCAAACTCGCTGGAGGCAGACGCTCGTCACCGGCATCCTCGACCAGTATCTCGCCACTGGCGGCATCCATCAGAACGTAAGACTTGGCGGCCAACTGAGGCGCTGAAGGAATGATCGGCGCAGCCCATGCGGTCGGCACGACAATCAGCAGGATGAAAAAGACCAGACGCTGCACGTAAGGGGTGATATTCATTTCTCTCTCTGAAAATTGGATGGATGAAACATTGCTATGAAGTCTATCGACGAGCGAGCACCTCAGTCGGCCTTGACCCGACGCGGCTGACCGAGGTTGGCCAGACGCACGTTCTGCTCCAGCCGAGCCGCCTCGTCCAGCGAGTCGATCGGCCCCAGCCGCACACGATGCAGGACCTGCTGCTGATGAACCACCGAACTGATGAATACCGGCGCGGCGGTCATGCCGCTCAGCTTGTCCTTGAGCAGTTGCGCCGCATCGGGGTTGGCGAACGCACCGACCTGCAGGAACACGCCGGATGCACCATCCAGAGCGCGCTCATCCTCCCTGACCTCCAGCGGCAGCGTTGCACCGGCATGCTGCAAGGGCGGCGGCGTGTACTGTTCCACCGGCTGGGCAAGCGACTCGGCCAGCTTCTTGTCGGTCTGCGCCGGCTTCGGCTGCGCCAGCACCATGGGTGCTTCGCGCCCCTGCTGGGCCCACCACTGCTGTGGATCAATGCCTTCGACCTTGACCCGAGCGGTACCGTTTTCGGCATAACCGAGCTTCTTGGCCGCAGCGAAGGACAGGTCGATGATTCGGTCCGAATAGAAGGGGCCGCGATCGTTGACCCGCAACACTACAGCCTTGCCGTTGTCGAGATTGGTCACCTTGACGTAGCTGGGTAACGGCAACGTCTTGTGTGCGGCACTCATGCCGTACAGATCGTATTTCTCGCCGTTGGCGGTGGGCTGGCCATGAAACTTGGTGCCGTACCAGGACGCCGTGCCAGTTGCTCGATAGTTACGACCGTCACCGATGGGGTAATAGGTTTTGCCCAGCACTGTATAGGGGCTGGCCTTGACCGGCCCGAAATGCGGTGTCGGCACTGCGTCGGGGATTTGCGAAACGTCCACGTCCCACCAGGGCGCACCATCCTGGCTGGGGCGCCTGTAGTCGCTCGGTCCGCTGATGGTGCTGCTGGAGGGTTGCTGCGCCGGCGGTACTGGTTTCGACGAACAACTGGCAAGAAACCCGGCAGCCACGGCCAGGGCGAGCAATCCAGGCAGACGGCACGTCATTGTTCACCTCGCGCCTGGGCCAGTTCTTCGGACAGCTGATGGACAGCCATCGCGTACATCACACTGCGGTTGTAGCGCGTGATGACATAGAAGTTGGGCAGCCCCAGCCAGAATTCATCGCCCTCTGCGCCTTCCAGGCGAAACGCTGTCACGGCCGTATCGTCGGGAATCGTCGCCTCGCTCTGCCAGCCCAGGTCGCGCATCTGCGTAGCATTCATCACCGGCTCCAGCCCCACGGTCAGTCCCTGCTCAAAGGCATCGCCACTGATCGACGCGCGTACCACAACGGGCTCGCCAGCGGTCCAGCCGTGCTGCTTGAAGTAATTAGCGGCACTGCCGATGGCATCCACCGGGTTGTTCCAGATATCGATATGGCCGTCATCGTCGAAATCCACCGCATAGGCGCGGAAGCTGCTCGGCATGAACTGCGGCAGCCCCATGGCGCCGGCGTACGAGCCCTTGAGCGTAAGCGGATCGACCTGCTCCTCGCGCGCCAGCACGAGGAATTCCCGCAGTTGCTGGCGGAAAAACGGCTGCCGAGGCGGATAATCAAAGCCCAACGTAGCCAGCGCATCGATAACGCGGTAGTTGCCGGTGTTGCGGCCATAGAAGGTCTCCACACCGATGATCGCCACGATCACCTCGGCCGGGACGCCGTACTCGGCCTCGGCACGCGACAGTGCTGCCTCGTTCTGCCGCCAGAAATCCACGCCTTGGGCGATGCGCGAATCTGTAATGAAGATCGGACGGTACTCTTTCCAGGGCTTGACTCGCTCAGCGGGTCGCGAGATGGCATCCAGGATCACCTGCTTGCGTTCTGCCTGCTTCAGCAGCTCGACCACCTGTTCGCCGGCAAAGCCATAGTCGCGCTTCATCTCCTCGACGAACTCGGCGATTTTCTCGCCTTCGTAGTCCGCTGCAAATACCGCCTGGCCACTCGCGAGGGCCCCGATAAAGCCCGCTCCGCAGAGCGCGCGCGTCAACCAGCCAAGCCGTAATCGAATCAAGGAATCCACTCTTATCAAACCTGTGCGATCCACTTGCGATGGGTGTGGATCGACATCAAAACCCCGAACCCTGACAGCAGGGTCACCAATGAAGTTCCGCCGTAGCTGATGAAGGGCAAAGGCACTCCAACGACCGGCAAAAGCCCGCTGACCATACCGATATTGACGAAGACATAAACAAAAAACGTCATGGTCAGCGCACCGGCCAGCAACTTGCCAAACAAGGTCTGCGCCTGCACCGTGATCACCAGACCACGAGCGATCAGCAACAGATACACCAGCAACAGCAGACAGACGCCAACCAACCCGAACTCTTCGGCCAGCACGGCAATGATAAAGTCCGTATGGCTTTCCGGCAAAAAATCCAGGTGCGATTGCGTACCCAGCAGCCAGCCCTTGCCGAACACTCCGCCCGAACCGATCGCCGCCTTGGACTGGATGATGTTCCAGCCGGTACCCAGGGGATCGCTTTCCGGGTCGAGGAAAGTCAGCACACGCTGCTTCTGGTAGGTATGCAGTACGAAATACCACATCGCCACGGCAACCGGCACCAGCGCTGCCAGCGCGCCGAGAATCCAGCGCCAGCGCAGCCCGGCGATGAACAGCACGAAGGCGCCGGAGGCCATGACCAGCAACGCAGTACCCAGATCGGGTTGCTTGAGGATCAGCACGAAGGGCACGACGATCAGTGCCAGGCTGATCAGGGTGTGTTTGAGGCCCGGCGGCAGCACCCGCGCGGACAGGTACCAGGCGATCGTCATGGGCATGATGATCTTCATGAATTCGGACGGCTGGAAGCGGATGACGCCGGCGATGTTGATCCAGCGTGTGGCGCCCATCGCCGTATGCCCCATGAATTCCACCACTATCAGCAGCCCTACCACGCCCAAGTAGGCCAGGGGCACCCAGCGCGCCATGAAGCGCGGCTCCAACTGGGCGATGACCAGCATGCCGCACAGGCCGATGCCGAAGGACGTGCTCTGCTTGATGAGCATGTCCCAGTTCTTGCCGCTGGCCGAGTAGAGGATGAACAGGCTGCCAGCGGCCAGCACCATCAGCAGGAGCATCAGCAGGCCATCGATGTGCAGCCGCTGCAACAGGCTGGCACGACGCCGCAGCACATCCTGGCTTGACAGGGTCCGGTCGAAGTTCGCGCTCATGGCTGTTGCTCTCCCGCGACCTGCACTGGCGCATATTCGGCCTTGAGCTGGCCACTTTCATCGAGCAGCCAGGCATCCATCACCTGCTTGGCCACCGGAGCGGCGACGCCTGAGCCGGACTCGCCATTCTCGACCATCACCGCAATCGCGATCTGCGGGTTCTCCACCGGTGCAAAGGCAACGAACAAGGCATGGTCCCGATGACGCTCGGCCAGAGCTTCGCTGTCGTAGCGCTCGCCTTGCCGAATCGCAACGACTTGTGCTGTGCCGCTTTTTCCGGCAATCCGATAGAGCGCCGCGTTGCCAACCTTGCGCGCCGTGCCGCGCCTGCCGTGCATCACCTGCTCCATGCCATTGATGGCGTAGTCCCAGTAGAGCGGGTCCTGCAATTCGATGTCCGGCAGCGGTTCGGGATCAACCGGCAGTTCACCTTCGATACGCCGGGCCAGGTGCGGCCGGACCCACTTGCCGCGGGTCGCCATCAGGGCCGTGGCCTGCGCCAGTTGCAGCGGCGTGGCCTGCATGTAGCCCTGGCCGATGCCGAGGATCACTGTTTCGCCGGGAAACCAGGCCTGCCGATAACGCGCACGTTTCCACTCCCGCGACGGCATCAGGCCTGCCGCCTCTTCGAACATGTCCAGCGAGACGCGCCGACCGATACCGAAGCGCGTCATGTAGTCATGCATGCGATCGACACCCAGCTTGTGCGCCATGTCGTAGAAATAGGTGTCGTTGGAACGCGCGATCGCCAACTCGAGATCCACCGAGCCATCGCCGCCGCGGTTCCAGTTGCGGTACTTGTGCTTGACGTTGGGCAACTGGAAGTAGCCCGGATCGAACACCTTGGTTTTCGGCGTGATCACCCCCGCATCGAGACCGGCGACGGCCATCATTGGCTTGATGGTCGAACCGGGCGGATAGAGCCCGCGCAACACCCGGTTGAACAGCGGCCGATCGATAGAGTCGCGCAGCTCGCCGTAGTCCTTGAAACTGATGCCGGTCACGAACAGGTTGGGGTCAAAGCTCGGCTGGCTCACCATCGCCAGCACCTCGCCGGTGGCCGGCTGCAACGCAACAATGGCGCCTCGGCGCCCCGCCAGCGCCTCCTCGGCGGCTTCCTGCAGGTCCAGGTCGAGGGTCAGGGTGAGATCCTTGCCCGGTATCGGATCGGTCCGCTTGAGCACCCGCAACACGCGACCGCGGGCATTGGTTTCGACCTCTTCGTAGCCCACCTGGCCATGCAGTTGATCTTCATAGAACTTCTCCACGCCGGTCTTGCCGATGTGGTGCGTGCCGCTGTAGTTGACCGGATCGACCTTCTTCAGCTCCGCCTCGTTGATGCGCCCAACATAACCCACCGAATGCGCGAAATGCGCACCCTGCGGATAATGGCGGACCAACTGCGCCGCTACTTCGACCCCCGGCAGGCGAAACTGATTGACGGCGATGCGGGCGATCTGCTCCTCGGACAGCTCATACATGATCGGCACCGGCTCGAACGGGCGGCGCCCCTGCAGCACGCGTTTTTCGAACAGCTCGCGCTCTTCGGCGGACAACGCCAGCACTTCGACCACCCCATCGAGCACCTGCCGCCAGTCGCCGGCACGCTCGCGGGTCACCGTCAGACTGAAGCTGGGGCGATTCTCAGCGATGATCTTGCCGGCACGGTCGAAAATCAGTCCTCGATTGGGCGGAATCGGCTGCACGTGGACGCGATTGTTCTCCGACAGAGTGGAGTGATGCTCGTACTGCACCACCTGCAGGTGATACATCCGCGCGATCAACACACCGATCAACAGCAGGACGAAGACGATACCAACCAACACGCGCCGGCGAACCAGGCGGGCATCCTTTTCGTGGTCCTTGAGGGTGATCGGCTGCGACATCGTGTTGGCTTGTGGTGATTCACTTATGGTAGGGATGGCCGGACAGCAGCGTCCAGGCTCGATAAATCTGCTCCCCGACGAGGATGCGCACCAGCGGATGCGGCAGCGTCAGTGGCGACAACGACCAACGCTGCTCGCTGCGTGCGCATACTTCCGGCGCCAGCCCCTCGGGGCCACCGACCATCAGGTTCACGTTGCGCGCCTCCAGCCGCCAGCGCTCCAGCTCGCTCGCCAACTGCTCGGTGCTCCAGGGCCGGCCTGTGACTTCCAGGGTGACGATACGCTCGCCCTGCTGCACCTTCGCCAGCATGGCCTCGCCCTCCTGGCGAATCAACCGCGCCACATCGGCGTTCTTGCCGCGGGTGCCGAGCGGTATTTCCACCAGTTCCAGCGGCAGTTCGGGCGGCAGGCGCTTGGCATATTCCTGCCAGCCATCTTCCACCCAGCGCGGCATCTTCGAACCGACGGCGATCAACTTGATTCGCACGCCCGCATCCTATTCCTGATCGGCAGCGTGCTGCGCGCGGCTCTGCTCGGCACCCTGCCAGAGGCGTTCCAGATCATAGAACTGACGCGTCGGCACCTGCATCACATGCACCACCACATCGCCCAGGTCGAGCAAGGCCCACTCACCGCTGTCCAGCCCCTCGCTGCCCAGCGGGCGAACGCCCTGCTCCTTGACCTTTTCCAGTACGTTGTCGGCCAGCGCCTTCACATGCCGGCTGGAGGTACCGCTGGCAATCACCATGAAATCGGTGACGCTGGTTTTGCCACGGACATCGATGGGCAGGATGTCTGTGCCTTTGAGATCTTCCAGGGCATGAACGACCAACTGGACCAAAGCTTCATTTTGCATAACGGGAAAACAACCTCAGTTCGACGCCCGGTACAGCCCGTGCGCGTTGATATAAGCCAGTACGGCATCGGGCACCAGGAAACGGACCGATCTGCCACTGGCAAGGGATTGACGAATTCGTGTCGCCGACACCCCGAGAGGCGCCTGCCAGACGAAACTGATCTGGCCGCAGCAGCCCTCCAGTGCCTGCGGGTCGGCCACGCTACGCGCGGCCAGCACGTCGCGCAGCGCTTCCGGCGCCTCGCTGCCGGCATCCGGCCGCTGCAACACGAGAATATGGCAATGCTCGAGCAACTCCTCCCAGCGATGCCAGCCGGGCAACCCGCAGAAGGCATCCCAGCCCATCAGCAGGAACAGCTGGTCGTCCGCCGCCAGCTCGGCTCGCAACGATTCGAGCGTATCGATGGTGTAGGAAGGCCGATCGCGCTCCAGCTCGCGGGCATCGACCGTCAACTGCGGCACGTCCTGTACGGCCAGACGTACCATGGCCAGGCGATCCAGCGATGAGCTGTGCGGGGTATCACGATGGGGCGGACGCGCGTTGGGCACCAGGCGCAGCTCGTCCAGCGCAAGCATCTCGGCGACTTCCAGCGCGCCGCGCAGATGCCCGATGTGCACCGGATCGAAGGTGCCGCCGAGGATGCCGATGCGTCGGGCGCCGCTGCGTCTTGTCATCAAGTGCGGACGTGACCGTCGCCGAAGACCACGTACTTCTCGCTGGTCAGCCCTTCCAGGCCTACCGGGCCGCGGGCGTGCAGCTTGTCCGTGGAAATGCCGATCTCGGCGCCCAGGCCATATTCGAAACCGTCGGCGAAGCGTGTCGAGGCGTTGATCATCACCGAGCTGGAATCCACTTCGGTGAGGAAGCGTCGCGCGTCGGTGAAGTTCTCGGTGACGATGGCATCGGTGTGTTGCGAGCCGTAGCGATTGATGTGCTCGATGGCGGCATCCAGCGATTCGACGATCCGGATCGACAGGATCGGCGCGTTGTATTCGGTGCCCCAGTCTTCCTCGCTGGCCGCCTGTACGTCGCTGCCGAGCAGCTCGCAGGTCTGTGCGCAGCCGCGCAGCTCAACGCCCTTCTCGCGATAGATCGCCGCCAGCGGCGGTAGCACCTTGCCGGCGATATCGGCATGCACCAGCAGCGTCTCCATGGTGTTGCACGGCGCGTAGCGCTGGGTCTTGGCGTTGTCGGCGATGCGCACGGCCTTGTCGATATCCGCGGCAACATCGATGTAAACGTGGCAGATGCCGTCCAGATGCTTGATCACCGGCACGCGCGCCTCGCGGCTAATGCGCTCGATCAGCCCCTTGCCGCCGCGCGGCACTATCACGTCGACGAACTCGGGCATGGTGATCAGCGCGCCTACAGCGGCGCGATCGGTGGTCTCCACCACCTGCACCGCAGCGGCCGGCAAGCCGGCCTCGGCCAGGCCCAGCTGGATGCAGCGGGCAATCGCCTGGTTGGAGTGAATAGCTTCCGAACCGCCACGCAGGATGGTGGCGTTGCCCGACTTCAGGCACAGGCTGGCGGCGTCGATGGTCACGTTGGGACGCGACTCGTAGATGATGCCGACCACGCCCAGCGGCACGCGCATCTTGCCGACCTGGATGCCAGACGGCAGGTAGCGCATGTCGCGGATTTCGCCGATGGGGTCCGGCAGCGTGGCGACCTGGCGCAGCCCTTCGATCATGTCGTCGATGCGCGCGGGGGTCAGCGCCAAGCGGTCGAGCATGGCCTCGTCCAGTCCATTGCTGCGTCCCGAAGCCAGATCCTGTTCGTTGGCGGCGCTCAGTTCAGCGCGGGCCGCATCCAGCGCGCCTGCCGCGGCCTGCAGGGCGCGATTCTTCTGCGCCGTGCTGGCGCGAACGAGCACCCGCGAAGCCTCGCGCGCGGCGCGGCCCAGGCGGGTCATATAGTCGTGCACGGACTCGGTCATGGTCTTCTGCCCTGACGGAAGGGAAAGCGACAGATTATAGCCAGCTTGGTCTCTCTCGCACAGCGGCCCTGGGCGAATGGCAACGGCAGGTGCCGAGAAGTGTCGTGACGCGCACGCGCGATTCACCGGAAACCGGCGAGCGCTCATAATGTCGAACCGGCAATCAACCAAGGAACGCGGCATGGGCCAGTGGTACCAACTCCTGATCGACTGGCTCACCCAGCATCCCCAGTGGCTGGGCGTGATCCTGCTGATCGCCGCCTGCGTCGAATGCCTGGCGGTGGTGGGTCTGCTGGTACCGGGCACCGTTCTCCTATTCACCCTGGCGATGCTGGCGGGCAGCGGCGTACTCGGCCTGGGTGAAACCCTGCTACTGGGGTTCATCGGTGGCCTGATCGGCGACTTGCTGTCCTACGCGCTGGGGCGCCGCTATCACCAGAACATCCGCAGCCTGCGCGGGTTGCGCAACCATCCCGAGTGGCTGGCCAGTGCGGAGGCGTACGTCAACCGCTATGGGGTCGCCAGCCTGCTGGTGGGCCGCTTCATCGGTCCGTTGCGACCCATGCTGCCGATGACGGCGGGCATGCTCGACATGCCCTTCGGTCGCTTCCTGCTGGTCAGCCTGATCGCCGCAGCCGGCTGGGCCATGGCCTACCTGCTGCCCGGCTGGACGACCGGCGCGGCCGTGCGCCTGCCTCTGCCAGAGGGTTTCTGGGGCGAGGCGGCCATCGTTCTGGCGGCGTTGCTCGGAACCATCGGCCTCATCGTCCATGGCAGTCTGCGCCAGCTACGCTGGGTCACACCGCTGGCGACGGGACTTTGTCTTGCGCTACTGATCGGTCTGTTCTTCGGCTGGCCATACCTGATCGAGTTCGATGAAGGACTGCTGGCCGTTATCCAACAGGAGCGCAGCCAGCCCTTCGACCGTTTGATGGTGATCATCACCCGCATCGGCGACTTCAATACCCAGCTCTGGACCGGGGTCCTGCTGAGCCTGTTGCTTCTTCTGCTGCGCCAGTGGAAAGCCGCGTTGTTCGCCATCCTCACTCTGCTGGGTACGGCACTGGCCAATGGCATCCTGAAAGTGCTGTTCGCGCGAAGCCGTCCCGACGTACTGCTCGAACCGTTGAGCAGCTTCAGCTTCCCCAGCGGCCACAGTTCGGCAGCCTTCGCTTTCTTCCTGACGCTGGGGATACTGGCCGGACGCGAACAGCCACCGCGCATGCGCCTGACCTGGCTCTTGCTGGCGTGCCTGCCGGCTACGGCGGTTGCCCTGTCACGGGTCTACCTGGGTGTGCACTGGCCGAGCGACGTGATCGCCGGCGCAATGCTGGCGGCTTCGGTCTGCGCAGCAAGCCTGACACTGGTGCAATGGCGCACGCCGATGCCGGTGCTGCCGGCGCGGGCCTGGTGGCTCATCCTGCCCGCCTGCTTGGGATTGCTGGGCGCCTTCACGGTGTGGGCGCTGCCCGGCGCGATGGGGCTGTATCGGTACCAGCCTTGAGGCTGGAGGCTTCGCGCTTTTCATTGACTTAATCGCCCTGCAACCGCTCCAGCAGGGCTTGAATCCGCTGCAGCCGCAGATCGACATCCTCCAGCTGTAACAACTCGACCTTGTGCTCCGGCCGGAAGGGCAGCAGGTAGGCCAGTTGGTCTGCCAATGCGCAGCGTCCGCCGACTGCATCGTTCATTCCCAGCGACCGCACCATGGGATGCTGCCGGAGCGCTTCGAGCAGCACCACCAAGTCGGCATGGCTGTCGTCCAGCAACGCATCGTCCGGCTCGGGGCGCCAGCGAACCTCTGCCATGATCAGTTGGTCCGCCTGCACCTCGGTACGCTCGATGTCGAAACGCCGCTGCCCTTCCACCCGAATACCGAGCAGACCATTAGGTTGCTGCTGCCAGTCACGGATCACCGCCTCGCAGCCTATGCCGGCAAAGGCGGTCGCCGCCGGCCCGACCTCCAGCCCTTGCAGGATGCGCACCACGCCGAAACCGTGACCGGCCTTGAGGCAGCGACTGATCATATCCAGGTAGCGCGCCTCGAACAGTTGCAGATCCAGGATGCAGCCGGGAAACAGCACGGTATCGAGCGGGAACAGGGGCAATCTCATGCAGGCTCCTTCACAACCAAAGAGACACCGCCAGCGGTAGCAACACTGCGGTCAACACACCCATCAGACTCATCGTCAGCGCGGCGAAGGCACCACGCCGAGCAGTTGGAACAACACAGCCAGGTCAGGCCGCGTAGCAGCATGGAAGCCTCCCAAAAGGGGCGCGATTATACGGACCGGCCACCGGAAACACAGGAACGATGGCGTGATGCACAGACAGAGGCGCGCAGCCCGCCGCCCACAACTATGGCCCATCATTCGCGCCAGCGATGCTTCTTGGCCGAATCAGTGATCGCATGCTGATCTAACAATTCCCAGTCACAACATTCCGAGCGATCTATGCCCCAGGTACCCGCAGCAGAACTCAAGGACTACATCGGTAAGAAACTGGGCCACTCCGAGTGGCTGACCGTCGATCAGCAGCGCGTCGACCAGTTCGCTGATTGTACCGGTGACCACCAGTTCATCCATGTCGACCCGGACAAAGCCGCGCAAACGCCTTTCGGCGGCACCATCGCCCACGGCTTCCTCTCGCTGTCGCTGCTGCCCATGCTGATGGGCGACCTTCTGGTGGTTCCGCAGGGCACGCGGATGGGCGTCAACTATGGCCTGGATAGCCTGCGTTTCATCCAGCCGGTCCGGGTTGGCTCCCGCGTACGCCTGGCCATGACCCTGCTCGACGCCTACGAGAAGAACCCCGGGCAGTGGCTGCTCAAGGCGCGCGCCGTAATGGAAATAGAAAGGACGGAGAAACCCGCCTACGTCGCCGAGACACTGGCGCTCTGCTATCTCTGAGGTATCGTGCCCCTCGGTTACGGCATACTGCAGTCATCCCGCCCACCGGACGACCGCATGCGCCTGCTTTACCTCCTTTTTCTCGCCTACCTGCTCACCGCCTGCGGTGAAGGCGAACCGCTGACGCCACCCGATGCTGTGCTGCCCGACGGCGGGCGTTATCGCGGCGTCATCGTCGATGGGCTGTTGCAGGGCCAGGGTCGGCTGGACTACCCCAACGGCGCCAGCTACCAGGGTGCATTCAAGGACGGCCAGTGGCACGGCCAGGGTCTCTGGCTGGGCCCCACCGGCGACCGCTACGAAGGCGAATTCAGCAACGGTCTGTTCCACGGCCAGGGGCGTTTCAGCTTCGCCGATGGCGGCAGTTTCGAAGGGGAGTTCCGCCAGGGCAGTCTCAATGGCCAAGGCAGTTACCGCCAGCAGGGCATGAGCTACCAGGGCGCCTTTCGCGACGGCCTCTATCACGGTAGCGGCACCCTGCGACAGGAAGAAGGCGTCGTCCACCACGGCCTGTTCGTCAAAGGTCTGCCGCAAGGCGAAGGCACCCGTAGCGACGCCGAGGGACACTACAGCGGCCACTTCGAGAGCGGTCTGCTCGAAGGCCAGGGTACGTTCGCCGGGCACGATGGCACACGCTACAGCGGTCTGTTCCAGGGCGATCTGTTTCATGGAAAAGGCCGCTACGAGGATGCCGAAGGCGATGCCTGGATCGGAAGCTTCGATGAGGGCGAGCTGAACGGCGAAGGCCAGTACATCGGCAACGACGGCAGCCATTACCGCGGCCGCTTCCAGGACTGGCGCTATCACGGCCAGGGCAGCCTGGACCTGGCCGATGGTCGCCGCTATGCGGGCCGGTTCCGACAGGGGCGTTTCGATGGGCAGGGGGAGCTGACCCTGGGCGACGGCACCCTGCAGCGTGGCATCTGGCGTCAGGGTCGACGCACCCACGACGAAAATGGCCAGTCACTGCCGGACCCGCTGGAAATCGCCCTGCTGCAACAAGGCACACTGCTCGAACGAGCCATTGCCGCCCTGCCCGCTTCGACCGCGGCCACCGAGCTGTACAGCCTGACCTTTGCCGGTGACGGCGAGCAGAGCGTGTTCCTCCGCGAGGCCGACTACGTCACACGGCTGCTGGCCGAGCGCTTTTCCGCCCATGGCCAGATCAGCCTGGTCAACCATCGCGACCACTTCACCGACCGGCCAATGGCCACCCGCGAAAACCTGGTCCAGGCCATCCAGGCACTGGCCGAACGCACCGGCCCGGAAGACCTGCTGTTCATGTACTTCACCAGCCACGGCTCGGCCGATCACAACCTTGCCCTGCAGCAGCCACGCCTGGAGCTGGAGGACCTACCCGCCCGCGAATTGGCACAACTGCTCGCGCCACTGGCCGAACGCAACATGGTGATCGTCATCTCCGCCTGCTACTCGGGCGGCTTCATCGAACCGATGAAGACCCCCCGGACTCTGATCATTACGGCCGCGCGAGCCGATCGGGTGTCTTTCGGCTGTTCGGAGCAGAACGACTTCACTTATTTCGGTCGGGCGCTGTTTGCCGAAGCGCTGCAGGAAACAACAGATATCGTGCAGGCCTTCACGCTGGCGCAAGCGAAGGTTGCCGAGCGCGAACAGGCCGACCACTATCAAGCATCGGAGCCGCAAATCTGGGCCCCGCAACAGGTGGTCGAGCACTGGCACGCCCTGTACGGGGCACAGCCGGCACCCGCCGATTGACCGACACAGGGAGCAAGGCCATGTACCTGACGCCACAACGTATTCTGCTTGCCGGCGCCACCGGACTGACCGGCGAGCATCTGCTCGATCGGCTGCTCAACGAACCCACCGTGGAGTATGTGCTGGCGCCGACACGCAAGCCGCTGGCCGAACACCCCAGACTGGACAATCCCATCGGGCCATTGCGGACGCTGTTGCCGCAGTTGAGTGGCGAAATCGACACCGCCTTCTGCTGCCTGGGCTCCACGCTCAAGGAAGCCGGCAGCCAGGAAGCCTTTCGCACCATCGACCACGACCTGGTACTGGCCTTCGCCGAGCGCGCCCGTGAACTCGGCGCCCGTCACCTGCTGGTGATCAGCTCACTGGGGGCCAACCCGCAGAGCAACCTGTTCTATTGCCGAACCAAGGGCGAGATGGAGGAGGCGCTGCAAGCGCAGGACTGGCCACAACTGACAATCGCCCGACCCTCGCAACTGCTCGGCCCGCGCATGGTAATCCGCCCGCTGGAGCGCATGACCGCGCCGCTGTCCCAACTGCTGCCGGGCAAGTACCGCGGCATCGCCGCCTGCACCCTGGCCCGCGCACTCTGGCGCCTGGCCCTGGAAGACAACGATGGTGTCCGGATCGTCGAATCCGATGAGCTGAGAAAGCTGGGGAAATAGGCTAGAAGCCAGTGTGGTGGCTACAGCCGTCTTCGCTGGATCAATTACGTGGACCACTTCAGGCCTTCAGACAAAATCAGAACATTCCTACTCCCCCGCGCCGATCCAGAGTCGAGAATGGGCCACACCTGAACACAGAGAAACACCATGCGCCTGATCTCCCCTTTCCTCGCTGGTTTAATTCTGGCCAGCACACTGGTACAAGCAGCCAATACAACCAGCATAGATACATACTTATGGGATATTGAGCGCTACCTCCTGCTCTATAGCGCCACTGGCGATGAGCGCTTCATGGTGCGACTGAATGAATTGGATACCGCCTTCAAGCAGAGGCTAAAAGCGCAGAAAAATGCCAGCGCACTAGAGGACATGCGGCTGCTTTATTTGCAGGAGCTAAAGCGGGTACAAGAAGCATATCTGCACTCCAGAGAAGACCTGGAGAGCTCCGTCGCCAAACTCCTGGAGGTTATCGGGCTATTCGACAGCTTTATCATTGAAGACAGGCTAGAAGAAGAAACGTCAACATTGACCGACGATTTGCGCCAGCTTGCATTACTGGAAGCCCGCCAGGCAAACAACAAACTATTGGGCGCCACCCAAGAAGACAATGGCATGCGTATTACACAGCTACAAGACAAGATAGAGGCGCAGATCACGGCCCTTGATCACAGAGATCCATCTTTACGCTGGACCTTTATACGAAAATCTCAACGCCCCAATGGCGACACCTTGCTTTTTATTTTCAATGCACAGATCGAGTACTTGATTAACCACCTTGACAAAGCCGCCGCCCAGAAAAATAGTCAATGAAAAAACAATCCATCCTCCTCAATACAGAAAGCCATTAGCGCTTGATCGGTATTTACCCCAAGTTTTCGCATGGCAGAAATCTTTTGTGCACTTATGGTTTTCACGCTTCGATTGAGAAGAATGGCAATATCACGCACGCACCTACCGGAAATAAAGTGGCGTATCACCTCATGCTCTTTTACTGAAAGACTGGCCATCCTACTTATAATACTGGACTTATCCACAATCACACTGTCTTTCACTCGCATAAAGGCGCATGACCTGTACTCCTGATTGTTAGATATCCTTTTAAGCGCCACCATTATCTCGCCGAAATTATTATTCTTCTGAATCACTCCCGACACCCCGAGCTCATACATGCGAAATAACAGCAATGGATTTGAGACCATAGTAAGGACCAAAATTTGCATGCCAGGATGACTACGCACCATATAATCAATCAACTTGATTCCATCACCATAAGTCTGATCACCAGGCATATGGTAGTCGGTAACCACGACATCCGGCTTCAATTGCAAGCTTAAACTCACCAACTCGGTAGGGTTCTGCGCCTCCCCAACCACCTCAAAACAATCATCACGCTCTATCAGCTCGCGCACACCAAGCCGCACGATAGAATGATCATCTGCGATCAACACCTTAATTTTTCCCATGGGCAGCCCACACACAATCAACACAAAGTAATTGTGCGCACGACCCTTCCCGTCAGACTTGTTCCAAATCAAGTTTTCAGCCAGAACACAAGCACTCAAAGCTCCGCCTTCAGTCGATGCCAGCACCTCACCCTCGCATCAGAGGCCGACCTGACCTGATGCCGCACCTATTGTCAGCGCCCATAAACCCCTCCCACCCCTGGCCTGCTGATCATTGGATACCGAGCTCCCGCTTTCACTGGAGTTCACCGCCGCCTACAAACAGCACCGGCCCAACAGGAGCGGCTCCCGGCCTCTCAAGACCAGGAACCGCCCCCGCTCTTGCTCGATACCACATCAACAGCCACCACCAGGAGCCGTATGACTCGCGAGCCTCATAGGGATATATGCACGCGTGCTCACGACCCAGAGAACTTAGCCAACTTTGGCATGGCGCCCCCTGCCGCTCAAAAAATAGGGCCTCCGTGAGACCCAAAGCAGTCATCGCGCCCTAACTGGGCCACCCTGCCCTTTAAGAATCGTCTCAACTCATTCCCAGGGAAAGGCAACTACACTGGAATCTCGAGCATCTCTCCGATTCAAACCTGTAACGGTGTAAATGATATGAAAACTCGCGCAATCGCTTTTTCCGCCATGGCCTTCTTTGCCATGCCGACAGTGACATTGGCCGCCAACACGATCAACTTCAGTGGAGAAGTAACGGATCAGACCTGCTCCGCAGTGATTGATGGAAATACGGACCCGGTCGTAATTCTGGACAGCGTTCCAACCACCGCGCTCAGCGGCGTCGGCTCTGTCGCTGGCGAAACATCGTTCACCGTATCCTTAACTGGTTGCACCGCGCCAACCAACGCTGATGAACATTTCACCACCCTATTCCAAGCAGTCAATGCCACCTCCGCGGGCAATCTCACCAATACCGCTGCGAGCGGCGCGACGGGAGTTGCGCTACAGCTGCTTGACCAACCCAGCGGGACGGCCGTGAATCTTGCCGGCGGAGCGGCCGTAGCGGCAGGCGATATCGTTCTTGCTACTGGCGAAACCAGTGCTACCTACGACTATGCAGTGCAGTACGTTGCTGAGGCTGCCACTGTCACCCCAGGCCCTGTGCTTGGATCGGTAACCTATACTTTGCGTTATGAGTAATACGCTATAGGGAGCGCACCAGTCTTTTTGGCTGGCGCGCTCTTTGTGTTTCAGTCTCGCGTCAGCATCCAGCATCCTTAGTGTGCAAATGATCAGAAAAACAGAAATGAATAAAACAGACGATCATCTAGTGTGGAGCCCAATCATAAGAAGCTCGATATTATTCTTTCTATCGATATTTATTATGATTCCACTCTCGAAAGCCAGCGTTGTGATCACAGGCACACGAATTATATACCCCAGCGATGCAAAAGAGGTAACTGTTCAGCTAACCAACCAGGACAACTTCCCCAATATAGTCCAGGCATGGGTTGACATTAACAACCCAGATTCCATGCCAGAAACCGCCGATGCCCCATTCATAATAAACCCAACGGTATCGCGCATTTCTCCCGGCAGCGGTCAATCTTTACGAGTTATCTTTACTGGCTCCGACCTGCCACAGGACCGAGAGTCACTCTTTTATTTGAATGTATTGCAAATTCCGCCGCGCAATATTGCGAAGGGCGACCAGAACCAAATGCTGCTGATGCTACGCAATCGGCTAAAGTTATTTTATCGCCCGACCACGATCAGTGGCAGTCCTGATGTTTTACCAGAGAAGCTACGGTTCGGCTTGATACGGTCTGGCAATGGTTGGCATGTGACAGTTGAAAATCCTACTGGCTACCACGCATCTTTCGGCGGCGCGACACTCAACATTGGCAAGCATAAATGGCAACTGAAGGCCGACATGGTACCGCCTTTGAGTACGGTCGAATGGCGCTCGAGCGGCTTCGCTAAACCATTGCCAACTGGCAAGCCTCAACTGCGCGCACAGTTGATCAACGACTATGGCGCAAGAGTGGATATTCGCCATGATTTTTCGCACTGAGTCACGGCCACTTTTTCTTCGCCTCTTCCTGGGCGGTCTTGCTCTAAGCGCAACAGCAATAGCTAACGGCGAAAGTGATTATCGCTTTGATGATAGCCTGCTGATGGGGTCCGGTTTGGTCGGCGGAAGTCTGGAGCGATTCAATAATGCAAATCTGGTTGAGCCTGGCAAATACCATGTTGATGTTTATCTAAATGGTCATCATGTCAGCCGTAGCGAAGTTGAATTTCGCGCCTACGGCAACAGCGTAGAACCCTGTTTCAGCGAGTATTTTCTGCGTCAGAACTTGAACGCACGCCCTGCTTCCATTGCCGAACACGCGGGCGATGACGAACGAAATTGCCTGAAGCTAAGCGCCCGCCTACCCGACGCTGTTTTTAGCTTTGATATTGCACGTCTGCGCTTGGATCTTTCCGTACCCCAGGCGTTGCTTGACATCAAACCTCGCGGCTATATCAGCCCAAGCGAATGGGACGCAGGCAGCACAATGGCCTTCGTCAACTACGATGCGAATCTCTACCGATCGACTTTCGACGGTGAAGGTACGGAGCATTCGGACTATGGCTACCTGGGTCTTAACAGCGGCATCAATCTTGGTCTATGGCGCCTGCGCCACCAATCCAACTATACGCACTCCCGCTTTGACGGAAATTCTCGCAGAAACTGGAATAGCATCAGAACTTACGCGCAGCGTGCAATTCCAGGCTTACGCAGCGAACTGACACTAGGCGACAGCTTCACTGAGGGCGGTCTCTTTGGCAGCATGGGTTATCGCGGAGCACGCCTGGCCACTGACGACCGTATGCTGCCGAACTCTCAGCGCCAATATGCGCCACAGGTGCGGGGCATAGCGAACACCAATGCGCGTGTAGTAATTAGCCAGAATGGTCGGAAAATCCATGAGGTCACCGTCGCTCCCGGCCCCTTCGTAATCGATGATCTGTACGGCACCGCCTATGATGGCGATCTTGATGTTCAGGTAGTTGAGACGGACGGCAGCACCTCTCACTTTTCCGTACCATTCTCCGCAGTACCTGAATCGATGCGTCCAGGTCTGTCGCGTTACAGCCTTACGCTCGGCCAGGCTCGCCAATACGGCGATGGCAATGACCTATTTAGCGATTTCACCTATCAGCGCGGCCTTTCTAACAGCCTCACCGCCAACTTCGGCACCCGTCTTGCCGAGGACTACCTGGCTGTACTAGGCGGCGGAGTGCTGGCCACACCTTATGGGGCCTTCGGCATGAACACCACCTTCTCCAGCGCTACGGTGGAGAATGATCAACGCAAGCAAGGCTGGCGTATCGGCCTAAACTACAGTCGTACTTTCCAGCCCACTCAAACCACTCTGACTCTGGCGGGGTATCGCTATTCCACGGAGGGTTATCGTGACCTGGGCGATGCACTCTCCGCTCGCGACATTAAAGAGAATTGGGATTCCAGCAGCTATAAGCAGAGAAACCAATTTACCTTGCTGGTCAATCAGAGCCTTGGGAAATATGGCAACCTCTACCTGTCGGGATCAACCAGTGACTACTATGACGGCAAGAGTCGTGATACGCAGTTGCAGTTTGGTTATGCAAATACCTGGCGCCAGCTTAGCTACAATCTTTCTTATTCACGCCAGCAAACCATTTGGGGTAGTAACATCGACTACGACTCACCACTGGCGTACGACTACAGAACCAGACAGAACGATAGCCGAACCAACACCTTGACCTTGAGTATATCCATGCCGCTGGGTTCCTCCAGTAATGCGCCAAATCTCAGTGCAATGGCAACACGTAGCTCTGGTGATACTCGCAATGACAGCTACCAGACAGGCTTGAACGGCACCCTCGGCAATGAGCGTACCCTGAGCTACGCCATCTCCGCGGGTCGCAATAGTGATGGCCAGGGTACCGACTGGAGCGGCACCCTGCAGAAAAAGACCGCCGTAGCCACCTTTAATGCAGGCTACGCCGACAGTTCAAACTATCGGCAAATTAACGGCGGTTTGCGTGGCGCACTGGTACTGCATGGCAACGGCATTACCTTGGGCCCCTATGTCGGCGACACTTTTGCTTTAGTCGAAGCCAAAGGCGCCAGCGGCGCCGAAGTAAAAGGCGGACAAGGCGCGCGCGTGGATGCCAGAGGCTATGCCGTGGTGCCTTCACTTTCGCCGTACCGAAACAACTCGATCAGTCTTGACCCCAAAGGTATCAATGAACGAGCCGAACTGGTCGAAACTGAGCGCAAGATCGTGCCCTATGCTGGTGCCACCGTACGCGTCAAATTCAAGACACTGAGCGGGCGCCCCCTGCTGATTCGCGCGCAGCTATCGGATGGGTCACCGCTGCCGCTGGGCGCTGATGTACTTAATGGTCAAGGCGTGAATATTGGAATGGTCGGCCAGGGTGGCCAGGTCTACGCCCGCGCAGAGGGCGAAAAAGGTCTGTTGCGGGTACGATGGGGTGAACGCACTGAGGATATGTGTCAGCTATCTTACAGCCTGGATGAAAGCGAGCAGAAACAGCAGGGGCAGGTGCTGACACATCTGAAAGGCACCTGCGGGCCCGTTGAGGAGGTGCAATGATTTCCGCTCCTTGGCGGCGACTATCACTATCGTTGGTATTGCCAGCCTTGTTATTCACACAGGACGTCTGGGCAACCTGCTATAGGGTTATAGGAGTTGCCGATAATACCACTAACTTGTATTACATTCGTCCTGGCGAAGGGACTGCCGGTGCATGGGAAGGCTCCTGTGATACTTGTAATGGCCCTCTCGGACTACCTAATGTAATCAACGTTACCGACGCCAGCTTCCAGCCGGACGGCACATTGATTGCCAGCTCCGTAGTTCAATTCTCCCAATACGGATACCGCACCGGATATGATCCGGAGAGAGTTTTTTACCGATGTGAGCCAGGAGACGCCGTCTTTGAAATGTTCTCCACCAACGCTGACAACCTCTTTAGCGGTTGGTGGTCTGGCGGCGACACCGCTGGGACATCTATCGGTCTGCAAGCGGCTGATCGCACCGCCTGGCCCAACGTATTATTACGGCTGACCCATGTAGAGACAGGCCAGTACTTCACTGACGTTTGGCGTGAGCGCCAATTGAGCGACTTGGATATTGATTCACGTGGCTATCAGTTGGTTAAGGCGAAGAATCTTAGCGCTGTACGGGCAGAGCTTTTCCGCGGGCCGGAGGAAGGAAGCATTGGTTTTCCGTATTCAGCGGCGGTTGCTATGCAAAAATATTCTTATACGCAGCCTGCCGGATATATTTCCATCAAGGGCCCCGGCATATCCCACCCTAATGTTGGGCAAACTCACTACAGTAATTATAGCGGTTGGTATGCAAACTGGCCGGGGGCGATTGGTCTATATGACGATATCACGCTCAAGCGCTATCCTACCTGTGCCGTTACTAACGTGACGCCACACGTGGTTTTTCCATCGATTTCCATTAATGAGCTCAATGCCAACGGTTCTCGTGAGGTACCATTCCAGGTGGAGTTCAAGTGTCAGAATAATGCAATCAATAGCGTGGCGCCCAATGGCACGGCGCTGGGCATCAAGGTATCGAGCGGGGCATTGGCTGCGGCATCTGACTTGGGGCTTGTCAATGCCAGCGGAGGACTGTCATATCTTGTTTCCGATCGCTACGGCCAGTCTGGAATGGCGCAGGGCGTGGGTATCCGCTTGCTACGTGGTGGCAGTGAAATGAATTTGCTGGCCAATGAAAACTCCGCTTTGGGCATTAATGCCGAAGCCACTGGTTGGTACCCGGTGATTCATGGCGACTCCAATAAGATAGGCAGCGCAAATGGGGTTGATCAATATCACGAGATATTCAGAGCGCGCCTGGAGAAGCTTAGTATTGGCAGCATGCCCACGGTCACCCCTGGGCGTGTAGAAGCTACCGCACAAGTCATAATACGTGTTCAGTAGCAATCTACGCGCGGGGCTGCTTGGTCTGCTTCTGCTATCACACGAAAGCTTGGCGGGAGTCACTGCCGAGCGTACCCGAGTAGTATTTCATGAGGGGCAACGTGAGGCTTCGTTGTCCCTGGTAAATCAAAATACCTACCCGGTCATTGTGCAGACATGGATCGACGACGGAGCCATTGATTCTACGCCAGAAGTCGCTCAGGCACCGATCATACCGATACCGCCAATATTCCGGCTGAATCCGAATCAACAACGCAGCCTTCGACTACTCTATACCGAACAGATGCTTCCGAAGGATCGTGAATCACTATATTGGTTGAATCTCTACGAGATTCCACCACAACCTCTCGAGCCACTCACCGAAGGACAGTCACGGCTGACCGTGACGTTACGCACCCAAATGAAGGTTATTTATCGACCCAAAGGGCTAAAACCCGATATCAGCAGCGTCCCTGCGAACCTGGTGACATTCCGTAAGATTGGGGATGAACTTATCATAGAAAATCCCACGCCTTATATCATCACTCTCTCCAGTATCGAGACGGAACAAAGTCGCCTCCCCATGACGGAAGGTCCACTACTGCCCTTCTCAAAATTTACGCTAGCACTGCCTCAGTCCCTGCCCAGCAACAGCAGCAAAATCAAATTCACCTGGATAGACGACGACGGCAACACTAGGTTAGGAGAGAGCACACTGCGCTGAGTAGACTCCTGTGCATTGAAGCTACTTCAGGCTATCCCTTAATCTGAATCACCGCTCGACATTTCAAGTCTAGACAGCATCGTCTCGATGCGTTCCAACAATTCTGCAACCGTCCTTGCGATGCTGAAATCATCCGGCTGGGTTAAGAACTTTATTTCTATTTCCTCACAGGTCTTACTGAGCTTATTTGCCCGCACAACTGCCAACGCACCGCCCAGACGATGTATTTGCTGATGAACAGTCAACATGTCATTACCTTCCAGCGCCTCCCGTATGCATTGTATATCCTGTCGCATAGTGCAGATAAATACCTTCCGCATCTTCTCTGAAACGCACAGTTGAGAATCGTCCAATACTTCTTGACTGCTCTCTTCTATCATCTCCAAGTCTGACCGGTTGCAGCCGCATACCTTTACCAACTCGTTTTGCAGTGTCCTTAAGCTTACCGGCTTAATGAGCAAAGCGTTCATGCCTACTGCCATACAACGCTCTTCTTCCTCTCGCAAAGCATTAGCGGTAAGGCAGATAATTGGCAAGTCAGCATCATGCTGACGTAGTCTTCGGGCCAGCTCATAACCGCTCATGACTGCCATGTTCAGATCCGTAAGTAGCACATCGAACAAGCCCGGTCGCCAGATCTGTAGTGCTTCCTTGCCGTTGCCAGCGAGTGCTACCTGGCAACCAAGCTCCTCAAGTTGCTCCTTGAGCAGCAATTGATTGGTTGGATTATCTTCAGCAACCAGAATGCGCAGTCCGAGTTTGGACAACCGCAATACATATGACGGATCAGGCGTCACTACATCAAGCACCCCTCCTTGGGCTAGATGTAGTGCTCTCGCTATTCCTGCCAGGCGGTATAAGCTTACACGCCTGTTGAGAGTGACTTCTTGTGACTTGGGGAAAAGTTCGGTTTGCGCACTGACTCGCACGCCAGGCCATTGGGGCTCGCTTTCACTGTCTCCAAGAAGATCAAGCAGTATCGAATTGGACGGTGCCCCTGCAGGAGGCACATCAATCATTTGCACTGAGCCACCCCAGCGCTCAATCCAGGCTGCAAAATTTTGCGCAAGCTCCTTGACTCGAGATCGTATATAGACCTTATCTGGAAGCAGGCGAATCTCCCTGCTTAACGGCTGTATTTCCTCAATCACTGGCAATAACAACGTAAAGGTAAAGCTGCTTCCCAACCCTGTTTCGCTAACCACATGCAGTGTCCCGCCCATTAGCTCACTTAGCCGCGCACAGATTGATAACCCCAGCCCAGCGCCACCTGTCGTACGCTCTTGGCCATATACCTGAAAGAAAGGCTTGAATAGCTGGCGCTGTTGCTCCTGCGTCATACCGATACCTGTATCAGTAACCTGCCATTGCAGCGCAACCTTGCCCTGCCTGCCGTGAGCGACCTTCAACCGCACCACTACATGCCCTATATCGGTGAACTTGAGAGCATTATTCAGTAGATTGTTGATAATTTGCCGGATACGCACCGCATCACCGAATACCAAGCCCGGCACGTCGGGATCAATACAAGCATAAAGCTGTAACGTCTTATCATTAGCCACCGCTGAATAGCCAGCAACTGCATCCTCGGTTAATTCTAGCGGGTTAAATTCTTGCATTTTCAGGGCCATCTGCCCTGCTTCGATCTTGGACACATCCAGGACATCACTAATCAGCTGCAATAATATAGAGGATGAATGCAGGACAGTATCCAAATAATCCCGCTGCTGACTGCTGAGCGCTGTTCTACCCAATAATTCAAGAGTGCCTAGCATGCCATACAGAGGAGTCCGGATCTCATGAGTTATGGTTGCGAGAAATACTGATTTAGCCTCACTGGCGGCATCGGCCGAATGCCTGGCATCAGTAAGCACCTGCTGGGTTCGTTGATGTTCACTAATATCATTGAAGGCGCACAATATTACATTGTCACCCTTATAGCGGGTCTGCACGAAGGAAGCATGTAGGAACCGTCCACCTATTTGAACAACGGACTCATCCTCCGCACCTTCCACGTTCCACTCATGACTGATACGGGGAATTATTTCCGCGCTGCCCAACCAGGTTTCAGCCAACTCATTCTGTATGACCACCTGATGATTGTCTTGACGTATTACACACAACGCTACTGGCGCAATTTGAATCACGGCGCGACTGAATGCAACGCTCTCCACAATCCCTTGATGCGCGTTGCGCGCCGGCCTGACTACCTTGCGTTCATACCAGCGAGAAAAAAGAATACTACCGACCAAGCTGACCAGAACAAGTAGCAGCCCACCAAGAAAAGGCCACTTGGCATGATGGAGATAATTTTTATAACTCAAGTGGTAAAGCCCGGTCCAGCCATCATGAGTACTACTACGAAGCTTGAACACCATTCCATCAGCCTCCAGGTTCAAGCCATCGCCATAATCTTCAGCCGTGTCGCGTGAGCCGATTAGTTTCGTACCATAAGGAGAAATCAACTCAAGCTCATCATATAGCGGTTGCCTGAGAGCCGGCTCGTAGCCATAAAGCTCCTCCAAATTAAGATCCAACAGGGAGGCAACGACTATTTCGCGCTTATGGTCACCATCCTCCCAAAGCGCATCCGGAAGACTGAGATAGGTAAAAGCCAGTAGCTCACCACTAGCAAGACCATTATCATCGTGGGCTTGTATCCATTGCACTCCCCCCTTGCTCGGCATAACTCCGTCTATTAGTTCCGAACGAACCTTATCAATTCGCAGTAGATAAGCATCAAGGGAAAATGGTCGACCGAGGAAAGCACCAAGAGATGGAACCGTGATGCTATCCGCACTATTCATATCAAGCAAAAATATGCGAGGTGGTGGGAAGGTTGTGGCACTCCAAAAATTGGCATAAATATTTGCCAGCACAACCCCTAACAATAGCGACCTCGATTCATTCTTGAACTGCGAAATACCCTTTTCACGCACTAAAGCAAAAGGCGTCGAAAAAGAAAATTCTGCGCCTTCATAGACTTCAACGTTTTCATCCTCTGCACGCAGCAGGAAATTTGCGCGCAAGGGAATATCTCCTAGCCCTTGCTCATAATAAAGCTCATAATCTTGCCTGGACAGATATTCTAGAAATACTTCATGCTCACGAATATTGCCGACTAACCGAGTGAAGTGGAAACCCATCTTATCAAGCTGTTCCTGTACAACTCGATCAAGCGCCCAATAACCCACTCCAGCCGACAGCAAAGCCAAAGAACCTGCGACCAGGAGCACAATGTTCTGGCGAATCGAACTGCTTGCCAACCTACCAATTGACCCACTATCGTGCTCTCTCATAACAAAACACCCCCACCCCATAACCTGTAGGGCGTTGATAACAATTAATTCGTTCTCTGCAATTATAGATCACAAAAAGGCCGTCCACTTCAAAACAGTCCAAAAACAAATAGAAAACCCTAAGAACAATCTGAAGCGTTCAGCGTTTCTGTTCGCCCGTCCCGCTGTCTTCTTTTGAAACAGGCACCCTTGACGCCGATATGATTCGCGTCAGCACCGACCCTAATCTAGCATCAAGCCGAAACCTTCCAATCCAGGGGACATTCGTCGCCATGCTACATAGCAGGCTCATGCTCATCATAATTGTCAATATCTGCCTTCATACCGAAGTAACATCATGTCCCCTGCACCAGCAAATCGCAAAAGCGAATAGCGCTAATCAGTGCCGATCCAGCCTACAGCTCACCTACTCCACCGGCAGAAAGCATCCACACCAAATCCACTTGCGCTTTCTAGCCTAAAACATCATGGAATTTACTTGGGTGGCATCGATACTCTCAAAGTAGTGCCTCTTCGGCATATCTGGCAGCTTCCTCCGAAGCCCCCTCAGCGACCTACCCCAGCAGAGAGAATGTAAAAGCTCCCTGGACCTGCTCACCTAACAGCACCACATACTGCTTTTCCCCCTCCGTTATCATAACTTTACTACCACCTATCAGAGACAGGAGCGGGCAGAGAAGGCGCAAATCACCTCCGTTGGATATTAGCAAGGCATGACGCTCTGCACTCTCACTCAACTTATTCCGCACTTTTATTCGGCATAAGCGCGACCGCATTGAAAGCCATAAACCTCGCACCTCATAGAAATCCTCATGCTGTGAAATAATTCGGTCCATTCGACCTATGTGCCATGTACTGCCAGGCATAATCTGAATTCCCAGCAATTCACCATAAACAGGCGCAGGCTGCTCGACTGGCCAACGCCCGATGAAATATTGCGCAACAGTGCGGGCCAATTTTAACTGAAAGGTCTTTGGCCGCCCATCATCCACCGTGGCAGCGGTAAACTCTATTTCATCGGAAAGTTGGACGCCCTCTTCGGACTCGCCTCGCCCATAGGCCTGCTGGGCCCATATGTCGTTGTCTCGCCCTTTCCTCAGAAAGGTACCGGCATCAAGACGCCCCCCAGCTCGCACACCTAGACAGGCGAGCAGATCCTGAAAACCTCGACATACTTGCCAGGCCCCATCACCATGAAACGATCCATTCCAACAACTTAGCAGATGACTCTTCAAACTGGAGGCAGAACTGCCCTTATCACCAGCAACAAGACTCTTAAGAATGGCTAGCGGCTCATCCACATTCAAGGCCCTTTCGGCCAGAGCAATATTATCTGGCTCGAGAAATGGGAGATCCTGCCCAATCGAAATACACAGCAAGCTATCAACCTGTTTCGGACCAACATAAGAAAGAGTGGAAAAACTCTGGGTCAGCTCAACGAGGGATGAAAGCTGATCCCTTGGCAGGTCTAATGGCCTTGAACTTGCAACAAGTAGAGCATGCTGATAACTGTAAGTAATGGTGTCCCGGCCTGACTCCAGCAAGCAGTCATCTATATTCAAACGTTCGACCTTGAGGCGACAGGCATGATGATATGCACGATGGAGCAGCCTCCAGAGACCGACAGGCACATCATTATTACGAGCCTGCAAGGAGTAGAAATAAATCTCTTGCGCACTACGCATTATCCTTTGCAGCAGCAGGCCCTTCATTCCCCTCGTAGGCTTATGGGCGCATAGCAAGTGCCAATAATTGTAGATAAGGCATCGCTGCAAGGCACAGATGGACTTCTCCGCCTTATCGGCACGAACCTTCTCAAGGGGATCAGAATGGTCTCCAAAATAGTAGGAAAGCTCACGACCAAGCTCAAATATCTCTCGTCGCAAAGACTCAAGTCGCCGCAGATATTTGGCACCAGCGAGACCAGAGGCCTGCAACTCAATGAGGCCGCGATAGAGATTCCGTGCCCGATGAGCCAAGTACCTGTATGTTCCCTCCACTTTACCCTACCCTCGTACTCGACAAAACGTTTAATAAGCAAAATTGAGAGACTACAGGACGCCTCAGACTTATCTTTAAGAAATGTCTGATTTTGCAAGAAAGCAATATGTGAGATTATTTCTCAACTAGAAAATTCAAATATTAATTAAGCGCTCAACACTGCCATACGCATAAAGAGGCAAACAGATGGAGCAACTCAAGGCAACCCAACAGATACAGCTAAAGCTTGTTGAATCAGCGGCCATTAATGAGTGCTGCATATCCGATCTGATTAGTATCCTGCCGGAGATTTCTGGCTCTAACCACTTGCTGGAGCTGATGGTTGCCTTAATCAATCTGCTTCAGGCAGACGCGGACAAGCTAAAAATCTTGTCGAGAACGCTGACATTGTTACCTTGAACAAGGACGTGCCAATTTTATGCAAAAGCAGCCAATAGTATTATTTGAGAATAAAAGCCACTGCTGCCTCTGCTTTGACAGCTTAGTGACGGGAGAAGGGGTTCAAGCAAATCAATTTTTGATCATTGACAATGATCAACGAATGATCCTCGATCCTGGAGGAGACCTGACCTATATGCCGCTGTCTCTGGCGCTGTCCAAGCTATTTCCACTACAGGATTTGGACTATGTTTTTGCGTCTCACCAAGACCCGGACATCATTGCGTCCATTGACAAGTGGCTACTTTATACCAACGCAAAAGTTGTTTGCTCCAAATTATGGTCGCGCTTTCTTCCGCACCTGACAGCTGGATATCTATCGACAAGCAAAGGGATCTCTACATATGAGCGGGTGATCCCCGTGGATGATCGGGGCGCCCTGATGCGACTTGGCCGCTGCCAATTGAAGATACTCCCTGCGCACTTTATGCACTCTGTAGGCAACCTTCAGATTTATGATCCAATAAGCAAGATTCTCTTTTCTGGAGATATTGGCGTTTCTCTGGTGGAGGATGCGAGCCCCGTACAGGATTTTGCAGCCCACGAACAATACATGAGAGGTTTCCACCGTCGCTATATTGCATCGAATAGAGTTGCCCGGCTCTGGGTGGCAATGGTTCGAAAACTGGATGTCGATATGATCGTTCCGCAACATGGTCGCCCCTTTGTTGGCAAAGCCATGATCAATGCTTTTCTCAACTGGGTTGAGGAACAGCAATGCGGTATTGATTTACTGGGCCCCGACGACTTCCAAGTACCTCAATATGACCTGTGATCCTACATTCAGGACCGCGGACCAACCAGCCTTTTGTATAAAGATGGGCGGTTGCAGGAGCTGAGTGCAACACGGTTATTGAACTGAAGCTGGAGCATCATGCCGCATAGCCATAGCCTCCTGCATCACCTCGCCCATGACTTCTATCGGGCATTTGAAGTCGAAGCGTTTGCGCGGACGCATGTTCAGTTGCAACGCGATGGCATCCAGCTCTTCCTGGCTGTGTACCGACAGGTCTGTGCCCTTGGGCAGGTACTGGCGGATCAGTCCGTTGATGTTTTCGTTGCTGCCGCGCT
>JBKEBY010000001.1:0-7061 GCA_047973445.1 Pseudomonas sp.
ACACTATCGTCGACGGGGGTGCCGTCCTTGCTGGTCAGGCGATACTTCTGCGCCCAGATATCTTCGGAAGCCGGCTGCAAGGCGATGTCCGAAGTGTTCTTGATTTCTGCCGCGACCGGTCCGCCCGTCTTCGCCATGCGCTGCGCATCCTCATGCAAATGGGAAAAGCGCAAGCTTAAGCCAGAGCGTCCTGCGAGGGTATGACATTCATCAACTTGCAGTTTGCCCAGCAGACTCCCGACCAATGGAGCCGGGCGTGGGAGCCCGCTCGTGGCGCGCCCTACAGACCTTCCAGACAGTCGGCAAGCGTGTTGCCCAGCGATTCCAGCAGGCGCTCGTAACCCCGCGCATCCGCCGTGATGCTACTGCCCAAGGCGTCGAGTTCGGCCAGTTGCACCGGCAAGCCGCGGGTCAGGGTCTGCGCCAGGCGCGGACGGGCCGGAGGTTCGTAGAACACGCAGCTGGGCCCCGCCTGTTGCAAGCGCTGGCGCATCTGGGCGACGTGCCGGGCACCGGGCTGAGCCTCGCCACCCGCGCTGAAGACGCCAGCGTGACGAAGCCCGTAGGCGGCTTCGAAATAGTCGTAGGCCTCGTGAAAAACGAAGAAGGGTTGATCACCCACCCGCGCCAGACGTGCCTGCAGACGCTGGTCGAGATCGCTCAATCGTTGCCGGAAGGCGGCAAGGTTGGCCTGATAGCGCTGGGCGTTGGCCGGGTCGAGCGCAGCCAGATCGCCAGCCATCTTCTCGGCGATGACCAGCGCGTTGGCCGGCAGCAGCCACAAATGAGCATCGAAGCTGCCGGGACGATGATCGTGGTCGTGGTCGTGGTCGTGGTCGTGGTCGTCATGATCATGCATCTCATGCGCTTCGCCGAAGTGCCGCAGGGTCAGGCCCGGCAAAGCCTGGATCTGCTGGCTGGCGCCACGGCGGCCGGCGACCAGCGGCTTCAGGAACACCTCCATGTCCGGACCGACCCAGTAAAACAGATCCGCCGCCTGCAGATGCCGTACGTCGGAGGGCCGCAAGACGTAGTGATGCGCCGACGCCCCGGGAGGCAACAGTACGGCAGGTTCATCGAGGCCGTCCTGCACCGCGGCAGCAATCAGCTGGAGCGGCTTGATGCTGGTCAGCAGGTCGATTTTCTCGCGAGCCACAGCGCCGCTGGCGAAGAAGACGGAAAGGATCAGTAAAAATAGACGGAACACGGGCAACACTCGGCGGATAAGAGTAGGTAACATAATAACGTCTCTCCACAACCGAGTCTCTGCCCATGTCCAAGACTCCATTGGCCTATACCCCCCACGACCACGACCATTGCGTCAGCAGCGCGCTGGCCGAGGCCGATACACTCTGCGCGCGCCAGGGCGTGCGCCTCACCGCACTGCGCAAGCGCGTGCTGGAGCTGGTATGGCAAAGCCACAAGCCACTGGGCGCCTATGACATCCTGGCCGTGCTGAGCGAGCAGGATGGCCGCCGCGCTGCGCCGCCCACTGTGTACCGGGCGCTGGATTTCCTGCTGGAAAACGGGCTGGTCCATCGCATCGCTTCGCTCAACGCTTTCATCGGCTGCAGTCATCCGGAGCATCCACATCAGGGGCAGTTCCTGATCTGCGGCAGCTGCCATACCGCCATCGAACTGGAGAACACCGCGGTGACCGACGCCATCGCCGCCGCGGCCGCCAGCGTCAACTTCAAGGTCGAAGCCCAGACCGTGGAAGTGGTCGGGATCTGCGCGCCCTGCCGGTTGGCCGCATGAGCGACGCACTGGTTCGCCTGCAGGACATCCACGTACGGTTTGCCAACCAGGCCGTGCTGGAAGGCGCCGAGCTGCAGGTCGGGCGCGGCGAGATCGTCACCCTCATCGGCCCCAACGGTGCGGGCAAGACGACTCTGGTGCGCACCGTGCTGGGTCTGCTCAAGCCGGACAGGGGCCACGTCTGGCGCAGACCGAAACTGCGCATCGGCTACATGCCGCAGAAGCTGCATGTGGATTCGACCCTGCCGCTGTCGGTACTGCGCTTCCTGCGGCTGGTGCCCGGCGTCGGCCGCGCCAGTGCCGCCACGGCGCTGGCCCAGGTCGGCGCCGAGCAGGTGATCGACAGCCCGCTGCAGGGCATCTCCGGTGGCGAGATGCAGCGCGTGCTGCTGGCGCGGGCGCTGCTTCGCGGGCCGGAGCTGCTGGTGCTGGACGAACCGGTGCAGGGCGTAGACATCGCCGGGCAGGCGGAGCTGTACCGCCTGATCGGCCAGCTGCGCGACCGCTTCGGCTGCGGCGTGCTGATGGTGTCCCACGACCTGCATCTGGTGATGAGCGCGACAGACAAGGTGATCTGCCTGAATCGGCACGTGTGTTGTTCGGGCCATCCGGAACAGGTCAGCAACGATCCGGCCTTCATCGAGCTGTTCGGCCAGGATGCCCGCAGCATGGCGATCTATCACCATCGCCACGACCATGCCCACGACCTGCATGGCGCCGTACTGAAACCCCACGTACACGACGAAAACTGCAAACATGGCTGATTTCCTGCTCAACGCCCTGCTCGCCGGCCTGGCGCTGGCGCTGGTGGCCGGCCCGCTCGGCTCCTTCGTGGTCTGGCGACGCATGGCCTATTTCGGCGACACCCTGTCCCACGCGGCCCTGCTCGGCGTGGCGCTGGGGCTGATGCTGGAGGTCAACCTGACCCTGGCCGTCGTCGTCTGCTGCGTGCTGCTGGCGGTACTGCTGGTCACCTTGCAGCAGCGCCAGCCGCTGGCCTCGGACACCCTGCTGGGCATCCTCGCCCACAGCACGCTGTCGCTGGGGCTGGTCTCGCTGAGTTTCATGGACGAGGTACGTGTCGACCTGATGGGCTTCCTGTTCGGTGATCTGTTGGCGATCAGTACCGGCGACCTGGCCTGGATCGTCGGCGGCAGCGCCCTGGTGCTGCTGATGCTGATCGCGCTGTGGCGACCGCTGCTGGCGATCACCGTGCACGAGGAGCTGGCCAGAGTCGAAGGTTTGCCGGTGGCAGCCATCCGTCTCGCGCTGATGCTGCTGATCGCCGTGGTGATCGCGGTGGCGATGAAGATCGTCGGCGTGCTGCTGATCACCTCCCTGCTGATCATCCCCGCCGCCGCCGCACAGCGCCACGCACGCACGCCGGAACAGATGGCCTGCGGTGCCAGCCTGCTGGGCCTGCTGGCAGTGTGTCTGGGGCTCGCGTTGTCCTGGTATCAGGACACTCCGGCCGGGCCGTCCATCGTAGTCTCCGCCGCCGGGCTCTTTCTGCTCAGCTTCGCCTGGCGCAAGCGCAATTGAACAGCCATGGCTGACCTGAAGTACCTGCGAGACTATCCCGAGCCGCTGCTGGCGCAGGTTCGCCAGCTGATCGCCGAGCAGCGCCTGGGCGACTATCTGCAGCGGCGCTACCCCGGCCGGCATGAAGCGATTTTCCAGGCGGAACGCGCCTGGACGAAGAGGTCAAGTCCGCGCAGTGGAGAAGCGCACGAATACCGGCCTCGGAGAGCCTCGGCTGGCGAATGAGCTGAACCACGAATGATCGGCTCCCAGCGGGCCTGATGCTGGTCGATTCACGGCATACCGATTAGCGACCTCTCCGCGCCTACATGGCTGCCGCCTGCGACGATCTGCTTTGCCGATGAGAATCCCGCATTCACTCAATCGACAGGGCACAAACGAGCGAGCCGTGCGCCAAACGGGTAGAATGCCCGCCTTTCGCCGAAAATCCTGGCTATGTCGCAGCCACAAGGTTCGCCCGTGATCGAATTCCAAGACGTCCATAAAACCTACCGGGTTGCCGGTCGCGATATTGCCGCGCTGCAACCAACCCGGCTGGAAATCAGCGCCGGCGAGGTGTTCGGCCTGATCGGCCACTCCGGTGCCGGCAAGAGCACCCTGCTGCGCCTGATCAACCGGCTGGAAGAGCCTTCCGGCGGTCGCATCCTGGTCAACGGCGAGGATGTCACCGCGCTGGATGCCGAAGGCCTGCGGCGCTTTCGCCAGCGCGTGGGTATGATCTTCCAGCACTTCAATCTGCTGATGTCCAAGACGGTCGCCGATAATGTCGCCATGCCACTGCGGCTGGCCGGCAGCTACTCGAAAAGCGAGATCGATCGCCGTGTCACCGCCCTGCTCCGGCGCGTTGGCCTGGAAGATCACGCACGCAAATACCCAGCGCAACTGTCCGGCGGGCAGAAGCAACGCGTCGGCATCGCCCGGGCGCTGGCCACCGAACCGGACATCCTGCTCTGCGACGAGGCCACCAGCGCGCTGGACCCGCAGACCACCGCCCAGGTGTTGCAGTTGCTGGCCGAAATCAACCGTGAGCTGAAGCTGACCATCGTCCTGATCACTCATGAGATGGACGTGATACGCCGCGTCTGCGATCGCGTTGCGGTGATGGACGCCGGCCAGATCGTCGAAACAGGCCCGGTGACGGACGTCTTCCTGCATCCGCAGCACCCGACCACTCAGCGCTTCGTACTCGAAGACGAGGCAGTGGACGAGCGCGAGCAGCGTGAGGACTTCACCCACGTGCCGGGTCGCATCCTGCGGCTGACCTTCCAGGGCGAAGCCACCTACACGCCGCTGCTGGGCACAGTGGCACGCGAAACCGGGGTCGACTACAGCATCCTTTCGGGCCGCATCGATCACATCAAGAACACGCCTTACGGACAGCTGACTCTGGCCCTGATCGGCGGTGACCTGGTGGCGGCCGTGAGTCGCTTCGAAGCCGCCGAGGTGCATGTGGAGGTACTGCGCTGATGGATTTCTTCTCAGGCCTGTTCAGCAACGTCGACTGGTACGACATCTGGCTGGCAACCCTGGATACGCTGTTGATGCTCGGCGGCTCGCTGCTGTTCACCCTGCTGCTCGGCCTGCCGCTGGGCGTGCTGCTGTTCCTCACCGGGCCACGTCAGCTGTTCGAGAACGGGCCGCTCTACGCCGCCCTGTCGTTCGTGGTCAACGTACTGCGCTCGCTGCCGTTCATCATCCTGCTGATCGTGATGATTCCCTTCACGGTGCTGGTGACCGGCACCTCGCTGGGCGTCGCCGGTGCGATTCCGCCGCTGGTGGTCGGTGCCGCACCCTTCTTCGCGCGACTGGTGGAGACCGCCCTGCGCGAGGTGGACCGCGGCATCATAGAGGCGACCCAAGCGATGGGTGCCAGCACCCGGCAGATCATCTTCAGTGCATTGCTGCCCGAAGCCCGCCCGGGCATCATCGCCGCCACCACGGTCACCGCGATTACCCTGGTGTCGTACACGGCGATGGCCGGCGTGGTTGGCGCCGGCGGCCTGGGCGATCTGGCGATCCGCTTCGGCTACCAGCGCTTTCAAACCGACGTGATGATCGTAACGGTGGTATTGCTGCTGGTTCTGGTGCAGATTCTGCAAAGCGTCGGCGACAAGCTGGTCACGCATTTTTCACGCAAATAACCACAACAAGGGCGAGCGAACCTTCGCACCCCGCTCACCTCTGAAGGAACTGAATGATGAAAAAAATGTTTGCCGCCCTTGCTGCTGTCGCGGCACTGTCCGCCCAGGCTGCGGAAGAACTGAACGTCGCCGCCACGGCGGTGCCACACGCCGAAATTCTCGAGTTCATCAAGCCGGCGCTGGCCGAACAGGGCGTCGACCTGAAGGCGAAGGTCTTCACCGACTACGTACAGCCCAACATCCAGGTCGCCGAGAAGCGCCTGGACGCCAACTTCTTCCAGCACCAGCCGTACCTCGATGAGTTCAACAAGGGCAAGGGCACCGAGCTGGTCAGCGTGACCGGCGTGCACATCGAACCCTTCGGCGCCTACTCCAGCCAGCACAAGTCGCTGGACGACCTGCCCAACGGCGCCACCGTGGTGATCCCCAACGACGCCACCAACGGCGGCCGTGCCCTGCTGCTGCTGGACAAGGCCGGCGTGATCGGCCTGAAGGAAGGCGCCGGCATCACCGCCACGCCCAAGGATATCGCCGAGAATCCCAAGCGCATCAAGATCCGCGAACTGGAAGCCGCGACCCTGCCACGCGTGCTGACCCAGGTCGATCTGGCGCTGATCAACACCAACTACGCGCTGGAAGCCAAGCTCAACCCCACCGAGGACGCGCTGGTCATCGAAGGCAGCGACTCGCCCTACGTCAACATCCTCGTCGCCCGTACGGACAACAAGGACAGCGACGCCATGCAGAAGCTGGCCAAGGCCCTGCATAGCGACGAGGTGAAGCAGTTCATCAACGAGAAGTACCAGGGCGCCGTCGTTCCAGTGGAATGACCGGCTGATAGCCTGCAGCACTAACCACGCAGGCCACCAGAAGCTTCCGGACACCGCTTTCGCCTACAGGGGAAAGCGGTGTTTTTCGTTGGGCCATTCGATGCGTAGCATTTCTTTTCGCACCCTCTCCTGCGCGGGAAGAAACCGCAACGAAGGCTGCTTCGAGCAAGGCTCCACTACACTCCAGCGACGTCCCATCGATGGAGAACACGCATGACGCTATCGCCCTTCCACCTCGCCATCCCCGTGCACGACCTGGCCGCCGCCCGGCGCTTTTACGGCGAGGTGTTCGGCTGCGCCGAAGGCCGCAGCAGCGAGCATTGGGTCGACTTCGATTTCTTCGGTCATCAGTTGGTGATTCACGAGCACCCCATCACCCCGAGTCAGGAACAGGCGCATACCAACGCGGTGGACGGCCACAATGTGCCCGTGCCCCACTTCGGCGTAGTGCTCGATTGGGGCTCCTGGGAGCGCCTGGCGAACCGGCTGCGCGAGCGGGGTACACGCTTCGTCATCGAACCCTATGTCCGTTTCCAGGGCGAGGTCGGCGAACAGGCCACCATGTTCCTCTACGACCCCTGCGGCAACGCGCTGGAGTTCAAGGCCTTCAAGGACATCGGTCAGCTGTTTGCGCGCTAAGTTTTTCGCCGTACCAGCATCGGACGGTCGAATGAATTAGACCCTACACACGTAGGGCCTAACTTGTTCGCCGCTCGGACCGTATCAGCCATGTCCCGATGGCGGAATCATGGCCTTGCGGCTGTCGCTCTCGGCGCCCCAGCTTGCGGCA
>JBKEBY010000060.1:0-29054 GCA_047973445.1 Pseudomonas sp.
GCTGGTACCCCACGGACGCAACTCGCTGGACTGGCAATGCGGGCAGCTATTGGGCGTGGGGATCATATCCTGCGCAAGAGGTCCTGATACCGAAAGGCATCTCGCCAATTGCTCACGCTGCCCCGGGCTGAGCTGGGAGAGCCGGGCAATCCAGCTGTTGAAATGACTCGCTCTCATGATTCACCTCCCGTATGTGGAGACGTCATGATCAGCTTAGCCTGTTGCAACAGTTAGCTCAGACATAGCCTTTTTATATCCACCCCTCACCGATATGTGGACCACCACCATGTGGATCGATGAGCGTGACCCGAAACCGCTCCATAACCCATACCCCGACCAAGCGCAGTAGAATCCTTGCCCACGCCTGCCAACAGCTCACCCCTTCAAGGATCAGCAGTGGAACACCAGGAACTCTTCAAGAAACACAGCGACTTTATCTGGGACATTGCCAACCTGTTACGTGGCCCCTACCGCCCGCCGCAATACCGCCGGGTGATGATTCCGCTGACGGTGCTGCGCCGCCTGGACTGCGTACTGGAAGCCAGCAAGGACATCGATGTGCGCGACTGGCAGGCACCGGAGCCGACAAAAGAACCAGCAGACAAGGAAGTCGCCTGATGCAAGTCGAACAGTTCAGCTCCGGCCAGTGGCTGCAGCAGTATCAGTACAAGAGCTTTTCACCGACGCCGATCAACTGCGAATGGCAATGGCTCGACCCGCAGCTCAATACCCTGCTGGAACGCGCCTCGCGGGCATTGGCGGAACTGAATGCGCTGTCGCTGATGGTGCCGGATGTGGACCTGTTTATCCGCATGCATATCGCCAAGGAGGCCAACACCTCCAGCCGCATCGAGGGTACGCAGACGCAGATGGACGAGGCGCTGATGCGCAAGGAGCAGATTGCGCCGGAGAAACGCGACGACTGGCAGGAAGTGCAGAACTATATCGAGGCGATCAATACCGCCGTCGAAGACCTCCAGCAGTTACCGCTGTCCATCCGCGTGCTCAAGCAGACCCATGCGGTGCTGATGCAGGGCGTGCGTGGCGATCACAAGATGCCGGGGGAATTTCGCACCTCGCAGAACTGGATCGGCGGCAGCAACCTGAACAACGCCGTGTTCGTGCCACCGCACCCGAGCGAAGTGCCGGAGCTGATGGGCGACCTGGAGAAGTTCTGGCACAACGAGCAGGTGCAGGTACCCGACCTGATTCGCATTGCCCTGAGCCATTACCAGTTCGAGACCATCCACCCGTTTCTCGACGGCAATGGGCGCATCGGCCGCCTGCTAATCACCCTGTATCTGGTGGACAAGGGCCTGTTGCACAAGCCGGCGCTGTACCTGTCGGACTTCTTCGAGCGCAACCGTGGCGCCTACTACGACGCCCTGACCGTGGTGCGCAGCTCCAATGACCTGCTGCACTGGCTGCGCTTCTTCCTCACCGCCGTGGTGGAAACGGCCACCAGCAGCAAGAACACCTTTATGGCCATCATGACCCTGCGCCATGAAGTCGAGCACCAGATTCTCACCCTGGGCAAACGGGCCGAGAACGCCAAGAAACTGCTGTTGCACCTCTACCAGCGCCCGATGGTCAGCATCGGCGATGTGGCGGGGCTGCTGGAGGTGACGCACCAGAGCGCCACCGCGCTGGTCAAGCAGCTTGAGAGCTTGGACATCTTGGTGGAAACCACCGGGTATGGCCGTAACCGGCTGTACCTGTTCCAGCGCTATTTCGAGCTTTTCATGACTTGAAAAAACCACGGCAGCTTACACATGGAAAACCATATGTAAGAATTGAGCCAATATCCTTACATATGGATTATTTTATGTAAGTTTCCCCGGCCAGCCTTACACATAAATAGCGCTATGTAAGAAAGTGGCCCCTATCTCACCAAGACGCTCACAGAAGGATCGACCGCGTCCAAGAAGCACAGCGAAGCGCAATTCGAGGATGCCATCGAGTATTCCCTGCTGCACGAAGGCGGACTGAGCCAAGGCCACAGCCGAGATTTCGACACGGCCCGCGCCCTGGAGCCGGCCTGCGTGCTGGACTTTATCCAGCGCACCCAGCCCAGAGCATGGCAAGCGCTACAAGCCATCCAGGGTGAAGGCGCCGGCACCCTGGTGCTCGACAGCCTGTGCAAGGAGCTGGACACCAAGGGCATGCTCAAGGTGCTGCGCCACGGCTTCAAGTGCTACGGAAAACTACTGCGCGTGGCATTCTTCGCGCCGAGCAATGGCCTCAACCCCGACACCCTGGCGCTTTACGCGCAGAACCGTGTATTGATGACGCGCCAACTGTACTTCTCCGAGAAGGACAACAAGTCGCTGGACATGGTGCTGTTTATCAACGGCCTGCCCATCGTCACCGCCGAGCTGAAGCACGCGCTATCCGGGCAGACCGATGATCTTCCCGCGTTACCACCAGCTTGATGCCGTACGCCGGTTGATCACCCACAGCCGCGCCCACGGCAGTGACCACAACTATCTGGTGGAACACTCGGCGGGGTCGGGCAAATCCAACTCCATCGCCTGGCTCGCGCATCGCCTGTCCAGCCTGCATGACGCGAACGACGGCAAGGTGTTCGATTCGGTGGTGGTGATTACCGACCGCCGGGTACTTGATCAGCAGTTGCAGGACACGATCTACCAGTTCGAGCACAAAAAAGGCGTAGTGCAAAAGATCGACGAGGACACCAGGCAACTGGTGCAGGCGCTGGCTGGCGGCACACCGATCATCATCACCACGCTGCAGAAGTTTCCCTTCGTCAACGAGACGTTGGAGAAGCTCAACCAGCAGGGCAATCCGAACACCCTGGCGATCAGTACTCAAGGCAAGCGCTTCGCGGTGATCATCGACGAGGCGCACAGCTCGCAGTCCGGCGAAACCGCGATGGACATGAAGTATGTGCTCAACCGTGAGGGTATCGAGGAAGCCGCCGCGCAGTACAAGCTGGACAACCCGGAAGAAGAAAACGATGACGTGCTGCGCGAGATGCTCAAGCGCGGTCGCCAAGCCAATATCAGCTTCTACGCCTTCACTGCCACGCCCAAATACAAGACCAAGCACGTGTTCGACGAGCCGGGGCCGAGCGGCACGGTGCCGTTTCACAAGTACGGCATGCGCCAGGCCATCGAAGAGCGCTTCATTCTCGATGTGCTGAAGCACTACACCACCTACCAGACTTACTACAAGCTGACCCAATCCGCCGCCAACGATCCGCAGGTGCAGCGCAAGAAAGCCGCGCTGGCGCTGGCACGCTTCTTGACCTTGAACGCGCACAACATCAACCAGAAGACCGAGGTGATGGTGGAGCACTTCCGCACCCACGTGCGGCAAGGCCATGGTGGTCACCGAATCGCGCCTGCACGCGGTGCGCTACAAGCTGGCCTTCGATGCCTATATCTCCAGCAAGGGCTACACCAATGTGAAGTCCCTGGTGGCGTTTTCCGGCAGCGCGGAAGACCCGGATTTCAAGGACAAGACCTATACGGAAGTCGGTATGAACGGGGGCATCTCCGAACGCGAGCTGCCGGAAACCTTCGCCGGCGAGGAGTACCGCGTGATGCCAGCGGGCCGGGCTATCAGCTAGATGACGATGTCAGCCTGGAGTATTACCGCCTGCAGAAGATCAGTGAGGGCAGCATCGACCTGACGCAAGGCGAAGCTACCGCGCTGAAAGGCCCCAGCAATGTCGGTACTGGCCGACCGGGTGACGAGGAAGTGCCCCTGTCGGAGCTGGTCAAGGCGCTGAACGAGCGTTTCGGCACCAATTTCACCGAAGCCGATCAATTATTTTTCGACCAGATCGAAGCCGAGGCTATCGCCAACGAAGACTTGGAAAAGGCAGTGAACGCCAATTCGCTGGAAGACTTTGGCTATGTGTTCCGCAAGGCGTTCGAGGGTTTGGTCATTGATCACATGGAGGGAAACGAGGAAATCTTTACCCGCATCATGGCCGACGGCGATTTCCGCGACCTGGCTTCGGAGCATCTCTTGAAAAAGGTGTACAAGGCGCTACGCAAGTAGTGGTAAAGCCGCTTGCCGGACTACTCCACAAGGGTGGATAACGGCGCAGCCTTATCCACCAATGCCACGTCAATTCCAGACCAATGGAAACGCTTCAGCTCATCGGGCCACCGTTCATCCAGTTCGGCGTGCACGGGTTACGCGGGGCGCGTGGGAAATCGCTACGCGAGTTTTCCACGCTACATGGGCCAGCGCCTCAGCCTTCCCTGCCGCCTTCCACTTCCTCGGCCATGCGCTTGAGGCCCAGGTGGCGAACGTCGGTACCGCGCACCAGGTAGATCACCAGCTCGGCGATGTTGCGTGCGTGGTCGCCGATGCGCTCCAGCGAGCGCAGCGCCCAGATCACGCTGAGCACGCGGGAGATCGAGCGCGGGTCTTCCATCATGTAAGTGACCAGTTCCCGCAGGGCGGTCTTGTATTCGCGGTCGACGGTCTTGTCATATTGCGCCACCGACAGCGCCAGGTCGGCGTCGAAGCGGGCGAAGGCGTCCAGCGCCTCGCGCACCATCTTGCGCACCTGGTCGCCGATGTGGCGCACCTCGACGTAGCCACGCGGCGACTCGCCCTCTTCGCACAGCTGGATGGCGCGGCGGGCGATCTTGGTGGATTCGTCGCCGATACGCTCCAGATCGATCACCGACTTGGAGATGCTGATGATCAGGCGTAGATCGGAGGCCGCCGGCTGACGGCGAGCGAGGATGCGCACGCATTCCTCGTCGATGTTGCGCTCCATCTGGTTGATCTGTTCATCGACCTCACGCACCTGCTGCGCCAGGCCCGAATCGGCCTCGATCAGCGCGGTGACCGCATCGTTGACCTGCTTCTCCACCAGCCCGCCCATGGCCAGCAGGTGGCTGCGAATCTCCTCCAGCTCGGTGTTGAATTGCTGGGAGATGTGTTGGGTGTGATTGTCTTTCATTGTTCGCTCCGCGAAAGCCTCAAGCGGCAAGCTTCAAGCTGCAAGCCGATCGGTGAAGTTTCTGGTTTCCGCGAGCTGTCTTGCAGCTTGCGGCTTGTAGCTTGTAGCTTGTAGCTTGCCGCTGGCACTAGCCGTAACGCCCCGTAATGTAATCCTCTGTCTGCTTCTTGGCCGGGTTGGTGAACAGCGTATCGGTATCGCCGTATTCGATCAGCTTGCCCATGTACATGAAGGCGGTGTAGTCGGAGACGCGCGCGGCCTGCTGCATGTTGTGGGTAACGATGACGATGGTGTACTTAGCCTTGAGCTCGTAGATCAGCTCCTCGACCTTCAGCGAGGAGATCGGGTCGAGCGCCGAGCTCGGTTCGTCGAGCAGCAGCACTTCGGGCTGCACGGCGATGGTCCGGGCGATCACCAGACGCTGCTGCTGGCCACCGGAGAGGCCCAGCGCGGACTCGTGCAGGCGATCCTTCACTTCTTCCCACAGGGCTGCGCCCTTGAGCGCCCATTCGACGGTTTCGTCGAGTACGCGCTTCTGCTTGATGCCCTGGATACGCAGGCCGTAGACGACGTTCTCGTAGATGCTCTTGGGGAAGGGGTTGGGCTTCTGGAACACCATGCCGACGCGGCGGCGCAGGTCGGCCACGTCCTCACCCTTGCGGTAGATGTTGGTGCCGTCGAGGTTGATCTCACCCTCGATGCGGCAGCCGTCGACCAGGTCGTTCATCCGATTGAAGCAGCGCAGCAGCGTGGACTTGCCGCAGCCGGACGGGCCGATGAAGGCGGTTACGCGCTGCCTGGGGATGTTCATGCTGACGTTGTACAGCGCCTGCTTCTGGCCGTAGTAAAGATTCAGGTCGGGGACCTCGATGGCCACCGGCTCATCGGCCAGTTTGAGGCTGCGCCTGTCGCGGCCAAGGGCGGAAATATCGATGGAATGGGTATTCGATTGCATGTGCTCACTCCGTTCGCAGCCACAAGCTGCAAGCTACAAGCTGCAAGCCAAGCCGCGGCGCTTCCCCTTGAAGCTTGCGGCTTGAGGCTTGCAACTGCTGTTAATGATCCAGCGCCTTGTATTTCTCGCGCAGGTGGTTGCGGATGACGACCGCACTGAGGTTGAGCGTCGCGATTACCAGTACCAGCAGCAGCGCCGTGGCGTAGACCAGCGGCCGCGCGGCCTCGACGTTGGGACTCTGGAAGCCCACGTCATAGATGTGAAAACCCAGATGCATGATCTTCTGGTCCAGGTGCAGGTAAGGATAGTTGCCGTTGAGCGGCAGGCTCGGGGCCAGCTTGACCACGCCCACCAGCATCAGCGGCGCCACTTCACCGGCTGCCCGTGCCACGGCCAGGATCAGGCCGGTCATCATCGCCGGGCTGGCCATGGGCAGCACCACCTTCCAGAGCGTTTCCGACTTGGTCGCTCCGAGCGCCAGCGAGCCTTCGCGAATCATTCGCGGGATACGTGCCAGGCCCTCCTCGGTGGCGACGATCACCACCGGCAGGGTCAGGATCGCCAGCGTCAGCGACGCCCACATCAGCCCCGGGGTACCGAATACCGGCGCCGGCGCCGCCTCGGGGTAGAAGATCCGATCCAGAGAGCCACCCAGCACATAGACGAAGAAGCCCAGGCCGAACACGCCGTAGACGATCGACGGCACGCCGGCGAGGTTGTTCACCGCAATGCGGATGATGCGGGTCAGTACACCCTGCTTGGCGTATTCACGCAGGTAGACCGCCGCGATCACACCGAACGGGGTGACGATCACCGCCATGATGATGGTCATCAGCACGGTGCCGAAGATGGCCGGGAAGATGCCGCCCTCAGTGTTGGCTTCACGCGGCTCGTCGCTGACAAACTCCCAGATCTTCGCGCCATAGAAGCCGAGCTTCTGCGGCACCGACATGGCGTTCGGCTGATAGGCTCGCACCACCTTGCCCAGGCTGATATCCAGTTCGCGGCCATCCAGGGTGCGTACGCCGATGCTGTCGCGGTTGAAATCCTGGTAGAGCGACGTCAGGCGGCCCTCCAGCGTCTTGTATTCGGCATCCCATTCGGCCCGCTCGGCATCCAGCTCAGCCTGCGCGGCAGCATCCAGACGTTGCTCCAGTTCCAGCTTGCGGGTTTTCAGGCGCAGTCTTTCCAGGCCATGGTTGATCCGCCCGATATCGACCTTTTCCAGGTGGCTGATCTGCCCATGCAACTGGTCGATACGCGCGATACGCCGCTGCAGCTCGCTCCAGGCGGCTTCGCCTTCGGCGACCAGGTTGCCGCCTTCCTTGACGTTGAGCAGCTCGCCATAGAAGTTGCCCCACTCACGACGTTCGAGCACGACGATGTTCCCAGGAGTACGTTCGTTGCTCAGCCACTCGCCCACCACCCAGGTGAAATCCGCGCCGTAGACTTCACGGTTGCCTACCTTGAGCAACTCACGGGTCATGAACTCGCCCCCTTCGGTCGCCACCGGCAAGCCACTGGCGGCCAGTCGCGCGCGCGGCACCTGCTCGGCCTGCACACGCTCGCCAGCCAGCAGGCGGAGCTCGCTGCCGGGCACTTGATAGTCGGCGACGATGACATCCGCCGGCCAGAAATGCGCCATGCCGCGAACCGCGATCACGGCCAGCAGGCCCAGGGTCATGATCACCGCGATGGACACCGCGCCGGCGTTCATCCAGATCCAGGGGCTGCCGCTCTTGATCCAGTTTGTCAGGGAATCCTTTTTCACGGATCGATACCTTTAGCGAAATCTTCTCGCAGCCGATCAGGCCACGTCCTCGCCAGGCCCGCAGGCCTGGCCTGTTTACAGGCTGGCGTACTTGCCGCGCAGGCGCTGGCGAATCAGCTCGGCCAGGGTGTTCATCACGAAGGTGAAGATCAACAGCACCATCGCAGCCAGGAACAGCACGCGATAGTGAGTGCTGCCCACTTCCGACTCAGGCATTTCCACCGCGACGTTGGCCGCCAGGGTGCGCATGCCTTCGAAGATGTTGGCCTCCATGATCGGCGTGTTGCCGGTGGCCATCAGCACGATCATGGTTTCACCCACCGCACGCCCCATGCCGATCATCAGCGCCGAAAAGATGCCGGGGCTCGCGGTCAGCAGCACCACGCGCACCAGCGTCTGCCAGGGCGTGGCGCCGAGGGCCAGGGAGCCCAGGGTGAGGCTCTTGGGCACGCTGAACACCGCATCTTCGGCGATCGAGTAGATCGTCGGGATCACCGCAAACCCCATGGCCAGACCGATCACCAGGGCGTTGCGCTGATCGAAGGGAATACCCATCTCGTTGCTCAGCCACAGGCGCATGTCGCCGCCGAACCACCAGTTTTCCATGTGCCCGCTGATTTCCAGCGAGCCAAAACCCACCACCAGGATCACCGGAATCAGCAGGACCGCTTCCCAGCCGTCCGGCACGCGCAGGCGGATGGTTTCCGGCAGGCGACTCCAGAGGTAGGCGGCCAGCACGATACCCACCGGCATCAACAGCAGCAGCGCAAAAATCCCCGGCAGATGGTTTTCCAGATAGGGCGCAAGGAACAGGCCTGCGAAGAAGCCCAGGATCACCGTCGGCAGCGCCTCCATCAGCTCAATCACCGGCTTGACCTTGCGGCGCAGCGTCGGCGCCATGAAATAGGCGGTGTAGAAGGCTGCGCAGATGGCCAGCGGCGCGGCCAGCAGCATGGCGTAGAACGCCGCTTTTAGGGTGCCGAATGCCAGCGGCGCAAGGCTCAGCTTGGGTTCGAAGTCGGTGTTGGCCGAGGTCGACTGCCAGACGTGGTCGGGCTCCGGGTAGCTCTCGTACCAGACCTTGCTCCACAGGGCGCTCCAGGATATCTCCGGGTGCGGGTTGTCGATCACAAAACTCTGCAACTGGCCATCGGACTCCACCAGCAAGCGGGTCGCGCGCGGCGACAGAGTCGCCATGGCCGCGCCTTCGGCCACCGGTTCCTTGAGCAGGGTGCGATGCGCGGTGCTGTGGAAGACGCCCAGACTGCCTCTGTCATCCAGGGCGAGAAAGCCCTTGCGGCGCTCTTCGGGAAGAATCTGCGTGACGGGACTGGTGCCGAGCTGGAAATTGCGTACGTTTTTCAACTCGGCCTGGCCATCGGTGCCACGCACCATGAACCACTGGCCGATACCCCCGTTGGAGTCACCCACCAGCAGCGAGATGCCGCCCAGCAAGGCGCTGACCTGGGTGACCTCGCCGGTGCCGCTTAGCAGCTTGTAGCGTCCATTCAGCTGCTTGCGGCGCAGGTCGAATACATCGGCGCTGGCTCGGCCGCTGAACGCGTACAGCCACTGATGGCGCGGATCGAGCAGCACCTGGCGAATCGGCTCACTCAACTGCGGAAGCTCCAGGCGATCCTGCTCGATGCTGGTTTCGCCGGTCATCAGGTTTTCCGTCGAAGCGATGCGCAACGCATGCAGTGCGGCACCGGTGGAGACGGCGACCAGCAGGTTGCTGCCGTTACGGCTGATCGCCGCGTGTTCGATGGCGCGGCCCTGCGCATCCAGTTCCAGTGGCGCCTCGCCGAACGGGTAATCGATCTGCGGGGAAATGGTTCGCTGATTGTTCGGATAGCTGATCTTGTAGTTGTGCTCCAGCACCAGCACCTGACCGTTATCCAGTCCGAGCACGAGCAGGCGGCTGCCAGGGGTATCCTGGCCGACAGCGGTGATGCGGGTATCTGCCGGGAGCGGCAGGCTGACGGTGGTCAGCGCGGCACCGCTCTCCAGGGAGAAGAAACGCACCTGGCCATCGGCGCCGAGGCGCATCGCCACCTGATTCTGCTCCTCGATCGCCAGCAACAGCGGCTCGCCCGCATCGGCCAGCCAGGCCGGCTGTTGCGCATCCTCGGCCTGCAGTTCGGCGCCCTGGAACATCGGCAGGACGACCTGGGCGAGATAGAAGAAGATCAGGCAGATAGCACCGAGTACCGCTAGGCCGCCGATGGTGACATACCAGCGCGCCAGATGATCCTTGAGCGCGCGAATGCGCCGCTTGCGCTGCAACGCGGCAGTGTTGAAATCCAGCCTTTGCGCATCGTTGTTCGCAGTCATGGGCTCTATATCGTTCATCAAGAAGGTTCCTGAGCCGCCGGGGCTCTGAGGGCGCCTACTCTAAGCAGGTCATATGACAGAAAAATTACAGCGGCTGACACCTTTTCCAACCTAGCCGTCTAAGCCCGCAAAAGCCGCTTTCACTCATCCTCGCCTACCGCCCCGGGTTGAATGCATTCAGCCCATATAGGCACTGCTGAAACGACGATGCCCGCCAACGCTTGCAGCGTGGCGGGCATCGGTGTCGCAGGCCTGGCGGCGAATGTCGTCAGGCCAGGCAGGAGTCCTTAGAGACCCAGTTCCTGCATGGTCTTGTCGACCACCTTCTTCGGCAGCGGGATGTAGCCATCCTTGACCACGACGTCCTGGCCCTGCTTGGACATCACCAGTTTGATGAACTCGGCATCGAGCGGGCTCAACGGCTTGTTCGGTGCCTTGTTCACGTAGACGTAGAAGAAGCGCGCCAGGGGGAATTTACCCGCCAAGGCGTTTTCTTCGCTGGCCTCGAAGGCTTCGCCACCCTTGGACAGCGGTACGGCGCGAACGCTGGAAGTCTTGTAGCCGATGCCCGAGTAGCCGATGGCATTCAGGGTGCTGGAGATCGACTGCACCACCGAGGCCGAACCCGGCTGCTCGTTGACGTTGGACTTGAAGTCGCCCTTGCACAGCGCCTCTTCCTTGAAGTAGCCGTAGGTGCCGGATACCGAGTTGCGGCCGAACAACTGGATCGGCTTGGCCGCCCACTCGCCGGTCAGGCCCAGGTCGCCCCAGGTCTTGATGTCCTTCTCGCCACCGCACAGGCGGGTGCTGGAGAAGATGCCGTCGACCTGCTCGATGTCCAGGCTCTTGATGGGGTTGTCCTTGTGCACGAACACCGCCAGGGCATCGATGGCCACCGGTACGGCAGTCGGCTTGTAGCCGTACTTCTCTTCGAAGGCCTGGATCTCGTTGTCCTTCATGGGGCGGCTCATCGGCCCCATGTTGGCGGTGCCCTCAGTCAGCGCGGGCGGCGCGGTGGAGGAGCCGGCAGCCTGGATCTGAATGTTGACGTTCGGATAGCTGCGCTTGAACTCTTCGGCCCAGAGCGTCATCAGGTTCGCCAGAGAGTCGGAGCCGACGCTGGAGAGGTTGCCGGAAACACCGGAAGTCTTCTCGTAGTTCGGCAGAGCCGGGTCGACGGCTGCAACTGCGCTCGCGGCGCCGACACCAGCGGCAACGAAGGTCAGAGCCGCCATCAAACGATTCAATTTCATACCTTGCTCCTAGCAGGGGAGATGCTCGTGTGTGTTGGAACGGGGGCCAGTATCTGTGGGCCGCATGAACACTCTATGAATGAGATGTGACGATCTCATGACAGCCCACGAAGTTATCCGGCTCGGTCGCTGCCGCCACATTCAGCCGGTATACTCGGCCCCGTTCGCGCCTCCGCGAGCCCTTCGCGTCACAACAACAATCGCGCCGCGAGTCCTATCGATGAAAGATTACGAACAGGAAGATCCGATCCCACAGGGTGACCTGGCCCTGCAGCTCACCGCGCTGCCACGGGAAACCAATGGTTTCGGCGACATCTACGGCGGCTGGCTGGTTTCGCAGATGGACCTGGCCGGAACAGCGATGGCCAGCCGTGTCGCCGCCGGGCGCGTAGCGACAGTCTCCATCGACCGCATGGCCTTCATGGTGCCGGTGGCGGTGGGCGCGCAACTGTCGTTCTACACCCAGACGCTGGATGTCGGCCGTAGCTCGATCCGCATGCTGGTGGAGGTCTGGAGCGACGATCCCCTGTCCAGTGAATGGCGCAAGGTGACAGAGGCGGTATTCGTCTTCGTCGCTATCGATGGCAGCGGTCGCACCCGCCCGGTCACACCCCGCCGCTGAGATACGAGCCCCTCTCCCCGGCCCTTCTTCCATCAAGGAAACGGGGCTGGTCCGCTGGCCAGTTCAGGATGCTTGCGCACCGCATGGCGTGCTTTCAAGATCAGCAAATCTGCATTGATGGATGTACCCGTGATCCCGCTATTGCTCGCCCTCTGGCCGCTGTTCGCCCTGATCGTCGCCGGCTATGTGCTGCGCCGGCAAGGCTTCCCGAGCGAGGCCTTCTGGCCCGGCGCCGAGCGGATGAACTACTTCATCCTGTTCCCCGCGCTGCTGTTCAACAGTCTGGCGACCGCCCCGCTGGACAATCCCGCACTACCACGCCTGGCAGGCGCCGTGCTACTCGGCCTGGCACTTGTGTGGGTCGCCCTGCTGGTAATCAAGCGGCTGCGCGCCTGGCCTGCCGCACGCTTCGGCGCCATGGCCCAGGGCGGGCTGCGCTTCAATACCTATCTGGGGTTGGCGGCGGTGGGCAGCCTGTTCGGCCAGGAGGGGCTGGCTCTGGCCGCGCTGATGCTGGCACTGATGGTGCCGACCGTAAACGTGATGTCGGTCTGGGCGCTGACGGCCGAGCGCGGCGTCAGCGCTCGCTCGTTGCTGCTGCCAATCTTGAAGAACCCATTGATACTGGCCTGCCTGACCGGTGCTCTGGTCAATTTCGCCGACTTCGGCTTGCCCGGCGGCAGCGACCGCCTGCTGGGGCTGTTGGCGGCCGCCAGCCTGCCGCTGGGGCTGTTGTGTGTCGGCGCTGCATTGCAACCACGCGAGCTGAGCGGAGAAATTCCGGCCCTGGGCTGGAACAGTGTGCTGCGGCTGCTGGTCGTGCCGCTGCTCGCCTACGGTGTGGCACGCCTGCTGGTGTTGCCACCGATGGAAACCAGCATACTGGTGCTGTTCTTCGCGTTGCCTACGGCACCTACCGCCTATGTGCTGACCCGCCAACTGAACGGCGACAGTCACCTGATGGCCGGCATCATCACGCTACAGACATTGCTCGCAGCGGCAAGCCTGCCACTGGTGCTGACATTGCTGGGCAGCTGAGCTGCCGTTTGGTACTCAACGAGAGGTCTGGGTCTTCAGCAGTCTCAGCAGGCTGATCGCGATGGCGGCGCTTATCGCCAGCAACAGCAACATGGGGCCCACATAACCCAGCAGATCCTGCAGCCAGACGAGCACGCCGTCACCGAGCAGGCCCGACTCACCAGTTGTGGAGCGGTAGGCGCCCTCCAGCCATATTTCATAGGCGACCCGCAACGGCAGCAAGGCCAGCGGGAGCAGGATCAGGCATAGCCAGTAGCCCGTACGCCGCTGCGGGCCGAGCAAGCCCCAGGGCCGAAAGAACGCACGGATAAGCTGTAGAAAACAGAACGCGTAGTATCCCACCAACAGCAGGTAACAGCCGTTGGTCAAGCTCGGCGCCTCCCACAGCGTCTGTGCCGCCAGCCCACCCAGCAGCAAACTGAGCGCTGCCCAGATTGCCAGGCATAGCCTTTTCATCGATCCCTCTCGCCCCGAACAATGCGATCAGGCATGGGAACAGAAACCGCCGAACGAAACCCACAACCGCTTCACGAAACCGCGGGAACCGGCGTCTGCACCGTCACATAGCATCAGCATTTCTGACACTCGGCGCACCGCCTCTTTGGTCGAACTTGTCCTCATCATGACGATTGTGTGACAAGTCGCTTACCGATGAGGAAACACCCGCATCCTCTGGTGGTCAACCGATTATCCCCACGAATCTCCACGGCACCGATTCGGTGCCAGTGCTTGCCGTTGCCAGGCCTCACCGAGGGAGAACGACTCGATATGCTGACCCTGCTGCACCTGCTGTCTTCCATCGCCCTGCTGGTCTGGGGAACGCATATCGTGCGTACCGGGATCATGCGCGTGTTTGGATCGCACTTGCGGCGGCTGATCGGGCAGAGCATGCAGTATTCACCGCTGGCCTTCGGCGCCGGCATCGGTGTCACCGCGCTGGTGCAGAGCAGCAACGCTACCGCCCTGCTGGCCATTTCCTTCGTCGCCCAGAGCCTGATGACGCTACCGACGGCACTGGCCGTCATGCTCGGGGCGGACGTCGGCACCGCGCTCATGGCGCGGGTGCTGACGCTGGACCTTTCCTGGCTGTCGCCGCTGCTCACGCTGATCGGCGTCTGCCTCTTCCTCACACGCAAACAGTCCCGCGCCGGTCAGTTCGGCCGAGTACTGATCGGGCTGGGCCTGATCATTCTCGCGTTACAGCTCATCGTTCACGCCGCCGCACCGATTACCGAGGCGCGCGGCATGGAGGTGCTGTTTTCCTCACTGGCAGGCGACACCCTGCTGGCGGTAGTGGTCGGCGCCGCCTTCGCTTTGCTCACCTATTCCAGCCTGGCCGCCGTACTGCTTACCGCAACCCTGGCCGGTGCCGGATTGATCAGCCTGCCGGTCGCACTGGGGCTCGTCATCGGTGCGAATATCGGCAGCGGCGCTCTCGCCTGGCTGAACGCCAGCCTGCAGCCTGCGTCGGCACGCCGTGTCGCGCTGGGCAACCTGCTCTACAAGCTGGCAGGGCTGGCCGTGCTGCCCTTTCTCGATCCGCTGGTGGCCTGGATGGGCACGCTGGGCTACAGCCCCCAGACCCAGGTCATCGGCTTCCACCTGGCCTACAACACTCTGCGCTGCCTGACGTTGCTGCCTACCGTGGGACTCATGGCCCGGCTCTGCGCATACCTGCTACCGGAACGCGAAGCGGATATCGGCGTCGCGCAGCCTCGACACCTCGACCCCGCAGCGCTCGACACTCCGGGCCTGGCGCTGGCCAATGCGGTGCGCGAAACCTTGCGCATCGGTGATCTGGTCGAAGCCATGCTGGCGCGCCTGCAGAGCGTGCTGCTCGACGAGCGGCCCGAGTCCGGAGAGGAAATCCGCCGCATGGATGATGATGTCGATGCGCTGTACAGCGGGGTGAAACTCTACCTGGCGCGCATGGACCGCGAAGACCTGGCCGAGGAAGAAGGAAGGCGTTGGGCGGAAATCATCGAGCTGACGATCAACCTCGAGCAGGCCGGGGACATCATCGAGCACATGCAGGGCAAGATTCAGCGCATCAAGACCGCCAAACGGCGAACCTTCTCCCACGATGGCCTGGAAGAGCTGAGCCAGCTGCATGCGCTGCTGAGTGCAAACCTGCGTCTGGGCCTGACAGTATTCCTCTCCAGCGATCCTCACAGTGCTAGGCAGTTACTGGAGCAGAAGCGTCAGTTCCGCAGAAGCGAACGGGAGCTGGCCCACGCGCACGTCCATCGGCTGCACCACCGGGTGATGGAGAGCATCGACACCAGCGCCACGCACCTGGAACTGATCGCCGACATGAAGCGGCTCAACTCGCTGTTCTGCAGCCCGGCCTATGCGGCGATCGAAGCCGATTCACTGGCGCAGACAGACCAGCAAGGCACCAGAACCGAAAAGCCGATGGCTCCCGGCACACCAGCCGACAACGCCGCCACCTGACAGTCTCGGTGGCGCATGATGAATGCGGTGCGATAAACAGAAGGTACGCCGCCCTCGCCAGCAGGGCGACGCAAGAGATCCGATTCCAGCGTGATGCTCGGCGGCCGACTGCGCAGAACGCTGCACAGCCGGCCGATCGATCAGATGCCTGGTTGTGGGCCGGTGCGGTCGAGGCCATGAGACTGCTTGCTGGCCCGCCTGCGCTGCAACCATGCCACCAGGCCGAACACCAGGAGACCGGGTAGCCACATCCACTCTTTGGCCCAGCGATCGGTTGGTGCCCGTACCACCAGAATCTCCTGGTCGAATTCCAGCCCCGCATCCGCAGCAGGACTGCCGAACGCGACGCTGTCGATCAGCACCCGACCACCTTCTTCATAGGTCATCAGGCCGAGTTTCTCGAGCCTTTCCTCGCCATTGGCACCGCTAGGCACGGGCAACAGCAGGGCGAATTCGCGGGCATCGCCGACAGCATCCTCACCGCGGATACGCAGCCGCAGCTGACTATTTTCGTCCACCGAGCCCAGAGCCTGAGCCAGTTCAGTCGGTGGAATATCGCGATAGGGGTCATGCGCCAAGTCCATCCAGAAACCCGGACGGAACAGGGTGAACGCCACCAGCAGCAACAGCACGCTTTCGTACCAGCGGCTGCGGACCAGGAAGAAGCCCTGGGTGCCGGCAGCGAAAATCAGCATCGCGCCAGTGGCAACGAAGAAGATCACCACTCCATGCCAGAGACTCACGTCGATCAACAACAGGTCGGTATTGAAGATAAACAGGAACGGCAACGCTGCCGTGCGCAGGCTGTAATAGAACGCGGTGATGCCCGTCTTGATCGGATCACCCTTGGATACCGCTGCCGCGGCGAAGGATGCCAGCCCCACCGGCGGCGTCACGTCGGCCATGATGCCGAAATAGAAAACGAACAGATGCACCGCAATCAACGGCACGATCAGCCCGTTCTGCTGCCCCAGCGCTACCACCACCGGTGCCATCAGGCTCGACACTACGATGTAGTTGGCGGTGGTGGGCAGGCCCATGCCGAGGATCAGGCTGAACACCGCAATGAACATCAGCATCAGCAGCAGGTTGCCCATCGACAACACTTCGACCACATCAGCCAGGACCAAGCCGACGCCGGTCTGTGAAACCGCACCGACGATGATGCCGGCAGCAGCCGTGGCGATGCCGATCCCGATCATGTTGCGCGCCCCGGCGATCAGCCCCTCGCGCAGGTCGATCAGGCCGTCGACGAAGCCGCCATGGGTGGCACCATGATCTGCACGCAACCACGACAGCAGCGGACGCTGGGTGAGCAGGATGATCACCAGCATCACCGAGCCCCAGAAGGCCGACAGGCCCGGGGACAGGCGCTCGATCATCAGGCACCAGACCAACACCACCACCGGCAGCAGGAAATGCAGCCCCGACAGCAGCACGGCGCGTGTCTGCGGCAATTCCGTCAAGGGCTTTTCCGGATCTTCGTCCGGCAGCGGCGGGTTGCTCGCGGCGATCTTCAGCAGCGCCAGGTAGACAACGGCAAGCAGCACGGAGATGACCGGCAGCGCATAGTTGCCCAGCGCCGGCTTGAGCCAGCCCCGGCCGTAGTACACCGCCAACGACAGCCCGGAAATCAACGCCGCGCCGAAGGCAAAGCCGGTCAGGCGGCGCAACCAAGGCTTGGGTTGATGGTTGCCGATCGGCTGCATGCCCTGTTTTAGGGCTTCCAGGTGCACGATGTAAAGCAGCGCGATATAGGAGATGGCTGCGGGCAGGAAGGCATGCTTGATGATATCCACATAGGGAATGCCGACGTACTCGACCATCAGGAAGGCCGCTGCGCCCATCACAGGCGGCATGATCTGGCCGTTGACCGAAGACGCCACCTCCACCGCGCCGGCCTTCTCCTTGGAGAAGCCGACCTTTTTCATCATCGGGATGGTGAAGGTACCGGTCGTCACCACGTTGGCGATCGACGAACCGGAAATCATCCCCGTCAATGCCGAGGAGACCACGGCGGCCTTGGCCGGCCCGCCGCGCATGTGGCCGAGCAGGCTGAACGCCAGTTGAATGAAATAGTGACCCGCCCCCGCGCGTTCGAGCAGCGCACCGAAAAGCACGAAAAGAAACACGAAGCTGGTGGATACACCCAGGGCGATACCGAACACGCCTTCGGTGGTAATCCACTGATGGTTGGCCAGCGCGGTGAAGCTCACCCCGCGATGCGCCAGGAAGCCCGGCATGTAAGGTCCGGCCAGGCTATAGACGAGGAACACCAGGGCAATGATCGCCAGCGGTGGGCCGAGCGCGCGGCGCGTCGCCTCCAGCAACAGAGGGATGCCGATGCAGGCGGTGATCAGGTCTGCCGTGGTCAGGCTACCCGGACGCAGCGCCAGCTGCTGATAGAAGATGAACAGATAGGCAGCGCTCGCGGCCGCTACCAGGCCCAGGGCGATATCCACCAACGGTACGCGATCACGCGGCGAGCGCTTGAATGCGGGATAGGCGAGAAACGCCAGCAACAGGGCGAATGCCAGATGAATGGCCCGCGTCTCGGTATCGTTGAGTACGCCGATGCGGAAGATGAATGGCAGCGGCGAGGCAATCCACAGCTGGAACAGCGACCAGAGCAGAGCCAGCCCGGCGATGACATGGGCCATCAGCCCGTCAGGCAATCGCGCGCCGACATCCTGGGCGATCAGCTCTTCAGTGGAGAGATGTTTGTCTTGCATGGGTCAGGCCTGTTGAAGAACGGAAACGGCGAAACCCGTGGCCAGTGGCACACGGGTTTCGTGGTGAAACGGCCCGGCGACGTAATACCGTCGAGCTCCGGCTTTTACAGCCAGCCACGCTCCTTGTAATAACGCTCGGCGCCTTCATGCAGCGGCGCAGTCAGGCCGACCTTGATCATGTCCTCGGGCTTGAGGTCCTTGAACGCCGGGTGCAGACGCTGGAAGCGCTCGATGTTCTCGAACACCGACTTGACCAGCTGGTAGACCACATCGGCATCTACCTTGGTAGTGGTGGACAGCACAGCCTTGCCGCCGATGGACTGAGTCGCCGCATCGTTGCCCTTGTACAACCCGCCGGGAATTTCGGCCTTGGTGTAGTAGGTTTTCTCGGCCAGCAGTTTGTCGATCGCCTCACCGGTGATCGGCACCAGTACCGCGTCGACGGTAGTGGTCGCTTCCTGAATCGCACCGTTGGGATGGCCGACGAAATAGGTCATGGCATCGATGTTGTTGTCGCCCAGGGCGCTGGCCTGCTCGGCCGGCTTGAGTTCTGCGGCGAGAGAGAAGACCGATTGGTTCCAGCCCTTGACCTGCATGATCTCTTCCAGGGTGTCACGCTGACCGGAACCCGGATTGCCGATGTTCACGCGCTTGCCCTTGAGGTCGTCGAGGCTCTTGATATTGGCATCACGGCGCGCCAGTACGGTGAAGACTTCGCTCTGCAGGGAGAAAACGGCGCGCAGATCATTCATCGCCCCTTCTTTCTCAAACGGCGCCAGACCTTCCATCGCCTTGTACTGATGGTCGGATTGCATCACACCGAAGTTGAATTCCCCACTGCGCAGTCCGTTGACGTTGGCCACGCCGCCACCACTGGCCGGCGCATTGCACTTGACGTTCTCGGCGTTGCGGTTGACGAAGCGGCAGATCGACTGGCCCGCCACGTAGTAAACCCCGGTCTGTCCACCGGTGCCGATGGTGATGAACTGTTCTTGCGCTTGTGCCACGCCACTCAAACTGGTTCCCGCCAATGCAGCGGAAAAGATCCATGCCAAGGATTTGCCCTTCATGGATGCACTCCTTTTGGTTGTTTTTTGGATACTCGAGCGCCTTTTGAGTGCGCGAGAGTTCTGGAGTCTAGCAGGCCAACCCCCCGCAAGCGCACCCCTTTTATGAGATCGCGATCGATGCGCGGCGCCGACGCGATGCACGGCTGCGGCACTATGGCGCGGTTGCTCTCGATCGACACTAAAGGCAAACTGCTATCAGTTTCGCTGAAAGCGAAAGCTGCTTTACCGCTCAGGACGCAAAGGGCCTGATAGCTAAGGCGCCCGTTATGACCATCCGCTCGGATGAATCAGGACGGGCGCCTTTTTTGTGCCTTGCAGGTTCATGGGCGTACACCCAACGAGCGTCATCAAATTGGCATGAAACTTCCTTAGGGTCTGCTGCCATTTCGTTCGCGGCCACACCGGCGAAACGGCAACAGACCCTAGGCTGGATAACCCACGATCCTCGATGTCGACCAAAGAAACCGCTCAGTTGCGCCAGGCACTCGAAGACACCATTCAGGTGCTCGAACGTACCCGGCACTCCTTCAAATCCAAGGAGCTCGGCCAACTGCGTCGACGCTTGCTGGACCTGCTTGAACAGCTGGAGAGCGCAGAAACGGCGCAAAGGCAGCAGATGGAGCGGCGACGCTGATGTCGAGGCTTCGTTCACGACGACAAAACCGAGTGTCGAAGGGCTCAGCCGGGCCGACAGACGCACCACTGCCTCACGTACCCGACCATATCAAGAGGGGACATTCTGCATGCGGGTCAACCTGCCACTCAGCGGTCATGAAGTCAGCGTCGGCGAAAACGCCAATATTCTCTCCACCAGCGACCCCAAAGGTCGCATCACCCATGTAAACCCGGACTTCGTCAAAATCTCGGGCTACAGCGAAAGCGAACTGCTCGGCAAGCCACATAACATCCTGCGCCACCCGGACATGCCAACCGGTGCCTTCGCCCATCTCTGGACCTGCATCGGTGCGGGCCGTTCCTGGCTGGGCATGGTCAAGAATCGCTGCAAGAACGGCGATCACTACTGGGTCAGCGCCTTCATCACGCCGGTCAGCCGCGACGGCAAGATCGTTGAGTACCAGTCCGTACGTACCAAACCGCAGGCCGAGCAGATTCGTACCGCCGAGGCGCTGTATGCGCGGCTGCGTGATGATCGCGCACCACGCAGCCTGCGTGGCATCCGCCTGGGCTTTCGTGCCAGGGCGAGCCTGCTCGCGGGCCTTGGCGCGGCGCCGGGGTTCGCTATCGGCGCCTGGCTGGTCGGAGCCAGCCTGCCCGCCATCGCACTGGGTGCCGCGCTGGGCAGCTTGGGCGCCGCTGCGCTGGTTACAGCGGCCCTTGCCCCGTTGCAAACGCTGATCATCCAGGCGCGCCGCATCGCGCAAAATCCGGTCAGCCAGAAGATCTACACCGGGCGCAGCGACGAGATCGGCGAGATCGCCTTCGCCATGCGAATGCTGGAAACCGAAGCCGGCGCGATCGTCGGTCGCATAGTCGATGCCACTCACCAGCTCACCAGTCACGCCGGCGCCCTGCATGGCGCAACGCAAAGCAGTACGCAGAGTGCATCCTCCCAGCAACAAGACACCGATGAGGTAGCCAAAGCCATTCATGAGATGTCGAGCAGCTTTCAGGATGTCGCCATCAACGCTCAGCGCACCGCCGATGTCGCCGTGCAGGCCGACCAGGCCGCAGTCAGTGGCCGACAGGTGGTCAGCCTGACCGGCAACAGCATCACGCGCCTGGCCAACGAGATCCAGCAGGCGGCCCAGGCCATCCAGTTGGTGGAAAGCCACAGCCAGGACATCAGCCGGGTGCTGGAAGTGATCCGTTCTATCGCCGAGCAGACCAACCTGCTGGCACTCAACGCCGCAATAGAAGCCGCCCGCGCGGGCGAACAGGGCCGTGGCTTCGCGGTGGTGGCCGACGAAGTACGCGGACTGGCCTCACGCACCTCCTCGGCTACCGCGGAAATCCAGACGATGATCACCACCCTGCAAGCGAGTTCGCAGCAGGCGGTGGAGCTCATGCAGCGCAGCCGCGACCAGGCCGAGAGCAGCGTCAGGCATGCGGGAGAGGCCGAACAGTCGCTACTGGGGATCAACAGCCAGGTGGCCGAAATCAGCGAGATGAGCGCGCGAATCGCCGCCGCGATGGAGCAACAGAGCGCCGTCAGCGAGGAGATCAACCAGCGCATCGTCAGCATTCGCGGACGCTCGGACCAGCACCTGGAAATCGGCCGGCAAAGCCAGCACAGCGCCTCGAACATGGCGCTGCTGGCTGACCGCATGCAGCAACTGGTGAAGCAGTTCTGGTCCGTGCGCCGCGCCTGACGCCGCTAGCGCAGCGCCTCCAGGGCCAGGCGCAGCGATGCGGGTATCGGCACCGGGCGGTTGCCGGCGCGCTCGACGAACACGTGCACCATCTTCCCCGCCGCGCAGGCCTGCGCCTCGCCCAGCCGGAAGATCGCCAGTTCGTACTGCAACGAACTGTTGCCCAGCTTCGCCACCCGCAGACCTACTTCGATGATTTCCGGATAGGCGATGGGGGCGAAGTAGTCGCATGCCGAACTGACCACGAAGCTGATGACCTCGCCGCCGTGAATGTCCAGGCCACCCTTCTCGATCAGATAGATGTTCATCGCGCTGTCGAAAAAGCTGTAGTAGGTGACGTTGTTGACGTGGCCGTAGATATCGTTGTCGTGCCAGCGCGTGGTGATCGGCTGGAAATGTCGGTAATCGGCACGCAGGTGCTGCGGTTGTTCGGCCATTCGGTTCGCTCCGTGATACGGCTGGTGGGGTACTTCGTCAGTAAGCCGCCCGATAGATGGCCAGTGCGTCGGCCTCGGTGACTTCGCGCGGGCGGGCCGGCAGGCCCATGCGTCCGCTCAGCTCGCCCAGCTCCTCAATCAGTTGCTCGGCGAAGGTCGCCGGATCGCCATTGCGTAGACGATCGCCCAGCACGATGGGCGCCAGCTCGCCATAGAGAGTGGTGGCCGCGCTGACGTTGAAGCGCAGCACGTGCGGCAGCACCAGCGCATTGGAAAGGCCGTGGGGAATATGAAAGTTGCCACCCAGCGGATAGGCCAGCGCATGCACCGCCGCCACCGGTGCGTTGGCAAAAGCCTGCCCGGCGAGATAGGCACCGAGCAGCATCGCCTGGCGCGCCTCGCGGTTGCCGCCGTTGTGCACCGCCTCGTGCAGGTTGGCCGAAAGCAATCGCAGCGCCTCGCGAGCCAGCAGATCGGAAAGCGGGTTCTTTTTCAGCGCGCTGGTGTAGGCCTCAATGGCATGCACCATGGCGTCGATGCCCGTGGCGGCGGTCACCGCCGGCGGCAGGCCGAGCGTCAGGTCAGCGTCAAGCAGCGCCAGATCCGGTAACAACAGCGGCGAAACCACGCCCATCTTGGTGGTGGCGCCGGTGGTGACGATGGCGATCTGGGTAACCTCCGAGCCGGTGCCGGCGGTGGTCGGAACCTGGATCAGCGGCAGACGCTGTCCTCTGGCATTGCCGACGCCGTAGATATCCGCCAGCGATTGCGCACAATCCGGGTGCGCCAGTAGCGCCACCAGCTTGGCGACGTCCATCGAGCTTCCGCCACCGAAACCGATAATCAGGTCCGCCTTCACCGATTTCGCCTGCCCCACCGCCGCCAGCACGATGTTCTCCGGCGGGTCGGCCAGCACCTGATCGTAGACGGCGACGTACAGACCTTCTTGCTCGAAGCCTGGCAATACCTCATCGAGCAGGCCGAAACGGGTGATGCCCGGATCGGACACCACCAGCACCGAGCGCGCACCACGCTCCTTGCACAGGTCGGCCAGACGCCGTGACGAGCCGGGTTCGCAGATCAGCTGGGCGGTTGTGGCAAAGCTGAATGGATGCATCGATGCCTCCTGATTTCTTTATGGCTCGGCTTCGGACAGAGCAAACCATCCCTCACCAAACAAGCCCCACTCAGAACGCGAAACCGCTCTCCGGCAACGCCATCAACCAGCGAGAATCGCCTCACGATGCGCACTGGCACGTGGCAGCACCCGGCGCAGACAGAAATTCGCGCAGGCCAGCTTGGCCTGGTAGAGACTGCTTCCCCGATACCAGCATCCAGTACATCCTGCACCCTTGCTACGGCCCGCAACCAGAAGCCGGCCAGCAGCACATAGGTCAAAAACTGGAGGAAATCCACCAAGACCACACCGATAACCTCGGCGGTCAGCTCGCGATCCAGAGCATTTAAGCCCGACGCTGCCGATCAAGGCACTACCGGTCGCGCGGCACTGACAGCGCAGCGTTTTACTTTGCTCCAGACAGCAGAAAGCCCGCCGAAGCGGGCTTTCTCTGACCATTTCAGTTCCTTCTGAATTGCCTTCCTGGCCTGGCCGATCATCCTTGATCCTGAGCGCGTCCTTCGCTTCAGAGATGGGCATAGATTAAGTCTCTGGACGGGCCAGCCAAAGCAGCGATCAACGCGATGTCCTGTAAGCCTTTCGCCATAGTTGCACGAAGGACGCCCTGGAAGAACGGTAAGATATCCATCATTCCTCGCCAGCGACTGCATCCACCGGGGCGTTGCAGGGGGCGTTCTGCTCTGCTCAGCAAGTCCGGCGACCATCGTCATCGATTTCGCTTCGATGCATACTCCTGTCACAAAGCGTGATCATTCCATTCGCTGATCTAAGCTGTAGCTGAATCGCTCCGATGCGGACACGTTTCTCCACCGACCAAGGGGGGCAGACGAATGCTCGACATACAGCTGTATCGCTATAACGCAGAACAGGACGTCAAGCCCTACATGCAGTCGATGCAGGCGCCCGATGAATTCCGCCAGCGCATGGTGCTGGACGTGCTGGAATATCTGCGTGAAACGGACCCGTCCCTGGCCTATCGTCGCTCCTGTCGCGAAGGCGTCTGTGGTTCGGACGGCATGAACATCGGCGGCAAGAACCGCCTGGCCTGCATCACGCCGGTCTCCGACGCCCTGGATAGCGCAGGCCGCCTGGTCATCCGGCCGCTACCCGGCATGCCGGTGGTACGCGACCTGGTGGTGGACCAGAGCTTGTTCTTCAAGCAATACGAACGCATCAAGCCCTGGTTGATCAACGATCAGCCGGCGCCCAGCATCGAGCGCCTGCAATCACCCGAAGAGCGTGCCCGACTCGATGGCCTGTACGAATGTATCCTCTGCGGCTGCTGTTCCTCGCAGTGTCCGTCCTGGTGGTGGAATCCGGAGAAATATATCGGCCCAGCCGGGTTACTGCAGGCCTGGCGTTTCATAGTCGACAGTCGGGATACGGCAGCTGCCGAGCGCCTAGCGGACCTGGACGACCCCTTCAGCGTGTTCCGCTGCCGCAGCATCGGCAATTGCAGCTGGGTCTGCCCCAAGGGGCTCAATCCCATGGGCGCCATTGGTCATATTCGGCGCGAACTCTGGCAGCAGGGTACCTGACGGCATGGAGAAGCAACGCAGTGCTGGCACATAGCCATTCATGCAGTTAATCTCACGCGCTTTCGCCGCAGCGCGGCGACTGCCTCCGACCGACCAAAGGCAACTCCGGATCATCAAGCATGCTTCGAAAGCTATCCGCCCGCCGAATTCGACATCAGGTGATCTGTGCCGGTTACGCCATCGGTCTGCTGCTGATATTTGCTTTCAGCCTCTACCTGCTGCCCCATGACACGGGAGTGGGCAAGCTCCTGTTCAACTCCATTCCGGAGGTAAGCCAAGGGTGATAACGCACCATCCCGTGCTTCAAGCCGCTGGTTTCAACGGCTCACTTCCCGGTGCGGTTCACTGCGGAGTCCGCGTGTTTTCTTGAGACCAATTTGTCGAGCAAATCATTTCTCCGCACGTAAAAGTTGGTACGTTATAGCCCTCAAGATTCAGCAAGGATGCACATGAAAAGACCTCAGAAATGGGTGTTCGGCCATGGTGGGACAGGCAGCTACAACTACCTGAAAGACATGGCCGATGATGAAATCCGCGAACAAAATGCTGCTCGTCGCAAATCGGAGGAAGAGGTCTCTAGACGCCGCGAATTGGAAGACAAGCGGTATCGAGAGTACGAAGAGAGACAGCGCAAAGAGAATCAACCTCCTCCACCTCGTACAGATTTCATCTTCGCTAAGTCCTGCAATGTACCTATTGGCCATACTTGCTATCCCGATAAGGTTTCTTTTGACCCGTTGAACAACTACGGCACTTTTGCAGTGCTGGGCACTGGTGAGGTGATAGCGCCCGGCGGCACGCCGCTCAAAATGATCAGTAACGCCACGTCAAGCCTGACCATAGCCGCGAGACTTGGTGGTGGAACACTATCCCTGGGGCTGGCTGAACTGACTGTTGGTGCTGGGGTGGTTGCCGGGGGAGTTGTTGGCACTATGGCCATGTTGCTGCCCAACACTACAGCGGGCGATGACGTGTTCTACACCTCAGAACAGTATGCCGATCTGAGCACGGCTAATACCGGCGTGCGGATCAACATCAAATACCTTCCGGACGGTGCCGTCAGCACCTACGGTTTCTACACTGGTAACAACTCGGCCTGGAAAAATGTCCCTGTAATTGCCGCCAGCGCACGAGGTGAGCAGTTTGTTGCCAACCTCGGCGAAGGGATTGAGCTGATCTGGACGCCGGCGATCGAACCGAACAAAGTGCTGGGGATTCCAGCGCTGGAAGGTGTGAAGCACAAACCGAACCACTTCGTTTTTCCTGAAGTTCGGCAGGCGGAACAGATACTAGCCAACCCAGAGCTTCCTCCCAACTACCGTGACGCCATCATCTGGTTTCCAAGCACGACCGGCATCTTGCCAATCTATCTTTCGCTGAACATACGCAATGGCCCTGGCGTGGTAACTGGCGTTGGTCAGGACGTAACGGGCATCTGGCTGGCCGGGGCTGGCGTAGGCGACGGTTCCCCAATCCCAACACGTATCGCGGACAAACTCCGAGGACGTGAATTTTCAAGTTTTGATGCGTTCAGGAAGGCGTTCTGGATTGAAGTTGGGAATGATCCGGATCTGGCTCGGCAATTTATCCCCCGAAATATCGGCAGGATGACGAAGGGAAAAGCTCCAATCGCCCGCTGGCAAGACCAAGTAGGCGGGAGGCAGACTTTTGAATTGCACCACGTTAAATTGCTGTCAGAAGGCGGAGAAGTCTACAACGTGGATAATCTTCGGGCAAGCACTCCAAAAAACCACATCGATATTCACAGGTAGACAGCATGGAATTTAAAGACAAGCTATCGGACTATACTGAATATCAGTTTATTCAGTTAGTAGAAGAAATTTTTAAGGAAAACGAAGCTGAAACTGATGATCAGTTAAGTGCTCTACTGACCCACTTTGCAAAAATCACAGAGCATCCAGCAGGAACTGATCTGATCTATTATCCAGAAGACGGTGCTGATGACTCGGCGACAGGCATCACTGAGACCGTGAAGAAGTGGCGCGAAGAGAATGGCTTGCCAGGCTTCATGCCTCGTTTCTAAGCTTCAGACACAAAGCAACCGGAAGGTGGCTTATAACAATGCACTCAAGTCATTCACCCTGAATATTTACAACACCACAGTCAATACTCCAAGAAATCACATCAAGAATCATCGAAGGGCAAAATGGTTGAGATCAAGAAGAAGCTTCCGGACTATACATTCATAAAGGACAGCCTGTCCGATTATGCTGAAGGCCAGTTCATTGAATTTCTAAAAGAAATTCGGAAGGAAGATAAAGCCCCAACAGATGACCGCACTGATAAGTTGTTGCTGCACTTTAATAAAATTGCCGGGCACCCAAGCGGGATGGATTTGATCTATTATCCAGAGCCCGGCGCTGATATGTCTGCCGAAGGCATCACTCAAAAAATAAAGGAGTGGTGTGAGGTAAATGGCCTTCCAGGCTTCAAGCCTCGTTTCTAATCTTCAACCGCGAGTCAATTGAACGTTGGCTTATAACAAGGGCGTTTGCAGGAGCTGTGTGCAACATGGTTATTGAATTGGGGCCGGAGCATCATGCCGCATAGCCATGGCTGCTTGCATCACCTCACCCATAACTTCGATGGGACACTTGAAGTCGAAACGCCGAGTCCCCCTAAGATCAGCGCTTGATCTTGGAGAGCAGCTTCGGATTGTTGACCAGATTTCTTACACCATGAGCGTGATCTTCGTTAAAAACATTGCCTTCGCACCACTTCCCCACAGAGGCGATATTCACCTTAGCAACCTTAGGGCGGACACTCCATGTAACCTGAAAAGGTGAGCCTTGCTCGTTGTAACCTGGACCAGTAGTGGAGCCGGAATACTGAATCGGCTCTCCCGTATTACCAATGAGACCCAAGGCTTGCTGATAACCATCTATCTCTCCATGTGCAGACAATTTCGCAAAGTCCAATGCAGCGGAATCATTCACTAAAACGAAAACTTGGGCTTCTACCCGCAATTGTGGGTTTTTGGTAGCATCGTTCAGACATGCGCCTAAGGTTGGGCCGGGTTTTACCTGTGCAGATGAATATACATAATGGACTTCAATTGTGTCCCCGGACTGGAGCCCCCCATGCTTGCTTAGACAAACTCCATGGCTAAGCGGTGCCAACTCGGATTTGGAAAGGTTGCCAGAGTATTTGAAGCCTGATTCATAACCGTATCCATCGCCATTACCTGCATACTTGGTAAACTCACCACCCTTGTGCTCGGCGTTATTGTGGAAATGGATATTGCATAAATTCATTTCGGTACGCACTGGCGCCATACCAAAAGAAACAGTATTGCTACCAGCTGCGGAGTCAATATCACGTGGAGCCTGTGGCCCGGTACCTTTCTCCGTAGTATTTCTCTTCAGATTCGCACGTTGATTTGCGATGTCTCTATCTGATACGACTCCACTGCCTTCGGAGTTGCTATCTTTGGCAAAAACGTTGAAAGGTACGGCTATTGCCGCAGCTAGAATAAAGAGCACTTTTGCTTTCATGCTTACACTTCTATGTTGGTATTTTTCCGATCATCCTTGCAAAACGTACTGGTCAAGCCTGATGCAATCGTCGACCTGAACGACTGCGAACAGTTAGCCAGCCAACTGCTCAGGGCACTGGCTGGTGACACTGCATCTGCGCCGTATGACAGAAGTTAACGCCGGCATATGCCGGCGTTTACTTAAGAATGTTGGTCTTACTGAACGATCTCGACCCGGTCGACATCGACCTCACGCTTGATCATGTTCTTATCGACCTCTCCTATTAGTCGAACCTGAGTCTTGTCGTCAAAGGACGTAGTCGGCAGGTCTTCGTCATCGATTTCGACGGTGATCTGACCGCTGGCATCCTTGAACTCATACATCTCGTTGCCCAGTCTCTGAGTGATGTGGCCCTGCAGCACAACAGGCGTATCGTCGTCAGCTTCCAGTGCAGCCGTAACGGTATTCTCCGGTTGTACGCTTGGGCCTGTGTAGCTGCTGGCCTGCACGGAGGTGGAGAACAGGGGAGCAACCAACAGAGCGATATAGCGACTTTTCATGATTCATACCTGGGTGATTGGGTGTGAAGCCAGAATAGTCGTTGAAGCTGAAGCCAAACTGAATTGATCAGCACAGATGCAAACAATTCCGAAAAAGAAAGGCTATGTCTGAGCTAACTGTTGCAACAGGCTAAGCTGATCATGACGTATCCACATACGGGAGGTGAATCATGAGAGCGAGTCATGTCAACAGCTGGATTGCCCGGCTCTCCCAGCTCAGCCCGGGGCAGAGTGAGCAATTGGCGAGATGCCTTTCGGTATCAGGAGCTCTTGCGCAGGATATGATCCCCACGCCCACTAGCTGCCCGCATTGCCAGTCCCGCGAGTTGCGTCCGTGGGGTACCAGCGGCGGCTTGCCCCGCGCCCGCTGCCAGGCC
>JBKEBY010000121.1:0-35239 GCA_047973445.1 Pseudomonas sp.
CAACCAGAGAACCTGGTCGCTTGGCAGGCGACGACGCCTTATGGTGGCTTGCGCTGAAAGGTTCAGCGCACTGGCGACCCACTCGATAGGGATGTTCTGCGTGAAGGTACTCAGATCAGAGAAATTGAAGAGGTCACCGAGGTCGAGTAATTGCTGCTGAATGGGCATAAAAAATCCGATACCAGTGGGCTGGTATCGGATTTTCTAGAACCGCCGGCTTGGACTCAAATGCTTAAGTGAACAGCATTACGGTATTGACCGGGGTTTTTTGTGGGCGACTGTCAGGCAGAGCCGTTGTTTCATCGCTGCGGTGGTTGCATGGCAATAAGCCTGGTCGATGATGCTGGTCGCACTAGACGACCGGTCATATGCTCGCCCCATGAACAGCCCGACGCGAACAGGCAAGCGTGACCTCATCCTCGCCCGAGGAGCGCAGGCCATGGCGCGTCGTGGTTACCACGGTACCGGCGTTCAGGAGATCGTCCAGGCGGCGAACATTCCCAAGGGCTCCTTCTATCACTACTTCGCCAGTAAGGAAGACTTCGCCCTGCAGGTGCTCGACTACCTTTACGCGCCACGCCTGGCGCGCTACCAGGAGGCATTGAGCAACGCGCGCCTGCAGCCTCGCCAGCGCATCCTGGATTACTACGCCGAGCTGATCGGCCATTTCGCCCGTCAGGAACGTCCCGAATATCACTGTTTTATCGGCAGCCTGAGCTTCGAGATGTCCGAGCTGTGCCGCCCCATCGGCCAGCAGGTGGAAGCGATCCTGCTGCGTTCGGTCGAGGTGTTGGCGGCCTGTCTGGAGCAGGCGCGTGAGCAAGGCGAGATCCGCGCCGAAACCGATTGCCTGGCGCTGGCCGAGTTCATCGGCAACGCCTGGGAAGGCGCGCTGCTGCGCATGAAGGTGGGCAGCAACGTGGCACCACTGAAAATTTTTCTGACACAGTTGGAGCACCTGTTGGTGCCTGGCTGCAATTTTTCCGAGTTCGAGGAGAACAACGCATGACCGCAGCCGTAAACGCCTTGTTCCAGCCCTTCCAGCTGGGCAGTCTGCAACTGCCGAGCCGTGTGGTGATGGCGCCGATGACACGCTCCTTCTCGCCGAACGGCGTGCCGACCGCTGATGTGGTCGAGTATTACCGTCGCCGGGCCGTATCCGGCGTGGGGCTGATCGTCACCGAGGGCACCACGGTGAACCACTCGGCAGCCAATGGCTACGCACAGGTGCCGCGCTTCTACGGCGAAGATGCGCTGGCGGGCTGGAAGAAGGTGGTGGACGCGGTGCATGACGCTGGCGGCAAGATCGTCCCGCAGCTGTGGCATGTTGGTAACGTGCGGCGCCAGGGCACCGAGCCGCAGCCGGACGTGCCTGCCTACGGGCCGATGGAAAAGCGCAAGGACGATCAGGTCGTCGTGCACGGCATGACCCGGCAGGACATCCAGGAGGTGATCGCCGCTTTCGCTCAGGCCGCCCGAGATGCCAAGGCCATCGGTATGGATGGTGTAGAAATCCATGGCGCCCACGGCTATCTGATCGACCAGTTCTTCTGGGAAGGCAGCAACCAACGTACCGACGAATATGGTGGCAGCTTGGCCAATCGCTCGCGTTTCGCCATTGAGCTGGTGGGGGCGGTGCGGGCAGCGGTCGGCCCCGACTATCCGATCATCTTCCGTTTCTCGCAGTGGAAGCAGCAGGACTACACCGCGCGGCTGGTAACCTCGCCGGAAGAGCTCGGCGAATTCCTCGCGCCGCTCTCGGCTGCTGGGGTGGATATCTTCCATTGCTCGACGCGGCGTTTCTGGGAGCCGGAGTTCGAAGGTTCCGAGCTGAACCTGGCCGGCTGGACCCGCCAGCTGACGAGCAAACCCACCATCACCGTAGGCAGCGTCGGCCTGGATGGAGAGTTCCTGCAATTCATGGTCAAGACCGACAAGGTGGCCCAGCCCGCCAATATCGAGGGCCTACTGGAGCGCCTGAACAGGCAGGAGTTCGATCTGGTCGCCGTCGGTCGTGCATTGATCTGCGATCCGGATTGGGCGCTCAAGGTGCGCGAAGGGCGCATGCAGGAAATTCTGCCGTTCAGCCGTGAGGCGCTGAAGACGCTGGCCTGAGGCGCTTGCCCGCGGCGCAGACAAGCGCTCTGCGCCGCAGCTGCGAGAATGGTGGCGCCTGATGGGCGCCGTCCTCGTTGCCGTTTATCGCCAGAACGAAAAGCCCGATTGAGGCTCCTCAGCTTGGCTGTGTCTGAATCTGGGCATCACCTTCATTGGCGAGTGACAGGTTGCCCCTTGCCACCCTCATGCACCCAGAACAGGGTTGCTCCCGCGACCGCCGCCGGCATGATCAGCAGGTTCAGCACGGGCACCAGCAGCGCGGCGTAGGTCGCCGCACCGAAACTCAGGCTCTGCCAGCGGCGCTGGCGCAGCCAGGCCATCATCTCGGCCCAGCTCATCTTGTTGTTGTCCGCCGGATAGTCGATGTATTGCACCGCCATCATCCAGATACCGAACAGCAGCCACAGTGGTGCAGCTGCCAGGTTGATGACGGGGATGAACGACAGGATCAACAAGGCCAGGGCGCGTGGTGCGAAGTAGGCCAGCTTGCGTGCCTCGCGGCCGAGGGTGCGGGGCAGCATGGCCAACAGTTCCGCCCAGCTGAAAGGCGGTGAGGTGTCTTCGCCGCGTGCCACCGTTTCGACCTTTTCGGCGAGAAAACCATTGAAGGGGGCGGCGATGATGTTGGCCAGCATTGTGAAGGTGAAGAACACCATCAGCAGTACCAGCGCGACGAACAGTGGCCACAGGATGTATTCGAGAAAGGCCAGCCAGTCGGGCAGGCTTGGCATGAACGCATCGACCCAGCCACCGAACTGGCGTGCCGCGAAGTAGATCAGGCCGACGAACAGTATCAGGTTCACCATCACCGGCAGGATCACGAACAGCCGCAGGCCGGGGCTGAGGATCAGTCGCAGGCCTTCGCGCAGGTATTGCGGGCCGGACAGGACAGGGAAGGGCATGGAGTGCTCCGAAAGGAAAACGCTCGGACCTTACCGGCTTTGCTCGGCGCGGAAAAGAGCTTAGCTAGCGACGCGCCAGCGGTTGCTGGTCGAAGCGCACGCCGGGCAGACCGGTTTCCATCAGCGCCCGGATGTTGCGATGGTCGTTGCCGCTAGGGGTGGCCAGCACCGCCTGGTAATGCTCGCCGAACGCCAGCAAGGCTTCTTCGGTACTGAAGCCTTCGAGCACTGCCATGCCTAGCGTCTTGCAGGAACCCTCGTTTTCCCCAGCGGCGTTCTCGACGTTGCCGTTGACGAACCGGCTGGGCTGGTAGTCGTAGGTATCGGCGATGAACGCCAGGGTGTCGCTGAACGGGTGATTACGGTTGCGCAGACGGGCGCGGAAGTCCCTAAGCGTGCTCATGAAGATTGCCCCTTGTCGAAAGCCGCCTGCTGCTCGGGCGTGGCTTCTTTCTGGTAGCGTCGTTTCCACTCGACGTAGGGCATGCCGTAAACCTCTTCGCGGGCCTCGTCGAGGCTGACCTCGATGTCGAGGTCGTCGGCGGCGGCCTTGTACCACTTGGACAGGCAGTTGCGGCAGAAGCCGGCGAGGTTCATCAGGTCGATGTTCTGCGCGTCCGGCCGGCTGCGCAGGTGCAGGACCAGGCGTCGGAAGGCGGCGGCTTCGAGTTCGGTGCGTTCTTGTTCAGTCATGTTCAGGTCTCGGCGTGGGCTGAGGTCGGCGGATCATAACGCCGCAATTTTGAAGCGGCCAGCGCTGGCCTGGTGCCGATCAGTCTCGGTGCGCTGCCAGCGTAATGGAAACGGACTCGGCGAAGCGCAGGGCGTGGGGTTTGTCCACTTCCACTTCGGCGTAGCGTACCTGCGGCTGCTGCATGACCAGATCCAGCACTTCCTGGGTCAGGCGCTCCAGTAGTGCGAAGCGGTTCTCCTCGACGTGCTGGATGATCGCCTTGGTGATGGTGCGGTAGTTCAACGCCTGGTCGATGTCGTTGCCGCGTACGGCGTCGGAGGCCGGGTAGAGGATGGTCAGGTTGATCAGCACGTCCTGCTTGTTGAGGATTTCCTCTTCCTTGATGCCGATGTAGGTGCGTAGCCGCAGGTCCTTGACGCGGATGCGTGCCATCGCGGGTTCCAGTCTGGGCATGTCGTCTCCTTGTGTTCAGATCAGGTGGCGGCCGCCGTTCACGGTCAGTGTGGTGCCGGTGACGTAGGGATTGTCCAACAGATAGCGCAGGCTCTGATAGATCACCTCGGCGCCCGGCTCGATACCCAGCGCCGACTTGTCCAGCGCTGCACGGCGATAGGCTTCGTCATCAGCGACATTGAACTGGATCAGCGCGGGGGCGATGCCGTTGACTTTGATCTGTGGCGCCAGGCTAGCCGCGAAGGACAGCGTAAGGTTGTCCAGGCCGGCCTTGCTCGCAGCGTAGGCGATGTGTTTCCGGCTGCCCTTGCGGGTGACGTCGTCGCCGATATGGATGATGTCCGCCGGGCCACCGCGGCGCAGCAGTTCGGCGCAATGCAGGTTGATCAGGTAGGGCGCCAGCATGTGCACATTGAACAGCTGCCGGAACGCCTCGGCTTCCTGGCCGGGCGTATCGGGTCGCCATTGCGAGGCGTTGTGGATGATGGCGCGCAGGTGGTCGGTGTGCTTCCCGAGCTCGGTGATGAAAGCCATGATGCCGGCTTCGTCGTCGAATTCGGCCCGCAGCGCCGTCGCACCCCGATCCCGCAAGCGGTCAATGGCATCGCGCTCGCGGCGATAGCTGATGATGACCGGATGTCCATCGTCCAGCAGGCGTTCGGCGCAATGCAGGCCGATTCGCTGTCCGGCCCCGGTGATGAGGATGGGAGGCTGCTTCATGAAGTTCTATCGCAGGGTCGGCGGCCCCAGCGCCGCGGGCTCGGCAGCTTACACCAGTTCGACGGGCAGCTCAGGCTGCAATTCGGGATGCAGGCGCTGATGTTGCTGATAGAGGAACGCGCGGATGCGCTCGGCGTCCTGCTTCTTGGCGAACTCGACTTCGTAGGCTGCCAGCCTACCCTTCATTTCGCGTACCCGGGACGCTTCGATCTCCAGCGGCGCATCGTCCGGAAGCGCGAGGCACAGGTGGAAGTGTTTCGGCGGTTTGCGGTGCTTGCCTGCGTGCACCAGCACGCCGTGGGATGACAGCTCCTGTACGCTGAGCGAGCTTTCGCTGCCGTCGCTGGTCAGCAAGGCCAGTGGTTCTTCCAGATGCAGGCGCCAGGCACGGGTCACCGAGCCGTGTTCTTCGTAGATGAGCGGCGGCGCCAGTTGCAGGTCGAGATTATGGAGTTCGTCTTCTTTGAGCTGTAGCGGGAAAGACATGGTGAAGTCCGGGAATTTCGCCTGCAACGAAAGCTCGGTCTGGGAAGCCAGGCGCACGAGCAGCTCATTGGGCTGAGGCCCGCCGTCGATGCGAAAGCCTGTGCGGGATGCGGCGGTATCGGGGCCGGCCCGGTTGACGAGTCGGTTGATGTACGCCAGCTCGTCCCTGGTCAGTACCGTTTCTTCCGTCATGTGAATGCCTCTCAGGCTCCGAGCCGGCCGCATATTGAGCGGCCACAGACTTAAGACTCGCTTTGCGACCACAAGTTTTGCTGCGGGTTCAATGACGGCTGCGATTATTATGCGCCACGTCCGCTGCGGGTTCGGGTGATGGGCCTGGTTGCGGCATAATGTCTCGCTTTGATCCGCTTGGAGACGCTTGATGAAAGTCGCAATCCTTTCCGGCACCGTCTATGGCACCGCCGAAGATGTCGCTCGCCATGCCGCCGGCGTTCTGAAAGCCGCCGGGCTGGAGGTCTGGCACGATCCTCGCGCGCAGTTGGCGCAGGTCCTCGAATTCTCACCCGATGCGTTGCTGGTGGTTACCGCCACCACCGGCATGGGTGAGCTGCCGGACAATTTCGTGCCGCTCTATTCGGCCATCCGCGACCAATTTCCAGCCTGGCAGGGGCTGCCAGGCGGCGTGATCGCCCTGGGCGATGCCAGTTACGGTGATACCTTCTGTGGCGGCGGAGAACTGGTTCGCGAGCTGTACGCCGAACTCGGAGTGCGCGAGGTTCAGGAAATGCTGCGCCTGGACGCGAGTGAGACGGTGACGCCGGAAACCGACGCCGAGCCCTGGCTGGAGAACTTCGCCAAAGCCTTGCGCGGCTGAGAAGGCCAGCAGGTCGATCGAGGGTTTTCGGTGCGTCACGCCCCTCGTCGGGCGAAGTCCTGCAATTGCGGGTAGAAGATGCGGAAATCCTCGAGGAGCGGTTCGTACAACTGCTCCAGCTCCGCCAGGCCGCCTGCCAATCCCTCGGGGCGGGACAGGCGCCGGCTCATGCCAGCCAGCACCTGCTCCAGCACGGCAAACTCGCGATAGCTGCCCAGCCAGTCCTGAGCGGCCATCCGTGGCGCAATCATCGCCAGTTTGCCCGGCAGCTCGGGCTCGTTCTCCAGCACTCGATAGGCCCGCCGGGTAAAGTGGTCGAGCGGCTCGGGCGAGTAGTCCTGCCAATTGGCCGCCAGGCAATGGTCGAAGAACAGGTCCAGCAGGATGCCGGCATAGCGTCGCCGCTGCGCGGGGAAACGCGCCTTGGCCTGCAGCACCAGTGGGTGGCTGTCGGTATAGGCGTCAATCTGTCGGTGCAGGCGGATGCCTGCCTCGATCTCCGCAGGCAGGCGGCCCTGTAGCGTTCCCTTGACGAAGTCGCCGTAGAGGCTGCCGAGCATGTCGGCGGGCCGTGGCCCGCCCAGGTGAAGGTGTGCGAGGTAGTTCATCTGTCGAGCTTAACCCAGCAGTACCGTCACGCTGGCTCGGCAGCTTCGCTTTTTGCCGTAGCGGGTTGCTCGGCTGTATCCCGGCGGCGGATGAACTTCCAGTCTGCCTCGTCGATGTAGATGCCGGTCGGTCCGCTGCCGCCTTCCAGGTCGATGGCCACATGCGCCGAAACCTGCGGCTTGACCGAAGCGAGGATGGGTACGAATCCCAGTTGCAGGCTGGTCTCGATCAGCGCCTGCTGGTTGCGTTCGTCGATGTCCGCCGCCTCGTCGAGGTAGTAGGGCAGGCGGATGCGCCCGGCCTGCTCACGGTCCATCAGGTGCAGCAGCAGGTACATGTTGGTCAGCGCCTTGATGGTCATGGTGGTGCCATTGGACGCGGCCCCATCTATATCGGTATGGATCACCGGCTGGCCGCCGACCTTGGTGATCTCGAACGCCAGCTCGAACAGGTCCTTCAGGCCCAGCTGATTGTTGTTCGCAGCCACCAGGCGCGCCAGGTATTCCTTGGCTTCCTCGTTCTTCGCATCCTGCTCGGCGGATTGGGACAGATCGAACACCGACAGGGTCTCGCCTTCCTCGGACTGGCCGGCGCTGTGGATGATCTGGTCGATGTGCCTGAGCGCATCCTTGTTCGGCGCCAGCACGATGCGGAAGCTCTCCAGGTTCGACACCTGGCGCTTGTTGATCTCGCGGTTGAACAGCGCCAGCTGGTGTTCCAGGCTCTCGTAGTCGCTGCGGATATTGCGCAGCGTGCGCGCGATGTCGGTGACCGCCGCGCGGCGCGCCTTGGCCAGGGTCAGCGCCTCGTCCTGGCGATGGGCATAGGCGTTGACCAGCAGTTGCAGGCGGCGCTCGGGGTCTTCCTCGCTGTCGAACTTGGCCACACCCTTGAGGCGTACCTGGGCGTAGAGCGCCTCGATCTGTCCATCGACGCGCTGCAACGCCTGCCAGCTGTCCTGGTAGTCGTTGAGCAGCGGCAGCAGGTTGTCCAGCGAGTCGTCCACCGGGTCCATGAACGGCGTGCCGAACGGCAGGTCGGCCGGCAGCAGTTGGCGACGACGCAAAGCGTCTTCCAGGGTGCGTTCCTTGGCTTCCAGGTCGGCCAGCTGGCGGCCGACCAGTTGCAGCTTGGCGGAGATCTGCTGCACGCGCTCGGCGAAGGCGTCGCTAGTGCGCTTGAGTTCGTCCTGCGCGGCTTCAGCCTGGGCCAGTTGCTCCAGCTTGGCGGGCTCTTCGGCGGACAGGGTCTGGCTGCGACGGAAATCCTCCAGCGCCTTCTGCGCATCCAGTACGGCCTGGTACAACGCCTCGGCCTGGGCCTTGCTGGCATTGCGGTCGACGGCTACCGCGTGTTGGGTCCTGAGCTGCTTGAGTTCTCGTTCGAGGCGATCCTTCTGGTCGCGCAGGGCAGCGCGATCGGCCAGCGCCTGCAGGGCAGGCGGCTCGATATGCGAGAGGTCGATGGACAACCCCGGCACTGCGAAGGTGTCGCCCTTGAAACGATCCAGCACGGCTTCCACGGCCTTGATCCAGTCATCGCCTTCGGCGGCGATGCCTTTTTCCCCCAGCGGCAGGCTGAACAGCTGGCCGTTGAACAGGCGCATCAGGCGGTCGACGTCGGCCTGGGAGAATTCCTCGCGTAGCCGCGAATAGCTGTTGTTGTCGGCATGGTCGAGCTGCTGCCTCACCGACTTCAGACGTTTCTCCAGATCGCGCAGGCGCTCGTCCAGGTCTTCGCTGGAGAACTGCCGGGACTGCGCCAGCGCCCCGGCCAGCTCGTCGTGGGCATCCTTGGCGGCGAGCAGCTGCTGCTCCAGTACGTGGGCATCCTCGACCAGGGCGAAGCGGTTCTTCAGTACCGCCAATTCGCCGAGCCAGCGCTGGGCCTCGCTTATCTCGCGCTCCAGGCGCATGAGTTCGCCGGTAGAACCGCGCTGCTCATTCTGCAGCCCGTCTTGCTCGCGACGGTAATGCTCGGCCTGGATCACCAGCTCTTCCTTGCGCGCATCGGAATAGTCGTGCCAGGTGCCGAGCAGGTTGTCGAGCAGCGGCGAGAGGCGATGCAGCTTGCCGCGCAGCAACTCGCGCTGGGAGACGCCGGCGGCCAGTGCTTCGACCAGTGGGCCGGCGGCCACCAGCGCCTGGTAGTCCTGCTCCATCCGGCGCACGTCGCGGAAGGCTTCCTCGGTGGCGGCAATGTAGTCGACGCTGCCCGAGCGCAGGCTGTGCTCGAAGGCGTCGAGGAACAGCTGCTTGAGCTTGGCCGCGGTGATTTCCCTCATATGCAGCAGGTTGATGAACAGCGCGCGGAAGGTCTTCAGGCTTTGCTCGCTGGTCGAGCGCAGCGGAATCAGCGTCATGTCCAGCGGGATCGAGGTATGCCCGCCGACCAGCAGCCGGCGCAGCTCGTCCGGCTTGGCCTCGTAGGCCTTGATACCGGCGCGCTCGAGATTGGCGAACAGCTCGCGCTGGCGCAGGCAGGTGCCGTTCTGCTGGTAGTGGTCCAGATCCAGCGAGCCCTGGTAAACGAAAAACTGGTGGCCGAAGCCGCCGCCCGGCCCGCGTCCGGCCACACCGATCACATGCGGGCCGTGGGGCAGCATGACTTCGACAAGGATGTAGCTGGTGTCCGAGGCGAAGTAGAACTTGCGCGACTGCTCCAGACTGTACTTGCCGAAGCTCATGTCCGACATGCGCGCCAGAATCGGGAACTGCAGGGCGTTGATCGAGGCGGACTTGCCCAAGTTGTTGGCGCCGTAGACCGACAGCGGGTTTTCCAGCGGGAAGATGCCGAGGCTGTAGCCGGCGGTGTTCAGTAGGGCGAAGCGGCGGATGCCGTAGCGTTCCTGGCTCATGCTTCAAGCTCCTTTTCTGCGGCGATGGCGCGGGCCAGGGCGTCTTCTTCGGATTCTTCGACAAGGGCCTCGCTCGGCTCCTCGATAAGGATTATCTCGTCCTCGCTCTCCTCCTCGGCGATCAGTTCCGGCGACGGCAGCGGCAGGTCGCTGCTGTGCAGGCTGGCGGCGAGATCGCGGTCCTGCTGTACAGACAGGCAGACGTCGAGGAAGCGGTGCATTGGCGGCAGGAAGCGGTAGACGCCGTTGCTGTCCTCGGCGAAGCCAAGCTGGGTGAGGCGGCGGATGACCTTCTCTTCCAGCTCGTCCTGGGTGGTGACTTCGGCCTGCAGGAACAGGTCGCGGTACTTGTCCAGCAGCGCCGGCAGCTCGTCGCGGCCGAGGCTGCCGCCGTCGAGCACGGCCAGCGGGTCGCGGCCCTGATCCGCCAAATGTTCCACGAGAATAAAGGTGAACAGCGCCAGGCGCTGGGCGGTCTTGTTGACCTGTGCTCCCATCTGCTCGGGCACGAAGTAGTAGAAGCCGCGCGGATCGCAGACCAGCTCGAAGCCGAGCGCCTTGAACAGCGCGCGGTACTGATCCTGCAGGTTGGAGAGCTGGGCGTAGGGCTCAGGCTCGCTGCGCGACAGGTGGTAGCCCTTGAACAGCTCGCGGAAGATCGGCGCCAGCTGGGTCATTTCCTTGAGGTCGATGTTCATCAATATGGCTCAGTCGTAGGGTGGAAAATGGCGAAGCCTTTTCCTCCGGGGAGTTCGATGTCAAAGGTGGACAAGCTTCGCGTTGTCCACCCTGCGTAGGGCTTCTCGAGGATGGGTGTAGGGAAAACGGCGAAGCCTTTTCCACCAGACGTCCCCACAAGCCGATCGAATGGTTCAGCCATCGGCATTGGCCACCAGCGCGAAGGAGCTGAGGCTGACGCGGTGTTCACGGGTCAGGTACTCGCGGCGTTCCAGGCGGTCGCGCTGGAAGCGGCCGTCGCGCGACAGGCGCGAGAACCAGTAGAGCAACTCGTCGGTGGCGCCCTCGGGTTCCTGCTCCAGCAGCCAGGCCATCAGGTCCGGCAGCGGCAGCGCCTGCTGGCAGCGCTCGATCATCTCGCGGGCGGTGCGTGGCGCGCGCGGTGCGTCGGTCTTACGCTTGCTGCCGGCGCGTGGGAACTGCGCTGGCTTCGGCTCGAAACGGGCCAGCGCATAGACATAGGCTTCGACCTGGCTGGCGGTGCCGAGGAAGGTGCTCTGCGGGCGGGTGAACAGCGGCAGCGAAGCCTGCGGTACGGCGTCCAGGCCCTTCTTGCGGATCGCGGACAGCGCCAGCGCAGCACCGCGGGTCACGGCATTGTGCCGCCGCGCTTCCTCGCGCAGCGGCAGCAGCAGCTCGCGGGCCTTGCGCAGGGTCAGTTGGGCGGTGGTCTGCATCTCCAGGATGCGCGCATGGGTGCGCAGCAGCAGGTCGTCGTCCACCAGTTGGCCGAGGCGCTGCTGCTCGCCGAGCAGCTTCATCAGCACCTGCTCGACGCGGTGCACGCCTTGCTCGAAGGCGCCGTCGGCGGAGACCAGTTGGATCATCGGTTCTACGTATTCGTCCCAGGTGGCGAGCACCTCGGCATAGCGCTGGCGCAGCGGTATCTGGCGGTCGCTGGTCTTGGCCCGGTCGGCCACCGCGACCAGCGCCTGCTCGTCGTTGTCGAGTTTCTTCAGCACGTCGCGCACGCGCATGTCCAGCAGCCGCAGTTGGCGGGCCAGGTCGTTGCCGTCGCGGATTTCGAAGGCGTCGAGGATGTGTCCGGCCAGACGTTCCAGATGACGCAGGTAGGCTTCGATCTCCAGGCACAGGCCGAGGCGGTGTTCGCGACGCAGGTAGGCGAGAAAGTCGTGGATCTGCGCGTTCAGCTCGAAGCGGTTGGGGCTCTTGGCCACCGGCACCAGGATGTCCAGGCGAATCCACTGGTCGAGCAGGGCGGTGATGTCGGTGGGGGTGCCTTCGGGCAGTTGCGCCGCGAGCTGGTGGCGCAGTTCGACCAAGCTCAGGGTGCCGGCGTCAAAGCGCTCGCACAGCGGTTCGAGCAGGGGCCAGTGTTCGGCGAGGGCACGCAGTACGCGCTTGGGTTCGATCATCGAGGCGCTGGTTCCAGCCAGTGAAAAAGGGGCGAATTGTACTGCATCGGCGCGCCGGTATTTGCGATCGGATGAGCGGTTGTCGTTCGCCCAAGGGCGCGGTAACCGAATTGTCATCGGGCTTGAGGTAGCGTCCGCCATGTGTTCGTAGAGCCGAACCTGTTCGACTACGGCGTGCTCTGCGGTCGAACAAGTTCAGCCCTGCGGGTTGGTGGCGACGCATTCTGTCGGACGAAATACCCCCGATGGCCTTCCGATATGTGGCGATTGTCGGCAGAATCCGCCCTTTTGCAAACGGGGGGCTGCCGGCTCCCCGTCGGGCGACTCGCGTGGGCACCTATAAATGATCAAGACGCCGTACTACCTCATAGACAAACAGAAGCTGCTGGGCAACCTGGAGAAGATCGCCTACGTGCGCGAAAACTCCGGTGCCAAGGCGCTGCTGGCGCTCAAGTGCTTTGCCACCTGGTCGGTGTTCGACCTGATGCAGCAGTACATGGATGGCACCACTTCATCGTCGCTCTACGAGCTCAAGCTCGGCCGGCAGAAGTTCGCCGGCGAGACTCACGCGTACAGCGTGGCCTGGGCCGACGACGAGATCGAGGAGATGGTCGCCAACTGCGACAAGATCATCTTCAACTCCATCGGCCAACTGCAGCGTTTCGAGGCTGAAACCTCCGGCACCATTCGTGGCTTGCGCGTCAACCCACAGGTGAGCAGCTCCGATTACCTGCTGGCCGACCCGGCGCGTCCGTTCAGCCGCCTGGGCGAGCACGACCCGGCTGAGATCGAGCAGGTGATCGGCAAGATCAGCGGCTTCATGTTCCACAACAACTGTGAGAACGGTCGCTTCGATCTGTTCGATGAAATGCTGACACGCATCGAGGAACGCTTCGGCCATCTGATCGAGCAGGTCGAATGGGTCAGTCTGGGTGGTGGCATCCACTTCACCGGCGAGGGCTACTCGATCGATGCCTTCTGCGCGCGGCTCAAAGCCTTCTCCGAGAAATACGGCGTGCAGGTCTATCTAGAGCCCGGCGAGGCGGCGATCACCCTGAGCGCCTCGCTGGAAGTGACGGTGCTCGACACCCTCTACAACGGCAAGAACCTCGCGGTGGTCGACAGCTCCATCGAAGCGCACATGCTCGATCTGCTGATCTACCGCCTCAACGCCAAGATGGCGCCCAACGACGGCGAGCACACCTGGATGGTGTGCGGCAAATCCTGTCTGGCCGGCGACATTTTCGGCGAGTACCAATTCGATCGTCCGCTGGCCATCGGCGATCGTCTGTCGTTCATCGACGCAGCGGGTTACACCATGGTCAAGAAAAACTGGTTCAACGGCCTGAAAATGCCGTCCATCGTGGTGAAGCAGCTCGACGGCAGCGTCGAGGTGGTTCGCGAGTTCACTTTTGAGGATTACCTGTCCAGCCTCTCGTAAAAACCTGCCCACGATCAGCTGTGCGTCGGCTAAGCGGCGTTGGAAACGGCCTCGGAATGCTCATTTACAGCTCGTAAACTCCGCTTCCTCGGCCTTTTCCGCCACCGTTTATCTCTAGCTCGCAAGATTATGAACAGGGTTTTATCAGCTGGCGGTAGTAAGGAGAGTTAAAAAAATTGAAGAAGAACGTTCTTATCATTGGTGCAGGAGGTGTCGCCAAGGTGGTGGCCCATAAGTGCGCGCAGCACAACGACGAACTCGGTCGTATTGCTATCGCGTCGCGCAACATCTCCAAATGCCAGGCCATCATTGATAGCGTGCAGGCCAGGGGCAGCCTCAAACAGCCCGCCGAAATCAGGGCCTATGCCCTGGATGCCCTGGACGTGGAAGCGACCAAGGCACTGATCCGCGAGACCGAATCGCAGATCGTCATCAACGTTGGCTCCGCCTTCCTCAACATGTCGGTGCTGCGCGCCTGCATGGATACCGGCGCCGCGTATCTGGATACCGCTATCCACGAAGAGCCGGGCAAGATCTGCGAAACCCCGCCGTGGTATGGCAACTACGAATGGAAACACCTGGCTGAGTGCGAGGAGAAGGGCGTGACCGCCATCCTTGGTGTCGGCTTCGATCCGGGTGTGGTCAATGCCTATGCCGCGCTGGCGCAGCAGAAGTACTTCGACAAGATCGAGTCGATCGACATCCTCGACGTCAACGCCGGTTCCCACGGCAAGTACTTCGCCACCAATTTCGACCCGGAAATCACCTTCCGCGAATTCACCGGTCAGGTCTACCGCTGGCAGAACAGCCAGTGGACGACCAACAGGATGTTCGAGGTCAAACGTACCGACGACCTGCCCGTGGTCGGCGAGCAGAGCCTCTACCTGACCGGTCATGACGAGGTGCACTCGCTGTCCAGGCACCTCGACGTGCCGAACATCCGCTTCTGGATGAGCTTCGGCGAACACTACATCAACGTGTTCACCGTGCTGAAGAACCTCGGCCTGCTCTCCGAGCAGCCGGTCAAGACCGCCGAAGGCCTGGATGTGGTGCCGCTCAAGGTGGTCAAGGCCGTACTGCCCGACCCCGCCTCGCTGGCGCCGGGCTACACCGGCAAGACCTGCATCGGCGACCTGGTCAAGGGCAGCAAGGATGGCCAGCCGCGCGAGCTGTTCATCTATAACGTGGCCGATCACGAAGAAGCCTACGCCGAGACCGACAGCCAGGGCATTTCCTACACAGCCGGCGTACCGCCGGTCGCCGCCGCGCTGCTGGTGGCCCGTGGCGAATGGGATGCCAAACGCATGGTCAACGTCGAGCAACTGCTGGCCGAACCGTTCCTCGAACTGCTCGATCAGATGGGTCTGCCGACCCGGGTCAAGGATGAGCACGGCGACCGGCCCTGGAACTAGTAAGGTAGCCACAAGCTTCAAGCCATGAGCTGCAAGCAAAAGCGAAAGGCCCCTCTGTTTCGGCAGCGGGGCCTTTTGCTTCGTTGTTCCATGGCGGCCCTACACTGATTCGCTTGAGGCTTGAGGCTTGAGGCTTGAGGCTTGAGGCTTGAGGCTTGAGGCTTGAGGCTTGAGGCTTGAGGCTTGAGGCTTGAGGCTTGAGGCTTGCAGCTTTGCCTTCCCGCTTTGCTCATTTCACGCGACAATCGCCCGCATAAGCGCCGCCCCCACGAAGGGCGTCCATCTGGCAGCCGTGAGGAACCCCCTAATGAGCAGCAATGATCGCGTCATCATCTTCGACACCACCCTGCGTGACGGCGAGCAGAGCCCCGGCGCGTCCATGACTGGCGAGGAGAAGCTGCGCATTGCCCGCGCCCTGGAGCGGCTGAAGGTGGACGTGATCGAAGCGGGTTTCGCCATCGCCAGCCCCGGCGACTTCGCCGCGGTGAAGCTGGTGGCCGACAACATCAAGGACAGTACCGTGTGCAGCCTGGCGCGCGCGGTGGATGCCGACATCGAGCGTGCCGCCGAAGCGTTGGCCGGAGCCAATTCCGGGCGCATCCACACCTTTATCGCCACCAGCCCGATCCACATGCAGTACAAGTTGCGCATGCAGCCTGAGCAGGTGGTCGAGCAGGCCGTGCGTGCAGTGACCAAGGCGCGCAGCCTGTGTGCCGACGTGGAGTTCTCCTGCGAGGACGCCGGCCGCTCCGAGATCGACTTTCTCTGCCGCATCATCGAGGCGGCCATCGACGCCGGCGCGCGCACCATTAACATCCCGGATACCGTCGGCTACGCGATCCCGCACCAGTACGCCGACACCATCCGCCAGTTGCTCGAACGCATCCCCAACGCCGACAAGGCGGTGTTTTCGGTGCACTGCCATAACGACCTGGGGCTGGCGGTGGCCAACTCGCTGGCGGCGGTGGTCGCTGGCGCGCGGCAGGTGGAATGCACCATCAACGGCCTTGGCGAGCGAGCCGGCAACGCCGCGCTGGAAGAGATCGTCATGGCGATCAAGACCCGTCAGGACCTGCTCGGCGTGCACACGCGCATCGAGACCGAGCACATCCTCGCCGCGTCGCGTCTGGTCTCTGGCATCACCGGCTTCCCGGTGCAGCCGAACAAGGCCATCGTCGGCGCCAACGCGTTCGCCCACGAGTCGGGCATTCACCAGGACGGCGTGCTCAAGCATCGCGAGACCTACGAGATCATGTCCGCGCAGTCGGTCGGCTGGAATGCCAACAAGATGGTCATGGGCAAGCACTCCGGCCGCGCCGCGTTCCGTTCGCGTCTCGAGGAGTTGGGCATCGTGCTGGAAGGTGACGAGCTGAACGCCGCATTCGGCCGCTTCAAGGAACTGGCCGACAAGAAGCACGAAATCTTCGACGAAGACTTGCAGGCGCTGGTCTCCGATACCCTGGCCGACGAGGCGCCGGAGCATTACAAGCTGGCCAGCCTGGACGTGGCGAGCAAGACTGGTGTGGTGCCGCAAGCGCAGCTGGTGCTGAGCATCGATGGCGCCGAACGTAGCGCGACGGCCCAAGGCTCCGGCCCGGTGGACGCCACCTTCAAGGCCATCGAGACCATCGCTGATTCGGGCGCCACCCTGCAGCTGTATTCGGTTAACGCCATCACTCAGGGCACTGATTCCCAAGGCGAGGTGACCGTGCGGCTGGAGAAGGGCGGGCGCATCGTCAACGGCAACGGCGCCGACACCGATATCGTCGTCGCTTCGGCCAAGGCCTATCTCAACGCGCTGAACCTGATGCAGGTTGGCGCCAAGGCACATCCACAGGTGGAAGGCGTTTGATCAGCGAAACCCGGCGTCGGGCCTACCTCGATGCCATGCAGGTGGCCAGCTGGCTGCCGCGTACCGAACTGCCCTTTGCCGCGCCGTCGCGGCCGGAGCTGCTGCAGCCGCTCGTCGAGGCCGAGCCCGAACCGGCGCAGCCGATAACTGCTGCGGCAACGGTCGTTGACGGGGCGGCGGAGCAGGCGCCAGCGCCAACCGTGCCGCCTGTTCGCCCGGAAAAACCGCAGTTGCGCGTCGTCATGCCCGAGCCGAAGAAGCCCGAACCGGTCGCGCTCCCGGAGGTTCCGATGGAGCAGCAGAAGCCGGTCGAGCCGCCGCCGCGCTTCGCCCTGCAATTGCTGCGCGCCGGCAACGTACTGCTGCTGGTGGAGTTGCCGACGGGCGAATCCTTCCAGAGCCGTGATCCGGCCTACATCCTGCTCAAGGATCTGCTGCGCGCCGCACGCCTGCCGGACAAGCCGCAGCAGGTCGGCGACGGCGAGCCGATTCGCTGGCCGCTGCTGCATCGCGGCAGCCTCGACCAGAGCGGCGATGCAGCGCGCGACTACGTGCAGGGCGTGCTCGCCGGCGAGCTGGAACAGATGGGCTGCGCCTGCCTCTGGCTGATCGGTTTGCCGGCGTTGCGTTTCGCCGGTGAGGTCGAGGCCGAAGCCTGCTATCGCGAGCTGAATATCGAAGGCATCGGGCCGGCGCTGGCGATGCCGGGGCTGGAGCACCTGATGGAGCAGCCCGGCAGCAAGGCTCGGTTGTGGAAGGCCATGCGGCGCAGCATGCCGCGCTGGGTCGTGGGTTTGAATACGGACATGAATGACCGATGAGCGATGCTGTCAACTTCCGCCCGATGACCGCGGCGGATATCGAAACCGTACTGAAGATCGAATACGCCGCCTTCAGCCACCCCTGGACCCGCGGCATTTTCACCGACGCGCTGAGCGCCTACGAGTGCTGGGTGATGTTCGAGGGCGAACAGCAGGTCGGCCACGGCGTGATCAACGTGATTCTCGATGAAGCGCACCTGCTCAACATTACGGTCAAGCCGCAGAGCCAGGGCCGTGGACTCGGTCTGCGCCTGCTCGAACACCTGATGCAGCGAGCGCATGAGCGCGGCGGACAGGAATGCTTCCTCGAGGTGCGCGCCAGCAATTCCTCGGCATATCGGTTGTACGAGCGTTATGGCTTCAACGAGGTTGGGCGCCGGCGCGGCTACTATCCATCCCCGGACGGGCGCGAAGATGCGCTGGTGATGGCCTGCACTTTGGTGGATTGAAGCGGCCTCTTTTGGGCGGGGCGCCATCGCGGTCGCGACGAGATGGCAACAGACCCTAGAAGCCGAGGCGGCCAGACCTTGCAGGTGATCCGCCGCCATGCCGAGCCATCATGATCGTGAGCAAGCTCGCTCCTACAAGTTCAGCGATTAATCTGCATGGTGACCGTTGCCTCACTGACCTGGCTGCTTGTCCCTGCCGGAATCCAGCGGCGCTTCGTCTTCCAACTCGTCGCCGTCCGCCGGACTATCCCCGGGCTTGCCGTCGAGCGGGTGTAGCGCGCTTCTTCGGCTTCATCCAGGCCCACCCCGGCGCCTACGCTGTGCTCGGACACCATGCTCAGGTCCTGGTCGGCCGGTTCGCCATGGCCTCGTTCGGAAGGCGATCGTGAGCCGTCGTCGGGGATCAGCGTCTCGGGCATCAGATCGTCCATGAAGGAGGATTCAGGCGCTGGCACGGCCCCGTCTGGCGTGGCGCAAGTCGCGCGAACCACAAGCAGGGCGGCGCAGTCCTAACGTCATGAACGATCAATCCGAGCTACCGGCGCTGATCGCCGATCATTGCGCCTTTTTTTTTGACGTAGACGGCACGCTGGCCGAGATCCAGCCCCGTCCGGAACAGGTATTCATCCCGTCCGATACGCTGCAGGCGCTCGAGCGTCTGCAGGCCGAAGGCGTACCTGTGGCGCTGATTTCAGGGCGCCCGCTGACGCAGATCGACCAGCTGGCCGCTCCCTTGCGTTTGCCGGCAGCCGGCGTGCATGGCGCCGAGCGCCGTAGGGCCGATGGCGAAACGGTACGCTTGGCGCTGGATGGTGAGCGGCTGAATGCCATCGAGCGTGAGCTTGCTGTGGCTTGTGCCGAACTGCCGGGCCTGCACCTGGAAAACAAGCAGGTGGCCTTCGCCCTGCATTTCCGCCTCGCACCCGAGCTGGAGGCCAGTGCGCGCGCGCTGGCTGAGGATTTCGCCGCTCGCCATGCTGATGTGCTCGTTCTGCAACCGGGCAAGTGTGTGTTCGAGCTCAAGCCGCGTGGTGCGAGCAAGGGCGAGGTCATTCGTGCCTTCATGCAGGAGGCTCCCTTTCATGGCCGATACCCGGTGTTCGTCGGCGATGATCTGACCGACGAAGCCGGCTTTGAGGCGGTCAACGCCATGCGCGGGCTGTCGATCAAGGTGGGGGAGGGGCAGACGCTGGCGTCCCGGAGGCTGGCGTCGGTGGCCGCCGTCGGGCATTGGCTCGAAGGGCTGTCGAAGAAGAAGTGCGAACCCATTCAACAACTCGACTGAGTGAGAGCTTCCATGAGCCGTCTTGTAGTGGTTTCCAACCGGGTGGCGCCGATAAAGGTCGGCAAGGTTGCCGCGGGCGGGCTTGCCGTCGGTATCCACGATGCGCTGCGTCAATCTGGTGGCATCTGGTTCGGCTGGAGCGGCGAGGTGAGCGCCAAGCCCGATATCGGCTGTGAGACGGTGGGCAACATCACCTATGCCACCCTGGCATTGAGCAAGCGTGACTACGACCAGTATTACCGCGGCTTCTCCAATGCCACCCTCTGGCCGATCTTCCATTACCGCATCGACCTGGCGCGCTACAGCCGTGAGGAGTACGAGGGCTACCGGCGCGTCAATGCGATGCTCGCCGAGAAGCTGAAGCCGCTGCTCAAGCCTGACGACATCATCTGGATCCACGACTACCACCTGATTCCTTTCGCCGAAGAATGCCGTCGGCTGGGCATTCGAAACCGGATCGGATTCTTCCTGCACATTCCCTTTCCGCCGCCGGAAATCCTCACCGTCATCCCGCCGCACAACGAGCTGCTGCGCACGCTCTGCTACTACGATCTGATCGGTTTCCAGACCGATACCGACAGGCTCGCTTTCCAGGACTACATGACCCGCGAAGTACGTGGTGTGATCGAGGCGGACGGCAGCCTGACAGCCTACGGGCAGAACTTCCGCGCCGGGGTCTATCCCATCGGCGTCGTGCCCGAGGAGATTCGTGAGCTAGCCGAGTCTTACAAAGGCCGCCGCCGTCCCATGCGGCGCAATACCGACGTGCTGCGCAAGAACATCATCAGCGTCGACCGGCTGGATTACTCCAAGGGTCTGGTGGAACGCTTCAAGGCCTACGAGGCCTTTCTTGACCGTTTCCCCGAGCATCGGCGACTGGTCGAGTTTATCCAGATCGCACCGACCTCTCGCTCGGACGTGAGAACCTACCAGACCATTCGCCAGCAACTGGAAAGCGAGGCGGGGCATATCAACGGCCGTCTCTCCGACCTGGACTGGACACCGCTGCACTACCTCAACAAGAGCCACGATCGACGCACCCTGATGGGGCTGTTCCGCTATGCCGCTGTCGGCTTCGTCACCCCGCTGCGTGACGGCATGAACCTGGTTGCCAAGGAGTACGTTGCCTCGCAGAATCCCGAGGACCCCGGCGTACTGGTGTTGTCGCGCTTCGCCGGTGCGGCGAAGGAGCTGACCTCGGCGCTGATCGTCAATCCGTACGACTGTATCGGCATGGCAGAAGCGCTGGACCGGGCGTTGCGCATGCCCCTGACCGAGCGCAAGGATCGCTACGAACACATGATGCGAGCGATTCGTGCGGCAGACCTGGACGCCTGGCGCGATACCTTTCTGCGAGACCTGCGAACATTCTCTTCCCGGCCCAGATCCGCCGCCAAAAAGCCTCCCGTGGTGTCGTAAAGCTGTGACTGCGGGATAATAAGCATTGTCAAAAACCCGAACCCGTTCGTAAGGTGCGTGTCGGGATTGAGAAGGCAAGCAGATAAATGAACGACTTGGAACAGCTATTCGAGAACAACGCACGTTGGGCTGAGGCAATCAATAAAGAAGACCCGACGTTCTTCGCAAAACTGGCCAAGCAACAGGCACCGGAGTATCTGTGGATCGGTTGCTCCGATGCACGAGTGCCGGCCAACGAGATCGTCGGCCTGTTGCCGGGCGATCTGTTCGTCCACCGCAACGTCGCCAACGTGGTGCTACATACCGACCTCAACTGTCTTTCGGTCATTCAGTTCGCGGTCGATGTACTCAAGGTCAAGCACATCCTGGTCACCGGCCACTACGGCTGCGGCGGCGTTCGGGCCTCCATGCGTGACGACCAGCTGGGGTTGATCGACGGTTGGCTGCGCACCATCCGCGACCTGTATTACGAGCACCGTGAACACATCTCGACCTTTCCCACCGAGGAAGCGCAGGTCGACCGCATGTGCGAGCTGAATGTCATCCAGCAGGTCGCCAACGTCAGCCACACCAGCATCGTGCAGAACGCCTGGCACCGTGGCCAACCGCTGGAGATCCATGGCTGCATCTACGGCATCAAGGACGGCATCTGGAAGGACCTTAACGTCACCATCAGCGGTCCCGAGCAGGTACCCGCGCAATATCGCCTGCGTCCGCGCCGGCCCATCTGAGTGATTTCCCGCCAAGGATGGGCGTTTGCCGGTCTGCTGCTCGCCGTGCTCTGCTGGGCCGGTAACGCGCTGATCGCCAGAGCCTTCTACGCCGAGATCCCGCCGCTGAGCCTGTCGTTCTGGCGCTGGTCCTTGGCGACCTTCCTGCTGGTGCCCTTCGTCGCGCCGTCCATCTGGGCGCACCGGCAGACGCTGCGTGCCGCCGGCTGGCGCTTGCCGGTAGTCGCGGCGTTCGGTATCGCCAGCTACAACTCGCTGCTGTACACCGCCGCGCAAAGCACCGAAGCCATCAACCTCACATTGCTTAACACCTGTCTGCCGCTGTTCACCTTCATCGGTGGTGGCCTGTTGCTCGGCGAGTGGCCGGCCCGGCGCGCCTGGTTCGGCATGGCCATCGCTGCGGGAGGCTTGCTCTATCTCATCAGTCGTGGCAGTTGGGCGGTGTTCAGTAGCCTGTCGTTCCAGACCGGCGACCTGATCATGCTGGTCGCGGTGCTGGCCTGGGCGCTTTACACCCTGCTGTTGCGGCGCTGGTCGCGCTTCCTGCAGGTGCCGCCGCTGACGCTGCTTTGCGTGTTGATGCTGATAGGCCTGCCGTTGATTACGCCGTTCTATCTGCTCGAACTCAGCCGCGTGGGCGGTTTCTCGGCCACCCCGGCCAACCTGGGCGCCATCGCCTATACCGCGATCTTCGCTTCCCTCGTCGCCTATCTCGGCTGGAACCACGGCGTGAAGACCGTCGGCGCCGCCAAGGCCGCGATGGTGACCTACCTGATGCCAGTATTCACCGCGATTCTCGGCTGGCTGGTGCTGGGGGAGGGGCTGAGCGGTTTCCACTGGGTGGGCGGCGGGCTGATCTTCGTCGGGCTGATATTAGCGACGAGGCCTGGCGCGTCAGCCCGCTAGAGGCATGTTAAGGCCGCAGCCGTGCCTGCTGTTTTCAACGCTTGCTGTTACCGCAAACCATGCGGCCTTTCATGGCTTCCTGCTTGACGATGAACTCACCCACCAGCGGGCGGCTCTGCAGGTAGTGCTCGGTGGTCTTGTGGTGCGCGAAGGCCGCTTCGTCGCGGTACAGCTCGTATAGATAGACGAGGTCGGGATTGTTCAGATCCTGCACCACGTCGAACACCAGGCAATCCGGCTCGTGTTGAACCGAGGCTGCGGCGTTGACGCGCATGGCCTCCATGAACTTGTCGAACGAGCCCGGTGCGAGTTGGGTTTTCAGAATGAGGCAGTACATGAGCACTCCATTTTGTTTTAATGTGGCTCGCTAGATTGTATACAGGGAATAACAAAATGCCACAGCGTCCCGGTCGCCTCAACGGTCTGCGCCATCTGGCGCTCACCACGCCGAACCTTGAAGAATGCGAGCGTTTCTACGTCGATGTGCTGGGCATGGAAGTGCTCAACCGCGCCAGCAAGGACCTCGTCTACCTGACATGCGGCAATGACAACCTCTCCCTCGGTCGCGCTTCGGAGAAAAGCAGCGGCGTCCAGTCGATGGACCACTACGGCTTCATCGTTGACAGCCTGGAAGAACTCCACGCCTGGTACGAATACCTCAAAGCCCAAGGTGTCACCATGCTTGACCGCCCCTTCGCCCACCGCGACGGCGCCCATAGCTTTCATGTGCTCGATCCTGCGGGGAATACCGTGCAGCCGCTTTATCATCCGGCGATATCGGGGCAGCGGTTTAGCCGAGACTGTTGAGCGTGGCGCGCCTGCTGTTAAGGCACTATGAATGACAGGTCGTTGAGTAGGAGCTTTGCCGCAACCATCCAGACCACCGCACCTATCAACCCCAACGACAGATGCCCAACTACGATTCCTATGACGATCTGTTTCCAGAGCCCGGCGTATTTGTTGGGCGAGCTAGCAACGGGGCGGTAGGGCGTTTCGCGTTCGGCGCGGATGTTGTCGAAGTCATCTCTCATGGTGGGTACTTGATGCTGTTTGGCTAAACGGCAGGCACAAAAAAGGGTTCAGCTTTCGCTGAACCCTTTCTTGATACGCAGGGACTTGAACCCCGGACCCCAGCATTATGAATACGCCACGAACCGCTCGGCCAAGCCAGAGAGCCCCATAAAAAAGGGCTCCCGACACTCGTCCATACAGGCTAGGCCAGACTTTCCCAGAGCTTTTTATCAATGTAGTCACCTGTTCACACAGACGACGCACAAAGATTACTCTTCAATTAGGTACCTTAGTGCAGGAAGAATATCGTCTCTAATCTCAAACGCCACCACTTTATTTATAGTTTGAAAGGTGTTGTGAGCGGCACTATTAAGCAATTTCTTGTGAGTCAAAAATTTCCTAAGACAATGCTGTATCTTATTCTTCCTCGCTCCATCCCATACCTCATCATGAGAAATCAAGAAACTAATTAACTCTTCTAGGTCAGGCTCTAGATTGGCGATCTCTCTGGAGGTTAACTGCGATTGCTTTTTCTTTTCCCTGGCAGTATTTCGACCTTTTACAACCTCCCCCAAAAGATCGTCATACTTTTCTTTTCTCATTAAGAACTTTGTAGTGCTTGCTTCAAAAAGCATACGAATAAGAACAAGGGCCGTATATGTCATAACATTGATATCAAGCCGCTTCCCCTCATGCACCAAAGCCAAGTGCTTATCATCGCAATGTAGTTCGTCAACATCTTGAGGCAATACTGTTGAAAAAGTATTGTGATCAACCTTTGTGATCGGTGGTTTCTTCACTGGAGAGGCATTAGGCTTGCCACCCGCTGCTTGCCCAGCCGCGGGTTTCTTTACGCCACCCTTACCAGCCCCTGGAGTACCGCCACTATCACCCCCTGGCTGTGGAACTACTAAAGTCTCGTCCTTGCTTTTCCTTCTCTTCGCATCGCCCGCGTTAGCACGCCATTTATCAACAAACTTTCTCATATCATCCAGCGCATACTGATATGCTGGATTATTTAGGTCAACGTCCGTCTTTGTTGTATTCCACGGAAGCTCAGAGGGGTTAGGATTAGTAAAATATACATTACCTACAAAGCCATAAAACTCAGTGTGGAATTTTTTGACCCAGCCTGTCTTCCATGACTTATCCGATATAACTATAGCCCTTTCATTGCAATATATAGTCCAGCCATATTCGTTAGTGAGGCCTGCATTTTTATCTTTATCGTAACCAGGCTCAGCTGAAAATCTATGCTTCTTATGCTGACCAGCCTCAATATAAACCGTAGTATTAGAAACCCTGAAGAACTTTGATTCACTACCATAAGGGCTGTCTCGCCGAAGCTCTACCACGTGCGAATCAATGATTTCATCATTGATCATAATCTCAAGCCCTTTAGCTATGAGCTTACCGTACCTAACGCCCGTTTCCCTCATTAGCTTTTCCAGCCAATCACCATCAGAAAACAAGTGAGAGGTCTCGTTTGACAACTCCGTAGTTTTAATTACGGTGCCAACCCGTCCTTGCGATGGCATTTTAAGAGCAGGAAGCGACCAATCCGAAGAGCTCAGATAATCATCCGTTTTGATTTTTAAATGACATCGCTCAACTCCGGTATCGGTTTCAATTTCTGTGAGCTGACCTATTTTAAATATAGCTCGATTAAGCCCAACACCAAAGACACCTATGCCGAGATTATGTGAAGACTTCTCCCCAAAACGAAGAGCTGAAGCCTTTAAAAGCTCCGAAGGAATCCCGCCACAATTATCCGATATGCGTAGACTAGTTCCATCCATGTCTATCTTGATCTTATAGCCCTCATAGCTCTCTGGCGGAGCCTTTCTATCCATATCAGGATTAAGCTTAAAGATAGTATCCCTAGCAGCATCGATAGAGTTATCTATCAGATCAAATATACACGCATCTATAGCAATATCCCTAGTGAGGCTGTTTACTACAACCTCCTTGCTTGGCCTGGTATCGACAGAAAGTTCTTCTGATTTCATTACCACCTCCCCTCCCTATGCAACCGATAGGACTACTTCTTCCATTAAAGATTTTCTGATCTGGCTTAATATCGCGCGCGAAACGATGGGAGACACACTATTCCCTATCATTCGAAAACTGTGCCACTTTGTTGGGTGGAATGTAAACCAATCCGGAAAGCCCTGTATCCTTGCAGCTTCCCTAACGGTTATGACCCTTCCCTCTTCAGGATGTAAGGGGCGAACGGCTTGAAATGAACCTTTATCAGACCCCGTACCCGCTCTCAATGTGGGACTTACGCCGCTCCAGCTCAGTTTGTAGGATTTACTTACTAGATCAACTTTTCCATTCGCTGTATTTTTATATCTCTCAGCTACAGCTTCCGTGTGTTTCGTCTCCAGCAAGCCCGATACATAGCCCTGCTTTAAATAGTCAATAGCCTCCCGGCCACCAAGTCCTCTAGGGGGAAGCTTACGCATAGCTTTAGCATATTGACTGAGGGAGGTTTGTAACTCAGGATACTGGGCCCATCCAAAATTCGATGGATCTCTCAAATCAGGAATGGGAGAAGGAAGGTCAGAGATTGCGTCCGCAATATTAGATGGCTTCTTTTTACCAACAAGTTCATCAATAACTATCTTATTGACATCCTCCTTGTCATAGCCAACAACAATAACACGCAATCTATTAGTCGCCGCGCCATAGCTCGCTGCATTAATTACAAACGGCCCAAGTATTGTGTATCGGTCGGAAACTTGATCAATACCTGTCATCAACGTATCAATATTTTCCTCATCCAACAGGCCTTGCACATTCTCCATAATAAAGAACTTTGGGCGCAACTCTTTTACATGTCGATAAAAATGATGCACGAGATTATTTCTCGGATCATCTTTCTGCCTTTTCCCTATCCGACTGAATCCTTGGCATGGGGGCCCACCAATGATACCAGCTGGCCTGACAGAGCCTATTAGCTGGCGCCAGTCACTAACTTGAATTTCAGAAACATTCCCCTCCACAGCCTTAGTGCCCGGAAAGTTTCTTTTATATGCTGACTGCAAAGTCGGATCAATGTCTACAGCCGCTATTGAGTGAAATCCAGCCAGCTCCGCCCCTAAAGAAAAACCACCACACCCACAAAACAAATCCAAAATAAGCGGTTTTGTATTTACTGAATCCATTCTTTTCTCTTCTTCTCAATAGCTCTTAATTAAAATCTTTCATTTTAACATGTGGATTTTTCAATATAATTAGCCACTACAAATGCTCATTCGCGGTTCGGGCATACCAACGCTTAGCTACCTTTTTAGTTATCGCTATCCCACGTTTGGACTGGGCAAGTTTCGGTTGGCCTCATCGAATTCGGGGCTTGTCTGGCCAATCTCGGGCGCTATCTCACCGCTGACCATCCACCACCGATAGCTCGGATACAAAGCACCTAACGCTTCAATCTCGTCCGTACTGATCCGCACATCCTTGTTGTAGAGCACCGTTCTCCATCGATTCGAGCCAATCGGCGTCTCTCTCACGAGCCGATCCATGCCAGCCATAGAGGCAACCGTTCTAACGCGCTCGTTTATCGTGCCCATTTCGTATAAGTATCTTGATCAAATAGTTTGAATTTTGAGAAAGTAATTCATATCCTTTGCTCAAATATTTTGACTCAAGTATCTGAGTCGAACGTTTGGACGAGTATAGGGCAAAAGCTATGGAACAGTCTGGTGTAGTGGGGCTTTCGGTTTCGGGAGACGCCCAACGCGTAACGGATTTCCGCGACGCACCGTTCTGCACGAAATACGTGCTGGCTCAGCTTCTGGGCATGGAGCAAATCACCGAAGACGTGGTGCGCGGCTGGATCGAAAGCCACGTCCTGCCGACCGTGAAAATCGGCCGTCACCGCGTCATCAACCTGCACCGCATCCGCCGCGACCTCGACCGGGGCAAAACCATCTTCTGCGCGGGGGACTACGTCGATGAATGAGGCCATCGACCATGAGCGCCTACAACCGGCTTCCCCACGCATCGGACTGCGACTGCTCTGTCTGCTGGTCCCGACGCGAAATGGCGAAACCCGCTCGCTCCCGGTCCACACCCTGCGCCCAATGCCGCCCCGCCTATGCGCGGCCGACTCGCACGCTACAGATGGGCCGCGTCGGTGGAATCTGGAAGCCTCTGGTCTCGGACTGGAAAGTGGAACCGGCCTTTATCTGCGAGAAACACACGCCACCCGCCCGGCCCCCGAAGTACTGGAGCGTTGTGCTCGACACTGGCCGGCCCACGCCCTACGTCCCGATTCACGAACCGTTCGAGTTGGTGGGGTGAGCCATGGTTGATCCAACAGAACAAGCCGATTTCTTCTGGCGCGTTTGCCTGCCCATAGCGCTGCTCGCGATGGTGCTGTTCGGCTTCCCCTGGCTGGGGATGAGGATCAGCGAGCACCGCGCCGGAGCCCAGCTGGATTGCATGCCCGTTAATCCGGCCGCCCCCGAAGCCGAACAGGTCCAGGGCCGCGCTCCCGGCTCGTCGGATCACGCTTCACCGATCCGGCGAACGGAAGCACGGGCGGAGCGCACCCTTGACCCTGCACGAACAGAAACAGCCTCCGCTCGGGAGGGCGGGGAACGCTTTACTCCCCGCGCTCCTGAGCCCTCGGCGGCGAGAGTGGGATTACAAGGGCAAAGCCCTTGGTGTTAACCAACTAGAGAACACGCACAACGCGACCTTTTAACCGGTAGGCCAAGTAACAGATCACCTCGGCGAACTTGCGAGTTCACCGGTTCGGGATCGCTCGGCCTACAGAAAGCAAAGCCGCGCAATAAAGCGCAACTAGAGAGAGGAAACACAAATGGCACGTTCGATCATGGAAGTTGCATTTCTCAGCGCTGAGAAAGTCGAGTTCGACAACGTAAAGCTGGTGAAGCTATTTGTCGGTGACGAGCCGGACGGCAAGCGTGACCTCGGCATTTCCATCCTGTCGATGAATGTCTCCGAAGAGGCCCTGGACGAAGTGTGGGCCGCCTGCGAAGGCCTCGATGTGCTGGAGCCGATCCGCGTCACCACTGAAATCGAGCGCGGTTCCAAGAACACCGGCAAGTTCATCGTCCTGCACGTCGAGCCGGTGAAAGCCGCCGCCGCTCAAGCCGCCAAGCCGACCCAGCCGGCTGCCCACCAGACTGCTAAGCCTTCCGGCACTCAGCCGGAGCCAGCTAAAGCCAACTAAGGGGAGGGGCGGCCATGTTGATCAGTGACCGAGTGATCTGCGACTGCTGCGGTAACGACATGGGCAAGCTCATGGCGTTGCCTGCCCCGCAAAGCGATCTGCTGCCGGACCTCAACCTGCCGCCCCATTTCGCCGTCTGCCCCGACTGCGAACCCCTCGAACAAGCCGCCGACCTCCTTGAGGCCGGTGCATGAATTTCCTCGCCTGTGACGGTGACTGGCTGCAAGGCGCTGATGGCTCGCCCATCTGCTCCGGCTCGCTGGTCGCCCTCACGGTCGAGGAAATGCAGAGCCTTTACGGCGCTGCACTCACCTGGGAACAGGTCACCGAGCTACAGGGCGAAGCCATCGTGTTGTTCGCCACCGTATTCGGCTTCCTGGTCCTGAAAAAAGTCCTGAAACAGTGAGGTATCAAACCATGCAACACATCAAAACCCTGCGTCGCTCTCTGGGCGCTGCTGCTGCAACCGGCCTGCTGGCCGTTCAACAGGCCTACGCCGCTGTTCCACCGGAAGCCACTGGCGCACTGGATGAGGCCGGCACCGACGTCGGCACCATCGGCTGGGCGGTGTTCGCCGTGATCATCGCGGCGATGGCGTTCAAGTACATGCGCCGCGCGCTGTAACCGGAAACCGCGCACTGCATGTGCCGAAGCAAACAAACCCCGCTCCGGCGGGGTTTTCTCTTCAAGGGAAACGCCAATGAGCTACGAACTGTACGTCCTGATCCTTTCCACCCTGGCGTTTTACCTCGTGTTTTTTGGGCGGGTGTGAATATGAAAAGGATTTTTGCGGTTTTGGTGGCTTTGCTGATTTGGCATTCGCCCGTTAGTGCTGAGGATTACTTTTGGATATATACCGGCTCTAGCATTAGGGGTGCCTCTGCGTTTGAGGCTTGTAATAATGCGGCTATTGCTAACCGCTACTCTGGTGGTCGTTTAGGTGCTCTTGTTCCTGATAACCCTCCTTCTTTTGAGTGTTTTTTTAGAACGTCTAGCGGTGGTGAAATTCAAAAAAATAATGTTTTAAGGTATGGGCTTTCTTGTCAAGAAGGGTCCGAATACAAGTCAGAAACCGGCGAATGCGTAGCGCCTGAGCCACCCGAAGAAGACAAATGCGCTTCAACTGAAGGCAAGACAATAGATCATGAGTTCAACCGTGGTCCCATTGATAACCCTTCTGTGCGCAATCCGCCGCCGCCTGAGGTTTGTCAAAACGAATGCCAGTACACTGCGACCGATATTGTTAGGACTTGTAAACGCTTTAACGAAGGCGAAAACCTTAGTGATGTCTTCTGTGTTGTCGCATATGAGGGCAATGGCCAATCCTGTACGGCTGGCAATCCGTCCCCTGGTAGTGTGTTTGATCAGCCGCCAAGCAAGCCTCCAACCAAGGCTGATCCAACCTTTGCAAAGGACAGTAAGTGCAATGATTGGGAAACTCAGGCGGACGGCTCTCAAACTCGGTCTTGTAGTTCCACGTCTGAAAGCAAGCAGCCCGGAAAAGTCGATTGCAGCGGTGATAGTTGCAAGGCCGGCGTCCCGCCTCCTGATTACAACAAGACGGATGTAAATCAGAACATTGAAAAAAAGCCTAATCCTGATGGGTCGACTACCACTACAACCGAAACCACTACGGATGAGACCAATTGCAAGGGCGTGAAGCCGTGCACCTCCACCGGCAAAACCGAGACTACAACTGATAAAGAAGGTGCCGATGGCGAGCCCGGTGATTCGAACTACGAATGTACCGGGACCGGTTGCGATAAAGAGGGTGGGTCGGAAGAACAAGGCGAAGAAGGCCCGGAACGTGAAGCCTCGGTCGGCGCCTGCGATGCGGGCTTTTCATGCAGTGGCGATGCCCTTGACTGCGAGATTTTGCGCAAGCAAAAGGAACAGCTCTGCCATACGCAAGAGATGGATGATTTCGAGAAGCATAAGCCTGGAATCGAATCAGCGGTCACTGGCGACAAATTTCAACTGAATGAAGGTAGCGGCGTTATCGACGTTCCATCGTTCGTTAATCAGGGCACGCGCTTTCTGCCCTCCACTTGCCCTGCTGCCGAGAAGTTCAGTTTGACCACGGCGGGCGGGCGCTCCTTTGAAATCAGTTATGAGCCGCTATGCCGCGCCGCCAGTGATCTGAGTGGCTTGTTCGTGGCTGTGGCTACCGTTCTCGCCGCGCTCTACGTCGGTCGCTCCGTGGGGGGTCAGTAATGCATTTCCTGTTCATTGTTCAGATGCTCGTCATCGTTCTTGGTCCGTTGGTGAAAATGGTGCTGAAGATGATCGGCTTCGGCTTCGTCACCTATATGGGATTCAACCTGATCATCGGTCAGGCGCAGGACTACTTGTTCGGCTTGATGGGTGAAGTGGGGCCAGTAATCCAAGGCATTCTCGGGCTCGCTAAGTTCGATGTCGTGGTGAACCTGTATTTCGCGGCGATCTCCACGCGCTTCCTCCTGGCTGGCATCGACAAGGCCACCGACCGCCGTCGTGCTCAGGTCTGGCATAAGCCAGGCGGCACCTCTATCGAAGCATAAGGGGGCGCCGTCATGCTTGTTATCCGCACCGGTAAACCCGGCCATGGCAAGACCCTGAACACCATCCGCGAAGTGGACCAGAAAGCCCATGGCGAAGGCCGGGTGGTCTACTACCACAACATCAACGGCCTCAAGCCCGATCAATTGCAAGCGCAGTGGTTCGAGTTTGAAGAACCGGAAAAGTGGTTCGAGCTTCCCAGCGATGCGGTCATCGTCGTGGATGAGGCCCAAGGCTGGTTTGGTGCACGCGATCCGCGCGCCCGTCCACCGGAACACATCACCCGCTTCGAGACCATGCGTCACCAAGGCCATGAAGTGCATCTGGTCACGCAAGACCCGCGCTATCTGGATGTGCACCTGCGCCGCCTGTGTAACAGCCACATTCACTACTGGCGAGTCTTCAAGTCGGCTCAGTTGCTGCGCTTCGAATCTGAAGTCGTGGTTGAAAAGGTTGAGGTCAAAACCAGCTTCAAGGATGCCGACAAGAAGTCGCTGCGTTTGGATAAGCGCTACTTCGGCGCCTACACCAGTACCAACGCTAAGCACCATTTCCAGACCAAGGTGCCAACCAAGTTCATCCTGGCGCTGTGTGTCATCCTTGGTGCGGGCATCCTCGTTTATCGCGCCTATGAGCGGTACAACGCAGAAAAGACCGCCCCCCTCGCCGATGGCGGCGCGCCTGCCGGAAGCATGGTGGATCAGGTTCGGGATACCGTAGGCGCGTTCATTCGCCCCTCGGCGTCGGATGGTCAATCGAGCGCTCCTGAAACGGTCGCCAGCTATATCGGGCGTCGGGTGCCTCGAGTGCCGCAGATCCCGTCGTCAGCGCCTATCTACGATGAGCTGACCCGGCCTGTCTCATTCCCTCGGCTCTACTGCATGTCCAGCACTGATCCCGACACCTATGCACGGGAGTTCGGGCGTATGGCGCATGCGGTGGTGAATGGTGTCCCTACCGTGTGCCAGTGCTACACGCAGCAGAGCACTCGCATAGAAACGGACTTCGCCTTCTGCAATCGGGTGGTTGAGTACGGCTTTTTCGATCCGACCATTCCCGACCGCTCCGGCAGCTCTCAGCGCCAAGAAGCTCAAAGCACCTCAAGACCCTCTCAGCCTCTCTCTCAGCCGGTCGTTGCTCAGCCTTCGGATGGAGGCGGCTTGACGGTCGTTCCGTACCAGAAAGGGCAATTCCTGTGGTGATGACCGTCAGCGCGTCACTGCACGCGCGGCGAGGCACGAGCCGGCGTGCTCGCGCGCTGACGTCCCTGTAACACGTCAGATAAACCCGAGTGAGCAACCAGAGTAATCCAGAGTAAAGGGGAAAACGGAATGGCGAATAAGGACTTCAAACGAATCGACATCCTGACTGGCTTGGAAGATTGTCACAGCCGACTGTTTGTTGATTCGGGTACCGCTCGGATAGTCGATCTGTCTAGCGTTCGGCTACTTCGTTGTGGTGTCGATACGGTCCGTCAGCTCTATCGTGGATTGATCCGCCCGGAAATCATGGCGCTGTTCGAGAAACCGGGCGCGATGGTCGAGTTCGCCGGGGAGTTCTGGCACTCCGGTAGGGTAGGGCGGGACTCTGGCTATCAGTACAAGCTCCAGAACGCCGACCTTGGATTCATCCTGCTCATCAAGAATTTCAACGCCAAGCTGGAAAACATCGGGCCTCATCTGAAGATCGAAGTGTCACCGCACGCCATCGACGCGCTGTCACCGGAGCGGCTGCAAGAGCGTATGGATTACTACGCCGCAGCCGTGATGACACACCGAGAACGCAACCAGTGCGCCGTTCACCTAGCCCTGGACCTGCAAGGTTGGAAACCTCCGGTGGATCTGGTGGCGCGCCTGCATTGTCGTGCTCGGACGCACCGCGATATTTCGGGCATCAATGAAATCCACTGGGCCACCAAGTCCAGCGTTTACGGGCGGGGCGAAACGTCGATGTTTGGCTCAGCCAGTGGCGTTCAGCTCTGCATCTACAACAAGACCGAACAGGCTCGTGCGACCGATAAGCTCGATTTTTGGGAAAGCGTCTGGCGTCGTCGTGATTCATTCGATGCAACCGATCCAGATAACTACGATCCCGAAGCCGATGTGTGGCGTGTAGAGCTTCGCTATCACCATTCGGTCATTCAGCAGTTCGCCAGCGGATCGATTGACGCGAAGTCAGGTAAAGCTATCGAGACGGACTCATTTGCAGCCTTCGCTGGCCATCTGGATGGTCTCTGGCGCTACGGTCTTGGCCAGTTCAAATTGCTCGCGCGTCCTGGCTACTTCGAGCCGATCTGGACACTCATGCGTGACGATATACGGGTCGATGTGCCGGTCGATTCCCTGGTGGATGAAACCGAGTACAAGCGTTACTACAAAACCTCGCGGGGCTTCTCGGGCAAGAACGTCGAGCTCTTCCTGGGAAACTTCGTAAGCCTGCTGGCACGGGAGCGAGTGGGCGCTAAGCAAGCCTTTGATCGTCTGCGAGAGTGGGAATGCTGGCCTGTCATCCGAGATCACTACGCCTCGAAGGATATGAGTGAGCGCGATCTGTACAAGCACATCAAGAACCTGCTGCAAGAGCGTCATGTTCGGTGGGGGCGTGCTGTATGACGGCAAGGAAGGACGGAAAAACCTGGACTGCTGACTTCTATGAGAATGGAAGAGCAGGGCGGAGAATCCGAAAGAAAGGCTTTCTGACAAAAGCGGCTGCGCAACGCTATGAAACCGAGTTCTTCAACAGTCTGAAAGAAACCGGGCGCCCGTTGGATGATCGGCTATCGGATCTGATCAAGCTCTGGCACCAGTTGCACGGTTGTACGCTCAAGGACGAGAAGACCCGCTTGGCTAGAACCTTGGCGATCGCAGTACGGCTGGGCGATCCTCTCGCCACTGAATTCGACGCGTTGGCCTGGGCGCGCTATCGCCAGCAGCGTTTAAAGGTCGCTTCGCCGCATACGGTTAACCATGAACAGCGCTACCTGTCAGCGGTGTTTTCGGAGCTGCTACGGCTTGGCGCGTGGGTAGGTAAAAATCCACTCGGCAGCATCCGTCAGATCAAGACGGACCAAGTAGAGCTGACATTCCTCTCCTTGCCGCAGATCCGCCAGCTACTCGAAGAGTGCAAGCGATCAACCAACAACCACACGTACCCCGTTGCGCTGCTTTGCTTGGCCACTGGTGCTCGTTGGGATGAGGCCGAAACGCTCGCGCGATCCGCGATCTACGGTGGTAAGGCGCACTTTCACCGGACCAAGAACCGTCAGTCCAGATCGGTGCCGATACCGAAGGACGTTGAAGAGCTGGCATTGAAGCTGGGCATGCCGGGAAACGGTCGGCTGTTCATGTCTTGCCGCTCCGCATTTCGAAGCGCCTACAAACGATGCGGGTTCAACACGCCAGGGCAGATGACCCACATCCTGCGGCATACCTTCGCTAGTCATTACATGATGGCTGGTGGCGACATTCTCAGCCTGCAAAGAATCTTGGGGCACTCGTCGATCACGATGACCATGCGCTACGCGCATCTGTCGCCGGATCACCTCGAGTCAGCGCTACGGCTCTCTCCGTTGGCTCAAAGCAATCATGAGGTGCTAGACAATGCTTCAGCTTGCTAAGTGGATCGAGGCATACTCGGCGCGGTTACGCTACTTCAGGTGTTACATGGAAAGTAAGATCCCGCTACCGACAGACAACCTCTACAAATTTTTTGCTTTGTTTGCTTTGGTTTTGTTCATCTCAGGTTTCGGAACGGTAATCCTCGCAACGAAGATTACCAATGAGCTCGCATTCGAACATTGGGTAGAAGTGGAGACGCTTCAGGCAGTTGAGAAACCGACGGTGAATCAAGCTGCACGGTTGAAATCGCTACAAAAGAAGCTAGAAATCGCGGTCTCGGACAAGCAAACCTATACCTACGTCGGCTTAGCACTAATTGCGATTGGAACTGCCGGAATTTGGCTAGGCTTTGAACGTTGGCTTTTGCGCATCCAACCACTTGCGGATCAAATGGCGGCGACTCAGCTCGAGATAGCGAGACTGCAACTGCTCAGCCTCAAGGCTGATTTGCAGGCGAAGGGAATAGACGTGGACAAGGCGTAGTCACCTCGTAGTCACTAGCCCAAAACAAAAGGCTATGTCTGAGCTAACTGTTGCAACAGGCTAAGCTGATCATGACGTCTCCACATACGGGAGGTGAATCATGAGAGCGAGTCATTTCAACAGCTGGATTGCCCGGCTCTCCCAGCTCAGCCCGGGGCAGCGTGAGCAATTGGCGAGATGCCTTTCGGTATCAGGACCTCTTGCGCAGGATATGATCCCCACGCCCAATAGCTGCCCGCATTGCCAGTCCAGCGAGTTGCGTCCGTGGGGTACCAGC
>JBKEBY010000044.1:0-88811 GCA_047973445.1 Pseudomonas sp.
CTCACCGACCGATCAATCCTAGCCAGAAGCGCAGGGTCGATGGACCTTTCCACATCCAGAACGTGAACGCCTACGACAGCCGGTTGAAGGGCTGGATGATTCCCTTTCATGGTGTGGCCACCAAGTACCTGACGCATTACTTGGGATGGCGTCGCCTGCTCGAACGTCATAAGACCCAGCTCAATCCATTGATTTGCTTGAGGGAAGCGCTGGGACGAGCGGCTATGCAACAGCTAACTCAGACATAGCCTTCTTGTTTGGCTTCCAAGGTGTTCAGCAGACCTTGATTGAAGCAGATATGGCGCAGCGGACGGGACTCGAACCCGCGACCCCCGGCGTGACAGGCCGGTATTCTAACCGACTGAACTACCGCTGCGCGTCGGCCGGACTTTCGTCCGTATCTCGCAAGAGTTGGTGGCTGATGACGGGATCGAACCGCCGACCCCCTGCGTGTGATGCAGGTGCTCTCCCAGCTGAGCTAATCAGCCGATCGCCTTGCGAGGCGCGCAATTTACGCATAGCCCAACATCAAGTCAACACCGACATTGAATTTTTTGCATCTAGTGGTGGTCAGGTTGCCTTGGTGGATGGATTTTGTGCCGCTGCGGCACCTTTTCGCCGGAAAACAGTCGGTTGCACAGGAGTGCTTGGACTTTCGGTGATGTGCCTTCAGCCAGCCGCGGCCACGGTCACCTATCGTCGGAACGCCAGAGCCCGGTAGCAAAACCAATAACAGTCACGCCAGACACCACCAATAAACGGGCTTCAAGGAGTATCACGCTTGGCCTCGTCCGCGATACTGCAGAGATTCCAGCAAAGGCTACCCCTGCTCCTCAGCGCGGTGGTGGTCGCGGTATTCGGCGTTTACCTGGCCATGCAGATCAACGACTGGCTGGCCATCACGCAAACACCTGTAGAGACCCGCAACGATGCCGCGGCCGTCGCGGGCGCGGCGCCCGATCTACAGCGCATGGAAACCCTGTTCGGCGCCCCGCCCCCGATACAGGCCCCTGTATCGACCCTGTCCAGTGTCGACTTGACCTTGCATGGCAGCTTCGTGCATGCCGAGCCGGAGCGCTCCATCGCGATCATTCAGCTTGCCGGCGGTGTGCCGGAGCTCTTTCATCCAGGAGATGAGCTCGAGAGCGGCCTCCAATTGCAAACGGTCTATGCCGATCGGGTGGAGCTTTTGCGCAACGGTGGCCTGGAAACGCTTTACTTCCCGGTCACGCACTCCGCACCTTTGCTGCCCGAAGACCTTTCCAACCTCAACGTACCCGCACCCAGCCCGTCCGACGAAGATTCTGAAAATCCCGACAGCGTTCTGCTACAACAAATGGAAGCCTTGCGTCAGCAACTGGAAACTTCCGATGCACCGGTCGATGAAACGACCTCCGAATAACACCCACGGAAGAAGACTGAACGATGCCGCCACTTTCCTCCCGCCCGCTCGCGGCACTGTTCGCAGCCTGCCTGTTGCTGGCACCGCTTCCGCTACTGGCTGCCGAGCCAGGCATCGAGCCGGGTACCGATAGCCAGGAAGGCTGGACGATCAATCTGAGGGACGCCGATATCCGCGCCTTCATCGACCAGATCAGTCAGCTTACCGGGCAAACCTTTATCGTTGATCCACGCGTGAAAGGCCAGGTGAGCGTGGTATCCAATGCCACCCTGTCTCTGTCGGAGGTTTACCAGCTGTTCCTGTCGGTGATGGCGACGCATGGCTTCAGCGTACTGACGCAAGGCGACGTCGCGCGCATCGTGCCCAACGCCGAGGCGAAATCAGAGGCAGGCGGTGGCCCTACCGGCGGCGACCTGCTGGAAACCCGCGTGATCCAGGTGCAACACGGTTCCGCCACAGAACTGATTCCGCTGATTCGGCCATTGATTCCACAATACGGTCACCTTGCGGCGGTCAGTTCGGCAAATGCGCTGATCATCAGCGATCGCAGCGCCAACATCGCGCGCATCGAGGATCTGGTCCGCCAGTTGGATCGCACCGAGAGTGACGACTTCAGTGTTATCAACCTGCAATACGGCTGGGCGCTGGACATCGCCGAAGTGCTGACAAACACTCTGGCGCGCGGCGAAGCCGGCGATACGGCGGGCACGCGAATCATCGCCGACTCGCGCACCAACCGGCTGATTTTTACTGGCCCCACACAGGCCCGACAGAAGCTCGCCAGCCTTGCACAAACCCTCGATACGCCGAGTACACGCTCAACCAACACGCGCGTCATCCGCCTGCGCCACAACGACGCCAAGGCACTGGCGGAGACCCTGGGCGACATCTCCGAGGGCCTGGCCACGCAGGGGGATGGCGAAATGGCAACCAGCCGCCCACAGAACATCCTGATCCGCGCCGACGAGAGCCTCAATGCGCTGGTCATGCTGGCCGAGCCGGAACTGATCGGCACCTTGGAATCCATAGTGCGCCAGCTCGACGTCCCCCGAGCGCAGGTAATGGTGGAAGCGGCCATCGTCGAGGTCTCCGGCGATATCACCGACGCGCTCGGCGTGCAGTGGGCGATCGATGCGCGCGGTAATACCGGCGGCGCGGGAGGCGTCAACTTCGGCAATACCGGGCTTTCCGTCGGCAGCCTGCTCAATGCCATCAATGAAAATGAATTACCCAGCAACCTGCCTGACGGCGCCATCATCGGCGTGGGCACGCGCAGCTTCGGGGCTCTGATTACCGCACTGTCGGCCAACAGCAAGAGCAACCTGCTCTCAACTCCAAGCCTGCTGACACTGGACAACCAGGAGGCGGAAATACTGGTCGGCCAGAATGTACCCTTCCAGACCGGTGCCTATACCACCGATGCTGCCGGCGCGACCAACCCATTCACCACTATCGAGCGCGAGGATATCGGCGTAACCCTGCGAGTGGTGCCGCACATCAACGAAGGCGCGACGCTGCGCCTGGAGATCGAACAGGAGATCTCCTCCATCGCACCAACCGCCAGCCTGACGGCGCAGGCGGTGGATCTGGTGACCAACAAACGCTCGATCAAGAGCACCATCCTTGCCGAGGACGGCCAGGTGATAGTACTGGGCGGGCTGATCCAGGACGACATTACCCGTACAGACTCCAAGGTACCGCTGCTGGGAGATATTCCGTTTCTCGGCGTATTGTTTCGCTCGACCCAGGAAACCCAGGTCAAACGCAACCTGATGGTGTTCCTACGGCCAACGGTGATCCGTGACCGCGCTGGCATCGCCGCCCTTTCCGGTAAGAAATACAGCGATATCCGAATAATCGAGACCGATGTCGGCAGAGCAAGCATTCTTCCTGCCACACCCGAGCGTCTGTTCGATGGCCAGGGGATTCCAGCGTCGACCATCGACCTACGCCCGAACAATGCATCTCAAGGCCAAGCAGCACCCACACCGATACCGGATGCCGCCCCCCGAGCAGCACCGACCCAATCAATGTCGGGCTGGTCCGTACAGGTCGCCAGTCTTTCCAACCCTGAAAACGCGCAGGCCCTGCGCGATCAGCTGACCTCAAAAGGCTTCGATGTCTATGTGCGGGTATCGAAGGGACTCAACCGGGTGTTCGTCGGCCCGGTGGCGGACCGCCAGGAAGCCAATCGATTGCGCAACAGGCTCTCGCAGCAACAGCGGCTGGACGGCTTTGTCGTTCAGTATCAGCCGGGGAATGGTGGATAGCGGCAGCGCTGCTTAAAAGCTGAAAAGCCTCGTGCCGAGGGCGACACTCCCACGGGAGCGGACAGCGCTGCACCAACCGTCGGAGCCGCACCCTCGCGGCGAATCGCGCCTTCAGAGCGCTGCCAGACCTCTCGCCAGGTCGTCTTGCATATCCGCCACGTCTTCCAGGCCTACCGCCACACGGATCAGGCTATCGCGAATGCCCGCATTGGCGCGGTCTTCCGGTGACAGTCGGCCATGCGTGGTCGTGGCTGGATGGGTGATGGTGGTCTTGCTGTCGCCCAGGTTCGCGGTGATGGAAATCAACCGCGTCGCATCGATGAAACGCCAGGCACCTTCCTTGCCACCGCTGACCTCGAAACTGAGCACGGCACCAAACCCCTTCTGCTGACGCTTGGCCAGTTCATGCTGAGGGTGGCTGGGAAGCCCGGCGTAATACACCCGCTCGATGCCCGGCTGTTGCTCCAGCCATTCGGCCAGCGCTTGCGCACTCGCGCAATGGGCCTGCATACGCAGGCGCAGCGTTTCCAGCCCCTTGAGAAAGAGCCAGGCGTTGAACGGGCTCAGCGTCGGGCCACAGGTGCGCAGGAAACCCACCACTTCCTTCATCTGCTCAGCACGACCGGCAACCACGCCACCCAGGCACCTTCCCTGCCCGTCGATGAACTTGGTTGCCGAATGGATCACGATATCCGCACCCAACGCCAGAGGCTGCTGCAGCACGGGCGTGCAGAAGCAGTTATCCACCGCCAGCAATGCCCCTTTGGCCTTGCACAGCTGCGCCAGCTCGGCGATGTCCACCAACTCGGCCAAGGGGTTGGAGGGTGACTCGACGAATACCAGCCGGGTGTTGGCCTTGAAGGCCGTCTGCCAGGCAGCGGGCTCGGTAAGTGGAACATAGTCGACCTCAAGCCCGAAACGCTTCAGGTACTTGTCGAACAGCGACACAGTGGCGCCGAACACGCTGCGCGAAACCAGCACGTGATCGCCCGCCGAACACAGGCTCATCACTGTTGCCAGGATCGCCGCCATGCCGGAAGCCGTCGCGACGGCCTGCTCGGCCCCTTCCATCGCGGCGATACGCTCTTCAAAGGCGCGTACCGTGGGGTTGGTGTAGCGCGAATAGACATTGCCCGGCACCTCGCCGGAAAAACGCGCAGCCGCTTCAGCGGCGCTGCGATAGACGTAGCTCGAGGTGAGAAACAGCGCCTCGCCATGCTCGCATTCGGGCGTGCGGTACTGCCCGGCGCGCACCGCCAGGGTATCGAGCCCGGCGCCTTGCAGGTCACTGTCCAGCCGCCCGGCATCCCATTCAGTAGTCATGCTCGTTCACCCTGATCGAAGCGACAGCGCTGCCACCACTTCGATGCCGATTAGTTGTTGTACAGATCGATGATGGCGCTGCCCAGGTTGCTCTGAGCCTTGTTCTGGTCGTTACGCGCCTGCTCGATCTTGTGCAGGTAGGCCGCGTCAATGTCGCCGGTAACGTATTTGCCATCGAAGACGGCGCAATCGAAGTTCTCGATCTTGATCTTGCCGCCACCCACAGCATCGATCAGGTCGGGCAGATCCTGATAGACCAGCCAGTCTGCGCCAATCAGCTCGGCAACTTCCTCGGTGCTGCGGTTATGGGCAATCAGTTCGTGAGCGCTGGGCATGTCGATGCCGTAGACGTTGGGATAGCGCACCGCCGGCGCCGCCGAGCAGAAGTACACATTCTTCGCGCCGGCTTCACGGGCCATCTGGATAATCTGCTTGCAGGTGGTGCCGCGCACGATGGAGTCGTCCACCAGCATTACGTTCTTGCCGCGAAATTCCAGATCGATGGCATTGAGCTTCTGGCGGACCGACTTCTTGCGCGCCGCCTGCCCTGGCATGATGAAGGTGCGACCGATGTAGCGGTTCTTCACGAAACCTTCACGGAACTTGACGCCCAGACGGTTCGCCAGCTCCAGCGCCGCGGTGCGGCTGGTATCGGGAATCGGGATCACCACGTCGATATCATGCTCGGGGCGTTCGCGCAGAATCTTGTCGGCCAACTTCTCGCCCATGCGCAGACGCGCCTTGTACACCGAAACACCATCCATGATGGAGTCGGAACGCGCCAGGTAGACGTGTTCGAAGATGCAGGGCGCGTAGCGCGGTTCATTCGCGCACTGGCGGGTAAACAGCTTGCCGTCCGCCGTGATGTACACCGCCTCGCCCGGCGCCAGATCGCGAATCAGGGTGAAGCCGAGCACGTCCAGCGACACGCTCTCCGAAGCGATCATGTATTCGACGCCTTCATCGGTGTGGCGCTGGCCGAACACGATGGGACGAATCGCATTGGGATCACGGAAGCCGACAATGCCGTAACCAGTCACCATGGCCACTACGGCGTAACCGCCGACGCAACGGTCATGCACCTTGGTGACCGCAGCGAATACATCTTCCTCGGTAGGCTGCAACTTGCCGCGTACCGCCAGCTCATGGGCGAACACGTTGAGCAGTACTTCCGAGTCGGAGGTGGTGTTCACGTGCCGCAGATCGGACTCGTAGATTTCCTTGGTCAACTGGTCGACGTTGGTCAGGTTGCCGTTATGCGCAAGCGTGATGCCATAGGGCGAGTTGACGTAGAAAGGCTGGGCTTCCGCCGAGCTGGAACTGCCTGCCGTCGGATAGCGCACATGGCCGATCCCCATGTTACCGATCAGCCGCTGCATGTGCCGCTGCTGAAACACGTCGCGCACAAGGCCGTTGTCCTTGCGCAGGAACAGCTTGCCGCCATGGCTGGTGACGATCCCGGCCGCGTCCTGCCCACGGTGCTGCAGAACCGTAAGCGCGTCATACAGCGCCTGATTGACGTTCGACTTACCGACGATGCCGACAATGCCACACATGCAAGAACCTCTCAGTTATACAGGCGAATCTGGACGCGACCGGCGAATCGGTAGCACGTCCGCAGTAATAGATCAGGGCGCCTCAAGCGAGCCGGCGGCCCATTGGCTTCCAAAACCCAGAATGAGGTTCTTCGACCAATCGGCCACCAGCAGGAAATGCGGCACCAACGCCGATTCACGCCACCAGAGGTCTTCCTGTACCGGTGCCAGGCTCAGCAAGCCGACCAGCACGACAATCAGCAATCCCCCGCGCGCCGCGCCGAATACCATGCCGAGAAAACGGTCGGTCCCGGAAAGCCCGGTAACACGCACCAACTCGCCAATCAGAAAGTTGACCAACGCACCGACCAGCAATGTCGCTACGAACAAGATGGCACACGCGGCAATGACCTGTGCCGACGGCGTACTGATGAACTCGGCGAGGTGGTGCGAGAGTGCCCCGCCGAACATCCACGCCACCACACCGGCGATAATCCAGGTGAGCAGCGATAGCGCTTCCTTGACAAAACCTCGTTTCAAACTGATCAGGCTGGAAATGACAATGACGGCGACAATGGCCCAATCGACCCAGGTGAAAGTCACGGGGGTTCCTGCGAAGGAGAAAGGCGGAGAAGTTTAGCAGAGGGCTGGGGCGGGAGTAAGTCGCAAGAAGGGTTGTGGATCGGTTGGTTCGGCCGCTTGTAATCCGAAATACTGGCCGAACCGGCTCCGCCGGCAGGCTGTCGCTTCGTGGGAGGGCTGCCCCCGGCGCGAAGCTTTTTGATGGTTCCCATGCTCCTGCGTGGAACCCCAGCCGGAGCGCTCCGGCCCAGCAACGCGGAGCATCGCAAGCTGCGCGCCCACGCAGGAGCATGGGCGCGATCATTCACGCCGCGAGGGCGCACCTCCTGCAAAGGCAGCCTTGTACAGACTGCCGCTTCCAGGCTTCAGCTTTCCTCGGGCTTGAAGCGCACCACGAAGCCTTTCAGCTTCTGCTGACGTTCCAGCACATCGCGCAGGCGGTTGGCCTCGGTCCGCTCGACCAGCGGCCCCACAAACACCCGGTTCATTCCCTCGAATGTCCGCACATAGGCGTTGTAGCCCTGCGAGCGGAGCTTCGCAGTCAGCGCTTCAGCGCTGTCCCGATTGGAAAGGCTCGCCAGCTGCACCGACCAACTGACAGGCAGATTGGCGGCATCCAGGCGCTGCTCCGGCTTTGGCTGTTCGGCGGGCGGGGTGGGAGTAGGCTCCGCAACAACTGGAGGTGCCGTGACAGGCTCCGCCGGCACCTGCGGCTCCGCCCCAGGCCTCTCCTCGATGATTTCGAACGCTTCCGGGAAGGGCTCCGCCGCAGGCTCCGGTACTTCAACCGGCTGCACCTCGACGTTTGGCATTGCCGGGGCTGGTGGCATTGCAGGCGCATCGACCTCAACGTGCCGCGCGTCATCCTCGCGATTGAACAGCATGGGCACGAAGATGACCGCCAGCGCAATCAGCACCAGCGCCCCGACCATCCTCTGAATCAACCCTCTATCCATCGCCATGCTCGCTCTCCCCTGCGTGTCGGTTCAGCCATTCCAGCGCTTCGGCAACACAGTAGAAGGAACCGAAGAGCAGAATCTCGTCTCCTGCCCCGGCCTGCGCCAACTGTGCCTCCAGCGCCTGAGCGACGCTCGCATGAATACTGACCGAGGCGCCGCGTCGGAGCAATGCCTCCTGAAGATCGCTGGCCAGCGCCGAACGGGATGTGGCGAGCGGTGCCACCGCCCAGCCATCGACCTGCGGTAGCAGTACATCGAGAATGCCGTTCAGATCCTTGTCTGCCAGCAGACCGAACACCGCCAGGCGGCGCCCGACCGGCGGTCGTGCCGCCAGCGACTCGGCAAGATAGCTTGCCGCGTGCGGATTGTGCCCGACGTCCAGCAAGAGCGGCACGCTCTGGCCCTTGCTTCGCAGCGTGCGCCGATCCAATCGTCCCGTCACTCGGGTCTGCAACAGGGCGTCGGCCACACGCTCTGGCTGCCAGCTTGGCTCCAGCAGCACGAACGCCTGAATTGCCAGCGCTGCGTTTTCCACAGGCAGCGACAACAAGGGCAGGTCGTGCAGCTCCAGCGGCTCACCGGAACAGCTCGCACCGCGCCAATGCCAGCCATGGGCGTCGAGTGCCAGATCGAAATCCCGCCCACGCAGATAGAGCGGTGCAGGCAGGTTTGCAGCACAGTTGAGCAATGAAGCCGGCGGATGGAGGTCGCCACACAGGGCGGGCTTGCCGCTGCGAAAAATTCCAGCTTTCTCGGTCGCTACGCTGTCGCGGCTGTCGCCCAGCCACTCGCTGTGATCAAGGCCGATGTTGGTCACCACGGAAACATCCGCATCGACCAGGTTGGCCGCATCCAGGCGCCCGCCCAGCCCGACCTCCAGCACCGCGGCATCCAGATCAGCCTGCTGGAAGAGCCAGAAAGCCGCAAGGGTTCCCATCTCGAAATAAGTCAGGGATACATCGCCACGAGCCGCCTCGACGGCAACGAAGGCAGCACAGAGCGCTTCATCACTGGTTTGCTCACCATCAATCTGCACGCGCTCGTTGTAGCGCAGCAAATGTGGCGAGCTGTACACCCCCACCTTCAGCCCCTGCGCACGCAGCAGGGAAGCGATGAAAGCACAGGTAGAGCCTTTGCCATTGGTACCCGTGACGGTGACGATGCGCCGCGCCGGACGCCCGAGACCGAGCCTGACGGCCACCTCCCTCGCACGCTCCAGCCCCATGTCGATGGCAGTCGGGTGCAACTGCTCGAGGTAGGCGAGCCAGTCGCCCAGGCTCCGGTGGGTCATGCGCTCGCCGTTACCAGCGCGGGCTCGACCGGAGAAGGCAGTTGCTGCAGTTGTGCCAGCAGACGTGCCAGACGCGGACGCAGTTCGGCGCGCGGGATGATCAGATCGATCGCACCGTGGTCGAGCAAAAATTCACTTCGCTGAAAGCCTTCAGGGAGCTTTTCACGCACGGTCTGCTCGATCACGCGAGGACCGGCAAAACCGATGAGCGCCTTGGGTTCTGCAACGATCACATCACCCAGCATCGCCAGGCTGGCGGACACGCCACCGTAGACCGGATCGGTCAGAACCGAAATGAACGGCAAGCCCTCTTCGCGCATGCGTGCCAGCACGGCGGAAGTCTTGGCCATCTGCATCAGGGAAATCAGTGCTTCCTGCATACGCGCGCCGCCGGAAGCCGAAAAGCAGACCAGCGGGCAACGCTGTTCCAGTGCAACGTTGGCAGCTCGTACGAAACGCTCACCCACGATGGCACCCATCGACCCACCCATGAAGGCGAACTCGAAAGCACAGGCCACGACCGGCGCATTCAGAAGCGTGCCGCGCATGGCGATCAGTGCATCCTTCTCACCTGTCTGCTTCTGTGCAGCGGACAGGCGATCCTTGTACTTCTTGCTGTCGCGGAACTTCAGGCGATCTACCGGCTCCAGATCGGCGCCGATTTCCTCACGACCGTCAGCATCGAGGAAGATGTCGAGACGGGTACGTGCGTCGATACGCATGTGATGCTGACACTTGGGACATACGTCCAGAGTCTTTTCCAGTTCGGGACGATACAGCACAGCCTCGCATGATGGGCATTTGTGCCACAGTCCCTCGGGTACCGAACTTCTCTGCGTTTCCGAGCGCATGATCGAAGGGATCAGCTTGTCTACCAGCCAGTTGCTCATGCTTTTATTCTCCACAGCTCAGTCCCGACGAGGCTTCTTGCGATAGGCCTCAGGGCAAATCATCGTTGCGGCTGCAAGCCGGAAAGGCTTGCGGTTCCACCGCGTGGGCGAGACGCCAAGCGGCATTTCGCAAAACATCAGTCGTCTGTCGTGAGCGACCCAAACGGCGCTCTCTTCCAGCGATTCGTTACTGGACGGCAGGGAGCGCCCAAGGGTCACATGGCCGAGCGCACACGCTCGACGAATTCACGCACCTTGGCAGGATTCTTGATCCCCTTGCTCTGCTCTACTCCACCGCTGACATCCACCGCGAACGGGCGAACCTGCGCAATCGCCTGCTGCACGTTCTGCGCAGTCAACCCGCCAGCGAGAATCACCGGCTTAGGCAATCGGTCTGGAATCAGCGCCCATTCGAACTTCTCGCCCGTACCGCCCGGCACACCGTCCACGAAGGTATCCAGCAGGATCGCGCCGGCTCCTGAATAGCGTGCTGCCTGGGCCTCGATGTCCTCGCCGGCTTTCACCCTCAGCGCCTTAAACCAGGGACGGCCATGCCCTTCGCATTCGGCAGGCGTTTCGTCGCCGTGGAACTGCAGGACGTCCAGGGGCACCGCATCGAGGATTTCACCGACCTCACAACGGCTGGCATTGACGAACAACCCAACCGTAGTGATGAAAGGAGGGAGCGCAGCAACGATTTGGCGGGCCTGTTGCACAGTCACGGCCCTGGGACTCCTGGCATAGAACACCAGACCGATCGCATCCGCACCGGCTTCGGCTGCGATCAGTGCGTCTTCGACACGAGTAATCCCGCATATCTTGCTACGAACGACCGCCAATTGATTGCCTATTTGCTTGAAAGAGAACGGATGGTAACAAAAGCGACACAGCCTGCAAGTACATTGCACGCGCGCATGTCCGACGCCACCACCTACCAAATCCGTAGAGTGGATGGCCGAAGCCACCCACGCGGGCGGTGCTGAACCTTTCGAGACACTATCCCGCCCCGCGTGGAAATCGCTACGCGCGTTTTCCACGCTACAACGGCCTTGATCGCCCCGTGCTTACCGTTTGTAACTGCCAGCTCAACAGGGCTGATCGTTGCGAACGTCAACCAGGCCCGAGAGAAAATGCGGCCCAAGATAGCGCTCGGGCAGTTCGAATTCGGCCGGGTAATCCACTTGAATGAGGTATAACCCGTAAGGATGCGCGGTGACCCCACCCGTACGCCTCACTCGCGACTCCAGTACTTCTTTCGCCCACTCTACAGGCCGCTCGCCGGCGCCGATGGTCATCAGCACACCGGCGAAGTTTCGCACCATGTGATGCAGGAAAGCATTGGCGCGCACATCGATGACGATGAGGCGTCCATGCTGAAGCAGCTGCAAGTGATGAATGGTCTTGATCGGCGACTTGGCCTGGCACTGACGCGCGCGGAACGCACTGAAATCGTGCGTCCCCTCGAACGCCTTGGCCGCCTCGCGCATCCGTTCGATGTCCAGTGGCCGATGATTCCAGGTGACCTCCTCAGCCATGTGCGCAGGACGAATCTGGTCGTTATAGATGACGTAGCGATAACGCCGCGCCATCGCACTAAAGCGGGCATCGAAATGCCCCGGCATCTGCTTGGCCCAGGTCACGCTGATATCACCGGGCAGGTTCATGTTCGCGCCCATTACCCAGGCATGCATGCTGCGCGTTATCGATGTATCGAAATGCACCACCTGGCCACTTGCATGGACCAACGCATCGGTGCGTCCGGCGCAGCTCAGAACGACCGGCGCACCGCCCGCCACCTTGCTCAGAGCCGTTTCAAGGGATTCCTGGATGGAGGGGACGCCCGCACGCTGACGCTGAAAGCCGCGATAACGCGACCCCTTGTATTCGACGCCCAGGGCAATTCTGGAAATGCCAACGGCAGCCATCTCGGCTGCCGCTGCTGGTACTGCTTCGATCATAATCAGGCGAGTTTGGCGAGCATCTCGCGCGCCTCTTGTTGCTGAACATCGCTCCCCTCGCTGATGACCTCATCGAGAATGTCGCGCGCCCCTTCGGCATCACCCATATCGATGTAAGCTCTGGCAAGGTCCAGCTTGGTGGTGGTTTCGTCGGTATCTGAGAGGAAATCGAAGTCCTCATCCATTTCACCGAGCGAGCCATCAGCGCTGGTCGACACCGGAGCATCAAGATCGCGCGAAAGCTCATCCAGCTCGGTCTCGACCGTCTGAAGCTGACTGGAGAAGCTGTCAGTCTGCGGCTCCGTCACCTCCTCATCACCCAACGACAGATCGAACTCGTCAGCCAGGGTGGCTTCCGGTTCGTTTGCTTCGGAAGGAAGCTCAAACTCGAAACCCGTATCTTCTGACAGATTCGCCGATGCGGTTGCTGGCTCCTCGTCTAGCTGCAGCTCAGCGCTCGCAGGAGCAGCAGGCTTTTCATCGTCCAGATCCAACGAGAAGTCGGCCAGCTCATCTTCCAGCGATACATCGTTCGAGACCACAGGCTCATCCAACTCGAAAGAAAACGCCTCGGCAGACTGAGACTCTGCAGCAGGCTCGCTCACCAGGTCATCGAAACTCAAGTCGTCCAGACTCAGAGAATCGGCAGCATCCGTGGGCGTCTCGGGCGAATCGAGTTCCAGATCGTCCAGACTCAGATCGAATGCGTCTTCGTTCATACCCTGCCCCGGCGCCGCCGGGGCAGGCTCGTCGAGCGCCAGATCGTCCAGACTGAAACTATCGAAGTCGTCGCTGGAGCTGCTAGCGGCAGCCGCTGCAAAGCCGGCCGCAGCCATTGCGGGATACTTGAGCTTCAGTTGATCGATGCCAGCCGACGAGCCGCCGATCTCGCGCAGTTCGGCTTCTTCCCGAGCAAAACCCTCGCGACTACCCAGCTCCGCATAGACTTCCATGAGTTTGAGGCGCAGGTCGCTGCGCTGAGGTTCGTCATTCAAGGCGTTCTGCAGCAACTCGGCGGCCTGATTGAAGCGACCATAGGCAATATAGATGTCGGCCTCGGCGAGTGGATCGCTGTTGGTATCGGCAATCGGATCGGCAGCACGAGGCGCGGCGAGATCATTGCGCACGTCCGTCTTGTCTTCGGCGGGCGCGGTTACCTGGCTATCCACCTCGGCGGCGTACAGGTTGTCCGGCAGACTATCCGCAAGGAGGCTATCCTGCAGCTCAGCCTCTTTCATGGCATTGCGACGAGAAAGCGCCATCAAGCCAATCAGCAACAACAACAGCGCGCTGCCACCCATTACCGCGAGCAGCATCGAGTTACCCATCAGGTCCTTGATGAAGCTATCCGGCTCGCTCGGAGCGGGAGCAGCCGGCGGAGCAGGTTTGGCTGCCGGCGCTATCGACTTTTTTGGCTCAGCTGCCGGCTGGACTGCAGGTTCAGGCGCAGCGCTCGGTTCAGCAGCAGCGGGTTCCGTTTCTACAGCAGCCTGCCCCGTCTCGTCTGTAGCCGGTTCGCCTGCATCATCACCAGTGGCCGAGGCGCCCGGCTCATCCATACCGGTGGCCGCTGTATCGTCGGCGCCCTCAACACCGTTTGCCAGCTGGGCCTGCAGCTTCGCCAACTGATCATCCTTGAGCTGCATCAGGCGCTGCAGCTTGTCCAGTTGCCCCTGCAGATCACCCAAACGGTCCTGCAGATCAGCATTTTCACGACGGCTGGAGTCAAGACTTTCCTGAGCGGTGGCCAGTTGATCGCGCAACGCCTTTTCATCGCTGCCCGTACCGGAATCGCTTCCGTCGGTGGATTTTCCCGCTTCCGGTGCGACCAGACGCAGGCTATCGCCCGTCTCGCTACGCGTCGGTGCCGCACCGGCAGCAGTGCGTTGGGTGGCATCCAGTTGGCGCGCTCCGGCCGTGCCCTGACGCCAGCTGGCATTCTGCCGGGACACTTCCTGAATGGCTTCGGGCTGCGAGCGACTGGCGATCTGCTCGGCATTAGGCAGGCGCAGCACCTGGCCACTCTTCATCCGGTTGATATTCCCGTCGATGAAGGCGCTGGAATTGAGGTCCTGGATGGCCAGCATCGTTTGATGAACCGTACCGCCCTGGCGATTGCGCTCGGCGATTTCCCAGAGCGTATCGTTCGCGGTGGTCTTGTATTCGCCGCTCTGTGCGGACGCTGGCACCGACGCTGGTGCAGTCGGCCTGCTGGCGGAGGTACTGGGGGCTTTCGGGGTCGTCGCTGGGCGCGGCGCAGGCACGGCGACCGGCAACTGCGGGGCTACGGTGGCTGCAGTTTCTGGCGAGTAAAGCGGCGGATCCAGCAACAGGGTGTATTCCCGAAGCAAGCGCCCGCTCGGCCAGATGACTTCCACGAGGAAGTTCAGATAGGGTTCACGCACCGGCTTGCTGGACGACACCTGGATGACGCTTTTGCCGTCAGGACGCAGGACCGGGGTGAACTTCAGATCGGTCAGGAAATACTGCCGGTCGACTCCTGCGCGATTGAAGTCCTCGGCAGAAGCCAGCACCGGAATCACCTCACCAGGCGCCAGCGACTTCGCATCCAGCAGTTCGATTTCAGCTACCAGCGGCTGATTCAGCGCCGACTTCAGCGTGACCTCTCCCAGTCCGAGCGCAAAAGCCGCTTCGGAAGTCAGCGCGGAAGCAGCCGCGATTGCCAGCACCAGATTGCGAACCCGAACCATTATGTAATCCCTTGTTTTGCTTTCTCGGACTTTCGAGAGGGTCTTGAAGTCACTGCCTGCGCCACCTCTCGGCGGCCCTCTGCCAGCGATAAGCCTGAACAGTGTTGGCTAGCCTGCGCCTCCGAAGTGACCACATGGTTCTGGCGGCGTTTCTACCGCCAATTCTCATGCAAACTTCCAAGGCGCCACACTAGAATAATTCTTCGAATTTCCGGTAAGTATCTTTTACAGATAGTGTTTTATCAACAACCCACCGGATCGCAGGCCTTGACCGCCGCGCCTTTTGGCACGTTATCAGACACAATCCACAAATTGACCGCATAGGCGCGCTATCAGGCGAAAGGCAGCCAACCCGAATACTGGCTCTTAGCCACCTAATGAGCGAGCGTGCCATCGACAACACCACATTTCGTGAATCTTTTCCGGCGAGAATCATTTCACCGATGAGCACCTTTACCGCCAGCCGGTGAAAACGAAAAAAGCGCCACGGCATGGCCGGCGGCGCTTTTTTCGTTCACGCTGAAACTCAACGCTCCAGAAGAATCCGCAGCATTCGACGCAAGGGCTCGGCGGCTCCCCAGAGCAGTTGATCGCCTACGGTGAACGCACCCAGGTAGTGAGAACCCATGTTCAGTTTGCGCAGACGACCAACTGGCACATTGAGCGTACCGGTTACCGAGGTCGGGCTAAGCTCCTGCATGCTGGCATCACGATGGTTGGCCACCAGCTTCACCCAGGGGTTGTGCTGGCTGATGATTCCCTCGATGTCGGAAATCGGCACATCCTTGTTCAACTTGATAGTCAACGCCTGACTGTGACAACGCATGGCGCCGACGCGCACGCAGATACCATCGACTGGAATCGGATTCTTGAAGCGACCCAGGATCTTGTTGGTCTCGGCCTGCGCCTTCCATTCCTCGCGGCTCTGGCCGTTGGGCAGCTCCTTGTCGATGTAGGGAATCAGGCTGCCGGCCAGCGGTACGCCGAAGTTGTCCACCGGGAAGGCCTCGGAACGCTGACACTCGGCGACCTTGCGATCGATCTCGAGGATGGCGCTGGCCGGATCGACCAGTTCATCGGCAACTGCACTATGGATGGTGCCCATCTGCTTGATCAGCTCACGCATGTTCTGCGCACCGGCGCCGGATGCCGCCTGGTAGGTCATCGCGCTCATCCACTCCACCAGCCCGGCTTCGAACAGGCCACCGAGGCCCATCAACATCAGGCTGACAGTGCAGTTACCGCCGATGAAATTACGAGTTCCGGCCGCCAACTGGTGGTCGATCACCTTGCGGTTGACCGGATCGAGGACGATGACAGCGTCATCTTCCATGCGCAGCGCTGAGGCGGCATCGATCCAATAGCCATTCCAGCCGGCTTCGCGCAGCTTGGGGAACACCTCGTTGGTGTAGTCGCCACCCTGACAGGTCAGGATCACGTCGAGGCCTTTCAGTTCGTCGATGTTGTAGGCATCCTTCAGCGGCGCGATATCCTTGCCGATGGAAGGTCCCTGACCGCCTACGTTGGAAGTGGTAAAGAAGACTGGCTCGATCAGGTCGAAATCCCGCTCCTCCAGCATCCGCTGCATGAGCACGGAACCCACCATACCGCGCCAACCGATCAGACCTACACGTTTCATCGCAACTACACCTATATATAAAGTGACCCGCCGTTCTGAAGGCGGGCCAAGAGATTACAACTTCGCGAGCGCCGCGACTACTGCATCGCCCATCGCCTGGGTACCGACTTTGTTACAACCTTCGGACCAGATGTCACCAGTACGCAGCCCCTGGTCGAGCACGTCGCTGACCGCGCGCTCGACGGCATCGGCTGCGGCCACCTGGTTGAAGCTGTAACGCAGCATCATCGATACGGAAAGAATGGTCGCCAGCGGGTTGGCGATACCCTGGCCGGCGATGTCCGGTGCCGAACCATGGCACGGCTCGTACATACCCTTGTTGCTGGAATCGAGCGAAGCGGATGGCAGCATGCCGATGGAACCGGTGAGCATGGACGCTTCGTCCGACAGGATGTCGCCAAACATGTTGTCGGTGACAATCACGTCGAACTGCTTGGGCGCACGGACCAGTTGCATGGCAGCGTTGTCGACGTACATGTGGCTGAGCTCGACGTCCGGATAGTCCTTGCCGACCTCCTCCACCACGGCGCGCCACAATTGGCTGGATGCCAGCACGTTGGCCTTGTCCACCGAGCAGAGCTTCTTGCCACGCACGCGAGCCATGTCGAAGCCGACCTTAGCGATGCGGCGAATCTCGCTCTCGCTGTAGGGCAGCGTGTCGAACGCCATGCGCTCGCCATTCTCCAACACCTTGCTCTCGCGCGGCTGACCGAAATAGATGCCGCCGGTCAGTTCGCGCACGATCAGGATATCCAGCCCCGCTACCACTTCCGGCTTGAGGCTGGAGGCCCCGGCCAGTTGCGGATACAGCAGCGCCGGACGCAGATTGCCGAACAGCCCCAGCTGCGAACGAATCTTCAGCAGGCCACGCTCGGGACGAATCGCCGGGTCGATCTTGTCCCACTTCGGGCCACCCACCGCGCCAAGCAGAATCGCATCAGCCTTGCGCGCGCGCTCCAGCGTCTCGTCTGCCAGCGGTACGCCGTACTTGTCGACGGCCGCGCCACCCAGCTCGTCATAGCTCAGCTCGAAACCAAGCTGGAACTTGTCGTTGGCCAGCTGCAATACCTTGACCGCCTCGGCGACGATTTCCGGGCCGATACCATCGCCGGGGAGAATCAGAATCTGTTTGGACATAACGTTTCCTTCGGAAAAGCTTGAAGCTGAAAGCCAGAAGCCAGAAGCCGAGCGCTGTTACTTCCAGCTTTCAGCTTCCGGCTTCAAGCTCGTGTCATTTGATCGCGCCGAACAGCCAGGGATTGCTTTGCTGGTGCCTGGTCTCGAAGGCGCGGATCGCCTCGGCATCCTGCAGAGTCAAGCCGATATCGTCCAGGCCGTTGAGCAGGCAGTGCTTGCGGAAGGCATCGACCTCGAAGGCGTACTGCTTGCCATCCGGACGGGTCACGACTTGCGCGGCCAGGTCGACGGTGAGCTGGTAACCCTCGGCGGCTTCGGCCTGCTGGAACAGCTCGTCGACCTCGTCCTCTTTCAACACGATCGGCAGCAGGCCGTTCTTGAAGCTGTTGTTGTAGAAGATATCGGCAAAACTCGGTGCGATGATAGTGCGGAAGCCATACTCATCCAGCGCCCAAGGCGCATGTTCGCGAGAAGAACCACAACCGAAGTTTTCACGCGCCAGCAGCACGCTGGCGCCCTGGTAGCGCGGGAAGTTCAGCACGAAGTCCTGGTTCACCGGGCGCTGCGAACAATCCTGATTGGGTTGACCGACATCCAGATAGCGCCATTCGTCGAACAGGTTCGGCCCGAAACCGGTGCGTTTGATGGACTTCAGAAACTGCTTGGGGATGATCTGGTCGGTATCGACGTTGGCGCGATCCAGCGGGCAGACCAGGCCGGTGTGTTGGGTAAAGGCTTTCATCGGTATCTCCTCAGGCCTGGATCAAATCGCGAACGTCAACGAAGCGACCGGTCACTGCAGCCGCCGCCGCCATCGCAGGACTGACCAAATGGGTACGCCCCCCCGCTCCCTGACGGCCTTCGAAGTTGCGGTTGGAAGTAGAGGCGCAATGCTCGCCACTGCCCAGTTTGTCCGGGTTCATGGCCAGGCACATGGAACAACCCGGCTCGCGCCATTCGAAACCGGCCTCGATGAATATCTTGTCGAGCCCTTCTTTCTCCGCCTGCTGCTTGACCAGACCCGAGCCCGGCACGACCAGCGCCTGCTTGACGGTCGCGGCAACCTTGCGGCCCTTGGCCACTTCCGCGGCGGCACGCAGGTCCTCGATGCGCGAGTTGGTGCAGGAGCCGATGAAGACACGATCAAGCTGAATCTCAGTGATCGGCTGGTTGGCGCGCAGCCCCATGTACTTCAGCGCGCGAGCAATGGAGTCGCGCTTGACCGGATCGGCTTCAACGGCCGGGTCCGGCACGGTCTGATCCACAGCCAGAACCATTTCCGGCGAAGTGCCCCAGCTCACCTGCGGCTTGATGTCCTCGGCCTTCAGTTCGACGACGGTGTCGAACACCGCATCCTCGTCGGAAACCAGATTCTTCCAGGCTTCGACCGCACGCTCCCAGTCCGCACCCTTGGGTGCATAGGGACGACCTTCGACATAAGCGACAGTCTTCTCGTCGCAAGCCACCATGCCCACGCGGGCACCGGCCTCGATGGACATGTTGCAGATAGTCATGCGGCCTTCCATGGACAGATCGCGAATCGCGCTGCCAGCGAATTCCAGTGCATGACCATTGCCACCGGCGGTGCCGATCTTGCCGATCACCGCGAGCACGATATCCTTGGCAGTGACGCCGAAAGCCAGCTTGCCCTCGACACGCACCTGCATGTTCTTCATCTTCTTGGCCACCAGGCACTGGGTCGCAAGCACATGCTCGACCTCGGACGTACCGATGCCGTGGGCCAGCGCCCCAAAAGCGCCATGGGTGGAGGTGTGCGAGTCGCCGCAAACCACGGTCATGCCCGGCAGAGTCGCGCCCTGCTCCGGGCCGATGACGTGGACGATACCCTGACGCACGTCGTTCATCTTGAATTCGAGGATGCCAAAATCGTCGCAGTTCTCGTCGAGGGTCTGCACCTGGATACGCGAGACCTCGTCGGCGATGGCTTCCAGACCACCCTGGCGTTCACCCTTGGTAGTCGGCACGTTATGGTCCGGAGTGGCAATATTGGCGTCGATGCGCCAAGGCTTGCGATTGGCCAGGCGCAGCCCTTCGAAAGCCTGCGGCGACGTCACCTCATGAAGGATGTGACGGTCGATGTAGATCAGCGACGAGCCATCGTCGCGTCGCTTGACCTCATGCATTTCCCAGAGTTTGTCGTACAGCGTTTTGCCGGCCATCGGACGTTCCTCATCAGTTTTATGCGGGCAATAGCCCTTTCGCTTTATGGGGTTGATGCTATGGGGTTGCATTGAATTACTCAAATTCATATTTTTTATCCAATGCATTCCCATTAGGAATCGGCATAAGCTGAAGGCTGGACGAAAGCATGCTTGGCACACTTCCCGTCCAACCTTCGGCCTCCAGCACTTTTATCGGCCTTTAAATGAGGAAATCATGGATCTGGCTGGCCTCAACACCTTCATCGCCATCGCCGAAACCGGGAGTTTCTCGCTCGCCGCCGAGCGCCTGCATCTGACTCAACCCGCCGTGAGCAAGCGCCTCGCTGCCCTGGAAGCACAACTCGATGTGCGCCTGTTCGATCGCCTGGGGCGTGAGATCGGGCTGACCGAAGCGGGCCGAGCACTGCTGCCTCGCGCCTACCAGATTCTCAGTGTGCTGGATGATACCCGCCGCGCCTTGAGCAATCTTAACGGTGACATCGGCGGCCGCCTGAGCCTGGCCACCAGTCATCACATCGGCTTGCATCGATTGCCTTCGCTGTTGCGCACCTTCACCCGCGCCCACCCGCAGGTTTCGCTGGACATTCGCTTTCTCGACTCGGAAGTCGCCTATGAAGAAGTGCTGCATGGCCGTGCCGAACTGGCGGTGATCACCCTGGCGCCGCGAACCGCGCCGCCGGTTCGCGCCAGTACGGTATGGGATGACCCGCTGGATTTCGTTGTCGCGCCCGAGCACCCGCTGGCCCAGATGCCCGACGTCACCCTGGCCGACGTAGCCGGCCACCCGGCGGTCTTTCCGGATGGCAACACGTTCACCCACCATATCGCACAGCAACTGTTCGAACGTGCGGGCCTCACACCGAACATCGCCATGAGCACCAACTATCTGGAAACCATCAAGATGATGGTGTCCATCGGCATCGCCTGGAGCGTGCTGCCGCGCACCATGCTCGACGAGCAGGTGGTGCGCCTGCCGTTGCCGGGCGTACAGCTGGCACGGCAGCTGGGCTATATCTTTCATACCGAGCGCACGCTGTCCAACGCGGCCATGGCCTTCATGACATTGCTGGATAGCGAGCGAGATACTTGCACATTGCCATCACCTGATGGCTAACTTCGATACACAACAAAAATAAGCGTGCCGTATGAACATCCGCTTCCAGTGCTTGAAATACGTCAATTCAGTGCTTATGGGGGATGTCAGTCTTGTCACTCGATAGAGACTCATCCCCTCCCTGCATCCAGGCTCCCGGAACGAACGAGGCCCTGCCGAACGCTGTACGCCTCATGGCGATGCTCGACGACTCCGGCCTGGGCGTCTGGTCCTGGGATCTGGCCGATACCGAGCAATGGTCGCCAGGCATAGCGAAACTATTCGGCTTCGTTACAGAGCAGACTCCCGTCGGCACCCGCTACCTGCAACGGGTCGCCGAAGAGGATCGCGCCTCGGTCGAGGCCCTGTTCCGCTCGGCCATAGCCGGCAAGACCGCCAATTTCACGATACGACACAGGGTCCTTTGGCCAGACTCCAGCCTCCACTGGCTCGAACTGATCGGCCAACGCCAGATCGATGCATGCGGACAGACGATCCTGGTTGGCCTGGTACGCGACGTCAGCGCCGAGCATCTGCAGGCACAAAAACTGAAGGATAGCCAGGAACGCCTCGGCCTGGCGCTGAATTCGGTGGAACTGGGAACCTGGGACTGGCATATCCCCAGCGACACCCTGTATGCCTCAGCACGCGCCGCTGAACTGCAAGGCATCACCGAAGGCTCTTATTACGGCCCTTTCCAGGAGTTCTTCTCATGCATCCTGCCTGAAGACCGCAGCAGGATGCGCCAGACTTATCGCGAACTCGTGGAAGGCCAACGACGTGATTACCAGGTCACCTATCAGGCACGGCTGCAGGACGGCACGATACGTCACTTGGAAAGCACCGCCCGACTCTATCGCGACGAACGAGGCGCGCCCTTGCGCATGGCCGGGATCATCATGGACATCACCGAGCGGGTGCTCCGCGAGCAGCACCTGGCCGCATCGGAGGCCAAGTTCGCCACGCTATTCCAGGGCAGTCCCGATCCGATAAGCCTGTCGCGCATCCGCGACGGTGCCTTTCTGGAGATCAACCCCAGCTTCTCCAAGACCTTCGGCTGGCCGGCAAGCGAGATTGTCGGGCGCACCGCACCGGAAATCGGCTTCTGGCAGCACGATGCGCAGCGACAGGTGCTCTATCAACAACTGAGGCGAGAACAGCATCTGGACAGCGTTGAAGCCCAGTTCCGCAGCCGGGCCGGCGTGCCGATCACCTGCATGGTATCCAGCCGCTTCATTCGCATCGATCGGCAGCTCTGCATCATCACCACTTTCCGCGACATCACCCTAAGACAGCAAGCCGAAGCGGCGCTGCGAGCCAGCGAGGCCAAGTTCGCCAAGGCGTTTCATGCCAGCCCGGACGCCATAACCATCAGCGAGCGCAGTACCGGTCGCTTCATCGAGGTCAACGCGGGTTTCTACCGCCTTACCGGCTATCACCCTGAAGAGGTGATCGGTCGCACCGCAGCGGAGCTTGCAATATGGCCCGGCGAGCAGCGCCAGCAGATTCTCGATCTGCTGGCGCACGACGGCCGCGTTTCCAACTGGGAGATGCTCGGTCAGGACCGCCACGGGCGACCGAAGCATATCGAGGTCTCAGTGGAGCCCATCGAACTCAACGGTATCGAATGCATGTTGCTGTCGGCCCGGGATGTCAGCATGCTGAAAGCCGCACACGCACAGATCCAGCATCTGGCCTATCACGACCCACTGACCAACCTGCCCAACCGCGCGCTGCTAATGGAGCGTCTGGTGCAGCAGATCGCCCTGCACAAGCGCCATAATCTGCGCGGCGCCCTGCTGTTTCTCGACCTCGATCACTACAAGCACATCAACGACTCGCTCGGCCACCCGGTCGGCGACAGTGTGTTGAAGATGGTGACCAGACGCCTAGAAGCCAGTACCCGCCGGGAAGATACCGTCGCCCGCCTCGGTGGCGACGAATTTGTCGTATTGCTGACCGGGCTGAGCGGCAAGCGCTCGCAAGTCACTCGCCATGTACGGGATGTGGCTGAGAAGCTACGCAAGCTGCTGTCAGAGCCAATGACCTTGGAAGGCAATCGACTACAGGTAACGCCGAGCATAGGCATCGCACTGATACCCGACCACGGCGATACACCCGCCGACCTGCTCAAGCGCGCCGATATCGCGCTCTATCGGGCCAAGGACTCAGGCCGCAACGCCACCCAACTTTTCCGTAGCACCATGCAGGAGGCCGCCAGCATTCGCCTGCAACTGGAGAGCGAACTGCGCCTAGCACTAACGCGTGGCGAGTTCGAACTCTTTCTGCAACCGCAGATCGATTCCGCTTCGGGGATGATCATCGGAGCCGAAGCGCTGCTGCGCTGGCGGCATCCCGAACGTGGCCTGCGCTCGCCTGCCGATTTCATGGAGGTGCTGGAAGAAAGTGGGCTGATACTCGATGTGGGCGACTGGGTAATAGGCCAGGCCTGCCACATGGCGGCTTCGCTGCTGACAGCCGGCCTGGTGCAGACCGACCGGTTCAGCCTGTGCATCAACATCAGCCCCCGTCAATTCCACCAGAGCGAATTCGTCGAACGCGTCCTCGCGGCGCTTGAGCAGACGGGCCTGCCGGCACAGATGGTCAAACTGGAAATCACCGAGGGCATGGTCATCCAGAATCTGGACGACACTATCGCCAAGATGCATCGGCTGCGCAGGCACGGCGTGAGCTTCGCCATGGATGATTTCGGCACCGGCTATTCATCGCTCACCTACCTCAAGCGACTACCGGTGGACCTGCTCAAGATCGATCAATCCTTCGTGCGCGATGCGCTGGACAATGGCAATGACGCCGAAATCATCCGCGCCATCGTAGCCATGGCCAGGAGCCTGGGACTGCAGGTCATCGCCGAAGGAGTCGAACGGAAGGACCAACTGGAGTTGCTGCAATTGCAAGGCTGCCAGCGTTACCAGGGTTACCTGTTCAGCCATCCGTTACCGTTCACCGAGTTCGGCGAGCTGCTGCGCAGGCAGCCGGGGCTGCCCCGTCAATGAAAAAGGGCATCTTGCGACGCCCTTCGGTAGCTTAGCCTTCGAGGGCCGGTCGCTCTACCGCGGCACTGATCGGAATACGCTTGGGCTTGGCCTCTTCCGGCACGATACGCTCAAGATCGATGCTCAGCAGGCCATTGTTGAGCGCTGCGCCCTTGACCTCGATGTGATCGGCCAGGCGGAACGACAGCTTGAAGGCGCGCTGGGCGATGCCCTGGTGCAGATAGGTAACGTTCTCACCGCTCTCGCGCTTGCTGCCACTGATGGTCAGCACGCCGCGCTCGACTTGCAGCTCCAGATCGGATTCCTGGAAACCCGCAGCTGCTACGATGATGCGGTACTGATCATCACCGTGCTTTTCAACGTTGTAGGGTGGAAACGAGCTGTTCGCATCATTGCGCAGGGCAGACTCGAACAGATCGTTGAAACGATCGAAGCCAATGGATTGGCGAAACAGTGGAGCCATCGAAAAACTGGTCATCTTGCTATCTCCTGATATTCAGCGAGTGGTTGCTGCAGGACCCGAATTCGGCATCCTGCACGACCCTAGATAGGAACTGTTCGGCTCAATTCAAGACCGTTCGTCGGAGTTTTCCATGCCCAGAGTCATGTTGATCACAGGCGCCAGCCGCGGGATTGGCGCCGCTACCGCCAGGCTCGCAGCGGCCGAGGGTTACGCGCTGTGCCTGAACTTCCATAACCGCGCGGATACCGCGCAGCAATTGCTGGAGGAGCTCAATAGCGCTGGCGCACAGGCCATCGCGGTGGCTGCCGACGTGTCGGACGAGACTCAGGTCGCCAGGCTGTTCGCGGCCATCGACGAGCAGTTCGGCAGGCTCGATGTGCTGGTTAACAACGCCGGCATGCTGGAGCGTCAGATGCGCCTGGACGAAATGGACGCCGCGCGGCTGATGCGCGTGTTCGCGGTCAACGTGACCGGCAGCTTCCTCTGCGCACGGGAGGCGGTGAAGCGCATGTCCACCCGTTATGGTGGCAAGGGCGGTGCCATCGTCAATGTTTCCTCGATCGCGGCGAAACTCGGAGCACCCAACGAATACATCGACTACGCCGCCGCCAAGGGCGCGATCGACAGCATGACGCTCGGCCTGGCCAAGGAGGTTGCCGCCGAAGGCATCCGGGTCAATGCCGTGCGGCCAGGCGTGATCCGCACCGAGATCCATGCCAGCGGCGGCGAGCCGGAACGCGTCGAACGAGTCAAGGCCAGCGTCCCCATGGGCCGCGGCGGCGAGGCTGAGGAAGTGGCCGAAGCCATCCTGTGGCTGGCCGGCGAGAAGGCCAGCTACACCAGCGGCGCGCTGCTGGATGTCAGCGGCGGACGCTAACCGACTCTTTCGATCTCGAACGCCCTGCTTTCCAGTCCCAACAAGGCGTCGATTCGCTCGCAATCGTTCTCCCGGCGCAACTGGGCGAAGAGCGCAACAGCTTGCGGATAGCTGCGGGTCAGCATGGATAACCATTGCTTGAGGCGTCCTGGGGCGTAGCGTGGTGAAATCTTGCGCCGCGCTTGTAGCCAGAAGTCGGCAAGCAGCGGCTGCAGATCCTCCCAACTCATCGGCTGGACCGCTGCGCCCTGCTTCGCTGCCTGGATCTGCCTCGCCAGATCCGGACGGCAAACCAGCCCGCGCCCCAGCATGATGTCCTCGACGCCACTGACTTCGCGACAGCGACGCCAGTCGTCCAGCGACCAGATGTCGCCGTTGGCGAATACCGGCACGCTTACCGCGTCCTGCACCTTCGCCACCCATTCCCAGTGGGCCGGTGGCTTGTAGCCCTCGACCTTGGTGCGTGCATGCACCACCAGTTGCGCCGCTCCGCCGTCGACCAGCGCCCGTGCGCAATCCAGCGCACCGTCGGGACTGTCGAAACCGAGGCGCATCTTCGCGGTAACCGGAATACCCGCAGGCACCGCAGCGCGTACTTCGCGCAGGATGCTGTACAGCAGCTCCGGCTCGTTGAGCAGCACGGCGCCGCCTCGGGACTTGTTCACCGTCTTGGCCGGACAGCCGAAGTTGAGGTCGATCACCGGCGCGCCAAGTGTGCAGGCAAAGGCCGCGTTATCTGCCAGGCAGGCTGGATCGGACCCCAGCAACTGGACCCGCAGAGGCGTGCCCGAGCGCGTCCGGGCGCCGCTATCCAGTTCTGGAGCCAGCTTGCGAAAACTCGCCTGCGGCAACAGACGATCCGACACCCGAATGAACTCGGTCACGCACCAGTCGATGCCACCAACGCGCGTCAGTACATCACGAAGAATTTCGTCGACCAGCCCTTCCATGGGCGCCAAGGCAATCTGCATGCGCCGCTGAACTCCGCCAATACAAAAGGGAAGGCATTGTACGGCCCGCGTTGCGCTTTACCAGCATCACTCGATGGCGTCGATTCCAGTAGTCGCACCCACACCACCCGTTGTACCGGTTACGTCCGTGCCCGAGGCACCCAGGCCTGTTGCCATGGGTATCTCTTTTCTCATGCTCGCAGCACGCTTCCACTTGCCGCGACCCGGCCTGCACGGCTCGACCTGGTCTGTTGCAGTCTTTAATCCCAGTTATTGCCCAGCGTAGGCCGGCGCTTATGCTCCATATCCGTCTCGTTGCCGCCGTGGCGCAACTCAACCTCCGAGGAATCGGCGGGCTCATATTTCCGTATGGGTAGCTCGGCACGCTGCTCGGCCTCCCCGAGGGGATAGCCGATGCCCTCTCCCATTCTCAACGAACCATTACTGGCCGCCCGATCGACCGGGCCGGAATTCTGCACGATACCGGCCTCCGGATTTACCTCACCTTGCGCCACCGCCCCCATCACCAGCAGCGCCGTCGCACAGCCAGCCAAGCACTTCAGATAGCACCCCATAGCGCACCTCCACGATTCATTCGGTTAGGCAGCTCGCCACCCCGTGAGTGCAACGCCAGAAGGGGGCGGGTGACCGACGGCAAGGTGGAACTGCATCACACCAGGCTGGTCAGTTTCTTCGAAGGCAATGCTGCTGCCGCCGCACGAGAAAGGAATCCAAACATGATTACACCTGCTGTAACTGTCGTACTGATAATCCTCGGCTGGAGCTCTGCAACCACAGCCATGCTGTGGGGTTTGCGACGGATACTGCGCCATCACCAACGCCAGGAGCCGAATGCAGCGATCCCTCGCTTTCGCCCCTAAGCATTTGACGAACAGAAGTTTTTTGAGCAGAAGCCGTGACAGCAGCACAAAAAGCTGTAGAATGCCGCCCCACAGACGCGGGATGGAGCAGTCTGGTAGCTCGTCGGGCTCATAACCCGAAGGTCGTCGGTTCAAATCCGGCTCCCGCAACCACTTTCGGAAAGGCCACTCTCAGGAGTGGCCTTTTTCGTTTTCTCGCGCATCAAACAGCAACAGCCTGCTAACCGACTGAATTCCCAACGCTTTATGTTGACAACCCGGCGTCAGGCTGTAGAATGCCGCCCCACAGACGCGGGATGGAGCAGTCTGGTAGCTCGTCGGGCTCATAACCCGAAGGTCGTCGGTTCAAATCCGGCTCCCGCAACCACTTTCGAAAAGGCCACTCTCAGGAGTGGCCTTTTTCGTTCCTGCCTGAATCCAGGCCGAACGATAAGCATCCCTTGCCGTTTCGCTTGACGGCCACTGCCTAAAGTCCTTTTTGGCATCAAAACAACCACGCATGAGTCGTTTTTCGACTTGCAGCAACTTCGGCTTTCAACGGCTTAATTCTCGCCATGACTTGCATATTTGTTCTGGCGGTAGCTAACGAAAATCACGGAACCTCGTTATCCGCCGCAACGGATTACGACGGACGGTCCGTTTCATCGTAAAAATCCACATATCCCACCTTGACTGCAATCACCTTCTGAACGATAACTACGTCACATAAAAAATCAAGACAGGATGTTCCAGAGCCGTAAGCCGATATATTCGACATTGCTGCCGTTAGTACGCAGGGATCGCATTCCCATTACAGCTAATTGCTGTTCTGCTCTGCGTTGACAAAGAACCTTCTTGCGCTTATCTCGTAACATGGCCGAGTGCGGTAGCTTTGCCTGAAGGAAAATCAGGCGCGGCGGTGTCATTGCGGGGTGATCTCTGGCTAAAGCCCCGAATGGCGCAGACCGCACCAGTGGCGGTAGCATTGCCCAGCGAAAATAACGCTACCGGAAAGCCCAAGCGAAATACTTTACCTTCAAGAATAGTTAGCGATTGCCCTTGGCAGTCCGCCACTTCGCCTCAGCCCTGGAATTAATACTTTAAAACTCGATTGCCGTTTGGACTATCCAATTCGGAGTGCACTCTCGTGGACGCTCTATTCCGCAATATTGACATGAAGATTAATCCTTCAATTTTGGATGAAATGAACACTAAGGGATTTTGTTGCATTGCCAATTTTCTAGCCAGCGAGCAACTATCTTCATTGCAGGAGAACATCCGGCTAGACGCCGAAAAACACAAAGGAAAATACTTCGCACATCATGGTGGTGATGTAATTGAAGGCACTTTATTAGGTGCCTTGAGTACTGCTCCCGAATTCCGAGAAGCGCTTGCCGATGTTTATCGGGCGGGAGCCGGGCGGAACGCCTATAGCAGCGAGATTCTGAAAGTGTTGCGCTGCGTCCAGGGAGATTCGGGCCGCCGCGAATCGAACTGCTTTCATTACGATGCCAGCCTCGTGACCGTACTGCTGCCGATCGAAATCCCCCAGGAAGGGATCGAACGTGGCGATCTGATCATGTTTCCCAATCTTCGCTGCGTTCGCTGGAGCGTTCTGCTGAACGTCCTCGAGAAAGCGCTGTTGCAGAATGCACTGAGCCGCCAGTTGATCAGCGCAGCCATCCGCCACAGGCTGCTGCGGCCGCAACGGCTGCAGTTGGTTCCAGGCAATCTGTATCTGTTTTGGGGTTATCGCACACTGCACGCGAACGAGCCATGCGATCCCGCCAACCGACGCGCGACCGCCATTTTCCACTATGGCGATCCTCACGCGGGAAGCCTGGCGACCCGGCTGATTCTCAAGCTGAACCAGCGCCGTGCGGCACGCGCATCCGCCCTCGACACGCAATCTGCTGCCTGACCGGACCAAGCCTCGGCCACTGGTTCCGCTTCTCGATCTCGACGTGGCTACCGATAGGGACATCGCGATGATCAATGTCACCAAGTCGTATCTGGGTAACAAGAGCAAGTTCATGGGCTACGTGGACAGCATCTATGCGTCCGGCTGGCTGACCAATCACGGGCCGCTCGCCACCGAACTGGAAGAGCGTCTGCGCGATTATCTCGGCGTTCGCAATATCGTGCTTACCAACAACGGCACCCTGGCGCTGCAGGTCGCCTATCGGGCATTGAAGCTGTCCGGCAGCGCCATCACTACCCCGTTCAGCTTCGTCGCCACCACCAGCTCACTGCAGTGGGAAGGTATCAGGCCGATCTTTGTCGACATCGACCAGGCCAGCTGGAACCTGGACCCACAGGCCATCGAAGGGCGGATCGAGACCGATACAAGCGCGATTGTCGCCACCCACGTTTTTGGTAACCCCTGCGACGTGGAAGCCATCGCCCAAGTGGCCGAGCGATATCGTCTGAAGGTCATCTACGACGGGGCCCACGCGTTCAACGTCCGTTACAGGAATCGTTCAGTATTCAACTGGGGCGATATCAGCACGCTGAGCTTCCACGCGACCAAGCTGTTTCACACCATCGAAGGCGGGGCGATCATCACCGACGATGACGCACTGGCTGCCAGGATCCGTTTGCTGTGCAACTTCGGCATCGTCGATACCGACGTCATCGACGGCATCGGCATCAACGCCAAGCTCAACGAGTTCGCCGCCGCCATGGGCCTGTGCATCCTCGACGACATGCCACTGATCCTGGAGCAACGGGAAGAGATCAGCCGACGCTACGAAGATCGACTGGGCGATCACTTCGACTTGCAGCAGCAACAACCGCACTCCGAACGCAACCACAGCTATTTCCCGATCGCTCTCGCGAACGAAGACCAGTTGCTGCACTGTCGTGCGGCGCTCAATGCCAAGGGCATCAACCCCAGACGCTATTTCTACCCGTCGCTGGACACCCTCGACTACCTGCAGCCGCAGCCGCCGCAAGTGCGGTCGCGCTCTTTGAGTCGTCGCGTGATGTGTCTGCCGATTTATCCGGGGTTGCCGTCGCACGTTCAGGACACCGTAATCCAGACGCTGCTGGGCGAAACCTCCAGGCGCAGCCAGCCGCAGACCGGACGCCTCTGGTCGCAGATCGAAACGGCCGGGCTGATGGAGCATCGCATCAGCCTGACGGCTTCCGAATGCAAGCGTATTTCCGACCCATCGGCGACCTGATTACATGTCCGACCGAAAACTCTCGATGATTCGCAACACCGGGCTGAGCTATGCCGGCCAGGCGTATGCCTTGCTCATCGGTCTCCTCATCCTGCCCTTCTACCTCGGGCACCTGGGTGCCGAAGCCTACGGATTGATCGGTTTCTTCGCAGTGTTGCAGGCCTGGCTGCAGTTGCTGGATGCGGGCCTATCCCCGTCGCTGGTCCATCGGATCGCACATTTTCGCGGCCAAACGGCCATGAGGGCACAACGCCAGGAACCAGGCCGGCTGCTGCGCTCGTTCGAGATCATTTTCCTGCCGCTGGCAGCACTGTCGGTGCTGGGCATTCATCTCGGCAGTGAGTGGATAGCCCACCACTGGCTGCAAGCACAGGAGCTGAGTACGACAACCATCGTGCATTGCATCAGCCTGATGGGGCTGATGATCGGTCTGAAACTGTACGCCACGCTCTACAAGAGCGGTCTGCAGGGGCTGGAACTGCACGCCTGGCTGAACGGTGCGAACGTTCTGATCGCAACGCTGCGCTACTTCGGCGGCCTGTTTCTGGTTGCCGTCATCAGTCAGGACCCGCTGGATTTCTTCCTCTTCCAGCTGGCGGTCGCACTGATCGAGACACTGATATTCGCCACCAAGGCGTACAGCCTGATGCCGCCTCCCCGTGCGCTGACCGGCTTCGACTGGGCCGTGGTCAGGCCAGTGCTGCCCTTCGCTGCTGGCATGTCGCTCACCTCGGTGCTCTGGATACTCCTGACGCAGCTGGACAAGGTGCTGCTCTCCAACGTGCTGTTGCTCAAGGAATACGGCTACTTTTCACTGGTCGCGCTGATATCGACCGGCATCATGACGCTAACCAATCCGCTGGTGCAGACGCTGTTGCCGCGGATGACGATGCTTGTCTCCGAAGGCCGGATCGGCGACATGCAGGCGCTCTACCTGAACGCCTCGCGGTTCGTCTGCAGCCTGCTGTTTCCGCTGTCCGGAGTGATCGCCTTTCACTCCGCCGAACTGATTTTTGCCTGGACCGGCGACCAGGAGGCCGCGCAATGGAGCCGGCTGATCCTGCCCTGGTACGTACTCGGCAGCGCCCTCATGGCGGCCACGGCCTTTCAGTTCTACCTGCAATACGCCCATGGACAGCTGCGCCTTCACGTGTGGTTCAGCCTGGTCAGCGCAGCGCTGAGCATTCCGCTGGTGATTTATGCGGCGCTCGAGCATGGCGTTCACGGCGCAGCGCTGGCCTGGTTTGGGTTGCGCATGCTGACCTTCCTGCTCTGGCCGCCGATGGTGCACAAGCGCTTCGCCGCCGGGTTGCATCGGCACTGGCTGCAGGACCTGCTGCGCATCACCGCCATGACGGGTCTGGGCTTGTTGATCGGCGAACCCGTATTCAACGCCATCGCCAGCGACAACCGCTTCGACACCCTCCTGGCGCTGGCGGTGAGCGGCCTGATCTGCCTGGCGCTGGTCACCTTCACCACCAGGCCCGTGGTAATGCGGCTTTACGTACTGATGACTAAAACGAGCGTCTGAACGACATGGAACTGAAAAACGAACAGGACTTGATGGCGGCCTGGGGCGACAACCGGGAACCGCTGCTGAGCATCGTCTGCCTGGCCTACAACCATGCAGCCTTCATCAGGGAAACGCTGGAGGGTTTTCTCCGGCAGGAAACGGATTTCCCTTTCGAGGTGATCGTTCATGACGACGCCTCGACCGACAGCACCGCGGCGATCATCCGCGAGTTCACCGCTCGCTATCCGAACGTGTTCAGGCCGATCTATCAGCGCGAAAACCAGTACCGCCAGGGAGTGCCGTTCAGCACGCGTCTGTTTGCCCAGGCTCGGGGCCGATACATCGCCTACTGCGAAGGAGACGACTACTGGACTGATCCGCACAAGCTTCAGATCCAGGTGGATTTCCTCGAACAGCACCGCGATTACGTCATCACCTATCACGATGCCTTCATGTTCAACAGCCAGGGCGTGCTGCGCAGCCCGCACCTGCAAGGCAAATACCGTCGGGACGCCAGTGTACGCCAGCTGCAGCAGGCGCGCCCGATGTCTACGCTGACGGTGTGCTTTCGCAACCTGGTGCACGAGCTGCCCCCGGAACTGCTCGGCGTCGAAGTACTGGATATCTGCTGGTGGTCGCTGCTGGGGGCCCATGGCAAGGGCAAGTTCCTCGCACAGATAAAGCCCGCCGCTTACCGCGCACACGAGGGTGGAATCTTCTCGATGCGCAGCAGCAAGCAGCGCATCCAGATGTCCATGCACGCCTATTACAGCCTCGCCCGCTATTACCAGAGCATCGGCGAACAGTCGCTCTACGAGTACTTCATGGTCCAGGTGTTTTCCCAGGCACTGGCATCGATATCCCCGCTCAGCAAGCTTCAGGCGCTGGCCCAGGTCTTTCAGAACATCAGCCTCAACCTGCTGCGCCGGTTGAGGCCAAACGCCTGACCAGCACGTAGCTGTCGACTGCCGCACCTGTGGCGCACATACGCAAGGAAGGACCCGCAATGACTGCAATGGCCCGCTCGTCACTGGAATACGATGGAGACAATCGCATCGACCTGGCGCGCATTCTGCGCGTGGCGTTCGATCACAAGGCGCTGATTTTTTCCATCACCACCCTCTTCGCCCTGCTCGGCGTTGCCTATGCGATCGTCGCCACGCCCGTCTACCGAGCGAGCGCGATGATCCAGATCGAGCCGAAGAAGGCCGGCATTACCGGCGTCCCGGAAGCCATTCCCAGGCCGAACTCGGTATCCCAGGCGGTGACCGAGATCGAGCTGCTCAAATCTCGATCAGTGCTGGGGCGCACGGTCGATGCCCTGAAGCTCTACATCACCACCCGGCCGAAACACCTACCCCTCATTGGCGGCTTCGTGGCGCGCCTGCACGATCCGGCAAAGGATGGCGAAATCGCCGCGCCACTGCTGGGGTTGAGCAGCTACGCCTGGGGCGGGGAAAAGCTGGATGTGTTTCAGCTGGATGTACCCGAAGCCTACCTGGGTGAAAAACTGGTGCTGCGTGCTGGAACCGCCGGCACATTCAGCCTGTATGACTCCGACGAGCAAAAGCTGCTGAGTGGCAAGGTCAACGAAGCCGTGCAACATCAGGGCTTCCAGGTACAGATCGCCGAACTCAAGGCGCGCCCCGGCACCGAGTTCGCGCTGGTGCGCAGCCGGCCGCAGACCACTGCACTGGATTACCAGAAGCGCCTCAAGGTGGGCGAAGCCGGCAAGGACTCGGGGATTATCTACCTCACTCTAGAGGACCCAGACCCCGAGAAGGCCAACCACGTACTGGACCAGATCAGTCGCCTGTACGTGCGGCAGAACATCGAACGCAGCTCCGCCGAGGCCGCACAGCGCCTTGAGTTCCTGCGCTCGCAGGTACCGCTGGTGCGCAAGCAGCTGGAAAAGGCCGAAGCAGCTCTCAACGACTATCAGACCAGCGCCCAGTCGGTCGACATCAGCATCGAGACCAAGGGCGTGCTGGACCAGATCGTCGCACTGGAGGCACAGATCTCCGAACACAACCTCAAGCGCACCGAATACAACCAGCTCTACACCCCCGAGCACCCGACGTATCAGACCCTGGTGAAAAAGATCGGTCAGTTGGAAGGGGAAAAGAACAAGCTGATGGGCAAGATCGATGCCCTGCCGATGACCCAGCAGGAACTGTTGCGCCTGAACCGTGACATGCAGGTCACCACCCGTACCTACACCCTGCTGCTGGACAAGGCGCAGGAACAGGACATCCTTCGCGCCGGCACCATTGGCAACGTGCGCATCATCGACAGCGCCTACGCCGTGGTGGAGAAGCCGGCCAAACCGATCAAGCCACTGGTGGTACTGGTCGCGATCTTTGTCGGCTTGCTGGCCTCGGCGGTGGTGATATTGCTGCGCCAAGTGTTCTACCGCGGTATCGAAAGCCCGGAAATGATCGAGCATCTGGGTGTCCCGGTGTACGCCGCGCTGCCTTTTTCAACGAAACAGGAGCCTCTGCACCGGTTGCGAAAGGTGCGCGACGGAAAGCCCAAGCTGCTGGCCGGCACCCATCCGGCAGAGCTGTCGATCGAATCCCTGCGCAGCCTGCGTACAAGCCTCAAGTTCGCCATGCTCGAGGCGCGCAACCCGGTGCTGGTCATCACCAGCCCGACGCCCTCGGTGGGCAAGTCCTTCGTTTCGAGCAATCTGGCGGCGGTCATCGCCCAGGCGGGGCAGCGAGTGCTGCTCATCGACGCTGATATGCGCCGTGGCTATCTCGCCAGCGTCTTCGGCGTGGAGTCAGGTAACGGCCTGTCGGATGCACTGGCCAGCAACCTGCATCTTGAGACGATCATCAACGAGACCGAGCTGACCAACCTGCACTTCATAGCCAGCGGCAGCTCGGCGCCGAACCCCTCCGAGCTGTTGATGCACGACAACTTCGCCAAGCTGCTCAAAGAGGCGGAGCAGGACTACGACTTCATCATCATCGATACACCGCCAGTACTGGCCGTAACCGACGCCGTGCTGGTCGCGCAACAGGCAGGCACCTGCCTACTGGTTGCGCGTTATGGATTGAGCACGGCCAGCCAGATAGAGGCGTCCAAGCGGCGCCTGGCGCAAAACGGCGTACTGCTCAAGGGCGCCATCCTTAATGGCGTCAAACGAAGAGCCTCAAGCACAGCTTATGAAACCGGCGCTTACGGTTATTACAGCTACGCTCAGAAAGTCTGATACATGCGAGGGAAACGCCGTGCTCAGAACCGTTTCAATGATGCAACCCTACCTGTTCCCCTACCTTGGCTACTTTCAGTTGATCGCCCACAGCGACGCCTTCGTGCTGGGCGACGACCTGCAGTACGTCAAGGCTTCATGGATAAATCGCAACCGGGTGCTAGTGAGCGGGCAACCGAAACTGCTCACGTTTCCCCTGCGCAAAGGTGAGCAGCAGGACTCGATCAACCAACGCTGGCTCTGCGACGACACCCCAAAGGAGTTCAAGAGACTGCTTAGAATGCTCGAGCTCGCCTACGCCCGCGCCCCGCACTTTGAGCAAACCATGGCAATGATTCGCCAGATCCTGGCGAATCCCGAGCGAAACCTGGCGCGCTTCACCGAATACGCCATCCGCCGCATCTGCGCCCACCTGCAAATCACGACTCCTTTCTGGATCGGCTCGGAACTGGGCTTGCCGGCCCGCATGGACAAACAGGAGCGGGTCATCAGCATCGCGAGAAAACTGGATGCGGACCTCTACATCAATCCCATCGGCGGCCTGGCGCTGTATTGCCCCGCCCTCTTCCGCGTGCATGGCCTGGCGTTGCGTTTTCTGCGCATGGACGAGCTGAGCTACCCGCAGTTCAACCAACCCTTCGTCCCTTCGCTGTCGATCATCGACGTACTGATGTTCAACAGCCCAAGCGAGGTACAGGCCTTGCTGAAAAAGTTTTCTCTTGTCGAGGGGATCGAACAACCCGCGCTGCAGCGGGCATGAAACCTGATCGAAGTACGGACATCAGTCACTCACTCTATGGAAGGTCGTTCACATGGCAGCGCCAATCAGCAGTCCACGCTGGTACCTGATCCAGACAAAACCACGCCAGGAAGCCCGTGCCGAAGAGAATCTGCAGCGGCAGCATTTCGAGTGCTACCGACCGCAGAAGCACAGCAAGACCGAAGAGCCGCTGTTTCCAGGCTACCTCTTCATACGCCTCGATCCACAGCTGGACAATTGGTATCCCATCCGTTCGACCCGCGGCGTGGCCCGGGTAGTCTCGTTCGGTAGCGAACCTACACCGGTTCGGGACGAGCTGATCAAACAATTGCACGAGCGTCTCGCGGACCCGACCGAGAAACCGCGATTCCAGCCCGGCGAGCGCGTGCAACTTCAAGGCGGCGGTTTCCGAGAGCTGGAAGCAATCTTCGTCAGCTCAGATGGCGAAGAGCGCTCGGTGATACTGCTGAATCTCCTGCAACGCGAGCAGAAAGTCCGCGTGCGGACGCAGCACCTGAGCCTCTGTGCACAACCACGGCTCGTCATGGGCTGCCGTAACGATTGAGGCTCGTCCATGAAAATTCTGCTCCTGCATAGCTTGTACGTCCCCCATATAGGTGGTGGTGCGGAGATCATTGTGCGCCAACTGGCCGAAGGCCTTCAGGACCGCGGCTGCGACGTGACGGTACTGGTCACAGGCCCTGAAACCGGGTTGCATGAAGAGGTACACAATGGCGTACGGATCTATCGCGCCGGCCTGTACAACTTCTACTGGCACTACACCCAGACTCGGGCAAATCCGTTGCTGCGCCTGGGCTGGCACTACCGCGACCGTTACAACCGCCGCATGCGCCAGCATGTACGCGAGGTGATCGCCCGCGAACGGCCCGACGTGGTCCTTTGCAACAACCTGACCGGATGGTCGATATCGGCCTGGGACGAGATCAGTACCGCCGGGATCCCCATCGTTCAGGTCCTGCATGACCTCTACCTGCTGTGCCCCAAGGACACCATGTTCAACAAGGGCCGTAGCTGCGAACGTCAATGCGGCCTGTGTTCGACCTTCCGCCAGCGCCACGGGGCGGCCTCGGCACAGGTCGACGCGGTGATCGGCGTCAGCCGCTTCATTCTGGACAAGGTGTCTGGCCACGGCTATTTCAGCCGGGCCAGCCGCCATCTGGTGCACAACGCCACGGTGGCATCCGAGGCCACATCGCGCCAGCATCACAGCGGTCTGTTGCGCTACGGCTACATCGGCACGCTTTCCGAAAACAAGGGGGTGTCCTGGCTGATCAGGCAGTTCCAGACGCTGTCGATCAACGCCACGCTGGAAATCGCCGGGCGCGGCAAGCTGGATTACGAAGCGCAGCTCAATGCCATGGTCGATCCAGCCAAGGTCCGCCTGGTCGGCTACCAGGACGCCGACGCCTTCATGCGCAACATCGATGTGCTGGTGGTGCCTTCGCTATGGGACGAGCCCTTCGGGCTGGTCGCCGTTGAAGCCTGCGCCCGGCACCTGCCGGTCATCGCCACGGACAGGGGCGGCCTGCCGGAGATCATTCAGGACAATCTCAACGGGCTGATCTGCTCGTCGAACGATCCCGACTCGCTCGGCAGGGCGATGCTCCGGCTTTACCTGGACAGCGGCCTGCGCCAACGCCTGTCGCGACAGGCGCGTGTCAGCGTTGCGCCTTTTATGGATACGGAACGGATGCTCGATCAGTACCAGTCGATCCTGCAAGCCACGCTGCACGGCCGGAGAGCCTACGATGAACCCGAGTTCGCTGAGCATTACGCGCCCCAGACCGAGCCTGCTGGCGATCGATAAGCCCACGGTGCTGACGTTGATCGCAGCCTCGCTGCTGATCAGCGAAACCTTCGCCGGGGCGCTGCGTTTCTACCTGGACATGGCCGGCGTGTCCGCCCTGCTCTACTTGCCGAAGCTGGCCTGTCTCGCGGCCGTGGCGCTGGAACTGCCGGGCGCACGCAGCAAACCGGGGGTGTGGCTGGTGTTGTTCGCCCTGCTGGTTTCAAGCCTGCTGGCGCTGCTTCACGGCGCCACGCTGCGCAACATCGGCTTCAGCGTGTTCATTTACCTGCCCCTGCTGTTCGGGCTGTTCTGCGGTAGCTATCTGGAGCGTCGGGTCGGCCTGCTGGGCTGGGTGATCGGCTTGTGCCTGGTCGCCTCGCTGGTCGGCATCGCACTGGACATGTTCACCAGCGTGCCTTGGAAGGGATACAGCTACATGATGGGCGACGTCGAGATTACCGCGAACAAGTCCTGGGCCTTTGGCAGCACGGACCGTCTTGCCGGATTTGCCCGAATGTCGACCAACCTGGCCGTGATGATCGCCCTGTACAGCCTGTTCCTCGCTGCCTTCCTGCGGTCCCGGCTGTTACGGATGATGCTCTACCCGCTAGCCTTCGGCGCGATCTTCCTCACCACCAACAAGTCCACCGCCGCAGCCTATCTGCTGACCTTGATGATGCTGTTTCTCGCAGGCTATCGCCTGCCCAGCGCCACCGCATTTTCCATCGCAGTACTGACGGGAATGGCGCTGCCGATTGCCAGCCTGCTGCTCAACATTCCCCAGAGCGAGGCCTACAGCGCCAGCATGCTCGCATCCTTCAACGACCGCCTGATCCATAGCTGGCCGAACTTCATCGAGGTCATCACCAACGAAGGATGGGGCTGGTGGGGTGCCGGCTTCGGTGCGGTTGGCAGCAGTGCCGCGGCCTTTCCGATGGCCTGGCTGGAGCTGCTGGCCGTCGCCGACAACACGGCGCTGTATCTCTGGGGCATGCTCGGCGTGTTCGGCGTTCTACTGTACCTGCTGCTGTTCCCGTTGCTGCTGCGCCTGCACGATCGCGGGCCGCGCATCCGCGACGCGCTGCTGGGCATCGTCTTCTGTACCTGCCTGATCGGCTGGGCCACCGATATTCTGGAAGTACCCACGGCCACCCTGTTTCTCGGCATGGCCATCGCACATGTCCTGACGCCGCGGGACCCCTCGCGTCAGAGACCCTACAAGCGAATCGAAACTCCGCCCCCGTATCGCGGCATCGAACCGCATGCGCAACTACCCAGGGGCGCATTGCCATGACCCGTCGCATCCACCTGCGTCACCTGGCGCTGACTACGGCCCTATCCGGCCTGGCCTTGCAGACACCGGCACAGCAGGCAAAAGATCCCTTCATCATTGGCGTCTGCTCCCATGACCTGCATCTGTCCGACAGTCGCGGCCAAGGCAACCAACTGCTACGCGAGGCGGGTGTCAAATCGATACGAACCGATGCGCACTGGGCTTTTCTGGAACGCAAGCGCGACCAGCTCAGGGTCGAATCCCACTGGTACCCTTACCTTGCTGATGCGCAGGCGAATCAGCTCGACAACCTGTTCATCCTGGGCTATGGCAACCGTTTTCATGGCGGCGGAGAGAAGCCCCGCAGCGAGCCGGTTCGCGCCGCATTCAACCGCTACGTCGCCTACGTCGCGCAGCAGTTTCGGGGCCGCGTCACGCATTACGAGGTATGGAACGAGTGGGACGTCGAGAATCCGCGCGATCCGCGATTCACCGAGGATTACGTCCGACTGATTACCGATGCGGCGGGCATCATTCGCCAGCATGATCCACACGCCAAGGTGCTCGCCGGCGCTGTGACCACCAAGGGGATCGAATCCGGTTTCGCCAAGCGCATGCTCGAAGCCGGCGTGATGCAATCGATCGACGGTCTCTCGCTGCACCCTTACGTGCACTGCCGCGGTCGTGGCCAGAACACGCCCGAGGCCTGGATCGAGTGGCTGACCAAGGTCAATCTCGAACTATCCCGCATCGCCGGCGAGCCGGTGCCGCTGTACCTCACGGAAATGAGCTGGCCGGCCCACCAGGGCAGTTGCGGCATTGACGAAGACCTTCAGGCCGCCTATCTGGCGCGCAGCTTCTTCCTGGTCCGGACGATACGCAACGTACGGGGCTACTGGTGGTACGACTTTCGTAACGACGGCACGGATAAACGCGAGCGCGAGCACAACTTCGGCCTGCTCCGACAGGACTATTCACTCAAGCCGGCATACCGGGTGCTGAAAGCGATCAGCCCGATCATCCAGAACTACCCCTTCCTCGGAACGGCCGACAGCGCAACGGATGACGTCATCCGACTGCGCTTCGGCAACGCGCAAGAGCAACTGCTGGTCGCCTGGAGCACCGGCAAGCCACGTTCGGTCAGCATCGAATCCACCGGTCCGATGCCAGACCAGTTGGAGCTGATCGATACCGCCCTGCCGGATAAAGGCCGGACCAGGATTGCGACCTCATGGAACTGTGCAAGCACAGCCAGCGCCTGTACCACGAGGATCACGCTGGACGGCTTTCCGAAGATCATCAGCCTCGGCAAGTCCGCTCCAGCTCGCTCCACACCTGACAATGACTGTCGCTTCGGAAACGGCGCTTCGAAAAGAGGAGTTTCGGATGATTGTGATCAACGCTCGCTTCCTGACCCAGGAAATACGTGGCGTACAGCGCTTCGCTGAACAGATCAGCCTGGAGCTCGGAGGGCTGCGTGATGATCTGGTCTTCGTCGCGCCACACGACATACGCCTGCACCACAGCGCCGAGCTGCTGGGGGTACGCCGCATCGGCCGAAACCGGGGGCACTTGTGGGAGCAGTTGGATTTGCCCCTGTGGCTCGCAAAGCAAGGCAGCCCGCCTCTGGTGTCGCTGTGCAACACCGCGCCGCTGGCCTATCACAACCAGATCGCGACTCACCACGACATCACCTATGTCAGACACCCTGACAGCTACTCGCGCATATTCCGGGGCGCCTATCGCAGCCTGACCCCGGTACTGCTCAAACGAATCAAGGCCCTGATCACCGTGAGCGAATTTTCCCGGAACGAAATAGCTCGCTTCTATGGCTATCCGGCACGCCATATATGCGTGGTTCCCAATGCCGTGGATGAGCGTTTCCAGCCCTTCTGCGCCGAGCAGTGCCCCCGTGGTTCTGCTCCGTACCTGCTGGCCGTGTCGTCGCCCAGCGCGCACAAGAACTTCGCGCGGATGATCGCGGCATTTCTCAAGCTCGAAGGGCTCGATGAGGTGGAACTGCGCATCATCGGCGATTCCAGTCGGGTCTTCTCCGGCAGCCTGCACGACGCGGCCGGCAACCGGCGCATACGGATGCTCGGCAGACTCACCGACGAAGAGCTGGTTGAGGCCTATCAGGGCGCCACGGCCTTCGTGTTCCCGTCCGTCTACGAGGGATTCGGCATTCCCCCACTCGAGGCGCAGGCCTGTGGTTGCCCGGTCATTGCCGCGCGCGCGGCCTCCATCCCGGAGGTTCTGGGCGACAGCGCGCTGTATTTCGATCCGCTGCAGGTGAACGACATCACCGCCTGCATGCAGCAAGTCCTGCGGGACGAAGCCTTGCGCCAGGACCTGCGTCGACGGGGCAAGGCGAACGTGAAGCGCTACTGCTGGAATGCATCGGCCCGACAGGTTTCCCGACTGATCGACCAGGCCTTCACCGGCGTGCGAGATGCCACACCCGCCAACCTGCAGCAGCTTCCGCTCGGCCAGCCGAAGCATTAGCCGACATGCCGCTCGCGGCCGCTCCGGAAGCTCACCATTCAGACTCCGCGCCACCGACGAGCCTCAAGAACCCAGTCGCCGCCGTCTCGACGATTGATCCCGTTGCCCCTTACTCCTATCCACGAAAGGCTATCGCATGAAAATCGCCATTGTTCATGATTGGCTGGTGAACTACGCCGGTGCCGAACGGGTGCTTTCCGGACTGCTCGAGACCTGGCCGGACGCGGACCTGTTTGCCGTGATCGACTTTCTCTCCGACGAAGATCGCGCCAATCTGGGTGGCAAGCGCGCCACTACCACCTTCATCCAGCAGCTGCCCAAGGCAAAGACGCACTACCAGAAGTATCTGCCGCTGATGCCGCTGGCCATCGAGCAGCTCGACATGTCGGCCTACGACCTGGTCATTTCCAGCAGCCACGCCGTGGCCAAGGGCGTGCTAACCGGTCCGAACCAATTGCACATCAGCTATGTGCACTCGCCGATCCGCTACGCCTGGGACCTCCAGCATCAGTATCTGCACGAAGCGAGCCTGGACCGCGGGATCAAGGCCAAGCTGGCGCGCATGCTGCTGCACTACATACGCATGTGGGATCAGCGTACCGCCAGCGGCGTCGACGAATTCATCGCCAATTCGCACTTCATCGGCAGGCGCATCAACAAGAGTTATCGACGCGAATCCACCGTCATCTATCCGCCTGTCGATACCCGCAACTTCACGCTATATGCGGAGAAGGAGGATTTCTATCTGACGGCATCGCGACTGGTGCCCTACAAGCGCATTCCGATGATCGTCGAAGCGTTCTCGCGGATGCCGGACAAGAAGCTGATCGTGATCGGTACGGGGCCCGAAATGGATAAGGCCAGGGAGCTCGCCTCACCGAACGTGACGCTGATGGGCTATCAGAACTTCACCGTGCTGTTGCATCACATGCAGCGTGCACGGGCCTTCGTGTTCGCCGCCGAAGAGGATTTCGGCATCGCCCCCATCGAAGCCCAGGCCTGCGGCACGCCGGTGATCGCCTTCGGCAGAGGTGGCGTGCTGGAAACCGTGCGGGGCATCGATCGGCCCGAGCCGACAGGGGTGTTCTACGACGAACAGACAGCGGAGTCGCTCATCGCCGCCGTCGACGAGTTCGAGGCACAAGCACACCACATTTTCCCCGACGCCTGCCGCGCCAGTGCAGAACGTTTTTCGACCGAACGGTTCAGGCAGGAGATCAAGGCCTTCATCGAGACAAGGGTTCTGGAAGTTTCCCTGCATCAGGGGCAGGACGCACTGATGCACCGCCCAACCGCAGCGCCGACGAACGTCACGCAGGTCTACCCGGCCGCAGTCCCCATGAAGCACGCCTGACCAGGGCGATTCGCTTGCGAGGTTTCAAGGATGAACACAGCAACCGCACCCCAACGACTCCAGAGCATCTGCGTACTGAGCCTGGTCCTGCTGGCCAGCCTGACGAGCGATGGCACTCAGCAGCACACCAGCGGCGATCGGTCCGAACAGCTCGTACGGGCCTCGCCTGCTTGTACCGACGGTCACGAGCCCCAGAGACACGCTATCAACCACCTTTCCTGCAACACCCCAGATGACTTCGAACCCCTCACATCACCGCCGATAAGGCTGGTGAAACCGCTGTCCGGGAGCCAGTACCTTCGCTCGGAGGACAACACCCGCTATTCATTCTGACCTGCGAGGAGGCGCCATGAAGCGTGCAGATCCAAAGAAGCAATCATTGATTTACGCCGATGGGTATTCCTACACCGAGATATTTCAGTTGCCTGATCTTCCAGAGATACCCGGCGACAATCAGCCAGTTCGCGTTTTCTACCCTTCGCCCTACGATGAGCGCGACATCCCCGGCTCCGAGCAGGACCCCGCACTGCCACCCGTCCCCGGCCAGACCGTCTGATCGCCCTGTTTTTCCCCTTACATCCTTCGCCGCCCCGCAAATGCCTCGCCAGAGGATGCACGCCCTGGCAGGACACGCGATTGCACCGAGACAACTCATGACCTCGAAAACCACTCTGGTCACCGTGACCTACGGCGATCGACTGTCCTACCTGCAGCAGATGATCGAGCGAGCGCTGTCCTTCGCCGAAATCAGCGATGTGCTGGTGGTGAGCAATGCCTCATCCGCACCCTTGCATCGATTGCTAGAACGCTGGCCGGGCCGGGTAAGCCTGATCGAGCTGTCACACAACACTGGCTCGGCGAATGGCTATGCCGTGGCGCTCGAAGCTGCGCTGGCCGGTGGAGCCGATTACATCTGGATGATGGATGACGACAACGCACCGACGGCCGCGGCGGTTTCCATCTTGCACCGCGAGCTGGCGCGCCTCACCGGCCTGCTCGGGCCGGACCGTGCCGCTGTGCTGGGATATCGAGCGACGCAACAGGCCGATATCGCCGCTGGCGTGCCACCTCGCTATATTCGCCAGCCACGTTCGAGCTACTTCGGTTTCCACGTCGCCCAACTGCCCTACAAGATCTGGCGCCGCCTCCCGTGGACCGGGAGGTCCGGCAAGCCACCGGCCAGCATCAGCCTGCCGTTCGCCCCCTATGGCGGCATGCTGGCGCATCGCAGCCTGTACCAGCGGATCGGTTTGCCGCGCACGGATCTCGTGCTGTACGTCGATGACACCGAATACACCCGGCGCATCACCGCCAGCGGGGGCCGGCTGTTTCTCTTTACCGATGCGGTGATCGACGAACTCGAACAGTCCTGGAACATCAAGCCCCGCACACGCAACATCTACGAGACCTTCCTCTTGGGCGAGTCGGACTTTCGCGCTTACTACGCAGCGCGCAACCAGGCCTGGTTCGACAAGAACGTCTGGGCCGCTTCACCCCGCCTGCTTCGCCTCAACCGCACGATTTTCCTCATGTTGTTGCGCCTGTTCGCACGGCTGCGCAACACCGGCGATCGCCTGGCGCTCATCGAGCAGGCAATCCGGGACGGGGAGAACGGCGCGCTGGGCATGAGCAAAACCTTTCCATTGCGTTGACCCTGCTCGACGACGCATCGCTCCGGCTTATCGAGGGCACTTTTCATGGACGTCGCATCGGTTCAGCGTGACGCAAACAACTTCGACTTCCTGCGTTTCTTCGCCGCTTCGGCAGTCGTCATCGGTCATTGTTACTGGCTGTCCGGGGCCGGCGCTGTCGAACCCGTGAGACTGTTCACCGGATCGATGGACATGGCCGATATCGCCGTGAACCTGTTCTTCGTGATGAGCGGCTTCCTGATCGCCGCCTCATGGATGAACAGCCGCAGCGTGCTGGATTTTGCCGCCAAACGCGCACTGCGAATATTTCCAGCACTCTGTGTCTCGGTATTGTTCACCGTGCTGGTGGTCGGGCCGCTGGCGACCGGACTGCCGCTGAAGGATTACCTGTCCAGCAGCGAGACCCTGCACTATCTGGGCAACATGGCGCTGATCACGCACTTCCATCTCCCTGGAGTGTTCACCGAAAACCCTTTCCCCGATACCGTCAACGGGTCGGTCTGGACCTTGCCCTACGAAGTGCTGATGTATGCCACCGTGCTGGTGCTGGGTCTGCTCAAGCTCTTCGGGCGCATCACCGTGCTTGTGGTGCCGATGTTGCTGCTCATCATCCATTTCCATCTGGCGCCGGCGCTGGGCCTGGAGAGTGACATCCTGCGCAAAGCGACCCGGCTGGGAATGTTCTTCTTCTTCGGCTCAGCCTTGTACCTGTATCGCCGCGAGCTGCCCTGGAACTGGAAAATAGCCCTGAGCTTGCTCACGCTGACACTGCTCAGCGCCAAGACAGAGCTCTGGCTCTATATCCACGTGCTGACGCTGCCTTACCTGACCATCTACCTGGCCCACCTGCGCATTCCTCGGCTTTCCGGCTTCGGCAAGTACGGCGACTTTTCCTACGGCATCTATATCTTCAGCTTCCCGATCCAGCAGTTGCTGATGCACTGGTTCGGTCCGCAACTCTCGCTGGGTGCGTTCATGGCAATCAGCCTGTCGGCAAGCATTGCCATCGCAGCTCTGTCCTGGCACTTCATCGAATCCCCCGCCTTACAGCTGAAACGCTATCTGCCCCGCACACCCAAGCGCCTCGCGCAAACGGATTTCAGCCCAACACCCTGACGACGCACGGATAGATCGAAAAACTGCGATTCGCTGTATACTCCCGCGCCTTTTTTATACACGACGTCCTGGGAGTGTCGATGAGCAAAGCGCCAACTGTCGGATTTGTGAGCCTGGGTTGCCCCAAGGCAACGGTCGATTCCGAACGCATCCTGACCCAGCTGCGTACGGAGGGTTACCAGATCGTGCCCACCTACCAGGACGCCGACGTGGTGGTGGTCAACACCTGCGGCTTTATCGACAGTGCCAAGGCGGAATCGCTGGATGCCATCGGAGAAGCCATCGCCGAGAACGGCAAGGTGATCGTCACCGGTTGCATGGGCGTGGCCGAAGACAATATCCGTAACGTGCACCCCAGCGTGCTGGCCGTTACCGGTCCCCAGCAATACGAACAGGTGGTCAATGCGGTGCACGAAGTGGTGCCACCGAACATCGACCATGATCCTTTCATCGATCTGGTGCCACCGCAGGGCATCAAGCTCACCCCGCGTCACTATGCCTACCTGAAGATTTCCGAAGGCTGCAACCACAGCTGCAGTTTCTGCATCATCCCGTCCATGCGTGGCAAGCTGGTCAGCCGCTCGGTCGGCGATGTGCTCAGCGAAGCCAAGCGGTTGGTCAAGGCCGGCGTCAAGGAGATCCTGGTGATCTCCCAGGACACCAGCGCCTACGGCGTCGACGTCAAGTACAAGACCGATTTCTGGAATGGCCAGCCGGTCAAGACGCGCATGCTGGAGCTGTGCCAGGCGCTGTCGAGCATGGGTGTGTGGGTGCGTCTGCATTACGTCTACCCCTACCCGAACGTCGACGACGTGATTCCGCTGATGGCCGCAGGCAAGCTGCTGCCGTATCTGGACATCCCCTTCCAGCACGCCAGCCCGAAAGTGCTCAAGGCTATGAAGCGTCCGGCCTTCGAGGACAAAACGCTGGCGCGCATCAAGCAATGGCGCGAGATCTGCCCGGAGCTGACCATTCGTTCCACCTTCATCGTCGGCTTCCCCGGCGAGACTGAGGAGGACTTCCAGTACCTGTTGGACTGGCTCACCGAAGCACAGCTGGATCGCGTCGGCTGCTTCCAGTACTCACCGGTCGAAGGCGCTCCCGCCGAAGGTCTAGGTCTGGAGCCTGTTCCGGACGAGGTCAAGCAGGATCGCTGGGATCGCTTCATGGCCCACCAGCAGGCCATCAGCGCCGCACGCCTGGAGCGCAAGATCGGCCAGGAAATCGAAGTGTTAATCGACGAAGTCGACGAAGATGGCGCCATCGGCCGGTCCTGCGCCGACGCACCGGAAATCGATGGGTTGGTCTACATCGACAGCGAGCAGCCATTGCAGGCCGGCGACAAGCTCCGGGTACGCGTCACCCATTCGGACGAATACGACCTCTGGGCCGAAGCGATCTGAGAGCAACCCCGCTGATGCCGTCGGCTTTCCGACGAGCATCAGCGGATCAGCGCCCTTTCTGGCGGTACAGTCGGGAATGATGGCAACATCGCCTCCCAGCCCGACCTCGAACCGACACCCGCCATGCCCCACGACATCGAGCCTATCGGCTATCTGCGCTCCTGTTTCAGGGAGAAGTTCGCCATTCCGCGCCAACCGCACCTGGCTCCTGCCGCCCGTGGTGTGCTGGAGTTGCTGCCACCATTCGACAGTGCCGAGGCAGTCGCGGGGCTGGAGCAGGTCAGCCATGTCTGGCTGCTGTTCCTGTTCCATCAAGCGCTGGAGGACAAGCCACGCCTGCGGGTTCGACCACCGCGCCTGGGCGGCAACCGCATGGTCGGCGTCTTCGCCACCCGCGCGACGCATCGGCCGAACGGTATCGGCCAGTCGGTGGTAAAGCTCGACCGGGTCGAAGCGGGACGACTATTCGTTTCGGGCATCGATCTGCTGGACGGTACGCCGATCATCGACATCAAACCCTATGTGCCCTACGCCGATGCGCTGCCCGAAGCGCGCAATGAGATGGCGGCAGAAGCCCCCGTACTGATCGAGGTGCAATGGAGTGAAAGCGCCCTCACCCAGGCCCGCACTCAGGCACTTCGTCTGAATGAGCCGGTGGTGGAGCTGATCGAGCAATGCCTGGCCCAGGACCCGCGACCGGCCTATCAGAAGCCCGATCCCGAACGACGCTACGGCGCGCAGCTCTGGGACCTGGATGTCCGCTGGCATTACCCCGATGACGAAAGCATTCGTGTGCTCGAAGTGGTGCCTGCCTGACACACCCGTATGGTGGAAAACTCGCACAGCGATTTTCCACGCGGCCAGCGATCTACAGGTGGAAAAGCCTGCGGCGTTTTCCACCCTACCCGACGTCAGCGTTCTGGAACCAGCCACAGGCGCTGAGCGCCATAGATTGCGTCGAGGTTCTGCGCCTTGAACGGGAAGCTCATGTAGCGCCCCTTCATCCAGGCCTCGATGCCATCGGCATAATGCGGGCTGGCCGGATTGCCCGATTGCCCCGAGCTGTTCAAGCCGATCAGCGGCTCGTCACGGCCGAAGTCGACAACGATACGCATCGCGGGGATCAACCAGGTATCGAAATTCCGTCCCCAGCGATACCCCGCAACGTTCAGCGTGCTGTGGTCGCCACCGGCCGGATAGGGTCCGCGATCGAGATAACCGCGGATGGCATTGATCCCGCTGCGCTGACTGGGCGGCATGTAAGGCGCCAGCTGGGTGGTGCCCGTTGCCCAGGTATAACGGTGCAGCTTGCCCCACTGCCAGGCATTACGGTCATTGCCCAGTTTCGCCGTGAGATGATCGACGGCTGCCGCCAGGCTGCGGGCGAGAATGGTCGGTTTGTCCTCCTGCTGCGGCGTGCTCACGTCGTCCCAATAAGGGCTGTCGTCACGCCCGAGCAGATGATCAGCCTGCGCCGAATAGGAAGAGCTGGCGCTCTGGACCAGCGCCTGCCAGGCGGGACTGTCGTCCGGACCGAGTTCATCGAGAAAGATCATCCGCGCGCTTTCATGCAGGAATGCCGAATACAGCGCGGCATCGCCGGATGAAGCGTTCAGCACGCCGTCGAATTTCAGCAACCGTGTCAGCGCTTCATCCGCCTTGGCGCGCTCTGTCGCCGGCAGCGCCGTGATCGCCTGCCGTAGCGGCTGCTGCATGCCAGGATCATTGAACATGGTGGCGAGCTTGGTGGCGAACGGTGTTTTGCGATCGTATTGCATGGCGATCATGCTGGCAGTATCGTGACGGCCCTGCCCGGCCAACTCGGCAATACGCTCGGCGCGCTCTGGGTAGTACCAGGAGTTCGACAGTTGCATGCCGTAGCCACGCGGCACACTACGCTGGTTGGCGCTGCCGAGCCAACCCTGGGCCGGGTCCTGATCGTAGGGATGCAGCATGGGATCGGCGAAACCATCCCAATCGTAGAGACCGTCCCAGCCCGGGGACGGTAGCAATCCCAGGCCACCGCGGCGATTGGGGAATCGTCCGGTGACCTGCCAGCCGATGCTTTGCTCATCGGCGAACACCATATTCAGCGCCATCGCCCGCATGTTGCGGGTAGCTTCGAAGGCTTCGTCGACATTCCCTGCGCGCGTCAGATCGAAGAAGGCATCGAGCGATCTGTCCGCCTCGAACTGGGTGGTCTTCAACGCCAGCCCGTAGCCGCTGCTCAGTTGCAGGGGTTGCAAGGGATGCTTGCGCTCGCCCAGCACGCTGTTGAGCAGAGGTCCGTTACGGGTCTCGTAGACCGTCTCGCGCACGGGACGTTGTCCCTTGATGATGAACGTCTCGTGGCGTTCACGCGCCGCCACCCACTTCCCATCCGCCAGATAGAGCAGGCGGCCATTCTCGCGCCGGACCTGTTCCAGGAACAGGTCCTGGTTGTCCCCCATGACCATGGTCATGCCCCAGCCAAGCTTACCATTGAAGCCGGCCACCACGGCCGGAACCCCCACGATGGTCACCCCGGCCGCCTGGAATTTCGGCGAACGCAGCTGCACGAAATTCCAGTACGACGGCATCGACAGCGGCAGATGGGTATCGTTGGCCATCAGCGGCTTGCCGCTTCGCGTGCGGTTTCCGGAAATCGCCCAGTTGTTGGACGCCGCCACTCCGAGCATATTCAGCGCCGCAACCTGCGAAGCGGTACGGTCAAGCGCCGCCAGGCCGGGAATCTGCCCGCTCAGCTGCAAGCCTTCGAGCTTCGCCGCTTCCTCGAACGGCAGCGGCTCGTCGGGATAGGTCGGCAACAACCAGGCGAGCTTGTCGCTGCCGACCCGCTGCGCCAGCACCAAGGCGGCGATTTCTTCCTGCAGGTTCACTGCCAGTCCGAAATTCAACAGGCAGAACACCAGCACCGAATCCTCGGGCTTCCAGTACTCAGGCGAGTGACCGGCGGCCGCTAGGTCCATCGGCAATCTGTCACGATGCCGGAACAGGTAGGCATTGACGCCACGCGCATAGACCTCGAAGTACTTCTTCATGCGCGGCGAACTTTCACGATAGAGCACCTCGGCACTCTTGCGCAGGTTGACGGCACGCATGAATCTATCGATTTCCAGCACACCGGGTCCGGCCATCTCGGCAAGTCGGCCCTGAGCCATCAATCGCAAGCTGACCATCTGGCTCAGGCGATCCGTGGCGTGGACGTAGCCCAGACCGAATAGTGCATCATGGAACGTCGAGGTTTCGATCAGCGGCATGCCCATGGTATTGCGCCTGATGCTGACGCGCTCGGCCAGCCCGGTCAGCGGTTGCACGCCCTGCTTGGGTGGCAGGCTGTCGGCATAGCGACTGTCCAGATAGGCCTGGCAGCCACTCAGGCCGATGGCAGCGAGGGAGGCGCCGAAAATCAGGCGAACCAGGATTGATGGCAGACGCAGCGACATCGACGGCTCCTTTGAGCTGAAGCGCAACAGGGGGAATAGTCAGGATAGATGCCGGGGCGTGCGGCGAATAGCAGTCTCAGGCGGCCTTGGGTGCCAGCGCCTCGTCCAACAGCCAGCGTGCAGAACGACGTGCGGCGGCCTTGTGTTGCAGTTCAAGCGCACTGAAAGCGGCTTCATGGCGGCGACGCTCAGCCTTGTCCAGCGCCTTCCAGGCAGCATGGGTCGGCACCTGCGCGGTCGCGTCGAACAAATCCTGGAAAACCTGGCAGCGCGGATCCTGGCCCAGGTCCGCGTCGTAGTTATCCAACAGCACCTTGATGCGAATGGCACCTTCGATCAGAGGCACCTGCTCGTCCAGCAGGCAATTGGCGAGTATTCGCAGATCCGCCGCGATTTCGGCATGCCGACGGGCCCGCAAGGCCGCCTGTTGTCGCTCATTGCGCCATACCCTGCGCCAGAGGTACAGCGCATAACCGGCCAATGCCGCGATCAGCAGCGCACCAATGCCCAGCAGCACAGCGACCAGCGGCGTCATCGACGGCTCAGGCTCCGTGGCATTTCTTGAATTTCTTCTGGCTGCCGCAAGGGCACGGGTCGTTACGACCGATATCCTTCAGCGGGTTACGCACGGGATCATGGCTGTGATTGCAGTGAGGGCCATGGACATGTGGATGGTCGTGACCGTGATCATGATCGTGGTTGCAGTCGGGACCGTGCACATGGGTTTCGTGGTTCATCGAGCCTTACTCTGGAATGAAAGAGCCGGGAATTATCTCGCCATTGTTGGAAATATGCACCTGCCGACTGAACAGAAGCCCGATCTTCAGGTCGCCATCCAAGCGATAGGCGATGGGCCTGTCGGGCTTCTCCAGCAATCGCACGATGTACTTCATGTGCCGCCAGAGATTGGTGTGCACCGGCACCTCGTAATAGTCGAAACCATGGGCGGGCACCGTCAGCCAGCCACTGGACTCGCCACTGGCCAATTCGATGTCATTGAGGTGAACGGTGTAGGCCAACCCACGCACGGGCAGGCTGTGATCATTGGGATTGTCGATACGAAAACGCAGCATGAACTGCTGCTCCAGCAACCTCGCCTTGATGATATCGACCTTGGCGAGCTGGACCTGCGGCTCTTCGAAGTCGCTGCTCATCCACGTCGAGCATCCTGACAGGCCGACAAGAAGGCTGAGCAACGCCATCGTTCTAAATATTTTTATCGTGCGTTCCTGGCAAAGCATTCCGGTACTCCAAAGGACGGCCAAGTGTAACAAGCGGCATGCCGTCTGCAACGGGCGCGAGCACGAAAATACCTGCCCGCGTCACGCCTTGCGGATAGCCCCAAGCCTATTGCCCGCCCGGCCTCGGGTAGCGCTCACAAAAGCCAAAAGGTCAGCGCTATCGCGCCGATCCCTCCTCATCTTCCTCAAAGCAGCTCGGCAGCTCTCAGCGCGGCGATGGAAGCGCGCCAGCGAGGATTCTGCTTGTACTCGGGCGAGGTATCGAGACGGCTGCGCATCCTGCCCAGCTGCGGCGAAGGCACGACGCCCATACGTTGCAGTGCGGCCAACGCCAGCTCGGCCGCGGCCCGGTCGTTGCACACCAGCCCCATGTCGCATCCGGCCGACAATGCCGCCTGGATGCGCTCGGCCGCATTCCCCGCCACATGGGCACCTGCCATGGACAGGTCGTCGCTGAAGATGACGCCACGAAATCCCAGCTCGCCGCGCAGGATATCCTGTAGCCAGCGGCGCGAAAAACCAGCCGGCTGCTCGTCGACATGCGGATAGATCACGTGCGCCGGCATGACGGCGTCGAGTTTGCTGCTCAGATGCTTGAACGGAATCAGATCAGCCGCACGCAACTGATCCAGGCTGCGTTCGTCCACCGGGATCGCCACATGAGAATCGGCTTCCGCCCAGCCGTGCCCCGGAAAATGCTTGCCTGTTGCAGCCATACCGGCAGCGCGCATGCCTTTCATGAAGGCGCCAGCCAGCTCGGCAGCACGCAGCGGATCGCCCTCGAACGCCCGCGTGCCGACCACCGCGCTGCGTTGATGATCCAGGTCCAGCACAGGTGCAAAGCTGAAATCCAGCCCCACCGCCTGCACTTCCGTCGCCATGACCCAGCCACAGGTTTCGGCCAGTTGCAGTGCATCGGTACGATGGGCGAACTCGCGCATCGCCGGCAAACGAACGAAATCACGCCGCAACCGCTGAACCCGGCCCCCTTCCTGATCGACCGCCAGCAGCAGGTCCGGTCGTATCGCGCGTATCGCGCGGCACAATTCGCGTACCTGGCGAGGGTTTTCAATATTGCGGGCGAACAGAATCAGCCCGCCGACTTCCGGCTGGCGCAGCAGTAGGCGATCCTCGGCGGTCAGCCAGGTGCCGGCGATGTCCAGCATCAATGAACCTTGCATGTTGTTGGCAGATCCTTAATTGAATGTAGCGCTCGACCAGCTCGGACAAGCATCTTCCCCTATCCGTACCGCGCAACCCACTGGTACCAGGGGGAAAAGCTCGAGCAGGTCGGCATTGCGCAGCCTGATGCAGCCATGGGAAAGCGGCACGCCCATCGGTTCCGTATCGGGCGTGCCATGCAGATAGATGTAGCGGCGGAAGGTATCAACCTGCCCCATACGGTTGTAACCCGGCTCGCAGCCGCTGAGCCAGAGAATACGGGACAGGATCCAGTCGCGCCCGGGAAACTGCGCGTGCAACTCCAGATTCCAAACCTCGCCCGTCCAGCGCCGTCCACGCAGCACGGCGCCCGCAGGCAGGCCTTCACCAATGCGAGCGCGCACCTGATGGCGGCCGCGCGGCGTACAACCGGAACCGTTGCGCTCACCCACGCCATTCAGCGCGGTGGATACGGGCAAACGGACCCGCAGCCTCCCGGCGGTAAAGCCGTAGAGCATCTGGTCGGCAATGGAAATATGCAGCAGATCAAGATCGGACATGGCGGTTAGCTTACCGGCCAATCCTCGACCGCGTCACCCCTTGGCAGGCATCGCAAGGGCATTGCGACGAGCGATGGGATGCGCCTGAGCCAACTCCGAATCAGCCACCCCGGAATCGGCTCGCATCCCCCCCGCCAGGAACGGCACCATCATCCGCATGACCTGTTCGATGGAGGTCTTTGCACCGAAGTCATTCTCGGCAATGGCGCGCAGTGCCTTGATACCGGACATGCTGAAAGCCGCCGCACCCAGCATGAAATGCACGCGCCAGAACAGTTCGATCGGCGGTATCGACGGCGCCGCCTCGTGCACCCGCAACATGTAGCGCCGGAACACCTTGCCGTACATGTCTTCCAGATAACGACGCAGGTGACCCTGGCTCTGGCTGAACGAAAGACCCAGCAGGCGCATGAAGATCGACAGGTCGTCACCGCTGCGGGGTTTCACCGCGAGCGCCTGCTCGACCAGTATTTCCAGCAGTTCCTCGAGGCTTTCCTTGTGGTCGGACTGCACTTCGCGCCGGTCCAACTCACGTTCGAGACTCGCACAAAAGGGGCCGAGGAAGCGCGAGAAGACCGCTTGGATCAGCGCCTTCTTCGAGCCGAAGTGATAGTTGACCGCGGCCAGATTGACCCCAGCCTTGCTGGTAATCAGGCGAAGCGATGTCTCGGCGAAGCCTTTCTCCGCAAACAGCTGTTCCGCTGCATCAAGAATCCGCTCCACTGTTTCCGACTGCGCCATGCCCCCTCCAAAAGACAAACATCTGTTTGAAACTTACGTTTCACCCACTGACAAGTCAACTGACTCTTCAGTCACTTCCGACCTGCAGCCTGCCCGGCGCTCGACAAACAACGATTGCCAAGCTCATAGCACTGTATATAATCCCAGTCACTGTATAAAAGAACAGAGACCGTCATGATCAAGCTGACCCCTCGCCAGTCGGAAATCCTTGCCTTCATCAAGCGTTGCCTGGAAGAAAACGGCTATCCGCCGACGCGTGCGGAGATCGCTCAGGAGCTGGGTTTCAAATCGCCCAACGCCGCCGAGGAACATCTGAAAGCGCTGAACAAGAAAGGCGCTATCGAAATGACGCCCGGCGCATCGCGCGGGATACGTATCCCCGGCTTCGAACCTGCAGCCGATGAAAGCAGCCTGCCGATCATTGGTCGTGTCGCCGCCGGCGCACCGATTCTCGCTCAGCAGCATGTCGAAGAGTCCTGCCAGATCAACCCCGCCTTTTTCCATCCCCCTGCAGATTATCTACTGCGGGTACATGGCATGAGCATGAAGGATGTCGGCATTTTCGATGGCGACCTGCTCGCCGTCCATACCGCTCGAGAAGCACGCAACGGCCAGATCGTCGTGGCACGCATCGACGACGAGGTGACGGTCAAGCGCTTCAAACGCGAGGGAAAAAAGGTCTGGCTGCTGGCGGAGAACCCTGAATTCTCCCCCATCGAAGTCGATCTGGAACATCAGGAACTGGTCATCGAAGGTTTGAGTGTCGGCGTGATTCGCCGCTAAGGAGAGGTTCATGCAGTACCAACCCATCACCAGCAAACCACCGCAGCTTTCCCTGTTCGAAGGGCTCATCGCCCACAGCCTGACGCCCTTTGCGGATATCGCCACACCGCCGCCAGCGGATGATCGCCTGAGCGAAATGACCTTGAGCGGCAGCAATGGCCATTGCCGCCTGTTGCTCGCCCCGATCCTGCGTGAGCTCAGCGAAGCGACCGATACACGCTGGCTCACATTGATCGCGCCACCGGCATCGCTCTCTCAACGCTGGCTGCGGGAAACCAGCCTCAACCTTGACCGCATCCTGCTGTTACCTGCCAACGAGAGCCAAGGTGCGCTGGACCTGGCCTGCAAGGCGCTGATCTCCGGCTGCAGCCACACGGTAGTCACCTGGTTCGCGCGCCTCGACAGGGCCAGCCGTTCGAGGCTGCGCGCCGCGGCTGAACTGGGGCATACGCAAAGCCTGAACATACGCTTGGGTAACTGAAACCCGCGGCACACGGATGTGCCTACCTCTTCCCTTCCGCGTTCACTCGCCGCGCTTCCCGGCTCAATGCAGCACCTGCGGAACCTCTTCGTGCACCAGCTCTCCCTCGGCCATCTGTCCAGCCATCTGCACACCGACGCTGAACATCGCCTTGGCGACCTCAACGTGCTGCCCCTGCAGAAACACCTTGGCGTCCTCGGAGAAATCCAGCGTGACCAGCACCTCTTCGTCCTCAGCGCGACGCAACACTATGCTGCCATCGGGTAGCTCGACGATTTCAAGAAAAGATGTTGGCATGAGTCCGCTCCCGTGAAAGGCGCGCATTGTAGCAGCCGCCCAGCTGGCCGACAGCCCTCTGGTCGAGCGGGCCGGGAGAACTCAGCTTCGTCAGGGGTGCGCTACAACCTGAACGCGCATAGCATGGCGTATTTAACAACAGACCCGACCTTCAGCCGGGCGATTTTCGACAAAGAGAACTTGCCTGCGTGACCACCAGAACCCTGCTACTCACCGCCTTGGCCATGCTCGCTTTCGCTGGCAACTCGCTGCTCTGCCGCGTCGCGCTGCGCGATACGGACATCGATCCGGCAAGTTTCACCGCGCTGCGCCTGCTGGCTGGCGCGCTGGTGCTGTGGTTGCTGCTGCGTTTGCGCCAGGGGTCTCCGACCCCGGCAGGCAACTGGTCGGGCGCAGTGACGCTGTTTCTGTACGCGGCGGCCTTTTCCTACGCCTATGTGATGCTCGATGCGGGTGCCGGTGCGCTCATGTTGTTCGCTGCGGTGCAACTGAGCATGATCGCCTGGGGGTTGTTCAAGGGCGAGCGCCTCTCCCCCTTGCAGATCATGGGCTCAACCCTGGCGCTGGCTGGTCTGATTGGCTTGTTGCTGCCCGACGCCAGCGCGCCGGCGATGGGTGCTGCGCTGCTGATGACTCTGTCCGGGATCGCCTGGGGCGCCTATTCGCTGCTGGGGCGTGGCACCCGCGATCCGCTGGCGGCAACCGCAGGCAACTTCATCCGCGCGCTGCCGATGGGGGCGGTGCTGTGCCTGCTGATGTTGCCTGGCCTGGAATGGGATCGCGCCGGCGTGATCTATGCGCTGCTGTCCGGCGGACTGACGTCGGGCATTGGCTATGCCCTCTGGTATGCCGTACTGCCGCGCCTGGCGGCAACCCAGGCCGCCAGCATCCAGCTCAGCGTGCCACTGCTGACTGTCCTGGCGGGAAGCCTGCTACTGGGTGAGGCATTGACTGGCCGACTGGTGATTACCGGCCTCGCGATACTCGGTGGCATCGTGCTGGTGCTCTGGGCTGGGAAGAAGGCCTGAGCCGCGTTTCACCACTCCGTGAGGGATTCACGATAGCGCAAGGTCAGCTCCTTCAGTTGCTGCCGCCAGGCAGCCACCTCATCAGCCGACAGCGGGGCCTCCTCATCGTCCACACCAACTGCCTCGATCAAGGGCAGGCTGGGATCGGTCTTGGTCTTGGACGGCGCACGAGGCGGCTCGAACAGCGCCGCATGGGCAGCCAACAACTGCGCCAGCCAGCTCTGCGACTGCCCGGCGAGCTCCATGAGTTCGGCAAATTCGGGACTCGGTGACGAATCCTGCGGCGAGCGTGTAAGCAGCAACTCCACCCGCGCCGCATTGGCGCCCGGCAGACGGTAGTAGCCGGCAATCTCGTGACAGAGCCCCAGCAACGCACCATAGAGATGGAACAGGCAAGCCTCACGCTCGGCTTGCACGGGCCCCTGCGTGCCCTGCTCCTCGGCCCGCTGCCAATTGTTCAGCGCCAGCCCGGCGAAGTAGAGCTTCTGATTGGTTCGGGTGTAGCGCTCATGAGCCATGACGGTAGCCTCGCTTCAAGAAAGTATCGAGGCCGCAGCCGGCTTCTCTCCAGCCTGCAACGGCCTCCAGCGCATCAGCCTTTGACGCTCTTGTCCTCGACCTTCCACTTGCCGCCGTCAAAGAAGGCTTTCCAGCCCGTCGGCTTGCCGTTCACCTCGGTCTGCACGTACTGCTCCTTGGTCTTGCGGCTGTAGCGGATGACCGCTGGCCGGCCTTCCGGGTCCTTCTTCGGTGCATCCAGCAGGAAGTGGTACTTCGGATCGATCTCATCCTTGTGCGGGATCAGCTCCAGCACCAGCGGCGCGCGGGTCTCGCGGTTCTTCGGGAACTGACTGGCAGCCAGGAACAGCCCGGACGCGCCGTCGCGCAGCACATAGGTATCATCGACCTTCTCGCATTTGAGCTCGGGCATTTTCACCGCGTCCATCTTCGGCGGCGCCGCCTCGCCGCTCTTGAGCAGCTTGCGAGTGTTCTTGCATTCGGCATTGGTGCAGCCGAAGAACTTGCCGAAACGGCCGGTCTTGAGCTGCATCTCGCTACCGCACTTGTCGCACTCCAGGCTCGGCCCTTCGTAGCCCTTGATGCGGTATTGCCCCTCTTCGATCTCGTAGCCGGTGCAATCCGGGTTGTTGCCGCAGATATGCAGCTTGTGCGTCTCATCCAGCAGATAGGCATCCATGGCGGTACTGCAGATCGAGCAGCGGCGCTTGCCCAGCAAAACCCGCGATTCGGACTCGCCCTCGTCGTCGGCGGCGATCTCGTCGCCCGGAATCAGGTTGACCGTGGATTTGCAGCGTTCCTTCGGAGGCAGGCTATAGCCGGAACAGCCGAGGAACACGCCAGTGGAGGCGGTACGGATCATCATCGGTCGGCCACAGACCTTGCACGGGATATCGGTCAGGGTCGGCTGGTTGGCGCGCATGCCATTCTCGCCGGCTTCGGCTATTTCCAGCTTCTTGCGGAAGTCACCGTAGAACTCGTCCAGCACGGCCTTCCACTCGCGCTCACCCTGGGCGACGTCGTCGAGGTGTTCTTCCATGCCGGCGGTGAAACCGTAGTCCATCAGGTTGTTGAAACTCTCCGAAAGGCGCTCGGTGACGATATCGCCCATCTTCTCGGAGTAGAAACGACGGTTGTGCAGCGACACGTAGCCACGATCCTGGATGGTGGAAATGATCGCCGCATAGGTGGACGGACGACCGATGCCGCGCTTCTCCATCTCCTTGACCAGGCTCGCTTCGGAATAGCGCGCCGGCGGCTTGGTGAAGTGCTGACTCGGGTCGAGCTTGAGCAGCGCCATGGCGTCGCCCTTGTTCATTTCCGGCAGCACATCATCTTCGCCACCCTTGCTCTGCTGCGGCATGACCTTGGTGTAGCCGTCGAACTTGAGGATACGGCCCTTGGCGCGCAGCTCGAAATTGCTCGCGGCAACCACCACGCTGGTGGACAGATATTGCGCCGGCGGCATCTGACAGGCCACGAACTGGCGCCAGATCAGATCGTAGAGGCGCTCGGCATCGCGTTCCATGCCCGAGAGCTGGCTGGGGCGCAGGTTGACGTCGGACGGGCGGATCGCTTCGTGCGCTTCCTGAGCGCCTTCCTTGCTGGAGTAGACGTTGGGCTTCTCCGGCAGGTACTTGTCGCCGAACTCGTCCTGGATGAAACCGCGCACCATGCCGATGGCATCGGCCGAGAGGTTGGTCGAGTCGGTACGCATGTAGGTGATGTAGCCGGCTTCGTACAGCCGCTGGGCCATCATCATGGTCTTCTTCACACCGAAGCCGAGGCGATTGCTCGCCGCCTGCTGCAGGGTCGAAGTGATGAAGGGTGCGGACGGCTTGCTGCTGGTCGGCTTGTCCTCGCGCTTGCTGACGCTGTAGCTGGCGCTCTGCAACTGCTCCAGCGCGGCCATGGCATGGCCTTCGTTCAGCGGCTTGAAGGCCTCGCCATTCTCACGGGTGACCTCGAAGCGGACCTTGGCCTTCTCGGCCGTCGCCAGGTCGGCGTGCACTTCCCAGTACTCTTCCGGCACGAAGGCCCGGATCTCGCGCTCACGCTCGACCACCAGCTTCACCGCCACCGACTGCACGCGCCCTGCCGACAGCCCGCGAGCGATCTTCGCCCACAGCAGCGGCGAGACCATGTAACCCACCACGCGGTCGAGGAAGCGCCGCGCCTGTTGCGCGTTGACGCGGTTGATATCCAGCTCGCCCGGCTTGGAGAAGGCTTCCTGGATGGCCTTCTTGGTGATCTCGTTGAACACCACGCGCTTGAAGCGGCTGTCGTCGCCACCGATGGATTCACGCAGGTGCCAGGCGATGGCCTCCCCCTCTCTATCCAAGTCGGTCGCGAGATAGATGGTATCGGCTTCCTTGGCCAGGCGACGCAGTTCCTCGATTACCTTCTCCTTGCCCGGCAGGATCTCGTACTTGGCCTTCCAGCCGTGCTCGGGATCGACGCCCATGCGGGTGAACAGCTGGCGCTTGGCTTTCTCCTTGGGCGACAGAGCCGGCGCTTCGGCCACCGCGGCCTTGCCACGCTTGACCGGCTCGCGGGAGGCGGAACCACTGGTGGGAAGGTCGCGGATGTGGCCGATACTCGATTTCACCACGTACTGGTTACCCAGATACTTGTTGATGGTCTTGGCCTTGGCCGGTGATTCCACGATGACCAGCGATTTACCCATGGAGAGCAGAGTTCCTGAATCGAGAGGTGAACTGAAAAGATTTGCTCCGTAGTGCAGATAAGCCTGCACTGCCGGAAAGAAGCGAAGCGGCATTTTCTCGCGCCGCACAGGGCATTCCATGCCCCGAAGGTGTTTCGTCTCCGCGGGCAACATGGCTGTCCAGCGGGTCTTGCATCAAACCGAACCAAGCGGCGTCGCCTTCGCGCTGCCCCAAAAGCACCGCTATATATAGTGGCGAGCGAGCCGAGGTCAAGTTCAGGGGCCAAGCCCGTCTACGGGCTCAACTACCAAAAAGGCTGGATTCTTCCTCGATCAGCGCAAAGCGAGGCAACGTCTCGCCATCGACTTCCACTGTTTCGGTGAACATCGACAGCGGCCGGACCCAGAGCCCGAAATCCCCGTACAACGCCTGGTAGAACACCATGTACTCTTCCGTTTCGGAATGCTGAGCCACCGCGAACACTCGGTACTCCGGCCCCTTGTAGTGGCGGTAACGCCCCGGTGTTACCTGCATATCGACTGCCTCTGAAAAATAATGACGGTCCTGAAACGAAAGCCGGGGCACAAGGCCCCGGCTTCCTTCCGTGGAACAGCTTAGCAGGCAGTTGAAAAACCTAGGCGAGGCTGGCAAGACAAGGCGAGAACAGACGAGAGCGCGGAGTTTAGTGATCTAAATGAGCAGTTCGAGCCTGTTATCAACGCAATCTTGCCAACGCAGCCAGTTTTTCAACGTGCTGCTAGACGCGTTCGAAGACGGTGGTGATACCTTGCCCCAGCCCGATGCACATCGTGGACACGCCAAGGGTACCGCCGTTCTGCTTCATGACGTTCAGCAAGGTGCCGGAGATACGCGCTCCGGAGCAACCGAACGGATGGCCCAGTGCGATGGCGCCGCCATGCAGGTTGACCTTCTCGTCCATCTTGTCGAGCAGCTTGAGATCCTTGAGCACCGGCAGCGCCTGCGCAGCAAAGGCCTCGTTCAGTTCGACGTGGCTGATGTCGTCCATGGTCAGGCCGGCTCGCTTGAGCGCCTTCTGCGTGGCCGGCACCGGACCGTAGCCCATGATCGCCGGATCGACACCCGCCAGCGCCATGGAACGGATCACCGCCATCGGCTCGATACCCAGGTCCTTGGCTCGCTGAGCGCTCATCACGACCATGCAGGATGCGCCGTCGGTGATCTGCGAGGAAGTACCCGCCGTCACGGTGCCGCCCTTGGGATTGAACGCAGGTTTGAGGGTGGCCAGGCTTTCCAGAGTGGTTTCCGGGCGAATGGTTTCATCGTAGTCGAAGACCTTGAGGAAGCCGTTCTCGTCGTAGCCCTGCATCGGGATGATTTCATCCTTGAACAGACCTTCGACGGTCGCCTTGTGCGCCAGGCGGTGCGAGCGCTCACCGAAGGCGTCCTGCTGCTCGCGGGTGATGCCATGCATCTTGCCGAGCATTTCGGCGGTCAGTCCCATCATGCCGGAGGCCTTGGCAGCGTACAGCGATAACTGCGGGTTCGGGTCGACGCCATGCATCATGCTGACGTGGCCCATGTGTTCGACACCACCGACGACGAACACATCGCCGTTGCCGGTCATGATCGCCTGGGCGGCAGTGTGCAGCGCGCTCATCGACGAACCGCACAGGCGGCTGACAGTCTGCGCCGCGCTGGTGTGGGGAATGCGGGTCAGCAGCGAAGCCATGCGGGCGATGTTCCAGCCCTGCTCCAGGGTCTGGTTGACGCAGCCCCAGATCACATCTTCCACTTCTGCCGGATCGATCTTCGGGTTGCGCGCAAGCACGCCTTCGATCAGTTGCGCGGACATGGTCTCGGCGCGGGTGTTGCGGTGCATGCCGCCCTTGGAACGACCCATCGGGGTACGGCCGAAGTCGACAATGACGACGTCTCTCGGATTAAGGCTCATATCTTCACTCTCGCTCGATTAACCGTAGAAGCGCTGGCCGTTGGCAGCCATTTCACGCAGCTTCGCAGTCGGGTGGTACAGCGGGCCCAGGTCGGCGTACTTGTCGGCCAGCGCCACGAACTCGGCGACACCGATCGAATCGATGTAGCGCAGTGCACCCCCACGGAAGGGAGGGAAACCGATGCCATAGATCAGACCCATGTCGGCTTCGGCGGCGGTTTCGACGATCTTGTCTTCCAGGCAGCGAACGGTTTCCAGGCACAGCGGGATCATCATGTAGTTGATGATGTCCTCGTCGGACAGCTCGCGAGTCTCGCTGACGACCGGCTTGAGCAGCTCGTAGGACTGAGGATCGACGACCTTCTTCGGCTTGCCCTTCTTGTCCACTTCATAGGCGTAGAAGCCCTTGCCGTTCTTCTGGCCCAGGCGGTTGGCCTCATACATGACATCAATCGCAGTCCGGCCATCATCCTTCATGCGATCCGGGAAGCCTTCGGCCATCACATCACGACCGTGGTGGCCGGTATCCATGCCGACGACGTCCATCAGGTAAGCCGGGCCCATGGGCCAGCCGAACTTTTCCATCACCTTGTCGGCGCGAGCGAAGTCGACACCGTGAGCAATGGCGCGGGCGAAGCCGCCGAAGTACGGGAACAGCACGCGGTTGACCAGGAAGCCCGGACAATCGTTGACCACGACCGGGCTCTTGCCCATCTTCTTGGCGTAGGCGACGGTGGTGGCGATAGCGGTTTCGCTGGTCTTCTCGCCACGGATGACTTCCACCAGCGGCATCATGTGCACCGGGTTGAAGAAGTGCATGCCGCAGAAGTTTTCCGGACGCTTGAGCGCCTGGGCCAGCAGGCTGATAGAGATGGTCGAGGTGTTGGAGGCGATGATCGCGTCTTCACGCACCAGGCCTTCCACTTCGGCCAACACAGCCTGCTTGATCTTCGGATTCTCGACCACGGCCTCGACGACGATGTCGACGTTGCCGAAATCACCATAGGAAGTGGTCGGGCGAATCGCATTGAGGGCTTCGGCCATCTTCGCCGGGGTCATGCGACCCTTCTCGACGCGCTTGCCGAGCAGCTTGGACGCCTCGTCCAGGCCCATCTGGATGCCTTCCTCGCGGATATCCTTCATCAGGATCGGCGTGCCCTTGATGGCCGACTGGTAGGCGATGCCGCCACCCATGATGCCAGCACCCAGCACAGCGGCCAGTTTCACTTCACGGGCCTGCTTGTCGTAATTCTTGGCCTTCTTCTTCAGCTCCTGGTCGCTGAGGAACAGGCCGATCAGGCTTTCGGCGACCGAGGTCTTGGCCAGCTTGACGAAGCCGGCAGCCTCGACTTCGATGGCCTTGTCACGACCGAAGTTGGCCGCTTTCTGAATGGTCTTGATGGCTTCGACCGGCGCCGGATAGTTCGGGCCAGCCTGGCCGGCGACGAAACCCTTGGAGGTCTCGAAGGCCATCATCTGCTCGATGGCGTTGAGCTTGAGTTTTTCCAGCTTCGGCTGACGCTTGGCCTTGTGGTCCAGCTCGCCGGAAATGGCGCGTTTGACTAGGTCCAACGCAGCTTCCTGCAGCTTCTCCGGCGCAACCACAGCATCGACGGCATGTACTTTCAGGGCGTCTTCGGCGCGGTTTTCCTTGCCCGAGGCGATCCACTCGACGGCGTTGTCGACACCGACCACACGCGGCAGGCGCACGGTGCCGCCGAAGCCAGGGTAGATGCCCAGCTTGACTTCCGGCAGGCCGACCTTGGCGGTGGCGGACATGACACGGTAATCGGCCGCCAGGCACATCTCGAAACCGCCACCCAGGGCGATGCCGTTGATGGCGACGACGGTAGGCACGCCCAGGTCTTCGAAATCGCTGAAGATCTTGTTCGCTTCGAGGTTGCCGGCGACCAGTTCCTCATCCGGGAGCTTGAAGTTGTCGACGAATTCGGTGATGTCGGCGCCGACGATGAACACGTCCTTGCCGCTGGTGACGATGACGCCCTTGACCGAAGCGTCGCCCTTGATGGCATCGACAGCCTGGCGCAGTTCGTTGAGAGTGAGGCGGTTGAACTTGTTGACGGACTCACCCTTGAGGTCGAAATTCAATTCGACGATGCCGCTCTCAAGAGCCTTAACCGTGATGGCTTTACCTTCGTAAATCATCAACTGATCTCCAGGAATGGAAGCTGAACGTTACGTGTCGCACGTCGCCGGCCTGAACGACCGTCACCACATTCGATGAAACGACACCCACCGACACGATAATCCGGGTAGACGGTATTTGCATGGCAAACACTCGATTCATACGCCCGTTTGATTTGGGTCGGCACACCTTCATGGAAAAGCGGCGTATTGTCAATCGGCGATAAAGCCGACAGGTGTTTCCACCGCCCCATCGCGCACTCTCGCTCACGCTCGGCGCGGCGCAGCCTCTGCAGTTCTAATCAGCCTGCATTCATGAAGCTGATCCACCCGCACGCCCTCGGATGAACCTGCACAAAAGCCAGCCATCCCAATTCACGAAGCGCCTTGTACACTGCGCGGGCAAACCACACCTACCGGCCGTAGCCACCACCGATTGCCAGGAGTTTCGCATGTCAGCCCCGATTGCCCGAGTCGATAACGGCCAGGACCCATACAAGTGGCTGGAACGTCGCGATGCACCGGATGTGCTCGACTATCTGAAAGCGGAGAATGCCTACCTGGAGCAACAGCTGACCGACCAGGCCGAGCTGCGCGAAACACTGTTTCAGGAGATCAAGGGTCGTATTCGCGAGACCGATCTGTCACTGCCATCGCCCTGGGGGCCCTGGCTGTACTACCAGCGCACCACAGCTGGCGATGAATACCCACGTCATTACCGCTGCCCTCGACCAGCCGACGGCTCGCTCAGCGTGGACGACAACGCCGAGCAACTGCTACTCGACCCCAACGTGCTGGCCGCTGGAGGTTTTCTGTCGCTGGGCGCCTTCAGCATCAGCCAGGATCACAGCAAGCTGGCCTACAGCCTCGACACCCAGGGCGACGAAATCTACCGGCTGTTCGTCAAGGATCTGGCAAGCGGCGAAGTCACCGCCCTGCCCTTCGACGACTGCGACGGCAGCATGGTCTGGGCCAACGACAACCAGACGCTGTTCTTCGGCGAACTCGACGACACCCATCGCCCACACAAGATCCACCGTCACCGCCTGGGCAGCGAAGGCCGCAGCGAGGTCTATCATGACCCGGATGGTCGCTATTTCGTGCATTGCTATCGCGCCAGCTCCGAACGCCAGCTGGTGATCCTCTCCAACAGCAAGACCACCAGCGAAGCCTGGATACTGCCGGCCGACGAACCGGAAGGCCGCTGGACCTGCCTCGCCCCACGCGAGGAAAACCATGAGTACTACCCCGATCATGGCCGGCTCGATGGCCAGTGGTGCTGGTTCGTGCGCAGCAACCAGACCGGCATCAACTTCGCCCTGTATCAGGCAGTGCAAAGTGCGCCACAGCGCGAGCACTGGCAGCAGCTGGTCGCCCACCGGGACGAGGTGATGCTCGAGGACATCAGCCTCAACGCCAGCGCCCTCACCCTCAGCCTGCGCGAAGCCGGCCTGCCTATAATCGAGGTACGGCCGCAGGACGGTGCGGCCTATCGCCTGCAACTGCCGGATGCGGCCTACAGCCTGCACGTGCAGAACACCCTGGAGTTCGACAGCCCAGTGATTCGCCTGCGCTACGAAGCGCTGAATCGCCCCGCGCAGATTCGACAGCTGCAACTGGCCGACGGTGAACAGCAGGTGCTCAAGGAAACCCCGGTGGAAGGCCCCTTCGACGCCGACGCCTACGAGAGCCGGCGTATCTGGGCCACCACGGCAGACGGCACCCAAGTGCCGATCAGCCTGGTTGGACGCCGAGAAACCTTCGGCAAAGCCGCACCGCTCTATCTGTATGGCTACGGAGCCTATGGCCACAGCCTTGACCCCTGGTTTTCCCACGCGCGGCTGTCGCTGCTCGACCGAGGCTTCATCTTCGCCATCGCCCACGTACGCGGCGGCGGCGATCTGGGCGAAGCCTGGTATCGCGCCGGCAAGCTGGAGCACAAGACGAACACCTTCAGCGACTTCATCGCCTGCGCCGAGAAACTGATCGCTGAAGGCCATACCACGCCGAAACGCCTGGCCATCAGCGGTGGCAGCGCCGGAGGCCTGCTGATCGGCTCAGTACTCAATCAGCGCCCGGAACTCTTCGCTGCCGCCATCGCCGAAGTGCCCTTCGTTGACGTGCTCAATACCATGCTCAACGAAGAACTGCCCCTGACCGTCACCGAGTACGACGAATGGGGCAACCCCAACGAGCCAGACGTGCACGCGCGGATAAAGGCTTACGCGCCCTATGAGAACGTCCAGGCACAGGCCTACCCTGCGATTCTTGCGGTCGCCGGCTACAACGACAGCCGGGTTCAGTACTGGGAAGCAGCGAAATGGGTCGCCAAACTGCGCGCCAGCAAGACCGACGGCAACCTGCTACTGCTCAAGACCGAGCTCGGCGCCGGTCACGGCGGCATGAGCGGTCGTTATCAGGCACTCAAGGATGCTGCGCTGGAATATGCCTTCGTACTGAAGGTGTTCGGCCTGACGGACGCCTGATGCGAGCAGGTCGTTGAGCGCTGCCACGTCGGTCGTTCAACGACCCGCAACGGTATCCGACCTGCGGCTGGAACGCGCTTGGGTTGCGGCAGTCATCCATTCAGACCATCCAGCTGGAGCGAGCACCATGAAACAGACCCCTTCTGCACAATCCACTTCGAACGTGCATGGTTGGGAACGCGCGGCGTCCATTGCCGGCGGGCTCTACTTCCTGGGCAAAGGGTTCGGTCGCGGCGGGCTGGGCGGCCTGTTGCAACTGGCCGTGGGTGGCCTGGCGCTGGCTCGTGGCATCAGTGGTCATTGCGAAGCCAAGCGGGTCTTGTGCGAGCTGAACGAACATGCGGCGATGGCCGAAGGCACTTCGTGCAGCATGCCCCTGCATCGCGAAGCTGATCAGCAACAGCTGAAAACCAACGCCCAGGCGGCCACCGCCACGGCGACGGTAACCGGCAACGATTCGCTGGACAATCCGCCAGCAGGCGTCTGAGGAACGTGTGCGACGGCTACACGCCGCCGCCAACGCGTATCAGTGGTCGTGGCCGCAGTCTGGCCCGTGTACATGCTCTTCGCCACCCGCTTCGACCGGCTCCATTTCCAGCTCAAGACTGACAAGGTTGGTCGCCAGCGGACGCAGCAGCAGGTTGGCGTACTCGGTGTCGCCATCCTCCACATCGACGCCGATCATCAGTTGGTTGTTACCCACTTGCTGAATCCACACCTCGCGCCCCTGCCACATCACGGCAAAACGCGTACAGGAAGTTTCCAGCTGGGTGCCGTCCACGTCTTCGAGGATCAGTTGCAGGGCATCGCTCATATCGGTTTCTCTCTATCTGGAAAAACGGGGCGACACAGCCGCCCCGTGGAAATCAGGCCTGAGTCAGCTTCGCCAGGGCACGCTCGAAACGCGCCAGCCCTTCAACGATATCCGCCTCCTCGATCACCAGGCTCGGTGCCAGGCGGATGACGTCCGGGCCGGCCTGCAGCAGCATCAGTGCTTCCTGCTCTGCAGCATCGAAAATCTCGCGCGCGCGGCCCTTCCAGGCCTCGTTCAGCACGCAGCCGATCAGCAAGCCCATGCCGCGAACCTGGCTGAACACACCGTAGCGCTCGCCCAGCTCCAGCAGGCCAGCCTTCAGCCGCTCATGCCGACCCCTGACGCCTTGCAGCACTTCCGGCGTGTTGACGATATCGACGACCGTCTCCGCCACCGCGCACGCCAGCGGGTTGCCACCGAAGGTGGTGCCGTGGGTGCCGACGCTGAAGTGTTTGGCGACCTTATCGGTGGTCAGCATCAGTCCGATCGGGAAGCCGCCGCCCAGGCTCTTGGCGTTGGTGAGAATGTCAGGCGTGACGCCGTAGTGCATGTATGCGAACAGCTCGCCGGTACGCCCCATGCCGGTCTGCACCTCGTCGAAGATCAGCAGCGCGCCGTGCTCGTCACACAGTTTGCGGGCACCCTCAAGGTAAGCCTGATCAGCGGGCAGAACGCCACTTTCGCCCTGGATCGGCTCCAGCACCACGGCGCAGGTCTTGTCGGAAACGACGGCCTTCAGCGCCTCCAGATCGTTGTAAGGTACATGCTTGATACCCTCGATCTTCGGCCCGAAACCATCGGAATACTTCGGTTGCCCGCCCACCGTGACGGTGAACAGAGTGCGACCATGGAAGCTATTGAGCGCCGAGACGATCTCGTACTTCTCCGGGCCGAAGGTGTCATGTGCATAACGCCGCGCCAGCTTGAAGGCCGCCTCGTTGGCCTCGGCACCGGAGTTACAGAAGAAGGCTCGCTCGGCAAAGGTCGCGTCCACCAGTTTTCTGGCCAGGCGCAGTGCCGGTTCGTTGGTGAAGATGTTGGAGATGTGCCAGAGCTTGCCGGCTTGTTCGGTAAGTGTCTGCACCAGCGCCGGATGCGCATGCCCCAGCACGTTCACGGCAATGCCGCCGGTGAGGTCAATCAGTTCACGCCCGCGCTGATCCCATACTCGCGAACCCTGGCCGCGCACCGGAATGAAGGCGGCTGGAGCGAAAGTAGGAACGATGACCTGGTCGAAATCGGAACGTTCTACCGGGATGTGCGGGGCGGACATCAGGATTCTCCTGCGATGCGACATGAAGGGAAATGAAACGCCCCGGCATGGCGGGGCGTAGCCGTCGCAGTTTAAACGCAGGAGCGCCCGGATTGAGCGCCCGCAAGAAAATTCTCTTGAAGCTCAGCCGAAGTGCTGCTGGTCCAGCGCGATCGCCTGATCCAGGGTTTCCAGCAACGCCTTGCGCACCTTGCGCTTGGTGTTCTTGTGCGCCGTCATATTGATCTTCTGCAATTGCGCGGCGGCGGCTCGGGCCGTAGCCATCAGCTCTTCAGGTGCGACTACCTTGTCTAGGAAGCCCGCGTCCAGCGCACCCTGCGGGTCGAACATCTCGCCGTTGATCACCGAACGATGGAAGGCGGACTTGCGCAGGCGATCGCGCGCCAGTTCGATACCGGCGTGGTGCATGGTCATGCCGATCTGCACTTCATTGAGGCCGATATTGAACGCACCCTCGATACCGATGCGGTAATCGGCCGACAACAGCAGGAAAGCACCCTTGGCGATGGCATGACCCGGGCAGGCAACGACGATCGGAAACGGATGGGCGAGCATCCGCCGCGAAAGCGTGGACCCCGTGGCCACCAGCGCCATGGCATTCTCGGGGCCGGAAGTCATCACCTTGAGATCGTAACCGCCGGACAGGATGCCCGGCTGACCGGTGAGGATCACCACGGCGCGGTCCTGCTCGGCACGGTCGAGCGCCGCGTTGAGGGCTTCGAAAACGGCCGGGGACAGCGCATTGACCTTGCCGTTGTTCAGGGTCAGCGTGGCGATGCCATCGTCGAGTTGGTAGGCAACCAGATCGCTCATGACTCAAATTCCTCTTTTAGAAGTGGGCCGACGTTACCCAGCACATCTCTCGAGGTAAAGCGCGCTGACTGACTGGCGAGTCATGAAAATCCGCTGCCTCAGCCCGTCGCGATCGCTGATTCGATGTCAGTCGAGCACCGGTTCGCGCTCTGGCTCCAGGGTGGCGAGCAGCTCCGGATGCAGGATCGACTGCAATTCGGGATCGGCCATGTATAGCCCGTGAGAGCCGTCGGGCAATCCTGTGCTTATCCGATACGCCACGCCTTCGGCATCCACCGTGAGCTGCGCAAGATCGAGATAGCGTGCCTCGCAAGGTTGCTTGTGCGCATCGCGCAGTACCACCACTTTCGGGCGCAGGTGCAGTTTCTCGTGTTTCTCCAGCACCAGCGCCACTTCACCGGTGTGGAGTTCGACAAGCGTACCGACGGGGAAAACCCCCAGCCAGCGGATGAATTCGTGCACCAGCGCTTCGTCGAACTGTTTGTCGCCACCGCTGCGCAGCACCTCGTAGGCCACCTGAATCGGCCTGGCGTCATCGTAGGCACGGTGACTGGTGATGGCATCGAACGCATCGACGATGGTGATGATGCGAGTGGTGAAAGGAATCTGATAACGACCCAGCCCCAAGGGATAACCACGGCTGTCGAGTCGCTCGTGATGCGCATGGGCTGCCTGAACGGCAGCCGGCGGAATACCGGGTTGGCTCTGCAACGCCTGGAAACCGAAGGCGGGATGCAGCTTGATCTGCTCGAACTCCTCCGGCGTCAGCTTGCCCGGTTTGTTGAGAATGCGAGGATCGATCTTCATCTTGCCAACGTCGTGTAACAGGCCGGCAATGCCGAGTATTTCGACCTTCTCGTCGGAAAGCCCCAGGTGCACGCCGAAGCCCATCGCGAGAATGGAAACCGACAGACAGTGCAGGCCGGTATAGCGATCCTGCGCTTTCAGGCGGGTCAGCCAGAGCATGGCGCTTTCGTTGCGCAGCAGGCTCTCAAGGTTTCGCTTGACCAGTACCTGGCAGGAACGGGTGTCGATCGGCCGCCCCTGCTGCACATCGAGAAGAACCTGGTCGATGACGAGGCTGCCGGCACGATACGCCCGCCGCGCCTCCTCGACCTCCAGCGACAGGGGTATGCGCGGCAGATTGCGCTGCACCCGCCCAGGCGCCGCCGAGGGCACCATGAGATCACCCTGAGCGAGGCGTACTTTCCGGGTGTCGTCCACGAAAACGTAATCGCAGCGTTCGCGTACGGCATGGATGTGCTCGATCTTGAGCAGCGGAAAGCCCTGGAACAGGAAATCCGTCTGCCGCCAGGGCCGATCGAGCTCGCACACGTACATCCCGATCTCGAGATGACTCACGTGAAGGCGCCGTCTGGTTGGTACTTGCAACGTGTCGAGACGCTTGCGTCTATTCTTGAATAGCTTCATGCAGCCTATCCTGGCTTATGTCGACGATGCCCCGGCGCAAGATCTTCCAGCCTGGCGGCCACGCAATTTAGGAACCCTGGCGAAGCGAGAGGTTCATTTCAAGGAGCACTTCCCCGCTCCACAAACTGCCGCATAAACACATGAAAAAGCTAAAAAACTTTTGCCATCGCAGAATGCTTCGGATACATTAGCGCGCCTCGACGGACATGAACCTCCGTCGGGATCCGGTGAGGTGTCCGAGCGGTTGAAGGAGCACGCCTGGAAAGTGTGTATACGAGAAATCGTATCGTGGGTTCGAATCCCACCCTCACCGCCACTTTCGATACTGAAAAGCCCTGAAAGCTAAAGAGTTTTCAGGGCTTTTTCGTTTGCGCCTACTACAGAGGAAGGCTCGGAAAGCAAACTAGTGACGGCTCGTGGTCACCAGATCGCTATGCTGACGCCTCAGTCTCAACTCGCCCACAACCTCGGCCTGTACTTAACCTGGGCGCGCCGCTTCGCCGTTACCCCGAGTTGTTCCGTTTTCACCCGCTATCTCGGAGCAGCCGGCGCCGATGTTCCTTTTTCGGCGCTCTTTACCAGACGAGTATTTAGTCACCGACGGGTGGCCCCGAGCGATACGCGTTGCGTGGTACATCGCTGTCCGCCTGACTCACCTCTGCGTCCTCGCCTGCTAAAGAGCACCACCTTCGCATGTCTCGAGCCGCTGCAGCGATCCACACAAGCTACTGGTCTGCAATTTGCTTGTTGGGAAGTAGAAACAGGGCCTGCTCGATCCAGGTCTACAGGGTGCCGCTCTTCCCGCTTTGCCGACAAAAAGAAGAACGCCAGGGTGCGACAAATGATCCAAGAGGACATGGCACCAACAACAATAAAAGGGCGCTAGCATGTTCAGACAGAAAAAAATCAGACAGGCGACGCTGATTCTGGTCGCCACGGCAGTCATTCTGATTCTGCCCAATCTCAATCGCCTCTTCGGCTGACCAGCCGCACCAAAGGAGAATTCGATGTATCGCCTGCTCATCATCCTGCTTGCCTTCAGCACAACAGCAACCGCGGGGGAGATAGACCAGGTCGGAGCACTGGAGGCGCTGAAGCGCCCCGAGACCTTGCTGATCGACGTACGAACCGCGGAGGAGTATGCCGAAGGCGCGATTCCCGGCTCGGTTCGTATCGGCTCGGAAGAACTACGTACCCGCATCGCCGCCGTTGCACCCGACAAGAATCAGCCAGTAGTGCTCTACTGCCGCTCTGGTCGCCGTTCTTCCGCCGCACAGGACCTTCTGCAACAACTGGGCTATCGCCAGGTGATCAATGGCGGCGGCTACGAACAGCTCCACGAAGCCATTCAGGACCAGTAGCACCGCACACCCGCAACACTCTTCTTCTCCGCCGTTCCTTCCCCTCCATATGGGAACTAATGCAGTGCCTTGGCCACTGAACCATTACGTACCTATGTGGAGGAGCCGAAACGATGAATCGGGATGGCCTGCCGGATGAAGCGCTCTGGCTGAACATAGCCCTGGTATTGGGCGCCACTTTCATCAGCTACCTGGTGCTGCAAACTGTTCTCAAGGTCGTCACCAATCGCCTGAATAAACTGAGCAAGGGTTCGCCGAGTGGCTTCGCCGGCATGGTCGCGGAGGTGCTCAGCCGTACCAGCCAGCTGCTGCTCATCGCGATGTCTCTGCTGATCGGTCTGAAGTTTGCGGAACTGCCTGATCGCTGGGAATCGGCCATATCCCATGGCTGGTTCATCGCGCTGGCCTTCCAGATCGCCCTCTGGCTCGACATCGCGGTCCATCTTTGGATGGCGAGCCTCACGCGCGATGGCAAGGCGCGCAATCCAGTGACCACCACCATTATCGGCATCATGCTGCGTATCGTGGTCTGGACCATGATGATGTTGTCGATCCTCGCCAACCTTGGCGTGGACATCACCGCCATGGTGGCCAGCCTGGGCGTCGGCGGCATCGCCATCGCCCTGGCGGTACAGACACTGCTCAGCGATATCTTCGCCTCGCTCTCCATCGGCATCGACAAGCCATTCGAAATCGGCGACTTCGTGGTCTTCGGCGATATCGCCGGCACCATCGAGCATATCGGTCTGAAGACAACCCGCATCCGCAGCCTGAGCGGCGAACAGGTAGTGTGCGCCAACGCCGACCTGCTTTCGCAGACGATTCACAACTACAAGCGCATGAGCACGCGGCGGATCGTCTTCAAGTTCGGCATCAGCTACAAGACATCGGCCAACAAGCTACGCGAGGTGAGTCAACTGGTTCGACGGATCATCGAAAGCATCGAAAAGGCCAAGTTCGACCGTGCCCACTTCTTCGCCTTCGATAACAGCCAGTTGACCTATGAGGTCGTCTACATCATGCAGACCGCCGACTACAACGCCTACATGGACGTTCAGGAAGAGATCAACCTGCGCCTGCTCGAAGGCATCCACGAACTTGAGGTGAACTTCGCCTTCCCAATCCGTCAGGTAGAATTCATCGGCGGCAACCTGCCGGAAATGCTGGTTGCCCAGACGCCGCAGAAGCAGCCGGCATCGCCAACACCCTGACCGAACCATGGGCGGCGCGGGGTCTGATCGCCGTCCCGCGTCTATCATCTGCGCTGAATAGCCTTGTGCGTATCGATCAGCTGCTGCACCACACCCGGATCGGCCAGGGTCGAAAGATCACCCAGCGAATCGAAATCATCCGTGGCGATCTTGCGCAGAATGCGACGCATGATCTTGCCGGAACGCGTCTTGGGCAACCCAGCCGCCCACTGGATGGTATCCGGCACAGCTATTGGACCGATTTCCTTGCGCACCCACTGCTGCAGTTCCTGGCGCAACTGATCGGTCGGCTCCTCGCCATGGATAAGCGTGACGTAGACATAGATGCCCTGCCCCTTCACCGGATGCGGCACGCCGACCACCGCCGCCTCGGCAACCTTGCGATGGGCAACCATGGCGCTCTCTATTTCCGCGGTTCCCATGCGGTGGCCGGAGACGTTCAGCACATCGTCCACCCGACCGGTGATCCAGTAGTAGCCATCCTCGTCACGGCGCGCACCATCGCCGGTGAAGTACATGCCGCGGAAGGTCTTGAAGTAGGTATCGACGAAGCGGTCATGATCGCGGTAGATGCTGCGCATCTGCCCCGGCCAGGAGTCGAGAATCACCAGATTGCCTTCGGCCACCCCCTCAAGCAGGTTGCCGAGGTTGTCCACCAGGCCCGGCACCACACCGAAGAACGGCCGCGTGGCCGAGCCGGGCTTGAGCGCGGTGGCGCCCGGCAATGGGCTGATGAGGATGCCACCGGTCTCGGTCTGCCACCAGGTGTCGACGATGGGGCAACGCGATTTGCCGACGGTCTCGTAGTACCAGTGCCACGCCTCGGGGTTGATCGGCTCGCCGACCGAACCCAGCAGGCGCAGGCTGGAGCCATCGGCACCTTCAACCGCTGCGGCGCCTTCGGCCATCATCGCCCGGATGGCGGTCGGCGCGGTGTAGAGAATATTCACCTTGTGCTTGTCGATGATCTGGGCGATACGCGTGACGTCCGGGTAGTTGGGCACCCCTTCGTACATCAGCGTGGTCGCGCCGTTGGCCAGCGGGCCGTAGACGATGTAGCTGTGCCCGGTAACCCAGCCAACGTCGGCGGTACACCAGAAGACCTCGCCCGGTCGGTAGTCGAATACTCGCTCATGAGTCAGCGACACATACAGCAGGTAGCCCGCACAGGTATGCAGGACACCTTTCGGCTTGCCGGTGGAGCCTGACGTGTAGAGGATAAACAAGGGCTCTTCCGCCCCCATTTCCTTCGGCGCACAGACTTCGCCAGCGACATGCATCAGCTCGTCGTACCAGATGTCGCGATGCTGGTTCCACTTGATAGCGCCACCGGTACGGCGCACCACTATGATCTTCTGTACGCAGCGGGTTCGAGGGTTGGTCAGCGCCTCATCGACGTTTTCCTTGAGCGGCACCTTCTTGCCGCCACGCAACCCCTCATCGGCGGTGATCACCACTTTCGAGCTGCCGTCGATGATGCGCCCCGCCAGAGCTTCCGGCGAGAAACCGCCAAACACCACCGAGTGCACCGCACCGATTCGTGCACAGGCCAGCATGGCCACAGCTACCTCGGGAATCATCGGCATGTAGATGGTGACCACATCGCCGCGATGCACATCCTGGCCGCGCAGGGCGTTGGCGAACTTGCTGACTTCCCGGTGGAGCTCGCGGTAGGTAATGGTTCGCTGCTCCGACGGGTCGTCTCCCTCCCAGATAATGGCGGGTGCGTCGCCACGTTCCTCCAGGTGACGATCCAGACAGTTGGCCGACACGTTGAGGGTGCCGTCTGCGAACCACTTGATGTCCACATGATGATCGTCGAACGAGGTCTGCTTCACCGTGGTGAAGCCCCTGATCCAGTCGAGACGCGCTGCCTGTTCGCGCCAGAACCCATCGGGGTTGACCACCGACTGCTGATACAGGGCCTTATAGCTGGCCTCGTCGGTCAGGGACTGGGCGGCCACCTCGGGCCGTACCGGATATAGGGACGCAGCACTCATGGCGGTTACCTCGTCTGTCTTGTTGGTTTGCAAAACCTTGTCCAACAGGCGAACCAATCAGCAACCCAAGCGCCTGGCAGACGTTGCATTTGAGCCGATCACCCGAACCGGCGTTCCAAACCCGTGTTCAGGCTACCCAGAAGCATAGACCCTGCGTTCGACGCCGGACGCGGCAATGCCGGCAACGCAAGCCCCTCGCTACCAATGATTTTGCCCAGCTTCGTTTCAGACCATTCCCTTTATCGCGATATACGTGGTTATATTGCGTTCATTCAGAACCTCTTGCGGAGAAAAAGCAGATGTCATTTTCGTTGCAATCACTAGTGGCCGGTCTCGCCCTGCTGACCGCCACCGGCATCGCCCAGGCGGGTGAACTGACGGTATCTGCCGCCTCCAGCCTGACCAACGCCTTCAAGGAAATCGCCCAGGATTACGAAGCCCTTCACCCGGACGCCAAGGTGCAACTGAATTTCGGCGCTTCCGGAGCACTGTTGCAGCAGATGGCCAAGGGCGCTCCGGTGGACGTGTTCGCCTCCGCCGACCAGGAGACCATGGATCAGGCCGCTCAACAGAAACTCATCGAACCCGGCTCGCGACAGGATTTCGCCAACAACGCGCTGGTACTGATAGTGCCGAACGACAGCTCGCTGAAACTCGCCCAGCTCGACGACCTCACGCAAGCAGGTGTCGCGAAGGTCGCCATCGGCAACCCGGCCAGCGTGCCGGTCGGTCGCTACAGCCAGCAGGCGCTTGAGGCCGCCAACCTTTGGAACGCCATGCAAGCCAAGGCAATCAACACGCAGAACGTCCGCCAGTCTCTGGACTACGTGGCGCGCGGCGAAGTGGAGGCCGGTTTCGTCTACGCCACCGATGCCAACGTTATGCAGGACAAGGTCAAGGTCGCCTTCGAGGTGCCGCTGGACGCGAAGATCAGCTACCCGATCGCCCAGACCGCCGAGAGCGCCAATGCCGCCGAAGGCCAGCGCTTCATTGCCTACGTGCGCTCGTCGGCCGGCCAGGCGACACTCGCCCGGTACGGTTTCAAGCAGCCCTGAGCCACGCTGATGGATTCGGTCTGGATCGCTCTCGCCCTGTCGTTGAAGGTCGCCGGCTGGGCGACAGCGATCACCCTGGTGCTCGGCGTGGCCGTGGGCTACCTGCTGGCGCGCAAGCGCTTTCCAGGCCGCGAGCTGCTCGACACCCTACTGACGTTGCCAATGGTCATGCCGCCGACGGTACTCGGCTACTACCTGTTGGTGTTGATGGGCAAGCGCAGCGCTTTCGGCGCCTGGTTGCACGAAAGCTTCGGCATCAACCTGATCTTCACCTGGCAGGGCGCGGTAATCGCCGCTTCCGTCGTCGCCTTTCCGCTGGTGTTCAAGCCGGCGCGTGCAGCCTTCGAAGCGGTTGACGGACAACTGGAGCAGGCGGCACGGGTACTGGGCGTCTCCGAGCTTGCACTGTTCTTTCGCGTTACCCTGCCGCTGGCCTGGCGTGGCATCCTCGCCGGCGTACTGTTGGCATTCGCCCGCGCGCTGGGCGAATTCGGCGCCACGCTGATGGTCGCCGGCAGCATCCACGGCAAGACCCAGACACTTTCCATTGCCGTATACGAAGCGGTGCAGGCCGGTCAGGACGACGTCGCCAACCTGCTGGTGCTGATCACCTCGGCGGTCTGCGTGACCGTGCTGCTGCTTGCCGGCCGCCTGGCGCCGGGGCGCATCGCCAACCGCTGACGGAACGCATTCCATGCAACTCGATATCGACATAAGCAAGACCCTGAAGTCCGCCAAACGCAGCTTCCAGTTGCAGGTGCGTTTCCAGACCGACAGCCAGCGGCTGGTGGTGCTCGGCCCATCCGGTTCGGGCAAGAGCCTGCTGCTCAAGGCCATCGCCGGGCTGATACGCCCCGATCAGGGCCATATTCACCTCGACGGCACCCCTCTGCTCGATCACGCGGCGAAGATCGACATGCCCCCGCAACGACGCCAGGTAGCCTACCTGTTCCAGGACTACGCACTGTTTCCGCACCTGAATGTGCGGCAGAACGTCGGCTTCGGACTGCGTCGCGGCCTGCTCAATCCGCGCGCCACGCTCCAGCATGAAGCAGTCGAATACTGGCTGGACGCCTTCCAGCTGCGCCCGGTAGCCGACCAGCTACCCGAAGAGCTGTCCGGTGGCCAGCGCCAGCGCACCGCTCTCGCCCGGGCCCTGATCGCCCAGCCCAAGGCGTTGCTACTCGACGAACCCTTCTCGGCCCTCGATCCGCAGTTGCGCAGCCATATGCGCCGCGAGCTGGACGAACTGCAGCAACGCCTGCAGGTTCCCATGCTGCTGATCACCCACGACCCCGAGGATGCCGAGGTGTTCGGCGAACAGGTGCTGTACCTGCGCGAAGGCGTCATCGCGAACACTGCCGCCAGCCACGAAGCCATAGGGTCTGTTGAAAAGCTACCTGCGTTGGCAATGCGGCGTTAAAACGGCCCGACGGGCGAATGAAGTGAGCCATACTCATTTAAAACCCTAAACGCCGCCTCTTCGGCCGTTTTTTCCTTGCATTTCCTGCCTCGCCAACCTTTCTCAATGGCCTGTTAATTAACTGAAAGTTCGGCCACTTCCCGTTATGCTTCGCCGATGAATCGCGAAGGGGCGGCAACAGAACCATGGAACCGAATGACAAGAACGTCGAGCTGCACGGCTCGATCTGGCTGACCGTCGACGGTGAGAAATTCGGCGGGCCGGACCGCGTCACGTTGCTGGCCAAGATCGCCGAATGTGGTTCGATCACCCAGGCCGCCAAATCCATCAAGATGAGCTACAAGGCCGCCTGGGATGCCATCGACACCATGAACAACCTGGCCGGAGAACCGCTGGTCGAGCGCGTGGCCGGAGGCAAGGGCGGCGGCGGCACGCGACTGACCCGACGGGGCGAACAACTGGTGGCGAACTTCCGCACCATCGAACGCGAGCATCGACGCTTCGTCGAACAACTGGGCCGACAGGCCACAGACCTGGCCGACGACTACCTGCTGATCAGGAGAATGGGTATGAAAACCAGTGCACGCAATCAATTCCTCGGCACCGTCACTCGGACGAAAAGCGGCTCAGTGAACGATGAGGTCGAACTGGAAATCGCCGGCGGCCAGAAGCTGGTCGCCATCGTCACTCAGGAAAGCACTGAGAGCCTCGGCCTGAAACCCGGCGTCGAAGCCTTCGCACTGGTCAAGTCCTCCTCGGTCATTCTGATGGACGAGGAAGACGGCACGCGGGTATCCGCGCGCAACCGTCTGACCGGCACCATCTCGCGCATTCAGCCTGGTGCGGTGAACAGCGAGGTGGTGCTCGACCTGCTCGGCGGCGCTACCCTGGCGGCCATCGTCACCTGCAAGAGCAGCGACACACTGGACCTCACCGTGGGCCGCAAGGTCACGGCGATTTTCAAGGCATCCAGCGTGATCGTCGGCGTACCGGCCTGAGGCCGCTGTCAGTCCCCTGAATTCGCCGCCTGCGCCGCTTCGATCAGCTCCTTGCCGATCTCGTTCTCGAACTTCGCCCAGGCGGGCTGTACCGCTTCACGCCACTTGGCCCGCTCCTCGTCGGTGAGCACCAGGATTTCGCTCTTGCCGGAGGCGACGATACCCTGCCTGGCCTCTTCGTTGAGCGCTGTGGCCTGACGATTCACCTCGGCGGTAACCTCTTCGATGATCGTTTCCAGCTCGTTGCGCACCGGCGTCGGCAGGCCGTTCCAGAACTTGGTGTTGGTGATCAGCAGGTAGTTGCCGATGCCATGATTGGACTCGGTCATGTACTTCTGAACTTCGTAGTACTTCTGGCTGTAGATGTTCGACCAGGGGTTGTCCTGTGCGTTGACTACGCCGGTCTGCAGACCCTGGTAGATCTCGGCGAAGGCCATCTTGCGCGGTACCGCGCGCAACGCAGTGTACTGGGCGGCCTGCAGATCCGAAGGCTGCACACGGAATTTCTGTCCACGGGCATCGGCCGGCTCGCGCAACGGCTTGTTGGCGGTGAACTGGCGCATGCCGTTGAGCCAGTAGTCCAGCCCGGTGATGCCCTTGTCTTCCATGGACTTGAGCATCGCGCGGCCCTTCTCTGACTGCTGGAAACGTTGGGCGGCGGCCATGTCGTCGAACAGGAACATCAGGTCGAACAACTGCAATTGCTTGGTGTACTGCTCGAGTTTGGAAGGTGCCGGAGCGAGCATCTGCACCTGATTCATCAGCAGCGCTTCCATTTCCTTACCGTCGCCGTACAACGAGGAGTTGGCGAAGACCTGCACTTCTACCTGGCCCGGCAGACGCTCATGCACGAGCTTCTGGAACATCAACGCGCCCTGCCCCTTGGGCGTGCTGTCGGCGGTGATATGGGAGAACTTGATCAGGATAGGATCGGCCTGGGCGCCGAGTACGGTGAACAGTGCCGAAGCGGCGAGCAGACGGGTGATGCCACGGGTGAGTCGCGCCATGAGGAGCTCCGTTTTGTAGTTGTGTGAGCCATGTGTCCCGACCGACTCTACTCTGGCAGCTGCGCCCCGCTGAATTGCTATTTGGTCAAGCTTGGCTTCGCCGTTCGCGAAGGCTGTGCTCTTTTACTGCCTTATCCCGCTGCTTCCGGCCCCCTGCCTTCGCGGGCGGTGAGGTGTTCGAGCATCTGCCGTGCGGTAACCGAGAGACTGTCCAGATTGCGTACGCTGATCTTCAGCTCGCGGCGCGCCCAGGAGTCGCTCAGCGGGACGATCGCCACGTCCAGCGCCGGCAGATAGTTGCGCACCACCTGTTCGGGCAGCACGCCGACGCCCATGCCGGTATGGATCATCCGACAGATCGCCTCGAAGCTGCGCACCTGGATGCGCAGGCGCAGCGGTGTGCCCATCTGCTGGGCCGACTGCTGCAGCAGCGCATGCAGCGAGGCGTCCTGCTGCAGCCCGATGAAGTCGAAGCCGGTCGCTTCGCCCAGAGCGATACGTTCGCGCATTGCCAGAGGGTGCTCGCGCGGGGTGACCAGTACCAGCCGGTCCTCGCGGTAATTGAAGACTTGCAGGTCCTCGGCCGGCATGTGCCCGGCGAAGATGCCGATATCTGTCAGGCCTTCGCGCAGCGCGCGCAGGGTATCGCTGCTGACGCGCTCCTCAAGGTCGATCTTCACTTCCGGGTGCCGGCGGGCGAAGACGCTCAGGTCCTCGGGCAGGAATTCAATCACCGCCGAGGTATTGGCGTGAATACGCACATGGCCCTTCACCCCCTGACTGAATTCACTGAGATCGGCATCCAGCTGCTGCAGGTTGTCCAGCAGGTTACGAGCATGGTGCAGCAGCGCGTGGCCCGCCGGCGTCAGCTCGACGCCCTTGGGCTGGCGATACAACAGGCTGACACCGAGCTGGCCCTCCAGGTCGCTGACGCGCTTGCTCACCGCCGCCAGGGCGAGGTGCTCGCGCTCGGCGGCGCGGGTCAGGCTGCGCTCGTCGGCGATGGCGACGAACAGGCGCAGGGTGACGAAATCGATACGACGCATGAAGTGCCCTTCCGTATTCGCAGGTGGCGAAGTTTGCATCACCTCAAGCCCCATACTTCAGCGCCTGACGGATAACCCCTTCGCGAAACGCGAAGCATACCTTGGTCATCGATCAATTGTCGGCTTCGCGGGCGTCGGTCATGCTCTGCGCCATGAACCATCCTGCACAGGTGTTGCAATGAGCCAACAGACAGAGAAGAGCCTGCCACTGCAGGGCCTCAAGGTTATCGAGATGGGCCAACTGATCGCGGGCCCCTTCGCCAGCAAGCTGCTCGGCGAGTTCGGCGCCGAGGTGATCAAGATCGAGCCGCCCAAGGTCGGCGACCCGCTGCGCAAGTGGCGCAAGCTCAAGGACGGCACCTCGCTGTGGTGGCACGTGCAATCGCGCAACAAGCGTTCGGTAACACTGGACCTCAAGGCTGCCGAAGGCCAGGCCATTGTCCGCAAGCTGGTAGCCGAGGCCGACATCCTGATCGAGAACTTCCGTCCCGGCACGCTGGAGGAATGGGGCCTGGGCTGGAACGAGCTGTCGAAGCTCAATCCGCGTCTGATCATGCTGCGCATCTCCGGCTACGGCCAGACCGGCCCCTACCGCGACTTGCCGGGCTTCGGCGTGATCGGCGAGGCCATGGGCGGCCTGCGCCATCTGTCCGGCTATCCGGGTCAGCCACCGGTACGCGTCGGCGTCAGCATCGGCGACTCGCTGTCCTCGCTCTACGGCGTCATCGGCGTGCTGCTGGCCCTGCAGGAACGTGGTCGTAGCGGTCTGGGCCAGGAGATCGACGTGGCGCTGTACGAGTCGGTATTCGCCATGATGGAAAGCCTGGTGCCGGAATACGACGCCTTCGACTACGTCCGCGAGCCAGCCGGCAGCGCGCTGCCCGGCATCACGCCGTCCAACTCCTACCTGTGCAGGGATGGCGCCTACGTTCTGATTGCCGGCAATGGCGACAGCATCTACAAGCGGCTGATGACCCTGATGGGCCGCCCGGACCTGGCCGACGACCCGCGCTTCGCCCACAACGACGGCCGCGCGCAGCACGCCGAACTGATCGACACCGCCATCGGCGAGTGGACCATCCACCACGACCGCGACGAGGTGATCGAGGCGCTCAAGGGTGCCCGCGTACCGGCCGGCTATCCCTACACCGCCGCCGACATCGTCAAGGACCCGCACTACCTGGCGCGGCAGATGATCGAGCAGGTCGAGACCTTCGCCGGCCCGCTGAAGGTACCGGGCGTGCTGCCCAAGCTCTCGCGCACGCCGGGACGCATCGGCCACGGCGGCCCGCAACTGGGCGAACACACCGACGATGTGCTGGCCGGCCTCGGCCTCACCGACGAACAACGCCAGGGCCTGCGCGAGCGCGGGATTATCTGAAAAAGCCGCAAGCTTCGTAGGGTGTATGACGTTTTTTCATCCACCCCCCGTAACGGTGGATGGGGGGAGCGTCATCCACCCTACGACGCCCAGAACCGACAGGACTCACCCATGAGCAAACGCCTGTATATCCAGGAAGTCGCCACCCGCGACGGCTTCCAGATCGAGCCGCACTTCGTGCCGACCGTGGACAAGATCGCGCTGATCGACCGTCTCTCGCAAACCGGGCTGGCGAAGATAGAGGTCACCTCCTTCACCTCGCCCAAGGCCATCCCCAATCTGCGCGACGCCGAGGAAGTGATGCGCGGCATCCGCCGCGTGGCAGGCGTCGAGTACACCGTGCTGGTGCCCAACGTGAAAGGCTGCGAGCGCGCGCTGGCCTGCGCGGTGGACGAGATCAACCTGGTGATGTCCGCCAGCGACACCCACGGCCTGGCCAACCTGCGCATGACGCCCGAGCAGTCGCTGGCGCAGTTCCGCGAGATCATCGAGGTCACCCGTGGCAGCGCGGTGTTCGTCAACGCCTCGCTGTCGACCACCTTCGGCTGCCCCTTCGAGGGCGAGGTGCCGGAGTCGCGCGTGTACGAACTGGTGCAGCGCCTGCTGGAGATCGGCGTGCAGGGCATCACGCTCTGCGACACCACCGGCATGGCCGACCCGGCGCAGGTCGAGCGCATCTGCCGCGAGGCACTGAGCCGCTGGCCCGACGCCGTGTTCACCGCACATTTCCACAACACCCGCGGCATGGGCCTGGCCAATGCCCTGGCGGCGCTGAACGCTGGCATCGACCGTTTCGACGCGTCCCTGGGTGGGCTGGGTGGGTGCCCCTATGCGCCAGGCGCCAGCGGCAATATCTGCACCGAGGACCTGGTGCATATGTTCCAGCGCATGGGGCAAGCGACCGGTGTCGATCTCGACCTGCTGCTACAGTGCGCCGCAAGCCTTCCCGAGCTGGTGGGCCATGATGTTCCGGGCTCGGTGCTCAAGGCCGGCAAGGCCGATCGCCGCTACCCGAAGCCGAAGTGGATGCAGGAAGCAGCGGTCTGATCGAAAGCTGGACAATTTCGCTGGTGCCCGCCTTGGCGATCGCATCACCTTGTTGGATGACAACTGCTTCATGCCGTTGTGCCAGTAAGCCAGTCCGGTGATGCCCTTGTCTTCCATGCTGCTAAGCAACTTCTGCCCCTGAAGGCTGGCCTGGAAACAGTCGACAGCCCCTATACTGTCGAACAGGTACGGCAGGTCGTATATCTGGATTCCCTTGTCGTAATGCTCGCACTTGACCAGAGACGGCCTGTTCTTGTCGGTTGGTATGTGTGTGACAGCGCAGCCTCAGGGCTGCTCTTGCCCGGCACGTTGCAGCAGGCGGCGGGCACGGCCGACGACAGGCGCGTCGACCATTTGCCCATCCACCACGAAGACCCCTTCGCCGCAAGCCCCGGCCGCGAGGACGCGCTGCGCCCAGGCCAGCTCTTCAGCGTCGGGCATCAGCGTTTCATGCACCACAGCCACCTGACTGGGGTGAATGCACAGCAGGCCACCAAAGCCCATGTCGCGGGCGGCGGCCGTGGTCTCGGCGAGGCCATGCAGGTTCTTGATGTCGGGGAATACACTGTCCAGCGGCGCGGCCAGCCCGGCCAGGCGCGACTGCAACAGCAATGCGTAGCGGGCCTGGTCGAGGATACGCTCGGCTCCGACGGTTCCGCTGGCTATCCCCAGGTCCAGACCGAGGTCCAGCGCACCGAAGGACAAGCGCTCGACACCCTCGGCCGCCGCGATCTCGGCGAGGTCCGCCAGGCCGCGGGCACTCTCGACAATGGGCCATACCGGCTTGCCACAAGCTGCAGCGCGAGTCACCTGGATGGCGCTTTCGACCTTGGGCAACAGCACCGCGGCCACGTTGGCATGCCGCGCGCACATGGCCAGATCCTCGACATGCTGCGCATGGGTAGCCGCATTGACGCGTACCAGCACATGCGTCTGTGGGCTATCCGCAAGAAAGGCCTCGAGGTTGGCGCGCGCCTCGAGCTTCTGGCTATCGGCGACGGCGTCTTCCAGATCGACGATCACCACATCGGCGCCGGTGGCCAGCGCCTTGGGAATGCGCTCGGGGCGGGTGGCCGGGACGAACAGCGCGGTGCGGATGATGTTCGAATTCATGGTCGTTCCTTTTGTCTGTCGTTTCGGTAGGGGCCAGCCTGAGCTTGCTGGCGGAGGCAAGGTAGTGAAGTTACTGGATCGCCAGCCATCTGGCTCCTACAGGTCACTCATACCACTCCCTGCTGATGCAGACGCTGGATATCGCCGGACGCATAGCCCAGCTCGGCGAGCAACGCATCGGTGTGCTGACCGAGCGCGGGAATCGGGTCCATGCGCGGCGTGAAGGCGGTGTTGCGCCCTGGCGGCAGCAAGGCCGGCAAGCTGCCGGACGGGCTGCCCACCTCGCTCCAGCACCCACGTGCCTTGAGTTGCGGATGCGCCCAGACGCCGGCCATGTCGTTGACGTGTGCGTTGGCGATGGGTGCGTTGTCCAGCCGCTCGATCACCTCTTCGGCGCTCAGCCGGGAGAACGCCTCGACGATGATAGCGCGCAGCTCGGCACGGTTTTCCGAGCGCTTGAAGTTCGCCGAGAAGCGCTCGTCCTGTGCCAGCTCCGGCTGCAGCAGCACCTTCTCGCAGAACAGCACCCATTCGCGCTCGTTCTGCAGGCCGAGCATCACGGTGCCGCCGTCGCCGGTGGGGAACGGCCCGTAGGGGTAGATGGTGGCGTGGGCGGCGCCGGCACGCGGTGGCGGCGTGGCGCCCTGGTAGGCGTAGTACAGCGGGTAGCCCATCCATTCGACCAGGCTCTCCAGCATGGAGACATCGATGCGGCTGCCGACGCCGGTATTGTCGCGCAGCATCAGCGCCGAGAGCACGCCTGTGTAGGCATACATGCCGGCGGCAATATCGGCGATGGAACAACCGGCCTTGGCCATCTCGCTCTTGCCCGGCCCGCCCGTGACTGAGAGGAAGCCGCCCTCGGACTGGATCAGCAGATCGTAGGCCTTCTTCTGCTCGTATGGCCCGCCCTCGCCGTAACCGGAGATATCGCAGACGATCAGGCGCGGAAAGCGCTCGTGCAGCGCCTCGAAGGACAGCCCCATGCGCGCGGCGGCCCCGGGCGCGAGGTTCTGCACCAGCACGTCGGCCTTGGCCAGAAGCTGGTCGAGCACTTGCGAGGCGGCGTCCTGCTTGACGTCCAGCGTCAGGCTTTCCTTGGAGCGGTTGGTCCAGACGAAGTGCGAGGCCAGGCCGTCGACACGTTCGTCATAGCCGCGGGCGAAGTCGCCGGCGCCGGGCCGTTCGACCTTGATCACGCGTGCGCCGAGATCGGCCAGTTGGCGCGTACAGAACGGCGCGGCGATGGCGTGTTCAAGGCTGACCACGGTGATGCCGTCGAGCGGGCGAGGTTTGGTGGTTGTATCGTTCATATCCGGTTCCTGCAGATTCGGCGTAGGGTGGAAATCGGCGAAGCCATTTCCACGCGTTTGTTCAAGTCCCTAGGGACTTTGGCGTCCCTTTGGTGGATGAGGCTTCGCCGTCATCCACCCTACGTTCCCTCAGGCCAGTACGTTCAGATCGTCGATCTCGCGCAAGCGCCAGATCCTGTCGATCAATTCGCCCGCCTCGTCATCACTACGCGCACCGGCGAACTGAACCAGACGCCGGAACTTGTCCTCCAGCTCGGCACGGCTGAGGGTGTTGCCCGGATCACCCTTGGGTTCGTCGATGGCGCCGTGCAGCGTGCGTCCGTCGCGGGTGTTCACCTCTATCCGACCGAGCCAACACGCCGGATAGGCGTCGTCCACCTGAACATCGAGCATCATCGAAACCGTCTCACGGAACTGGCCGACACGCGGATCGGTAAGCGCATGGGTATGGAATTCGGCCAGTCCGGCCTTGCCGTAGAGGGCGATCAGGCCAAGTACCGTTCCCATGGAGAACTTCGCCTGGTGCACCGTCTGCGGCACTACCACACGGCCCAATACGTCGATGGCGCCCTGGTGCACGCGGGTGATGACGCTGGCGATGTCGTCGGCGCCCAGCTGCTCGCGCTGCATCAGATCCAGCAGCGCATCGGCAGCCGGATGGGTATGGCGGCAGGAGGCGTGGAACTTGAACGAGGTTTCCGCCAACGCCCAGCGGCTGCCAAGGCGATCGGAAAGTGCACCCGGATTGGCATCCTTCGACATTCCGGCGGCCATGCCCTGCTCGCCTTCGAGGATGTTCTGCGCGCCGGTCAGGCCGTCTTTCGTCAAGTAGGCCGCGAGCAGGCCATCGGCGGCGGCCTTGGCGGTATGCAGCTGCTTGGAGTCGGCGGCGTCGCGGAGGAATTCCCAGAGGCCGGCGGCCTGGGTTCCGGCACTGCCCAACAGATGGGTGAACTGCTGCTGATCAAAATTCATCAGCTTGCCCACCGCCACGGCGGCGGCCAGGGTGCCGACGGTCGCGGTGGTGTGGAAGATGCGGTAATGCGAGCGGCCGAGGAATTCGCCAATGCGAATGCCCGCCTTGTAGCCGGCGACCGAGGCCACCAGCAGCTCGCGGCCGGATTTGCCCAGGTCCTGCGCGGCCGCCAGCGCCGCCGGGAACACCACAGTGGCCGGGTGCAGCACGGAGCTGTTGTGCAGGTCGTCCTGCTCCACCAGGTGCGAGCTGGCGCCGTTCACCAGCGCGGCGAAATAGGCACTGCTGCTTTTACCGTTGACCAGGATTCGTGCCCGTCCTTCGGCTGGGCCCATCTGCTGTGCATAGCGCTCGAACAACGGGATGGGATGCGATCCCGCGCTGGCCAGGGCAGAGCCGAGCCAGTCGAGAAACAGGTCTTCGGTGCGGGCGAGCACCGCGTCGGGAATCCGCTCGTAAGCGAGCCCGGCGAGAAATTCGGTCAGCGCCTGGGTGTGCTGGCTCATGCGGTCGGCTCCAGTGGGTTGGATAGTTCGATCAGGTTCAGGTCCGGGTCGCGCAGGTAGACGGAGCGAATCGGTCCGGTAGCGCCGGTACGCCGTACCGGGCCTTCAAGGATGGCGACGCCCTGGCGCTCTAAATGCGCGATGACCTCTTCCAGCGGCGTGGCGACGATGAAGCAGAGATCCGCCGAGCCCGGCATGGGCCACTCGGCCTTGGGTTCGAACTCGCGCCCGGCCTGGTGCAGGTTGATCTTCTGCTCGACGAATGCCAGCGCCTTGCGCCCTTCGCCGAAAGTCACCGCCTGCATACCAAGCACGCGACTGTAGAAATCCGTCGTGACGTCGAGGTCGGCGACGGTCAGCACCAGGTGGTCGAGATGACTGATCTGCATGGCGTCTCTCCTTTCGCTCCTTTGGTTGAACGTTCCCACGCTCCTGCGTGGGAACGCACCGCTCGGCACTCTGCGTCGGTGGTCGGTGCCCACGCAGTCGTAGGGTGGAAAACGACCGCAGGTCTTTTCCACCAGCCGTTTTTTCCCAACCGTGTCGCCTGTTCGTTACGCGTGGAAAAGGCTTCGCCGTTTTCCACCCTACTTAATCTGCAGCTCAACATCGGATCAGGCGCGAGCGAGCTAGCGCCGGGCAAGGCGGAAGCGTCCGAGAACGCGCAGTGTGCTGAAGCACATGAGCATTTCGAGGACGATTCCAACGCCGCCAGGCCGACGCGCAGCCGCGCCTGGTCGATGTTCAGAACGAGCGCGGCAGCTCCAGCAGATGCTCAGCCACGTAAGAAAGAATCAGGTTGGTGGAGATCGGCGCCACCTGATACAGCCGCGTCTCGCGGAACTTGCGTTCGACGTCGTATTCGTTGGCAAAACCGAAGCCGCCGTGGGTCTGCAGGCAGGCGTTGGCCGCCTCCCACGAGGCTTTCGCCGCCAGGTACTTGGCCATATTGGCGGCGGCACCGGCGTTACGTCCGGCGTCGTATTCCTCGCAGGCGCGCCAACGCATCAGGTCGGCCGCCTCGATCTCGATGTGCGCTTCGGCGATGGGGAACTGCACACCCTGGTTCTGCCCGATCGGCCGGCCGAACACCACGCGGTCGCGGGCGTACTGCGCCGACTTCTCGATGAACCAACGACCATCGCCGATGCACTCGGCGGCGATAAGGGTGCGCTCGGCATTCAGGCCGTCAAGGATGTAGCGGAAGCCCTTGCCCTCTTCGCCGATCAGGCTGCTGGCGGGGATTTCCAGGTTGTCGAAGAACAGTTCATTGGTCTCGTGGTTGACCATATTGGCGATCGGCTGCACGGTCAGGCCGTTGCCGATGGCTTCGCGCAGGTCCACCAGGAAGATCGACATACCGTCGGCCTTGCGCTGCACCTCCGCCAGCGGCGTGGTGCGCGCCAGCAGGATCATCAGGTCCGAATGCTGGATGCGCGAGATCCACACCTTCTGGCCGTTGATCACGTATTTGTCACCCTTTTTCACCGCCGTGGTCTTGATCTTGGTGGTGTCGGTGCCGGTGGTCGGCTCGGTCACGCCCATCGATTGCAGCCGCAACTCGCCACTGGCCAGTTTCGGCAGGTAGTAGCGCTTCTGTTCCTCGCTGCCGTTACGCAGCAGGGTGA